>CACZBX010000005.1 GCA_902779535.1 uncultured Bacteroidales bacterium
ACATTTTTTTTCGTCGAACTCACGTTAAATAAAAAGGAGCGGCCATTACAAAAGAGTAATGGCCGCTCTTCACAATATAAACGATTGTTTAAGCTTTCATCTCACGCAAAGCCTTGCATAGTTGGTCGGGGCATGAAGTAGTTTTGCTACCACATCTGATTCCTTCCAGTTTGGAAAGGACATCTCCTACCCTCATTCCTTTGACAAGGCTACAGATACCTTGCAAATTTCCATGACATCCTCCGATAAAAGACACGTTATTAATAACGCCATCTTCTACATCAAGTTCGATAAAACTACTGCAAGTACCTTGTGTTTTATATAAATACTTCATCTTATTCGGCTGGTTTCATGTTCGTGAATACGTTCTGAACATCATCAAACTCTTCCAGGCGTTCAACCATCTTATCAATTGTTTCGCGATGTTCTTCACTCACTTCTTTCAAATCGTTCGGAATATAGGTGAAATCACCACCGACTTCTTCAAAACCTTGCTCTTCCAAATGCTTTTGAATGGCTGAATAACTCTTTGGATCACCATAGATGGTGATTGTACCTTCTTCTTCATCCTCATCAAACTCATCATCAACACCGTAGTCGATCAAGTCAAGAATCAGGTCGTCCATTTCAACATCGTCTTTCTTCTTGAAAGTAAAGACGCACTTATGATCGAACAAGAAAGCCAACGAACCCATTGTACCCAGGTTACCACCAAATTTGTTGAAGACAGAGCGTACATCTGCAACAGTACGGGTTGGATTGTCGGTCAGTGTATCAACAAAAATAGCAACACCGTGAGGGCCGTATCCTTCATAAGTCATGCTCTTATAATCGCTTTGATCCTTACCCATCGCGTTCTTGATGGCACGATCAATGTTATCTTTCGGCATGTTCTCACGCTTACATGTGGCGATGATACCACGTAATGTCGGATTATTCTCAGGTTCCGGACCACCTGCTTTAACAGCGATTGCAATTTGTTTGCCTAACTTTGTAAATGTACGGGCCATATGTCCCCATCTCTTAAGCTTTGTAGCTTTTCTATACTCAAACGCTCTTCCCATTGGTTTAATATTTTAATGTTTCTAATAAATTATCTTAGTTTGGCATCTAACTGATGCTGGAGGCTTCCTACAATCTTCGACATCACCTTGTCGATGACTTTATCGTTTAAGGTTGCATTCTCATCCTGAAGCCAGAAACTTACGGCATAGCTCTTCTTACCAGCTTCCAGATTCTTACCTTCGTAAACGTCGAACAACTCAACTTTCTTCAACAGTTTACGTTCTGCCTGATAAGCGATACGCTCAATCTCAGCAAAGGTCACCTCTTTATTGATGAGCAGCGCCAAGTCTCGGCGTACTTCCGGGAATTTAGACAGCTCCTTATACTCTACTTTAGCTTGACGGATAGCCCGCATCAACTCAGTCCAGTTGATATCTGCGAAATAAACTTCGTGATCGATATCGAATTTCTTCTGAATAGCTGCACTTACGACTCCATAAGTTGCCAACGTCTTTCCACCTTTCGTCTGAATAACATTCGCAACCGAATAAATATCGCTGTCCAACTTGTCGAAAGTAACGGCAGCAAAGCTTACACCTGCTTGAGACAGGATGTTCAAGACATAGGCTTTCAATTCAAAAACACTGCTGTCCTCATCTTTATGTATCCATGAGTTGCTGATTCGTTTGCCGGTAATCCACAAACCTAAATGGTTGTTCTCATGATATGGAGCCAAGGCTACATCCGGATTCTTTTTGGATGCGTCATATGTGTAACAATTACCGAACTCAAAGAATTTCAAATCGGCGTTCTTCCGATTGGCATTGCGAACGATACTTTCTAAGCCACCAAACAATAAGGTTTGGCGCATCACGTTCAAATCATTACTTAATGGGTTCATCAAACGCACTAAGTTATCTGATTTAAACGACTGAAGTTCATCGTAATATGCAGAAGCTGTCAAGGAGTTATTAAGAATCTCATTGAAGCCACAACCAATCAGTCGTTCCGACACTAAGTTCTGTAGATGAAGTGATTTGTCTTCTTCACCTTCTACACTTAAACTCATCTTCAATGAGTTTGGAATCTCCACATTGTTATACCCATAAATACGAAGAATGTCTTCTACTACATCACATTCACGTTGAACATCGACGCGATAAGCAGGAACTAAAAGTTTCATTCCTTCTGTATTCTCGGAAAGAATCTTCATCTCGAGGCTGGTAACGATGCGTTTAATCTCTTCAACTGGTATGTCTTTTCCAATAAGCGAGAGAGCACGAGCAAAGTTAAAGTCGACTTCAAAGTCGGCAATCGGTTGAGGATAATTGTCGACGATATCCATCGAAATGGTTCCACCAGCCAACTCTTTTACCAGTAAGGCAGCTGCTTTCAGCGCATAAATGGTATTATTCGGGTCTACACCTCTTTCAAAACGGAACGAAGAATCGGTACTCAGACCATGACGGCGTGCCGTTTTACGAACCCACGTAGGATGGAAATAAGCACTTTCCAGGAAGATGTCGTGTGTTTCTTCTGTTGTACCTGAGTCCAAGCCTCCAAAAACTCCTGCAATACACATCGGTTCTTCGGCATTACAAATCATCAAGTCGCGATCCGACAACGAACGTTCTTCACCGTCCAACGTAACAAACTTGGTACCTTGCGGAACCGTCTTTACTACGATCTTATTTCCTTTGATTTTATCTGCATCAAAACAATGCATCGGTTGTCCGTACGCATGCAGAATATAGTTTGTAATGTCCACAATATTGTTGATTGGACGAAGACCTATCAGCGACAGTTTGTTTTTCAGCCATTCCGGACTTTCTTTTACGGTCACTCCTTTGACGGTAACGCCGGCATATCGAGGACAAGCCTCTGTATTCTCCACTTCCACGCCAATTTGCAAGTCATGATTATCGACAGCAAAAGCATCGACAGAAGGTTTCTTCAGCGTAGCTTGATAACCGTTTTGAATCAACCATGCATATAAGTCGCGTGCCACACCATAATGTGAGCAAGCATCTGCACGGTTCGGAGTGATATCCACTTCAATCACATATTCACTTACGATATGATAATAATCTTTAGCCGGTGTTCCTACGACGGCGTCGTCCGGAAGGACGATAATGCCGGCGTGACTTGTCCCGATACCAATCTCATCTTCCGCACAGATCATACCATTTGATTCGATTCCGCGGAGTTTTGCTTTCTTAATGGTAAAACTTTCATCACCATTGTAAAGAGTGGTACCTAATGTAGCAACGACAACCTTCTGTCCGGCAGCAACATTTGGTGCGCCGCAAACGATCTGAGTCGGTTCGCCCGTTCCCAAATCAACGGTCGTAACATGCATGTGGTCGGAGTTTGGATGAGGTTCGCAAGTAAGAACTTGTCCGATAACAATACCTTCAAGCCCTCCTTTAATGGTTTGTACTTCTTCTACATCCCCTACTTCCAGTCCGATTGATGTCAAAGCGGCAGCAACTTCTTTTGGAGATAAGTCGAAATCAACGTATTCTTTTAGCCAGTTATAAGATATATTCATATCACTTATTATTTACAATTTTTTATTGACTTGCAAAGATAGTATTATTTTATCAAAAAATCCGATTATTATCTTACTTTTTAAAATGGAGGTTGGTCGGATGGACTTAATGATGCAAACGGATCATTAGGCGGAAAATCGGATGGCGGCGGCACATCTGCCGAATTTTTATGTTGGTTCATTTTCGAGCCGATCACCTTATAATCCGGATTAGGCGTAGGAACGATCAGTTCGTCATCAATATTTTGGAAGCGTGCGAATTCACTTCGGAAGCGAAGGAGCACGTCGCCCACGGCACCGTTACGATGTTTTGCGATGATGATCTCTGCCATACCGTGCAAGTCGTTTCCCTTTTCATCGGCATAGATCTTATAATATTCAGGTCGATGGATAAAGCAAACGATGTCGGCATCTTGTTCAATGGCACCCGACTCACGTAAATCGCTCAGCTGAGGGCGCTTTGCTTCAGAACCATTCGTTTTGTCGGATGCAACACGACTTTCTACCTGACGATTCAACTGACTTAATGCAACAATCGGAATGTTTAGTTCTTTAGCAAGTCCTTTTAATGAACGGGAAATCGTACTTACCTCTTCCTGACGACTGCCAAAACTCATTCCGCTGGCGTTCATTAACTGCAAATAGTCGATAAAGATAATCTTCACGCCATGCTCACGCACCAATCGACGGGCTTTAGTCCGTAATTCGAAGATGGAAAGAGAAGGCGTATCATCGACAAACAGCGGAGCATCGTGCATGGAGTTGATTCGATAGTCCAGTTGTTCCCATTCGTATGGGGCTAACTGTCCGCTTTTAATCTTTTCGCCTTCGATTTCGCACACATTGACGATCAATCGATTCACCAATTGTACGTTGCTCATTTCCAATGAGAACATAGCAACAGGTATTTTCTGGTCAATTGCCATATTCTTGGCCATCGAAAGGACAAAAGCTGTCTTTCCCATTGCCGGACGGGCAGCAATGATAATCAAGTCGGAGTTTTGCCAGCCTGAAGTAATCTTGTCCAGATTATGAAAACCGCTCGACAAACCGCTAAGACCGTCGGTTCGGGCAGCTGCTTTCTTCAACATCTCATACGCTTCACGAATAACAGGATTGATCTGCGTATAGTCTTTCTGCATATTTTGTTGAGAAATCTCAAAAAGTTTACCTTCAGCTTCCTGCATCAAGTCTTCCACGTCTTGCATCTCATCGAATGCCTTCGTCTGAATGTTGCTGGTAAAAGTTATCAGTTGTCGGGCCAGGTATTTCTGAGCGATGATCTTGGCATGATAGACAATATTGGCGGAGGAAGCGACTTTTCCGCTTAGCTGCGTAATATAAAACGGTCCGCCCACTTCTTCCAGGTTCCCTTTCTTACGGAGTTCCTCGGCAACAGTCAGGATATCAACCGGATGTTGCTGCATGGCGAGCGAAGAGATCGCCTGAAAAATGAGTTGATGTTCATGTTTGTAGAAGGATTCCGGGCGGAGAATCTCGCTGATTTCAGAAAACGCATCACCTTCCACCATCAAAGCACCAAGAACGGCTTCCTCAAGGTCGAGTGCCTGCGGTTGTAGATGGCCGTATTCGTCGATAGCCACGGTCTTGTTGGCTTTGGTATTTCGAGTTGTTCTTCTTTCGTTTGGCATATGATTAACTTTTGAGCAACAAAGATAATAATATTTTCGTGAGAAAATAGATGAAAAAACAGGAGTTTACTAACTTTCTTTTAACTTTGCACCATAACTTAAAAAATCCATTGTATGCTAACCTTTCCGAATGCAAAAATAAATCTTGGCCTGCAAGTTATTAACCGACGTGATGATGGATATCACAACATAGAAACCGTGTTTTATCCTATTCCTGTACAAGATGCCTTGGAGGTAAAAACTTCACAGACGGCAGTCGATTATTCGTTGCATGTGAGAGGAAACTCGATCGAAGGAGATCCGAAAGATAATCTTGTAGTCAAGGCTTTACACTTGCTCAGGAAAGATTTTCCACAAATACCGGGGGTTGACATTCATTTATATAAGCATATCCCAAGCGGTGCCGGTCTCGGTGGCGGCTCTTCGGATGCCGCACTCATGATTAAGATGCTCAATCAACTGTATTCATTGAATCTTACGACCCCACAAATGAAAGCCTACGCCTCTACATTGGGTGCCGACTGTGCTTTCTTCATCGAAAATCACCCTGTACTAGCAAAAGGTATCGGTAACATCTTCGAAGATGTTGAAGTTTCGTTGAAAGATCACTATCTGGTCCTCGTCAAACCCGATGATTTCGTCTCGACAAAGGAAGCATACGCCCATATTCATCCGAAAATGCCCGAATATCCTTTGAATGAGATTATCCGGCGGCCCATCGAGGAATGGAAATCCTTATTGGTGAATGATTTTGAGAAGTCGGTCTTCCCCAATCATCCCAACATTGTGGCCATCAAGGATAAATTATACGACCTCGGTGCAGTTTATGCTTCGATGAGTGGTTCCGGCTCTTCGGTTTTCGGTATTTTTAAAGAGCCCATCGAATTTGTGGATGAGAAATTTGCAGGCCTCTTCTGCCGTCAGCGCGAACTATTAATCTAACCAATCTAACTTTTATCGATCAGATAACGAACTTTGTAGCGTCCCACCTGAGTGATTCAACTAAAGCAAAGGAAAAATCCTATAGTCCTCAAAGAGAGTATTCGAGTGGCTCACAGTATTAAGTTTATCACGTAGGTGACAAAAGTTTATCACAAGGGTGAAAAAGGCTTATCACCTAGGTGAAAAGGGTTTATCACAAGGGTGAAAAGCCTAAATCTATGATAGATTGCAAGAATTTTGTGCTGTGGATACAACAAAAAAAGAGAGCAGAAATGCTCTCTTTTTAATATTTTTTGAAGAATACGTTATTTTGCAACCTTCTCGAGACGTTTCATCATGATAAACATGAATGCTGCCGACAAGAGACAGAGGACAATGAATGTGCCCCAGCATACCCACAATGGGAAACCGCCCCAAAGGAAACCGCCGACACTAACAAGGAGGTTACCAAAGGCCGTAGCTACGAACCAACCTCCCATCATCATACCTTTATACTTCGGAGGAGCAACCTTTGAAACGAATGAAATACCCAGCGGACTCAGCAAGAGCTCACCGAAGGTCATGATCAGGTAAACACCAATCAGCCAATTTGCAGATACTAACACATCGTTACCACTTGCAGCCAACGCTTTCTGTTCGTCAGGAGTGGGCAATCCATTGGAAGCAATCACCATTACGAGGTAAGCAACTGCTGCAACCAGCATACCATACGCCATCTTACGTGGTGCTGACGGCTCTTTTCCCTTGTTTGCCAAATATCCGAAGAGCGCCATGCTGAACGGTGTCAATGCTACAACGTAGAATGCATTAAACTGTTGGAAGATAGGAGCACTCAGGTCGATCGGTCCATTGATTTGAGTGTATTTATAATAGAGATAAAGCAACATCAGCAAGATGACGCCGATAGAAATACAACGGCTCTTGGCTGTCTTTGCTTCATACAGGAAGAAACTAGCATAAACCATAATCACGATGGCAACCAGATTCAGTACATCGAAGGCCAAAGTCTGAACACCTTCAGATGACCGCTGGGTAAACTCGTTCGCAAAGTAAGTCAAAGTCAAACCATTCTGGTGGAAAGCCATCCAGAAGAAGATGACAACGGCGAATACCAAGCAAAGAGCAACGATACGTGCCTTTGTATCGGCTGGCGAGAGTTCTTCTTCATTCGATACCACACCGTCTTTCTTCGTCGTTCCCTCGGTGTGTTTAAACCATGAACGTGTAAAATAGTAGATAAGGATGGAAACAATCAAGGAGAAACAAGCCACCATGAAAGAGAAATGATAAGCATCGTTCTCAGAATAACCCAAGCTAAGCTGTGCCCATTCTTTCATTTTGATAGCAGCTGTCGGAGCTAACATTGCACCAATATTGATTGCCATATAGAACAAAGAGAAGCCAGCATCGCGCTTATTGGCATATTTCGGATCGTCATATAAGTTACCTACCATTACTTGTAAGTTTCCTTTGAATAAACCTGTTCCGGCACTGATGAAGAGCAGTGCAGCAAGCATACAGCAAAGGGCCATCAAGCCACCGCCGAGAGGGATTGAAAGGAAGAGATAGCCAAAGAACATGACAACAATGCCGATGGTTACCATCTTTCCATAGCCAAACTTATCGGCAAGCATACCGCCGAACAAGGGCAAAAAATAAACTAAACTAAGGAAACTACTGTAGATAAGACCGGCCGTACCGGCAGAAAGGCCGAAATTGGCCCTCAAAAATAATGCAAAGACGGCGATCATCGTATAATAACCGAAACGTTCGCCGGTGTTGGCCAGTGCTAAAGCAAACAGACCTTTGGGTTGACCTTCAAACATAATTATTATTTTTAAATGATTATTATTTCCTCATTTAATGTTTTACTAGATTCTGACACTTCAGTTTTTAAACTAGTGCAACAAAATTATAAATTATATTCTAATATCCAAAGGTCAACATTTAAAAATAACAATTTGGCCAGTATTATTTTGTGCTAAATGAAATTAAAAAGAATAGAACTGTTTGTGAGAATCAGAATAGCAAACATGTCTTTGCGCCAGTCATCTTGATTAAGTCGGCCGGAGCAATCTTCAGTTGCAAGCCCCGAACGCCGGCACTCACAAAGAGATACGGGAAATCCAGACAAGTCTGATGGATATACGTTGGGAAACGTTTTTTCATCCCTATCGGTGAGCAACCGCCTCGGATATATCCTGTGAGAGGAAGCAATTCTTTCAACGGAATCAGGTCGCATTTCTTATTACCTGACTCTTTTGCTGCCATTTTCAGGTCGATCTCATAATCTCCCGGAATAACGCAAACAAAATGACCGGATTTATCACCGTTCAACACCAAGGTCTTAAAAACTTGCTCTATATCTTCTCCCAGACTGTTGGCAACATGTATCGCACTCAGGTCCTGTTCATCTACTTCGTATGGAATAAGGTCGTATGTTACCTTGGCTTGGTCCAACAAACGGGCCGCATTGGTCTTTGCTATCTTTTGTTTCATATACTTCTACTTTGTTTCTTTCTTTTTTGAAGACTGATGGACATCCAATTCTTCACGTAAATATGTTGGCGTATAGCCTTTTTTACTCTTTGCGACTTGTTCCGGAGTGCCAAACGAAAGGATCGTTCCTCCGTTACGGCCACCTTCCGGTCCCATATCGATGATATAGTCGGCTTGTTTGATAACATCCAGATTATGTTCTATGACAATGACCGTGTTTCCTTTGTCGACCAGCCGGTTAAGCACGCCCATCAACACGCGGATATCTTCGAAATGTAATCCGGTGGTCGGCTCGTCCAGGATATAAACGGTGCGTCCTGTATCTTTCTTCGCCAACTCGGTTGCCAACTTCACGCGTTGACTTTCGCCACCCGAAAGCGTTGTGGATGGCTGTCCCAGTTTGATATATCCAAGTCCCACATCCTGTAGCACCTTAATCTTATTCAAGATGTTCGGAATATTCTCAAAGAATTCTACCGCACGATTAATGGTCATATCTAATACATCGGCAATCGATTTTCCCTTGAAACGCACTTCCAAGGTCTCACGGTTATAACGCTTTCCATGACAAACCTCACACGGCACATACACATCCGGCAAAAAATTCATTTCAATTGTCTTATAACCATTCCCGCTGCATGCTTCACATCGTCCACCGCTGACATTGAAAGAGAAGCGCCCCGGCTTGTAACCCCGGATCTTTGCTTCGGGCAAACTGACAAAAAGGTTACGAATATCTGAAAAAACGCCGGTATAAGTTGCTGGATTGGAACGAGGAGTACGACCCAACGGAGATTGATCCACATTGACGACCTTGTCAACATGCTCTAATCCTTCAACACTTTCGTAAGGCAAGGGATCTTGTAACGAACGATAGAAATGTTGTGATAAGATAGGTTGAAGCGTTTCGTTGATGAGCGTCGACTTTCCACTCCCCGAAACACCTGTAATGCAAATCAGTTTACCCAGAGGAAACTCAACATCGACGTTCTTCAAGTTGTTTCCTTTTGCACCACGAATCCAAATAGATTTTCCATTTCCAGGACGACGCTTGGCAGGAATCTCAATCTGACATTCACCTTTTAAGTACTTTGATGTCAAAGTCTCTTTAGTCAGCATCTCGCGCGGAGAGCCAGAGAACACAACTTCACCGCCTAGACGACCCGCTTTCGGACCCATATCTACCACATAGTCGGCAGAAAGCATCATGTCTTTATCATGCTCGACAACGATGACCGAGTTACCGGTGTCGCGAAGCTTTTTCAACGAGTTGATAAGTCGACGATTGTCGCGCTGATGCAAGCCGATGCTTGGTTCATCCAAGATATAAAGCACATTGACCAGTTGAGAACCGATCTGGGTAGCAAGGCGGATACGCTGACTTTCGCCTCCGGACAGCGATGCAGAATTGCGGTTCAACGACAGATAATCCAAGCCGACATCCAGCAGGAACTCGATGCGCGAACGGAGTTCTTTCAGAATCTCCAAGGCAATCATCCGCTGTTTTTCATCCAAATGTTCCTCCACATGAAGGAGCCACTCATGAAGTTCGTGGATATCCATCGATGCCAACTCGAAGATATTCTTATCATGAATACGATAAGAAAGAGCTTCTTTGTTCAAACGGGCCCCGTGACACTCGGGACAAACAGTCGTCTTTGAGAACTGGTCGACCCATTTCTTTGCTGTATCTGATGTTTCCTTGTCTTGAAGCAGTTGAATATATTTCACAATACCTTCATACTCCATAAAATAATCTGAGGAAGTATGTATCAGACTGCTCTTTATTTTGATCCGTTCGTTCGAGCCGTACAATATTTCATGCAGTACATCTTTGGGAATTTCCTTCAGCGGAGTCTTGATAGAAATCTCGTATCGTTCGAGCAAAGCTTCGATTTGCCAGAAAATCATCGTACTTTTGTACTTACCTAACGGAGCAATCGCCCCTTCATAGATTGACAACTCTTTATCGGGAATGACCTTATCTTCATCAATCAAGTCGACAAATCCTAAACCTTTGCAATACGGGCAAGCACCATCAGGAGTATTGAATGAAAAGTTGTTTGGCGCAGGTTCTTTGTAGGAGATACCGGAAACAGGATCCATCAAACGCTTGCTATAATGGCGAACTTCTTGGGTCTCAGCATCAAGAATCATTAGAAGTCCGTCGCCTTGCTTCATAGCATTCGATACACTATTCGTAAGTCGTTTGTCGTCTTTTTCACCAACGACCATCTTGTCGATGACCACTTCAACATCATGATTTTTGTAGCGGTCGAGTTTCATGCCATGCACCACCTCACGAATCTCACCGTCAACTCTGACATAAAGATAGCCTTTCTTGCGGACCTGTTCGAATAACTCACGGTAATGTCCCTTCCGAGAATGAACAAGTGGAGCCAATATCATGATACGCTTCCCGACATAATCCGTATGGATCAGGTCAAGAATCTTTTCTTCCGTATATTTGACCATCTTTTCACCCGAAAGATAAGAGTATGCTGTCCCGGCACGGGCATATAACAAGCGTAAGTAATCGTATATTTCAGTCGTTGTCCCAACTGTAGAGCGAGGATTTTTATTGGTTGTCTTTTGTTCGATGGAGATGACCGGACTCAGGCCCGTAATCTTATCCACGTCGGGCCGTTCCATACCACCGAGGAAATTCCGTGCGTATGCTGAAAATGTTTCGATATATCGCCGTTGTCCTTCGGCAAAAATCGTATCAAAGGCCAAAGAAGACTTACCACTTCCACTCAAACCGGTGATGACTGAAAGACTGTTTCGTGGTATGCTGACGTCGATATTCTTTAAATTGTGTACTCTGGCACCGTACACATCTATATATTCTTTTTCTTCGCTCATAGCTATCTTTTCTGAACTGGCAAAATTAATGCAAATTGGCAACAGAAACAAAAAAACTAAGAATAATATCTTTCAAAGATCAAACCATTTTATCATTTGGATTTTTGCATCATGTAAATAATCTCAAATCATTGGTTGGTCTGCAAATAATTTTATACTTTTGCACCAAATAGCGAAGATAAAGATAACGTTATGATTATCTTTGTATATTATATAAATAAGGTAAAGCATGAAATCAGTTAGGATATTCTATTTGTTTTTATTATTGGCCTTTCTTCCATTCTGTTCATTTGCCCAGACACAGACAGGCGAAGGCTATTTTCTTCACACAATCACCAAAGGTCAGAGTTTATACTCCATTTCCAGCATGTATCATGTTACCGTTGATGACATCATCAAATTAAACCCTGGTAGTGAGGAGATCATTCGTGAAGGAAAAACGCTGAAGATTCCTCAAACAAAAACATCGGGTACTCCCCGTTTCCATACCATTCAATCGGGTGAAACATTGTACCGTCTGACCGTTAAGTACAATGTTCCGGCAAGTACCATCATGCAAGCAAACCCAGGATTGAGTGCCAGCAACTTCCGCGCCGGACAAGTTATCGTGATTCCTCCAGCTTCCGGTCAGACCTATCAAGAGACTGAAACACCGAAACCTGAAGTTTCTCAAATTGATCCTTCTAAAAAGTGGCAAGATATGCACAAAGTAAAGAAGGGTGAGACAATATTCAGTATCAGTCGCCAATATAATATTACAGAAGAAGAGCTTATCGCAGCAAATCCGGAGATTAGGAAAGGAAAATTGAAGAAAGGTTCTTTCTTAGCCATCCCATACCATGTAGATCCTCAGGCTGCAGTGGAGAAAAAGGATCCTTCGAACGATGAATTATTCAATGAGAACAAGCAAGAAGTTAAACGTCTGGCTACCATTAAAGCGGCTATTATCTTACCTTTTGGTACAAAAGGTCAATTATCGCAAAACGACAAAATTCGCATGGTCGAGTATTACCGTGGCGTTCTCATGGCTTGCGATACTTTGAAAAGAAAAGGCGTATCATTGGATATATATACTTATGACAGTGGAAGTACAACGGCTTCTATTAAGGCCATTTTGAATAAAAGTGAGATGAAGAAGATGGATATTATCTTCGGTCCTTCTCATCTGGAACAGATTAAACCTCTCTCCGACTTCGCAAAAGAACACCACATTCGCTTGGTTATTCCATTCACATCAAAGGACAAGGAAGTATTTAGCAATCCTTATATCTACCTGATAAATACTCCTCAATCCTATCTTTATTCCGAGGTGTTCGATCATTTCTTGAAACAGTTCAAACAACCAAACGTTGTCTTTCTTGATGCGAACGATGCTGAAAAATCGAAAAGCGAATTTGTGAAGGAATTGAAGAATTTCCTTTCATTGCATCAAGTCCGCTATTCCGAACTAAGAAGCGATAACATCACATCTGAAGTATTGCAATCGAAGGTTGATTCGACAAAAACGAATGTATTCATTCCGACTTCGGGTTCAAATGTGGCTTTGATAAAACTTTTACCTCAGCTAATTGTTCTCACACGCGATCATCCTACGTACAAAGTGAACTTCTTCGGATATCCTGAATGGCAAACCTATACGAAAGACCATTTGAATGAGTTCTTCGAAATGGATTCCTATTTCTACTCCTCATTCTATACCAATAACTTGTTCCCTGAATCAATCAAGTTCTCGGCTTCTTATCGCAGATGGTTCGGCAAAGACATGGCTAATACGTATCCGAAGTATGGAATGCTAGGATTTGATACGGCCTACTTCCTGCTGAACGGCTTGTCACGCTATGGTAGCGATTTGGAAAACAACCTGAATAAGCAAAACATCGTACCTATCCAAACGGGCTTCAAGTTTGAGCGGGTTAACAACTGGGGTGGTTTCATCAATAAGAAAGTATTCTTCGTTCATTTCACGAAAGAAGGCGAATTGGTTAAAATTGACTTTGAATGAAACGATTAGTATTTTTTTTCACCTTCATAGGATTATGTGCCTCAATGACCTGTCGTGCACAGCTTGACGAGGAGCGTCATACATTCGCTGTCGGTTTTAACGGTGGGCTGAACATGAGCTCGGTCAACTTTGACCCAAAGATTAAACAGAACAAGCAGAATGGAATGAGTGCCGGTGCGACACTGCGTTACATTACTGAGAAATATTTCTCAATGATTTGTGGAGTTCAGGTTGAAGTCAACTATTCGCAAAGAGGTTGGAACGAAAAGATTGAAGATGAATCTGGAATGACATATAGCCGAAGCATGAATTATATTGAGATTCCATTCATGGCACATCTTGCTTTTGGGAAGGATGATCCTAAAAAAGGAATGCAATTTTTCATAAATGCCGGACCACAGTTTAGTTTCTTTCTCAGCGATAAAGAAAAGATGAGTGAGAACTTCGATACTTCAAAACGTGTGGTGAACGAACAATACGGAAAAGCTGTCGATAATAAATTTGAATATGGTATCGTTGGCGGAGCAGGATTCGATTTAAACACGAAACTTGGGCACTTTATCTTGGAAGGTCGCTATTTCTATGGCTTAGCCGACTTCTTTAGCAACGACCGAAAAGACTACTTTGGACGTTCGGCTCACTCCTATATCGGTGTGCGTGCAGCCTATCTGTTCGATATATTCAAATAAAACCATTTTATAACGAATAAAAAAGGGAAGTCGATTGGTTCAACTTCCCTTTTCATTTGATATCCGGTTTGTTTATCTCAGACGTTCGTACGCTTTAACCAGCATTTCATCTCTTCCAATAGCACGTATCGCCAACCAATTTAAGACTAAAGCGATGAAAGGAAGGCATGCTCCCCAAGCAATACGGAAATGTGCATCACCTTTCAACATATAAATAAAGACGCCCAAGGTGATATAATATCCAATTAAGAGAATTGTACTGAATATGGTGAGACGAATCTGAAGCATCCGTTTCTTAAACAGAAAAATAGTAACCAAAGCCAAAGCTGCTGAGACCAGAAGAATCACAAACAATGCCCATGGAGCATAATTTGCCGAACCATCTTGGGCCACAATTGCCAGGTTGGTCATCTTACTAACCATCTGATCGGTGCTGATAAAGTAACTTACCGGCAAGCACATGCAGACAATCAATAAGACTGCAACAAAAAATAAATAGACCGTTTGAATACGTTGTATCATAGTCTTATTCCATTTTATCTTTTTCCTTAGCAGGATTACGATAATAAATCTTTCCGTCGATAAACTCTTGCGTAGCAATCAAAGTCGGCTTCGGCATCTTTTCATAGAAACGAGAGATCTCGATTTGTTCTCTATTCTCAAATACCTCTTCCAAATTGTCTGAATAAGAGGCAAACTCTTGCAACTTCTTTGAGAGTTCATTCTTAATCTCAACAGAGATTTGATTTGATCTTTTTCCGATAATAGCTACTGTTTCGTAAACATTACCAGTGTCTTTCCACAAGTCTACCATGTTACGAACGATGGTATTCGTTGGAGCAGTTGATTTCTTATAATCCATAATCTATTCTTTATATAACTTTTTTATTCTTCTTCCTCTTCCAGGTTACCTACATATTTGCTGGCATCCTTAAATATAGCTTCTACTTCTTTTTTATACTTACTTTCAGGGAACTCATTCGTAAACGCATAGTACTCATCTATTGTATCACGCATACGTTCCGGTTTCTTCTCAAGCACGCTTTGTTTAGCCATGTCATACTTAGCCCGCAAGATCAAGATTGATAAATCTTCACGCATCTTTGTATAAGGATAGTCCTTTAATGCATTCTGTGCAGTGACAATAGCAGCCAAATAGTTATTACCTGTTGTCGTATAAGTGAAGTTTCCTGAATAATCTCCCAAATCATAGTACAATTTTGCAGCCATATAATCCTTGATTACTAACTTGTCCTGCAAATCGAAAATCATTTGTTGCACTTCTGCATGATGAGGACTTGATGGGAAATACTCCAAGAACAACTGAAGCTCTTGAATTGCCTTATAAGTACCCGACTGATCCAAGCGTGGTTCAGGAGTATCTAAGAATAACGCTTTACCGGAATGGTAACGAGCGGATTCAACATACTGACCACGAGGATAAGTATTATAATATGTAGTGAAATAATGCGATGCAGTTTGATAATCTGTTTCGTTATAGTAAGTCATGCCAAGCATATACAAAGATTCTTCAGCGCGGTCCGTACCTTTCATAACGGTAACCAAGCCTTCCAACAAGGAAGCAGCCTTACTAAACTTTCCAGTACCGAAAAACTCTTTAGCGGCTTCATATTGATAGTCGGTATTCGTGCTCTTTAAGAGTTTATTGTATTCTCCGCATGAGGAAAACACGCCACAAACAGATATAATTGCTAAATATATATACTTCTTCATATTACACAAATAACTCAGCAAATTTACTCCATTCCGATGAATTAAACAAAAACTTGCAGGATTTTTAATATTAAATTAGTAATTCAATACTTTTTTTCAATCATCTACCAGATTATTCAGGGAAATAAGCGTATCTTTAACGACTTAAATGTTTTTCTATGGACTTTGAACTCATATCTGAATTCCAGCCTACCGGCGATCAACCGGAAGCAATAGCTCAATTAACCGACGGCGTTCTTGAAGGGAACCCTGCACAAACCTTGTTAGGCGTCACAGGTTCTGGTAAAACGTTTACCATTGCCAACGTAATCAAGAATGTCAACAAGCCTACGTTAGTACTTAGTCACAATAAGACGCTTGCTGCTCAGCTATACAGTGAATTTAAAAGCTTTTTTCCTAACAATGCCGTTGAATACTACGTATCATACTATGATTACTACCAACCGGAGGCTTATCTTCCATCATCGGATACGTATATCGAGAAAGATCTGGCCATCAATGACGAAATAGACAAGCTTCGATTGGCTGCTACCTCTGCCCTGCTTTCAGGAAGAAAGGATGTAATTGTTGTATCTTCTGTTTCATGTATCTATGGTATGGGCAACCCGGCCGATTTCTACGATAATGTCATTGCAATATCAAAGGGTATGAAACTCGACCGGAATGTTTTCCTTCGTCGATTAGTCGACAGTTTGTATGTACGCAATGACATCGACTTAAACCGCGGTAACTTTCGGGTGAAAGGAGACACGGTGGATGTTTTCCTTGCTTATAGCGATAATATTCTAAGAGTTGTGTTCTGGGATGATGAAATCGATGAAATTTCCGAGGTTGAACCAATATCAGGTATGCGGCTTTCAACGTATGATGCTTATCGTATCTATCCTGCAAACCTTTTTATGACGACAAAAGAGAGTCAGTTACAAGCCATCTACCGAATTGAAGATGACTTACAGAAAGAAGTTGCAGAGATGGAAGAAATGGGAAAGTTTCTGGAAGCAAAGCGTTTGAAAGAGCGAGTGACCTATGACATGGAAATGATTCGAGAATTAGGTCATTGTTCGGGTATTGAGAACTATTCACGTTACTTCGATGGACGAAATGCAGGCACTCGACCATACTGCTTGCTGGATTTCTTCCCGAAAGACTACTTGATGGTGATTGATGAGAGTCATGTCAGCGTTCCACAAATACAAGCGATGTACGGTGGCGACCGAGCAAGAAAGGAAAATCTTGTAACCTATGGTTTCCGAATGAAATCAGCTTTTGATAATCGACCTTTGAAGTTTAATGAGTTCCAAGAATTGGCAAAACAAGTGATCTATGTCAGTGCTACTCCTGCTGACTACGAATTAATTCAAAGTGAAGGTGTGGTAGTCGAACAGGTTATCCGTCCAACAGGCTTGTTAGATCCGGAAATAGAAGTCCGTCCAAGCATGAACCAGATCGATGATTTGATGGAGGAAATTCTGCAACGTGCAGAACAGGACGAACGTGTGTTGGTAACGACCTTGACAAAGCGCATGGCTGAGGAACTCACCGAATATTTGCTTCAACATGACGTTCGCTGCAACTATATTCACAGTGATGTGGATACATTGGAACGAGTTAAAATACTTGAGGATTTGCGAAACGGATTATATGATGTACTAGTCGGTGTAAATCTCTTGCGTGAAGGACTTGATCTTCCAGAAGTTTCTTTAGTTGCGATATTGGACGCAGATAAAGAAGGATTCCTTCGCTCCCATCGCTCGCTGACTCAAACTGCTGGTCGGGCTGCACGAAATATTCACGGAAAAGTCATCATGTATGCTGATAAGATTACGGAAAGTATGCAGCTGACTATTGATGAAACCAACAGAAGACGAGAAAAACAGTTGGCGTACAATGAAGCGAATCATATCACTCCACAACAAATTAAGAAAGCAACGAACACAGCTTTGCTGGGTGCTGCAGAGCAATATGTAGACAAGAAGAATCCGACGAAGCCGAAGGCTTACGTGGAAAAAGAAAATATAACCATTGCAGCTGACCCAATAGTACAATATATGACTAAGCCTCAATTAGAAAAAGCGATTAACCAAGCACGGAAAGAGATGCAGGGAGCAGCGAAGAAACTCGATTTCATGCAGGCTGCTGCATTCCGCGACGAATTACTCAAGCTAGAAGACATATTGAAAGAGAAATATCCGAACCAATGATGAAAAGAAGAGTTGCATTAGTACCTTGTTTTCTGCTTTGCGTGGCACTTATCGGCTGTCAGCAGAAAGCAGAAAAGCAAGAAAGCATGCCAGATCGCTTTACGATCTTGGTAAACGATAAGTTAGGCTTCATTAATGGACAAGGTGAAGTCATCGTCGAGCCACAATATGAAGCAATCTATTCCTATCATGACGGACTGGCTTGCGTCAGAAAAGATAAGAAATGGGGATACATTGATTTAAACGGTCAATATGTCATTGCTCCACAGTTTGAAGATGTAGAATATTTTGAAGAAGGCTTGGCATCCGTTGAAATGGATAACAAATGGGGCTTCATCGACAAATCCGGAAAGTTCATCATCCAACCTCAATTTGATTTCGCCATGTCTTTTAAGGAAGGGCTTTCGTGTATTCGAAAAGATAATAAATGGGGATTCATAGATAAGCAGGGAAAGTATGTGGCTGAACCAAAATTTGATGATGCTTGGCCTTTCAATGAAGGATTTGCAAAAGTAAAGATTGGGGATAAATGGGGATTTATTAATGAGAAAGGAGAATACATCTGTTATCCTGAATATGATGAAGTTGGTTCGTTTATAAATGGGTTAGCAAAAGTTACAATAGACGAAAAAGAAGGCTATATCAATAAGAAAGGCCAATTGATTTGGAAGCCTACGAAATAATGAAAGATCTGGTTCTATTTTACATGGATTTAAAATCTTGAATTTTTGATATTAAAAACTCGATAATCTAATTCAAAAACTCGATAATTGACAGTCAAAATTCGTATGTTTTTAATCAAAAACTCGACAAAAAAAGAGGGACATCAAAATGCCCCTCTATCTATTTGAATTACGTTAATTTAAAGAGCAGGAATCTTCGTTATTGGTCTGACTTCAACACTCTTTACGTACAGTTCACCACCTTCAGATTGCAGCTGAATGCGTCCGCCTGTCAAAGGAACCATTTTCCCATCCTTTTCATATTGTAAATTGCTCGTACGCATCACGACTTTACCGTTGACAACATGTACAGATTCTTGACCAACACAATAGATTTCAACCGTATTCCACTCACCGACAGGATTTTCAGCACTTTCACGAATTGAGACCATACGAACATTGTTCTTTGCTCCAATTGAATGTACGGAAGCTTTTTCATTGTAAATAAACTTCCCGTCTGATTCATCCGTCTTTGCATCCAATAAAACATCGGTACCAATCATGAAAACATCTCCCATTTGACCATGTTTTAATTGGCACTCGATTGACGACATGAACGTATCAAAACTTGCGCCCATCGGTCCATGACTATGATACAATAATCCACAGTTGAAATTCGTAGTTTCTTTCTCACCCCATTTCATGACGATCCGAGCGTGATAGTTTGAGAAAGACTCTTTCGTTGCTAAAGAACCAAAAACCTCACCCGAGATATGAATAACACTTTCACCATCCAAGTCACAAACTGAAAACACATTCTCTGGAGTAGCCGTTTCAACCAAGTCTTCATGTCCTTTGAAAGCAGGACCCAGATACTTTTCCCAATTATCCAAATTCTCACCATTAAAGACTTGTTGCCAAGGTGATTCTTTCTCTGCACAAGAGAACAAAGAGATTGTAATCAAACAACTCAAAAACAAAACAATTTTTCTCATAACACGTTTCTTTTAGTTCAATAATAATGCGAATATACAAATATTTCATCATTCTTCCCACGAAATCACTCATAATCAATCAAAAAAAATCAGGCCATGATTAGGCTTACAAAAAAGTTGCAAAAAAACTTAGTGAATTACTTGCAGGGAAAAAAATAATATGTACCTTTGCATCCGCAATCATGCAACTAACATGAGTAATTGGTGCGTTAGTTCAGCCTGGTTAGAATGCCTGCCTGTCACGCAGGAGGTCACGGGTTCGAGTCCCGTACGCACCGCAAGGAGTGAATAGTTATTCACTCCTTCTTTTGTTTCTTTTATACCTTTTTCCCTTTCTTCTCGTTTATTGTTTTAAAAGTACCAAAAAGGATATAATATAAAACAGTCAAATATATGATAAAAAATCATAATTTATAATACTTGTCACTATTTATATAATTATAAAGTATCTTGACTCTCAATAAGAAAGAAATCAAAATCTCGTTGACTTAAATAAACCGAATATTGAAATGTACTTTATCTGATAGTTCCATCTATATATTTTTTTATAGACAATAAGTAGGAATATAAGGTCAAAAAGCCGTATTTGAGAGTTAAACAAAAAAAACACAAAAAAAACTCGAAATTATTTTGGTAATCTGATGAAAGTCCGTAACTTAGGACAATAAAGATTCTCCTTTAATGGACATGAACTTATTCAATATTGTCTCCAATCAAGAACTTCCTTGCAAGGGTAAGATTTTGATTTCCTCTCCATTCATGAATGACATTCATTTCATGCGTTCGGTCATCCTGTTGGTAGAACATGACCAAGAAGGAAGTGTAGGTCTCATTATGAATAAGAATTTTAAATTGAATCTATATTTGAACGACCTCATGCCTGGATTTGAGAATGTGAAGAAAATCCCTGTATATAAAGGTGGGCCTGTGGGATGTGATACGCTTTTCTACATTCATAGCTTAGAAAATCTTGAAGGAGCAATTCCTATTATGCCAGGATTGTATCTTAATGGTAACTTTGAACAATTAAAAAACTTTATTCTCAATAATGGAGACATAGAAGGTGTAGTTCGATTTTTTACTGGCTATGCTGGATGGAATGCAAATCAGCTTGAGGATGAAATAAATGAAAACAGTTGGTTGGTTACGGAAAATCAAGAAAACCTCCTGTCAAACCTGAATCTGAAACAATTATGGAAGAATAGTTTGCACAAGATGGGTGATAAATATGCTCTTTGGGCAAAATATCCGATCTACCCGGGGCTTAACTAAGTTCGAACGGATTGATTTGTTGCACAAACCACACATCACGGTATTGTTTTTTTGATCCATGCATCCAATCTTTTATCTGAACAACACGTTTGTAATGACAGGCTTCAAATACTGCTTGGCAAATCGTATTTTCTACGTCAATATAGGCATACAACTGATGAATACCCAAATAATCAAAACAGAAATCATTTAAAAGACTCAACGCGATCTGTCCAATACCTTTTCCTCGATGCGAAGGAAAGATTGCTATCCCTACTTCTGCACGACTATTCATCGGATTAAAATCGAAAAGATCAATGATACCTACGACAGCGCCCTCCTTCTCCTCAACCATCAAACGTAACTGATGGTCAACAAAAAGATCATTTTGCGACCGTTGAATATATTCTTCCAACGCTTTTTTTGAATAAGGACCAGTCACATCACTGCACATCCATAATTCCGATGTATTCTCCATTTGAAACATCAGTTCTAAATCCTTCAACTCTGGAGCCCTTAGACGATAATTACTATCAGACAAATACGATTTCATGATTAAATTGATATATCATCCAAATTCAGTTCTTTCAACAGACGTTTCTTACTGGGAATACAGAAAAAAGTAGCCAATAAAGCCATTAATGAGCAGAATAATCCTGTCGTATTCAGTGTCAGATAGTAAAAAGACATGTTCAATAAAGCGGCTACCAGTAAAAGAGAAAGACGAACTTCGCTCCAGTATCGATAACTCTTTAAAGCCTCAAAGGTTGATAACTTAGAGATTCGCTTTACCAAATTGAAGTTGAACAAATGTAGACTTAATGGTATCGTCGTAACGGTCAACAAGATTCCGATTGTCATCAAGATATAATCCATCCTGACATTCCCTACAAAGAGCCCTTCATTCAAAAGTCCAGTTTCATAAAAAACAACCAGAAGGAGCACTAATACCCAAACCAAAACAAACTCAATCTTCAGTCGTTTTACTAATCTATTGATAACTTCAACCATACAATTCGATTTAAATATTTCCGGTAAAGATTGTTCGATTCACAATTGAACGACCCAACGTAACTTCATCTGTATATTCCAACTCATCTCCTATAGAAATGCCACGGGCAATCACAGAAATCTTAACGGATGAATCAGCCAACTTACGATAAATGTAAAAGTTCGTCGTATCTCCTTCCATGGTCGAGCTCAAGGCCAAGATAACTTCTTTCACATCTCCTTTCGATACACGATCTACTAAACTGTCTATTTGCAAATCGGACGGACCTATCCCATCCATGGGCGAAATAACACCACCAAGTACATGATACAACCCATGAAACTGCTGCGTCGCTTCAACGGCCATCACATCCTGAATGCTTTCGACAACACAAATAGTAGAAGAATCTCTTGAAGGGTTGGCACATATCTGACAAAGATCGGTATCCGAAATGTTATGGCAGACCTTACAATACTTTACTTCATGTTTCAATTGAACAATGGCTTTACCAAAGGCATCAACCTCCGAAGTTTCCTGACGTAAAAGATGCAAAACCAGTCGCATTGCTGTCTTCTTACCGATTCCAGGAAGTTTTGAAAATTCGTCAACAGCCTTCTGTAATAATAAGGATGGATATTGTTGATTCATCGGGTTGTTTTACTATTCTTGCCTGCAAACTTAACGAATTTACTTGATTTTATATATCTTTGCACCGACTTTTTTAAAGAATGAATTCTATTTATATCCTTCTGACAATAGTCATTTACTTCGGAATACTCTTTCTGGTTGCAAAATTTACGGGAAAGCGAAGTGATAATGACGCCTTTTTCCGTGGAAACCGACAATCTCCATGGTATGTTGTTTCGTTTGGAATGATTGGCGCATCCTTGTCGGGTGTAACTTTTGTTTCTGTTCCAGGAATGGTTAGGAGCATCGACATGACCTATATGCAGACATGCATGGGATTCTTCTTCGGATACCTAATTATTGCTCACATATTGTTACCATTATATTATAAGCTGAACTTAACTTCTATATACAGCTATTTGGGAACACGACTTGGTAAATACACTTACAAGACTGGAGCGTCTTTTTTCCTGTTTTCAAAGATTTTAGGTGCAGCCGTTAGGTTATACTTGGTTTGTATGATTCTTCAAACATTTGTTTTCGATACCTTGCACATCCCATTTGCCATGACTGTAACAGGTATTGTAATCCTGATTTGGCTATACACACGAAAAAGTGGAATACGTACGATTGTTTGGACTGATAGTTTGCAGACATTCTGTCTGTTAGCAACATTAGTTATGGTATTAATTCAAGTTTGCGGAATA
Source organism: uncultured Bacteroidales bacterium (assembly GCA_902779535.1). Taxonomy (GTDB): domain Bacteria; phylum Bacteroidota; class Bacteroidia; order Bacteroidales; family Bacteroidaceae; genus Phocaeicola. The sequence continues at coordinate 23,374 of CACZBX010000005.1, forward strand.
CTTCATTTGGATTTCTCTGGACTTGTACAGACCATCAGGGAGAGTGAACACAGTCGTATCTTTGTCTTTGATGATTGGCACTCTAAACAACATTTCATAAAACAATTCTTCAGCGGAATATTTATCACGATTGTGATGACAGGACTTGATCAAGATATGATGCAGAAGAATCTTTCTTGTAAAAATCTGAAAGAAGCACAGAAAAACATGTATTGGTATGGTATCTCATTCATGCCTGTTAATTTTCTGTTCTTGTGTTTAGGTATTCTTCTTCTCTTATTAGGGCCCCAAATGGGTCTGAGCATACCAGAAGGTGGAGATGATATTCTGCCATTCTTTGCAGCAAACGGATATTTGGACTTCCCTGTCTTGGTATGTTTTACAATCGGTATTATTGCTGCAGCTTTCTCAAGTGCCGACTCTGCCTTGACGGCTTTGACGACAAGCTTTTGCGTCGATATCTTAGATAATTCTAAATTACCAAAGGAACAAGCAGAACGGCAGCGAAAGAAAGTGCACTTTTATATTTCAATCGTTTTCATTCTGTGTATTCTCGTCTTCCGGCTTCTAAACAATAAAAGTGTCATTGACGCACTATACGTCATGGCTTCCTACACATACGGACCTCTATTAGGTTTGTTCATCTTTGGTTTGTTCACAAAATGGCAGGTAAGGGACCATTTAGTTCCATATATTGCCATTGCTTCTCCTTTTATCTGTTATCTCATTCAACACCTCACAAGCCGATTCTTTGGATATCAGTTTGGTTATGAGTTGCTGATGTTTAACGGATTACTAACTATTATCGGATTATATTGCATTAGTTTAAAAAAGAAAGATCATGGAAATACGTACGGCTGAATTTATTATAAGTAATACAGACTATCTGAAATGTCCACAGGGCAACTTACCTGAATATGCTTTTATCGGACGGTCAAACGTTGGTAAGTCGAGCTTGATAAACATGTTGACCAACAACAGTAAATTGGCAAAGACATCATCAACTCCAGGAAAGACATTGCTTATTAATCATTTCCTGATTAATAAGCAATGGTATCTCGTCGATTTGCCGGGATATGGCTTTGCTAAAAGAAGCCAAAAGGAACAAGAAAAGATTAAAGGTATCATCACCAGCTATATCCTTAACAGGATGCAAATGACGAATCTCTTTGTCTTAATTGATATCCGACATGAGCCACAGAAAATCGACCTAGAGTTTATAGAATGGTTAGGTGAAAATGAAATTCCTTTCTCAATCATTTTCACAAAAGCTGATAAACTGGGAGTTACTCGAGCAAAATCGAATGTACTACACTATATGGATGTTCTAAAGGAACAATGGGAAGAACTTCCACCCTACTTCATCACCTCGGCTGAATCAAAGAGAGGACGCGAAGAGGTACTTGACTATATTGAACAAATCAATAAAGAGTTAAATCAGGACTAATTATCATTCTTTCTTATTTTGTTGGACAATCTCATCGATTCGTCCAACAATTTTTTTTGCCATTTCTTGATCTTCTTCCAGATTCAACGTAATCTCGGAACGCCCAAAGCCCTTTACAGAAATTATAACAGAATAAAGATTTCGATGTTCATCTTCAACTAAACGACAGTCTGTTATATCGCGCATCTCAAAATCTAAACCATCCAAGACAATATGCCGATCTTTTTCAAAGATAAGTATCGAATCGACAATACCATCATATCGGTCTTTACGAATATCAATACGTTCTGAAGGCTCTCCATAACGAGCAACGAGTCGATCGTATGCCTGTGTTTTCTGATTCTTCTGGATTGGAACTGCTTGCTTACGCATCAAACGTTGCGAATCAATATAAAAGCCCCAGGCAGCAAATAACAAAACACATGGAATTACAACAATCCAACTTGGAAGAAAAAGTAGAAGCAATATGGATAATAATCCATACCGCAAGAACGTTGCCGATAATCTTTTTCGCTGTTGTGCCTTCTTTTCGTTATCCATCTTTTTTCTTTTTAATAGTTATTCAAAGATACAAAAAACTAAATATACTTGATAATACTCCATTCTATTTTTATATTTGTAATTAAAAGCACATTATCATGAATATAGCAGTAATAGGTACCGGAAAAATTATACCAACAGCCATCGAAGCGTTTCAGCAAATTAAATCTTATACCGTTAAAGCCATTTATGGACGCCCACATAGTATGGCAAAGGCTCAAGACCTGGCAATGAAGTATCAAATAGAAAAGGTATATACTGATTATGACGAATTGTTAGATGAAGCAGACATTGATTTGGTTTATATTGGTTTAGTTAACAGTGCACACTATGAATATTCCCGAAAGGCCTTACTTGCAAGCAAAAATGTCATTGTGGAGAAACCTTTTTGCTCATCTTTAGCTGAAGCAGAGGATTTGCAACGTATAGCAAAAGAAACACACACTTACCTCTTTGAAGCAGTCACACTGCTTCACATGCCAAACATTCGCACTATACAAGAAGTGTTACCACTTATCGGAAAAATTCGTTTGGTAAATTGTAATTACTCTCAATATTCCAGTCGCTACGATCGTTATCTAAAAAAAGAAATCGCTCCTGCCTTTGATGTACAATTATCGGGTGGTGCATTGATGGACATTAATTTATATAACATAGATTTCGTGCTTGGATTATTCGGTCGTCCGATGAATGTTCAGTATAATGCCAATCTTGGATTCAATGGCATTGACACATCTGGTGTGTTATCCTTGACTTATCCTGGTTTTATTGCCGTATGTATTGGAGCAAAGGATAGTGCCAGTCCCAATTATTGTACAATTCAAGGTGAAAAAGGATGGCTGCAAGTTATAGGTGGACCAAACGAATTTAAAGGTTTTGAACTACATGTGAATGGGAAAACCGAATCTCATTATCACAATCTTTACGAGAACAGAATGGTTCATGAGTTTATCGAATTTGCTAAAATCATTACAGACGAACGGTATGATGAGATGAAGAAGTATCTTACACTGTCAATCTATGAAATGGAAGTGATGGATAAGGCAAGAATGGATGCTGGAATCCCTATAATTTCTGTATTATGATTGAAACATCAATCCTTTTTAACCGTTTTATCTACTAAAATCAAGGATTCATCGACAAATTGCTTTATTTTTATAAAAAAATTGCTACATTTGTCTTATAAACGAGCAAAAGATGAAAGTAGCAATTATCAAATACAACGCGGGAAATGTCTATTCTGTTTATTATGCCCTTAAACGCTTAGGCATAGAAGCAGAACTGACCGACGACAAGAATATTCTTTCTACTGCCGACAAAGTTATTTTCCCAGGTGTTGGCGAAGCACAAACGACAATGCAATACTTGAGAACCCGACAATTGGATCAATTAATTCAATCTCTCAAACAACCGGTACTGGGAATATGCTTAGGAATGCAGCTAATGTGCCGACACTCTGAAGAAGGAAATGCGGAAGGCTTGAATGTTTTTCCTACCGATGTATTATTGTTCAAGCCTAATAACAACGAAAAAGTCCCTCACATGGGCTGGAACACGATTAATCCAACTGATGATCCTTTGATGAAAGGCATTCAAGCATCCGACTATGTGTATTTCGTACATAGCTATTATGTCCCGATGTGTCCTTATACCATAGCACAAACCGACTATGTTCAGCCATTCAGTGCTGCTTTACACAAAGACAATTTCTATGCTACCCAGTTCCATCCGGAAAAGAGTGGAAAGATTGGTGAACAAATATTAGAAAACTTCTTAAACTTACAGATATGATTGATATTATTCCTGCAATTGACATTCTAGACGGAAAATGTGTTCGATTATCCAAAGGTGAATATGCTTCTAAGAAGATTTACAGCGAACATCCCGTAGATGTAGCCAAGGCTTTTGAAGATCATGGGATTAAACGGTTGCATGTGGTTGATTTGGATGGAGCAAAGTCTCAACATATCGTCAATTACCATACGCTGTACGAACTTGCTTCCCAAACATCTTTGACCATCGACTTTGGAGGTGGTATCAAAGGAGACGCTGATTTACATATCGCCTTCGACAATGGTGCAGCAATGGTAACGCTTGGTAGTATTGCTGTCAAACAGCCAGAAACTCTACTCGAATGGATTCGGTATTATGGCGCAGAAAGGATTATTCTGGGTGCCGATGTAAAGAATATGAAGATTGCAATCAACGGATGGGAAGAAGAAAGTGAAGTAGAACTGAAACCGTTCCTTACCCATTATATTCAAAATGGCATCAGTCAGGTCCTTTGTACAGATATTAGTCGAGATGGTATGTTACAAGGTCCATCTATTGATTTATATAAAAAGATAATGGAGGCATTCCCTAACCTTTACTTGTTAGCAAGTGGAGGCGTCAGTTCGATTGATGATATCTATCAACTGGAAGAAACAAAAGTATCGGGCGTTGTCCTTGGAAAAGCCATCTATGAGAGAAAAATAACATTGAAAGAATTAGAACAATTCGTCGTATAAGATGTTAGCAAAACGAATCATTCCATGTCTGGACATAAAGGACGGACGAACGGTCAAAGGGATAAACTTTATCAACTTACGTGAAGCAGGTGATCCTGTTGAACTAGGACAAGCATATAGCGAGCAAGGTGCTGACGAACTGGTTTATCTGGATATTACAGCAAGTTTCGAAGGACGTAAGACGTTTACCGATTTGGTTAAACGCGTAGCAGCACATATCAGCATTCCTTTTACCGTGGGTGGAGGTATTCATGAACTGAATGACGTAGATCGTTTGCTTAATGCTGGTGCCGACAAAGTCTCGATCAATTCTTCGGCCATCAAGAATCCACAACTCATTGATGAAATTGCGAAACACTTCGGCAATCAAGTATGTGTGGTCGCAATTGATGCAAAACAGATGCCCGACGGTTGGAAGTGTTTCTTGAATGGTGGCCGTGTTGAGACCGACAAAGAATTGTTCAGTTGGGCTAAAGAAGTCAGTGAACGAGGAGCCGGAGAAATTCTTTTCACCAGTATGGACCACGATGGAGTCAAAACCGGCTTTGCCAATGAGGCTTTGTGCCAACTCTCTTCCATGCTCTCCATCCCCATCATTGCATCAGGAGGTGCCGGCACGAAGGAACATTTTAGAGATGCATTTATTAAAGGTAAAGCGGATGCTGCCTTAGCGGCCAGCGTTTTTCACTTTGGAGAAATACAAATTTCCGAATTAAAACAGTATCTTTGCAAAGAAGGTATTCAAATCAGATTATAAAGAATGATGATCAACCAAATGACATTGGATTTTAGTAAGATGGGAGGACTGATACCTGCGATAATACAGGATGCGGATACTCAAAAAGTGTTGATGTTAGGCTATATGAACGAAGAAGCATATCAGAAAACACTTGATACAGGTATTGTTACTTTTTTTAGTCGTACTCGACAAACATTGTGGACTAAAGGAGAAACCAGCGGAAACTTTTTACATATAGTAAGCATCAAGGCCGATTGCGACCAAGACACTTTACTCATTCAGGTACATCCAGATGGTCCGGTTTGCCATACAGGTACCGATACATGTTGGGGTGAAGAAAACAAACAGGATATCCTTTTCTTAAAAGATTTACAGGATTTCATCGACAAAAGGCATCAAGAAATGCCGGAAGGTTCATATACAACGAGCTTATTTCAGTCGGGCATCAATAAGATTGCTCAAAAAGTTGGAGAAGAAGCGGTGGAAACAATCATCGAGGCATGTAACGGAACAGATGAACGCCTGATATATGAAGGATCTGACCTACTTTATCACCTCATTGTTTTATTAACTTCGAAAGGATATCGTATAGAAGATTTAGCGAATGAATTGCGCGAACGGCACCAACCAAATTGGAAAAAACATTAATTATGGAAGATACTGAAAAACTTATATCATATAAAGATGTATATATCAACCAACAAGAAGTATGCGTTTTAGAAAACGTTGACTTGGAGTTGAACAAGGGTGAATTTATCTATCTGATTGGAAAAGTCGGAACTGGAAAGACTTCTTTGCTCAAAACATTCTATGGCGAACTGGAAATTCTTTCCGGTGAAGCAAAAGTGCTGGGATTTGACATGAAGAATATCAAACGCAGCAAGATTCCATCACTACGAAAACGTCTGGGAATCGTCTTTCAGGACTTTCAACTATTGACCGATCGCACTGTTCGCGATAACTTAAAGTTCGTACTGAAGGCAACCGGATGGAAAAACAAAGCACAGATTGATGACCGTATCGAAGAAGTGTTGAGGGAAGTCGACATGGAAGGTAAAGGTTATAAGATGCCCAACCAACTATCGGGAGGCGAACAACAACGTATCGTGATTGCACGCGCGATATTAAACAAACCGGATATTATCCTAGCCGATGAACCTACTGGAAACCTTGACCCTGAAACTGGTGTCAAGATTGTTGAGCTCTTACGTTCCATCTGCGAAAGTGGCTCTGCCATCGTTATGAGTACACACAATCTACAATTGGTTGAGAAATTCCCTGGAATTGTCTATCGGTGCGAGGATCATCATATCAAAGAAATCACAAATGAGTTTTATAACGAACATAATGATTCAAAAATAGATGATGTAAGTGAAATGATGTAAGCATATACTAAATAAAAGGAATAAAATGCTATCATCTCGAACTTTATTTATATATTTGCAATCATATTTCAATATAAACATTTAAAAGAATACGAAAAATGAAAGTTTTAAAGTTTGGAGGTACTTCAGTCGGCTCAGCACAGCGGATGAAAGAGGTTGCCAAATTGATTAATGACGGTGAAAAGAAGATTGTAGTTCTTTCTGCTATGTCAGGAACGACAAATACTTTGGTGGAGATTTCAGACTATCTCTATAAGAAGAATCCTGACGGAGCCAATGAGGTGATTAACCGACTAGAGGCTCAGTACAAGAAACACATCAATGAACTCTATTCTACCGAGAATTATAAACAGAAAACTTTGGATACCATCAAGGCTCAGTTTGATTTTATCCGTTCGTATACAAAGGATCTCTTTACCTTATTCGAAGAAAAAGTTATCTTGGCTCAAGGAGAGTTGATGTCGACTTGCATGATGACAAACTATCTGCTTGAACAGGGAGTAAACGTTGAATTACTACCTGCCTTAGAGTTCATGCGTACCGACAAGAATAGTGAACCTGATCCTGTTTATATTAAAGATAAACTCGAAGCACAACTGGAATTACATCCGGATGTCGATATCTATATTACTCAAGGTTACATCTGCCGAAACGCTTACGGTGAAATTGATAACCTGCAACGAGGCGGAAGCGATTACACCGCTTCACTGATTGGTGCCGCCATTACGTCTTCTGAAATTCAAATTTGGACTGATATTGATGGTATGCACAACAATGACCCTCGCTATGTGGAGAACACCTCTCCTGTTCCTTATCTGCAGTTTGAAGAAGCAGCCGAGTTGGCATACTTTGGTGCTAAGATTCTGCACCCAACTTGCATTCAGCCGGCTAAGTATGCAAATATACCTGTTCGCTTGTTGAATACCATGGATCCAACTGCTCCCGGCACGTTGATCTCAAATGAATTAGTTCAAGATACAATAAAGGCAGTGGCTGCAAAAGACCATATTACGGCAATCAAAATCAAGTCAAGCCGAATGTTACTTGCCCATGGTTTCTTGCGCAAGGTGTTCGAGATCTTCGAAAGCTACCAAACATCCATTGATATGATTTGTACTTCTGAGGTTGGCGTCTCCGTAACAATTGACAACACCGTACACCTCAACGAGATTGTTGATGATTTGAAGAAATATGGTACAGTAACAGTAGATCCGAACATGTGCATCATCTGTGTTGTCGGTGATTTGGAATGGACGAACCTGGGCTTTGAAGCCAATGCTTTGGATGCCATGAAAGATATTCCTGTACGAATGATTTCATTCGGTGGAAGCAACTACAATATTTCTTTCTTGGTGAAGGAAGAAGATAAACAACGCGCACTACAATCACTGAGCGACCATCTGTTTAAGAACAATTAATGGATTAGGGCGAACACGTTTCGCCCTACCCTCATTTACTACAATACAACAATTACATGATTACATCTTTTCCTTTATCAAAGTTTGAACAACTAAAGACACCATTCTACTATTACAATACGACATTACTCCGTGAAACACTACAATCCATCCTCTCAAATATTCAAGGGAATTACTGCGTTCATTATGCTATCAAGGCAAATGCGAATCCAAAGATTCTAAAAGTCATCAAGGAATATGGATTAGGTATTGATTGTGTAAGCGGAGGTGAAATAGAAGCAGCTGTCAATGCGGGTTTCGATCCTCAAAAGATTGTGTTTGCCGGCGTCGGTAAGAGCGATTGGGAAATCAATCTTGGATTAGATTACAATATACTCTGTTTCAATGTTGAATCTATTCCCGAATTAGAGGTTATCAATGAATTAGCTGAGAAGAAAAACAAAATTGCAAATATTGCTTTCCGTATTAATCCAAACGTAGGTGCACATACGCATGCAAATATTACGACAGGCTTGGCAGAAAACAAGTTTGGTATCGACATGGAAGATATGGACTATGTCATTGAGTTGGCAAAGAAGATGAATTATGTTCGCTTCATAGGCTTACATTTCCATATCGGATCGCAAATCCTTGAGATGGATGATTTCATTGCCTTATGCAATCGCGTCAATGAGCTGCAGCGTAAGTTATTTGCAAAGCAGATTATTATTGATCATATCAATGTGGGTGGCGGACTGGGCATTGATTATAAACATCCAAATCGTAATCCAATACCAGACTTCAAACAATATTTCTCTACTTACCAAAAACACCTGAAGTTACAAGCTAACCAAACGCTTCACTTTGAGTTAGGTAGAGCCGTTGTTGCCCAATGCGGTACTTTAATTAGCCGAACACTCTACGTCAAACAAGGTCATCACAAACAGTTTGCAATCCTGGATGCTGGCATGACCGACTTGATTCGTCCAGCATTATACCAAGCTTATCATAAAATAGAGAACATATCATCCGATGAAGCAAAGGAAAGATACGATGTAGTTGGACCAATCTGCGAGTCGTCTGATGTCTTTGGGAAAGCAGTGGATTTAAACAAAGTGCATCGAGGAGATTTAATTGCCATTCGTTCCACCGGTGCTTACGGCGAAACCATGGCTTCGCAATATAACTGTCGCACCCTTCCACCCAGCTATACATCCGACGAACTATTATAATAAAAAGGCACTCAATCGAGTGCCTTTTTTATGCATATAATGCATAGATTATACTCAAAAAATTGTCCTCTTCTTGATTCACATCAAAAAGAGGACACACAAACACAAAATAAAACACGACAAAACTACTTAATACTTGTTGACGTTTGGGGACGTCGGTAACTTTATCTGGTATTCACATAAGGGATAAAGTTTCAAGTACATGAAAATATTTAAATAATTTGTTTTATGCTCCTATTGAATGCCACGTTCACGCAGTTTCTTCTGCCATTCCCATGCCGAACGAAGAGTATCCTCGATCGGAGTCTCTGACTTCCACCCCAACTCTTTATTTGCAAAGGAAGGATCAGCCCAAACCTGCGTAATATCGCCGGCACGACGGCCAACAATCTTATGTGGTACTTTCACACCGGTTGCTTCTTCAAACTTATGGATCAATTCCAAAACGGACAAGCCACGACCTGTACCAATATTGAAGATCTCAACCGACTGTTTTTGTTTATCTTCCAAAATACGATTCATGGCTACAACGTGAGCTTTCGCTAAATCAACGACATAAATATAGTCGCGGATACATGAACCATCTGGTGTAGGATAATCGTCACCAAATACACTTAACTCTTTACGAATGCCAATGGCTGTCTGAGTAAGGTATGGTAACAAGTTTTGTGGAACACCATTTGGCAATTCACCAATCAATGCTGTAGGATGTGCGCCAATTGGGTTGAAATATCTCAGTAAGATAGCCTTGATCGGAGAACCGGAAGCTACCGTATCATGAATAATCTCTTCATTAATTTGTTTCGTATTACCGTAAGGTGACTCTGCTTTCTTGATTGGAGCAGCTTCCGTAACCGGCAATACATCCGGCTGTCCGTAAACCGTACAAGAAGATGAGAAGATGATACCTTTCACCTGATATTTCGGCATCAACTCCAACAAGTTAATAAGAGAAACAATATTGTTACGATAATATAATAAAGGTTTTTGAACTGATTCACCAACTGCCTTGCTTGCAGCAAAATGAATGATTCCTTCAATACCAGGATATTTCGCAAACAAACGATCCAAGCCTTCGAAATCCAAGCAGTCGAGTTTCTCAAAGATAGGACGAATACCGGTAACTTGTTCAATGTGGTCAACTACATCCGCACTTGAATTTGAAAGATTGTCAACGATAACGACTTCATAGCCACTCTCCTGCAATTCTACTACGGTATGTGAACCAATATAACCAGTTCCACCAGTAACTAATATTCTTTTCTTCATGTTAAACAGATTGGTATTTTTATTATGACGCCTCGAAATTAATAAATAAAGTCAAAACAAGCAAAGCAATTAATATTATTTAAAACAAAAGCCTGAGATTTATTTCCCAGGCTTTTCTATTAAAGTTTTTTAACACTTTAGAGTCCAAAAAGGTTGGCTAAACCCTGATCTACACCCGAAAATCCCATGAAAGCCATCGCCATTAAGCCAGCAACAATCAGAGCAATAGACATTCCCTGCATACCTTTCGGAATATTCACCAAGGCCAATTGTTCACGAATCGCAGCAAACAGGATCAATGCCAAGCCAAAACCTAAGGCTGTTGAGAAAGCGTAGATGACGCCGGTCAAAAGATTCGGTTCCAAGCCTTGAGCATTATAAGTTCCGTCAGCTACCAAGATAGCAACGCCTAAGATACAACAGTTCGTTGTGATCAGTGGAAGGAAAACTCCCAGAGCCTGATACAGAGCAGGTGAAACCTTTTTCAGAACAATCTCGACCAATTGCACCAAGGAAGCGATAACAAGGATGAACGCAATGGTCTGCAGATAGCCTAAACCAAAAGCATCCAGCACATACTTCTGCAACAGATAAGTTACGATCGTCGCCAAGGTCAAAACAAAAACAACTGCCGCACTCATACCGAGAGCTGTCTGTACCTTCTTAGAGACACCTAAGAAAGGACAAATACCTAAGAACTGTGACAACACGATGTTGTTCACAAAGATAGCAGTAATGAATATTAATATATATGCCATAATCTTCTATTATTTTATGTTATGCCTTGCGGAGTTTGTTTACGATTGCAATCAGATAACCTAAAGCAATGAAAGCTCCCGGTGCCAATACAAATATCAACATACCATAGTTCTCAGGAACGACAGGAAGATCAAATACCTTTCCTGTGCCGAGGAACTCACGTACCATACCTAAGAGTGTCAAGGCCATTGTGAAACCAAGTCCGATACCTAATCCATCGAAGAACGAAGGAATAGGTTTGTTCTTTGAAGCAAACGCTTCAGCACGGCCTAACAAAATACAGTTTACCACAATCAACGGAATAAAAATTCCCAAGGTCTTATACAAACTCGGAACATATGCCTGCATCACCATCTGTAACAAGGTTACAAAAGAAGCGATAATCACAACATATGCAGGAATACGAACCATATCAGGAATCAGATTCTTCAGTGCGGAGATAACAACATTCGAACAAATCAACACGAACATGGTTGCTAAACCCATTCCCATACCATTGATGGCGGAGGAAGTCGTACCCAGCGTAGGACACATACCTAAAAGGAGTACGAATGTCGGATTTTCATTAATTATACCGTTCAGTAAGATTTTGAAATTTTTCATAAATTACTCCTTTCATTGATTAGTAGTCGTAACTTGAGCACTTGCCTCTTTCTTTTGCTGAGATGCTCCACTGCTCGTATCCACATGCTGTCCGCTGTAAGCAGCATACGCATTGTTGACAGCTTTCAAGAAAGCACGAGAAGTGATGGTCGAAGCAGTAATAGCTTCTACTTCACCTCCGTCTTTCGATACTGTCAATGCTTTCGTTCCAGGGTTCTTTCCTGTGATATCACCCTTCTCTCCTTTCTTAAACCAGAACGTCGATTTAGAGCCTAAGCCCGGAGTCTCCGCATGATTCAAGACTGAATAGTTGATGATGTTTCCTTCTTTATCGAAGCCTACAAGTACGGTCAGAGCACCACCGAATCCATTTTCAGAAGATTCGACAGCAGCACCTGCGAACTGTCCGTCTTTATCAGCCTTATAGATCTTATACGAAACACCGTCCATTTCATATGTTTCCGGTTCACCAGCTTGTGAACCTTCAACCAAAACTTCCTTTAACGCATCATTCAACGCCTTCTTGTTGGCTTCAGCGATCGGCCCGGCCGTCAACTGATTAACGTAAGCCAGAATACCTGTAGCTACAGCAACGATGAGGGTCAGCGAAAGGACCATATTTACTAATGATGATTGTAACTTTTTCATTTCTTTACGACCTCCCCAAATCTTTTAGGTTTGCAATAGGTATTGATCAACGGCGTGAATACGTTCATAATCAATATCGCGAATGACATACCTTCCGGATAAGCACCAAAGAGACGGATGATAATAGTAAGGAAGCCAATACCAATACCATAGATAACCATACCTTTGTGTGTCATCGGTGAAGTAACATAGTCGGTTGCCATGAAGATTGCACCCAACATCAAACCACCAGTGAACAAATGTACTTGTGGTGCAGCAAAGGTGTAAGGGTCATACAAGTGGAACAAGCCGGCAACAACAAATACGGTAGCGATAATCGATACCGGAATGTGCCAAGTGATAATTTTTTTCCAAAGCATGTATGCCAAGCCAAGCAACAAGGCTACAGCACTGATTTCACCAATTGAACCAGGATTCATACCTAAGAACAAATCCAAGGAACTTGGCAACTCATTCAAAGCACTGGTATCACCTTTCACGGCTTGTTTCATCAATGCCAACGGAGTAGCAGCTGTCTCGGCATCGACATAGCTGGTAAACTGCTGAATCTTTGGCCAGGTTGTCATCTGTACCGGATAAGAAATCAACAGGAAAACACGACCAGCCAACGCAGGATTCAGGATATTACAACCCAGACCGCCGAACGACATCTTGGCAACGCCGATAGCAAATAACGCACCTAAGATGATTAACCAAATCGGAAGATTGGACGGAAGGTTGAATCCAAGCAATACACCCGTCAAGATGGCAGAACCATCCAGAATGGTATTCTTCTCACGTCGTAAAATATACTTCGTAATGGCCCACTCAAAAAAGACACACGCCGCAACCGAAGTCAACGTAACAATCAAAGCGCCCAGTCCAAACACGAACAGTGATACCAGGAAAGCTGGAATCAAAGCAATCAAAACTCCATACATGTTGTTCTGAATGCTGTCGTTGTTATGAACGTGTGGCGATAAGGATAATGTTAATTTATTAGCCATACCTTTTATTTTTTAGCATTACGAGCACGAATGATGCCACCGACCGTCGTCTTACCCATGCGGATATAATCCAAAAGGTAACGATGTGACGGACAAGTGAACTGACATGAGCCACATTCGATGCAGGACATTACACATTCTTTCTCTACACTCTCCCAATCCTTATGAGCTGATAAGGTAGCTAACAGATAAGGTTCCAGACCCATCGGACAAGCGGATACACATTTTGCGCAACGGATACATGGTTGTTCCTCTGCACGCTTCGATTCCTTGTCGTTCATGATCAGAATACCTGAACTTCCCTTCGTAATAGGGACATCTACACTACCTACAGCCTTACCCATCATCGGGCCGCCACTGATAATCTTGCCTGTATCTTCAGGTTGGCCACCTGCTGCTTCAATCAATTGGCTCATTGGCGTACCGATACGAGTCAGGAAGTTAGACGGTTTGGCAACTGATTTACCAGTAACGGTTACTACTCTCTCGAACAAAGGTTTGTTCTTCTGTACAGCCTCATAGACAGCAAACGCTGTTCCTACGTTCTGTACGATGGCACCTACATTGATAGGAATGGCAGGAGGAGCCGGAACCTGACGATTGATAACTGCATCAATCAGTTGTTTTTCACCTCCTTGCGGGTATTTCACCTTCAAAGGAACAATTTCGATACCTGCATACGCCTTTGCTTTTTCCGTCATCAGCTTGATGGCATCGGGTTTGTTGTTCTCAATCGCAATATATGCTTTGCTTACCTTCGCAGCCTTCATCAAGATAGAAGTACCGACAAGAATTTCTTCCGGTTTCTCCAACATCAACCGATGATCGGCTGTCAGATAAGGTTCACATTCTACACCGTTAATAATCACACAGTCGGCTTTTGCTCCTGGAGGAGGCATTAACTTCACATGAGTTGGGAATGTTGCACCACCCATACCGACGATACCAGCAGCCTTTACCTTTGCTACAATTTCCTCGGGCGTGAGATTGCATTCTTTCACCAGCGTTTCTGAGCGGTCGATGCTCTCTTCCCACTCATCACCTTCCACATTAATGAAGATGGCAGGCTTCCGATAACCGCTTGCATCAGGTATTGAATCAATTTTCATGACCTTACCGGATACTGAAGAGAAGATATCTGCAGAAACGAAACCACCTGCTTCCGCTATTTTTGTGCCGACTTTCACCACTGCACCTTTATCGACAATGGCTTTTGCGGGAGCGCCGATATGCTGTGACAAAGGAATGATGGCCTGCTTCGGAAGAGCAAGCACCTCGATTGCCTTGTCGGCCGACAGTTTATTGGCTGCCGGATGAACTCCACCAATTTTAAATGTCTTCACGTTTATATCGTTTTAATTATTTACTCTCGTTTACTTTCACTTCTTCCTTTGCAGGAGTCTCGACCTTCGGAGTCTCCACCGGTTTTGCTTCAACAGCAGGCTTTTCTATTGCTGGAGTTGCTTCCGCAGCTACCTCTGGTTTCGGCTTCCTTGGCGGGAAATTGATGGCATGAATGGTATGCTTCGGACAAGCTTCCTCACATTTCCGACAGAGTTTACACTTCTCGGCATCAATGTAAGAGACATTGTTCGTAATGGTAATCGCACCGAAAGCACAAACTTTCTCACATTTACCACAAGCAATACAGCCTACTGCACACGCCTTGTTGACTACGGCACCCTTGTCCTTGTTCACACACTTCACAACCATCCGACGACCTTTCTTTCCTTTCAGACGAATCTCGATGATCGAGCGCGGACAAGCCTTGGCACAAGCACCACAAGCTGTACACTTTTCTTCGTCGACCTCAGGAAGACCAGTCTCCGGATTCATGTGAATCGCACCGAACTTACAAGCATCCACACAGTCGCCGCAACCTAAACATCCATACGTACAACCGGTTTCACCACCCGAAGTGGCGTTAGCAATGGCACATGAACGTACGCCATCGTATTCAGCGATACGAGGACGGTTCTCACATGAACCATTACATCTGACAACTGCGATACGAGGTTCTGTTTCAGCAGCCTGCATGCCTAAGATACCGGCTACTTTCTCCATCACCGCTGCACCGCCGACAGGACAAAGCTTTCCTTCCAACGAACCGGCATCGGCAGCTTTCACACATGCACCGGCAAAACCCGTACATCCTGGATAACCACAACCGCCACAATTCGCCTGAGGAAGCACCGCTGCTACCTGACTGATACGCGGATCTTCATAAACAGCAAACTTCTTTGATGCCAGATAAAGGACAATCGCAGCGATAAGTCCTATCGCACCTAAAGAGATTACTGCAATCAGAATTACATTCATAAGTTTTAGTTAGTTATTTATTAATGATTATTTTGAATCAATGGTAAAAGAGAATTTCTTACTCAACCTTTCTTTGAATCGGGATAAAATCAGATAATACAAAGCCACCGAAAGGATGGAAATCAAAGCCGACCAACCTTCACTCTGCCCTGTCAACGACATCGACAGGAACAAGACACCGACCAAGAGAATAAAAGGAATGGCAAAGCCAAGCCACACGGCTTGCAAGCCCATGGCTGTGGTACCGAGCAAGGTTACATGCTCGCCTACAAAGTGTTCACTCGGATTGCGGTCAAAGACATCGATCATCTTTTCCTTACTCTCCGCTGCACTGCACAACTTATGTGCCTTACAGGCAGAGCAGGCCGAAGATTGGACAATCTTAACTTTTATCTGATACCCCTTTATCTCTTCGATGATACCTGTATGCTTAATGATATCCGTCATTTTGCAAACTCTACTTTACAAATCGAAGCAAAATTAATATTTTATATTGGATAAATAAAAAGATAAACACGATTATTTCGATTAGATTGTTTTTTTCGATGACAATCTGAAAGTTTTCAAACAGTTATCGAAAGTTTTATTTAAAACATCTTATATTTGTCGGAGAATGATAAACACCCCATCATGAAACAATCCTACTTCATCGAAGTTTGTGCAAACTCCGTCGAGAGTGCCTTAAATGCTCAGAGAGCAGGTGCCGACCGCGTGGAACTGTGTGCCGGAATGCCGGAAGGGGGCACTACCCCATCCTACGGACAGATTGCACTGGCCCGTGAATCGCTCACAAGTACCCGACTGCACGTCATCATTCGTCCACGGGGCGGTGACTTCCTCTACTCTGATATCGAGGTCAGAACCATGCTGAAGGATATCCGCATGGCCAAAGAACTGGGCGTTGATGGTGTTGTCGTGGGTTGTCTCACTCCCGATGGTGATGTAGATATGAAGCTGATGGATAAGTTACTACATGAGGCGGATGGGTTGAGCGTTACTTTTCACCGTGCATTCGATATGTGCCGTGATCCTCATCAAGCTTTACAAGACCTTATCGCACTGGGGTGCAACCGTATCCTTACCTCAGGCCAACAACCTACAGCTCTCGAGGGCATTTCTTTGATCAAACAATTAGCAGAAGAAGCCGATGGACGCATCATCCTCATGCCCGGTTGCGGTATCACGCCGTCGAATATTCAGACGATCGCTCGCGAAACTGGAACACACGAGTTTCACCTCTCAGGACGAACGAATATCGAGAGTCGAATGAAATTCCGTAACCCCAATGTGTCGATGGGCGGAACGGTACATATTGATGAATATCTCCAACAAGTGACAGATCAATCGATTATCCAAGATGCAATTCGTATTCTTCGGACAATTTAGAAAAACTTTTCCAATAAACTAAGTGTACCACCCAGGTGGTTCATCCAAATTAAAAAGGAAATATCATCATTGCTTGAAGCTATTTTTGAATGTTCCAATAATTTAGATTTATCACGTGTGTGACAAAGGCTTTTCACCAAGGTGAAAAAAGTTTATCATCCAAGTGAAAAAGGTTTATCACCTGTGTGATAAACCTAATTAATCAATTAAAACCATTCTTCCCTGTGAATCGCTTGTCCTTGTGGATTTGCAATCCACAGGGGATCAACTGCGGGTCTGCGACCCGCGCAGATAAAATATCCGCAATTAGTGACTCGGGGATTGCAAATCCCCGAGGAGAAAAAACAATTATGCAAAAAACATTTCGTTCCTTTGTCCCTGTGGATTTGCAATCCACAGGAGAATAACTGCGGGTCTGCGACCTGCGCGGAGTTCTTGTTCATTTCTTCTTTGCACGAGCAAAGAAGAAACCGAACCAAAGAAGAAACTCGCCGGCTGATCGCAAAAAAGCTAAAAATCGAAGCATGTTTTCCTAAACTCGCCAAACGCCCTCGCTTCGCTTACTTGAACGAGGCTCGTTCTTCACGGAAAACATCTTCAATTTTCTACACGCTTTTTTGCTAAAGGCCGGAACATAATTAACGATAATACAAACGGTAATGCAAACATTTGTCCCTGTGGATTTACAATCCACAGGGGAATTAACAGCGGGTCTGCGACCCGCGCGGATAGGATATCCGCAATTAGTACCTCGGGGATTACAAATTCCCGAGGACAATGTTTTTTGTTTTTCATATTTTGTCCCTGTGGATTTGCAATCCACAGGGGAATTAACAGCGGGTCTGCGACCCGCGCGGATAGAATATCCGCAAATTAGTGACTCGGGGATTGCAAATCCCCGAGGACAATGTTTTTTGTTTTTCATACCATGAATTTGGGCTTTGTGAAGGTATTACCTTCACAAATATACAATTATTAACATTTAAACATTTGATCCATAGTACATTCGATTTTATGAAGGTGTGAAGGTATGTTTGGGTTTAAAGATGATATGTGTTTGTTTTTTGTAGGTGC
The DNA here is from genome assembly GCA_902779535.1 of uncultured Bacteroidales bacterium. Classification (GTDB taxonomy): domain Bacteria; phylum Bacteroidota; class Bacteroidia; order Bacteroidales; family Bacteroidaceae; genus Phocaeicola. Next base: position 41,668 of record CACZBX010000005.1, read on the forward strand.
CTAGCATGTCTAAGCCCGAATGAAAACAAACGGGCCGACACGAGGTCGGCCCTTAAATTGATGTTTCTTATATAAGAGTTTATTTGAATTGTTTTATCGATTATACCTTAATGAAACATGTCCGTCGATTGGGAATGCTTGACCGCTCCATGCTTTTAACTGAGTCCAAGGCTGTGCCGGGTCAGTCCAGAAAGGATGATCAGCCGGTAAGCCCAAAGGAAGGAAGACAAACGATGTGAGGTATGCACTACCATTGTTTGAGTAAGAGTTGGCAAGTCCCGTCTGATGTCCGGCGAAACCTAATGTCAGATAACCTCCTGCATTGAAATTTCCTTCCACGTTGAACATATTGTTCATCACCTTCGTCAAAGCACTCCGTACGCCACCATTTGTCAGGTTCTCAGGCAAGCCATATTTCCAAGCAGCCATTGCCAATGTTTGGAAAGCCCCCATACGATACACAATGGAACGACCGAAAGCAGGGAATGTGCCTTCCGGAGAAATCAGTCTTTCGATGAACACATTGTAGCGTTGCATACGCTTCACTGCCAGTTCGGCACTGATAGGTCCTCTCATTCGATGACTTTCCATGGTCTCGAGCAATTCGACAAACATCGGTTGAATAACAAATGCATTATAATAGTCGATGGCAAACTCAGGTCCATCCGAGTACCACCCGTCGCCTACATACCATTCATTAATCTTATTAGCCACGATTGGCATAGCCAGCATATCCGGTTGTTCGCCCGCCATAACCAGGAAACACTCCACAATACCACGGAATAACAGCCAGTTGCTGTATGCCGGACGGATGGAACGCATCAACTTAAAGCATTCAACGTAACGTTGCTGCGTGACCTTATCCAGTTTCTCCCAGGTTGCTTCAGGAGCACGTAAGAAACTCTCGGCCAAGAAAGCGGCATCAACCAATCGCTGACCTTCACGACCACCCCAAAGGAGCATATCCGGGCTATTGGGGTCAACAGCGTTCTTATAGGCAAGCAAAGCCCATTCACGTAACTGCTTACGCATCTGTCCTTCCTTCGTATCATCATCCGGTAAAGCAAGCCACGGAGTGATACCATCCATCAGGCGACCGAATGTCTCCATGTAAGCTACGCGCTTATCACGGTTATCCCATATTGGACTCAGTTCCAACTCCATATTTTTCTGGAGTTCTCCCTTCGCCATGTTCTCAAGCACAGGTGCAGCAATCTTGTAAGCCCACTCCACCCACACTTCGCGGTCGGACTTTACCACGTTTCCCTTCTGCTTCTTTGCCTGCAAAGGCATGAAGGGAAGCATTAACATTAATACAATAAAAAACTGTTTCATAATACTTTATTTTTAGTTTTCACCCATTCAATCTTTACTTTTCCAAATTTTCTTTGCGGTATAAGGCTTCTAAGTAGTAATAGTCGGCATAGTTCAACGGGTAATCTACTTCGCCGTTGTGTGGCTTACTGCTAACCGAGTGCATCAGGATAAAGTTTCCGTTCGTTCCCAAAGCAGCAGTGTAAGCCGGAGAGCTCAATGATGTGATTATCTTATCAGCATATTCCTTATACGAATAAGCATCCTCGACATCATAGGTAGAGATTTCGTAGAGAGCCGATGCGATAATGGCTGCCGATGAAGCATCACGCGGTTCGTTTGGAATGTCTGGAGCGTCCATATCCCAATAAGGAACACCATCTTCAGGCATATTCTTATGATTCTTCATGAAATTGAAGGTCTTGATAGCCTGATTCAGGTAACGGATATCTTTTGTAAAGCGATAAGCCATCGTGAAACCGTAGATTCCCCAAGCCTGTCCACGCGACCATGCAGATTCATCCGAATATCCTTGGTGGGTATTCCGGTTACGCACATGACCATCTTCAAGACTATAATCAATCACGTGATAGCAACTGCCATCCTCACGGAAATGTTCCTGTAACGTGCGGTTAGCATGGCTCACCGCTGCCTTGTAATAGAGTGAATCACCCGTCAGACGAGTCACTTCGAACAAGAGTTCGAGGTTCATCATATTATCGACAATCACCGGACATTCCCAGTTTTTCATCGCGTTCCAGCTTTGGATAACGCCTGGAACTTCACGATAGCGAGTCATCAACGACTTTGCCGCCTGGATCATCACATCTTTATATTCGGTCAAACCGCCAAAACGCATTCCATTACCGAAACTGCTATTGATAATAAACCCGATATCGTGGTGACTGGTCAGGAACTGTGCATCACGAATATTCTCCGTATATTGCTGGGCAACCTTTTGCAAGCTTTTATCGCCGGTCAGCATGGAGAGATACCATACGTTACCAGGATAGAAACCACTTCTCCAATCTTCAATATTACAGTAGTAGACACTTCCGTCTTTCCGAATGGTAACAGGATTCAGGATCTTACCACTATCTTGAATAGCCTTGATTTCCAAACCAATCTGCTGTTTGGCATTATCAATAGCTTTTTCAAGCAAAGTCGGTTCTTTTTGTTTCTGAGGAGTACATGCCAGAGCCAATCCCATGAGGAAACATACCCCCAATAAGCTTTTCATTTTCATATTTACTTGAACATTTAAATTAATAACCTATTAAAAACCATATATCTATCCTTGCATGCAAGGATACTATTTCACTTTTTGAATAGCGAAAGAATAGTTTCCTTTCTTCACCATACTCTTTGCGGTAAACGAAAGACGATAAACTTGCTTGCCCCACACATTCGAAAGGCGTGGGTCATCCAACGCAATGGTTTCGATCTTGTAATCGAAAGTCTTGGCATCGTAAGTGAACAACGCCTTCACCCCATTCACGCTGATCGAAATCTTTCCATCGGAAACTTTCTGAACATCTCCCCAAGTCAAGAAGTTGACAATATTTGGAGCTGCTGTCTCCTTTAAGCTGAACGCATCGTTGATTCGGATAGACTTACCATTCATCTGATAAGAACGGGTCCACTTCTCCACCTTTGCATTCTCAGGATAAGCCTTGGAAATATCTACTGAGAAGAAATTCTTTCTGGCTACTACATTTGAGCTCTTATATTGGCCACCCGTAGATTGTGGAACGCCATTAATCATTGGCAAGTTATGGTAATTGCTTTGCATCGTCCAGATCTTATATCGTTCGTTACTGAAGGTCTGACGCGTGTAAGTTCCTACACCGGCATCAATAATCACCGGTGTATGATCGATATATATTTCATGAATCAAACCTTACCCCGTTCATTGAACTTTCTTTGATTTCAACAAAATAGAATCTTTCGGTAAGAGTTCAGGTCGATCAGTTTTCAAAAGAGATGAATCCACCGCCGTATGATAGCGCATGAGATTCACGTGATTGAGGATGAATCCGTTCTTCTTTTCTTTTCCAACATGCATGTGCACAAAGCCGTTCAGTTCCTTCAGGGCATAGGCCGAATCACATCTCAGATAGATTTGATAAGAACCGGTCTTGTATAAATCCATGGTTTTCCCAACAACGGAATCGTTCTGATAAATAGCGCTCAGCCCAACGGTCACCTTTTTCGTATGCTCAGGCAGGAATATTACATCGAAGTTCCAGGCAAACTCGTCTTTCACATGGAAGTTCGAATCTCTTGGTATCGTAAAATCGATCCGGTTATGAATGTTATTGTCGGTCAAGAGGTAGAGCGGCTCTCCCCTCCAGATATTCACCGTATCACCAGGCTGACTGGTAATGATCTCGTTGGAACGATTCGTCAGACGAGCCTGCACCTCCTCATGTTCCTTCTCCAGCTTATCACTTATGCGTCCATATATTTCACCCAAGATGATCGCATGCTTGGTATACCACACCAGTGAGGAATCGAACTCAGCCTCCGTAATATGATGCTTTCTAAATAAGTCCTGCCGAAGAAGTTCTTTCTTGTACTGTTCGCTATAAGGGATTTGATCATTCATCGCCGTTACGATCTGATAATCGTACAACACCTTTTCCATCTCGTCGGGCTGAATGATATCGCTGGGGATTTCCTTTCCACAACCCACCAATGCCAACAGACAGATGAGGAACATCGCTTTGAACGAACCTTTCATATCAATCTTTCTTATCTTTTTTCTTTCCCAATGAAGCATTCAGGTATTTATGATAGAAGAGCAGCAAGGCAATAATGCCACAACTGATGGAAGCATCAGCAAAGTTGAATATCGGACTGAAGAAGATGAAATGCTTGCCACCCCAGATAGGCAACCAACTTGGCCAATGTGTATCGATGATTGGGAAGTAGAACATATCCACTACCCGACCCTGGAACCACGAACCGTAGCCCTCGCCAATTGGTACGAAGGTGGCCAGCTGCGAATACGTACTCTCACTGAAGATGACACCATAGAACACACAGTCGATGATGTTTCCGCAGGCTCCGGCCAAAATCATGGCGATACATACGATATACCCGGTCTTCAGGTTTCGCTTGATGATGTCGATGAGATACCAAAGTATCAGAATAACGGCAACAATACGGAAAGATGTCAGGAAAAGCTTTCCAAACAACTCCATGCCAAAGGCCATGCCATTGTTCTCGGTGAAAAAGATTTGGAACCAGTCAGTAATGTGGATGCTACTATGCAGGAACATGGTAGTCTTTACCCAAATCTTGATGATTTGGTCAATAATGAGTACACCTAATATAATAAAGGCTGCTAAATACCCTTTTCTCTTCATTTAAATACAAGTAAAATATGGTGCATCAAGGAGACGAATTCCCGATGCACCACACTTATTTAAGATTTCTTTTGCTCTTTTGCCTCAATACTCAATGTAGCATGAGGAACTGCACGAAGACGTTCCTTCGGGATCAATTTGCCAGTCACCCGACAAACGCCATACGTCTTGTTTTCGATACGAACCAATGCGGCACGTAAATTTTGAATAAACTTTAATTGTCTTGCAGCTAATCGTGTTGTCTCTTCCTTTGAGAGCGTATTCGCTCCTTCCTCCAAAACCTTATAAGTAGGGGAAGTATCGTCAACGTCATTACCATCAATATTCATAATGATGTTCTTGTACTTATTGTAATCACGTTCTGCAAGTTCAAGTTTCTCCATAATGATGGCACGAAACTCCTCGAGTTCCGCGTCAGAATACCTTGTTTTTTCAGCCATGACGATTTATATTTATAGGTTAGTTATTCTTTCACCACTTTCACATACAGCTTGAAATCATCAAATTCCAGCTCAGTTCCGTCACTGACTTCGTCCATCAACGTGATGTCGTTCGCCAGTACTTGATTGCAAATATAACTATTAAATTCAATTACTGCATCGTTTATGATGGTATTTTTTGACAAATAAATATGAATTCTATCAACAATCTCAAGGCCACTGCTCTTGCGAATATTCTGAATTCTGTTCACCAATTCACGGGCAATACCTTCCTTACGAAGTTCCTCGGTCACCGTAACTTCCAAGGCTACAGTCAATTTTCCTTCATTCGCAACTTGCCATCCCGGAATATCTTCGCTGAAAATCTCTACATCATTTATATCAACAACTGCCGGTACACCATCTATATCTAATGTGTACTGTCCGTTCTTCTCAAACTCTGCAATTGCTTCCTGAGAAAGTGTGCTCATCTGCGCAGCTACAGCTTTCATCTGCTTACCGAACTTCGGGCCTAACAACTTGAAGTTACACTTTACTTTCTTTACCAAGAAACCTGTCGTGCTGTCGAGCAACTTAATCTCCTTTACATTTACCTCGTTCAGGATCAAGTCCTTCACAGCCTCGATATGACGCTTTTGTTCATCATCCACTACCGGAACCATGATGGACTGCAGCGGCTGACGAACTTTGATGTTCACCTTACGACGCAATGCCAAAACCATCGAAGTAACCTTCTGTGCCATCTGCATGCGCGCTTCCAGTTCCTTGTCGATCAAGTTCTCGTCGGCTACCGGGAACAGAGTCAAGTGTACAGATACCTGATCATTATCACGACCAGTCACGCTAGTCAAGTCCTTGTAAAGCAAGTCGGCATAGAACGGAGCGATTGGGGCCATCAACTTAGCCACTGTCTCCAAGCAAGTATAGAGGGTTTGATAGGCTGAAAGCTTATCTTCCGACATCGCATTGCCCCAGAAACGCTTACGATTCAGACGGACATACCAGTTACTCAGGTTGTCGTTGACAAACTCATTGATCAGACGGCCGGCTTTTGTCGGTTCATAATCAGCATAGTCGGCATCGACAGCCTTGATCAAGCTGTTCAGCTCGGAAAGAATCCAGCGGTCAATCTCCGGACGCTTCTCAACAGGTACTTCCTCTTCACCGAACACAAACCCATCAACGTTGGCATACAGGGCGAAGAATGAGTATGTATTATATAAGGTACCAAAGAATTTACGACGTACTTCGTCCACTCCGGCTTCGTCAAACTTCAGGTTATCCCATGGCGATGAGTTCGTAATCATGTACCAACGCAGTGGGTCGGAACCGAACTTCTCGATAGCACCGAAGGGCTCAACGGCGTTACCCAGGTGCTTCGACATCTTATTGCCGTCCTTATCGAGTACCAAACCGTTTGAAATCACATTCTTGAACGCAACGCTGTCAAAGATCATCGTCGCAATCGCATGCAAAGTAAAGAACCAACCACGAGTCTGGTCAACACCTTCTGCAATAAAGTCGGCCGGATAATATGAACGGTTATCGACGATCTCCTTATTCTCGAACGGATAATGCAACTGTGCGTACGGCATTGAACCGGAATCAAACCAAACATCGATCAAGTCTTCCTCACGCTTCATCGGCTTACCACTTTCAGAAACCAGGATAATCTCATCCACATACGGACGGTGCAAGTCAATCTTATCGTAGTTCTCTTTCTTATACTCACCCGGAACGAAACCTTTCTCCTTATATGGATTCGACTTCATGAATCCGGCAGCAATTGATTTCTCAATCTCATTATATAATTCCTCAATCGAACCGATGCAGATTTCTTTTCCATCTTCGTCACGCCAGATTGGCAGCGGTGTTCCCCAGTAACGTGAACGGCTCAAGTTCCAATCGTTCAAGTTTTCAAGCCATTTGCCGAAACGACCACTACCGGTTGATTCCGGTTTCCAGTTGATCGTCTTATTCAGTTCGATCATACGTTCCTTCACAGCCGTCGAACGGATGAACCAGCTATCGAGCGGATAGTAAAGCACCGGTTTGTCCGTACGCCAGCAATGCGGATAGTTGTGGACATGTTTCTCAATCTTAAAGGCTTTGTTGTCGGCCTTCATCTTCATACAGATATAGATGTCCAGACTCTCAGCAGCGTCCGATGCAGCCTGATCCCATTTACCATTCACTGTATATTGTGGGTCGTAAGCGTTCTTGACAAAACGTCCTTCATATTCCTGATACAAGGATTCGTTCACGCAAGCAGCCTTGAACGTGTCGTCCATCTCATCCATCACATAGAACTTACCGGTCAAGTCGACCATCGGACAAGCTTTTCCCTTTTTATTGATGATAAAAAGTGGCGGAATGCCTGCAGCACGAGCCACGTTCGCATCATCAGCACCAAATGTCGGAGCGATATGTACAATACCGGTACCGTCTTCTGTCGTTACATAATCACCAGGGATCACACGGAATGCTTTTTCTTCAGCGTCTACCCAATTCCCTTTCTCATCCACATTCACCGGTTTCACCCATGGGAAGAGTTGTTCGTACTTCATACCAACCAGGTCGGTACCCTTATATTCGCCAACTACTTTGAACGGAATCAGTTTGTCGCCTTTCTTATAATCTTCCAAGGCGAGACCTTCTGCCTTTTGGTTGAAGTGAGCATACAAAAGCGGTTTTGCCAAAACAACCGTCATCTTCTCACCTGAATATCCGTTGTATGTCTGAACTGCTACGTATTCAATTTTCGGTCCGACACAAAGTGCCGTGTTCGATGGCAAGGTCCATGGAGTTGTTGTCCAAGCCAAGAAATAAGGAGTTCCCCACTCGTTCATCTCCGGCTTCGGGTCAAGCATCTTGAACTGACCGACCACTGTCGTATCTTTCACGTCCTTATAGCAACCAGGCAGGTTCAACTCGTGCGAACTCAAGCCTGTTCCAGCAGCCGGTGAGTAAGGTTGGATGGTATAGCCTTTATAAAGGAGATTCTTCTTATAGAGTTCCTTGAGCAACCACCAAAGAGTCTCGATATAACGGTTATCATAAGTGATATATGGGTCTTCCGTATCAACCCAATAACCCATCTTATGAGTCAAGTCGGTCCACTCTTTCGTGAATTTCATGACATCCTTGCGGCAAGCCATGTTATAATCTGCAACAGAAATAGTCTTACCGATGTTTTCCTTCGTAATACCCAACGCCTTTTCCACGCTTAGTTCGACAGGCAGTCCGTGAGTATCCCATCCGGCTTTACGCTTTACCTGGAAACCTTTCATGGTCTTGTACCGACAAACAGTATCCTTAATGGTACGAGCCATCACGTGATGAATACCCGGCATACCGTTTGCTGAAGGAGGACCTTCGTAGAAAACAAAAGAAGGACAACCTTCACGTTCGGTCATACTCTTTGAAAAGACATCATTTTCATCCCATTTCTTTAGCACATCCTTATTGACTTGAGAGAGGTCCAAGCCACTGTGCTCCGCAAATTTCTTGTTCATATATAATAGTCTATTATTTACCTAAATTAATCGAGGTGCAAATTTACAATTAATTTATTTACAGCGAAACTTTTCCGCTTTGTTTTTAATGCCAAAAAGCAAAGGATGAAGTCAAATAACACATTTGTCCGATATTTTTAAAAAAAAAGTAAGAGCCTAAAAGAATTTATTCGTTTATTTTTATATTTTTGTAACCTAAATGAACTAATATCTTCTAATTAATAACTTTATGCTACGTAAAATCAGACTAACGTTAGCCGTTATCTTTTTCACGTGTATCACTTTATTGTTCCTCGACTTTACAGGAACATTGCATACATGGTTAGGATGGATGGCTAAGATTCAATTCTTGCCCGCCGTATTGGCATTGAATGTCATCGTCATCATTGCCTTGATTGCATTGACCCTTCTTTTTGGTAGAATATATTGTTCGATCATTTGTCCGATGGGTGTCATGCAAGATATAATGGCTCGTATTGGCAATTGGTTTAAGCCAAAAAGCAAACGAAAACTTCCTTATTCCTACTCTCCTGCCAAGACTTGGCTGAGATATGGTGTGTTGGCTTTGTTTATTATCGCCCTCATCGCTGGAGTCGGCTCGTTCGTTGCCTTGCTAGCACCTTATAGTTCGTTCGGCCGAATTGCCAGCAACCTCCTGCAACCGATTTGGATTGCCGGCAACAATGTCCTTGCATATTTCGCCGAGAAAGCCGAGAGTTACAGTTTCTACCATGTAGATACCTGGATTAAGAGTTTGCCAACCTTTATCATTGCAGCCGTTACCTTTATTGTTGTCTTTATCCTGGCAGCACGCAATGGCCGTACATACTGCAATACCATTTGTCCGGTCGGCACCGTTTTAGGTTTTCTTGCCAAGTTCTCTTGGTTCAAGCCGGTGATTGATCCTGATAAATGTATTCAGTGTGGAAAATGTTCGAAGAAATGCAAGGCCGCTTGTATCGATTACAAAGCATTCCAATTTGATTATAGCCGCTGTGTGACTTGTGGAAACTGTATCGTGGCTTGTAGCAGCGATGCCCTGCACTATCAGCACATCACGAAGGATCAGCAAGTACATCTCGTCGAAGCAGCCAAGGCCAATGCCGAGAAGATAGCCAAGCGCGAGGCTGCCAAAGCAGAACGTCAGGCAAAGAATGCAGAAGGAAAAGAGAAAGTTGACGATGCAAAACGCAGCGTTTTGACGGCAACAGCCCTCCTGGCAACAGCCTCTCTGGCCAAAGCACAAGAGAAATTGGATGATGATATCATCAAGATGGATGGTGGATATGCCGACATCATTGAGAAGAAAGCTCCTAAACGACTGACGGGTATCACACCTCCGGGATCTAAGAGCGCAAAGAACATGTACAGTCATTGTACCGCTTGTCAACTTTGCGTTGCTGAATGTCCGAACGGAGTGTTGCGCCCATCCACTGACTTGATGAAGTTGATGCAGCCAGTTGCTTCCTTTGAGATTGGATACTGTCGTCCGGAATGTAACCGCTGTTCACAGGTTTGTCCGGCCGGTGCCATCAAGCCGATCAGTATTGAGGAACGATCATCTACCCAAGTTGGTCATGCAGTCTGGATTCGCGACTTATGTATTCCTATCGCCGATGGTCAGTCGTGTGGCAACTGTTCCCGCCATTGTCCGACCGGTGCCATCCAAATGGTTCTTTCCAACCCTGACGACCCACGTTCACTCGAGATTCCTGTGGTTGATGAAGAGCGTTGTATCGGTTGTGGTGCTTGCGAAAACCTTTGTCCGGCCCGTCCGCTCAGCGCAATCTATGTAGAAGGACATGAAGTTCATCGTGTAATTTAAAAAGAACAAACTTATGAAAAAGATACATACTATCAATCGGCGTGATTTCTTAAAGACATTAGGAATCTCTGCCACCTCTGCTGTAACACTTGCTTCATGTAGTTCGGAGAAAGATAAAAAAGTAGACCCGAATTCCACCTATACCGGACCGATTCCGACCGACAAGATGACCTATCGCTCATTTGCAGCGACCGGTGAAGATAAGGTTTCTCTGTTAGGATACGGATGTATGCGTTGGCCGAACTTGGACAAACCGGCAGCAGATGGAAATCCTTTAGACCAAGAACAAGTAAATAAGTTAGTCGACTATGCCATTGAGCATGGAGTAAACTATTTCGATACATCTCCTGTTTATTGTCAGGGTTGGTCCGAGCGAGTTACGGGAAATGCCTTGAAGCGTTATCCACGTGAAAAATACTATGTGGCCACAAAGATGTCGAACTTCTTTGTCAATCCCAATATGACTCCGCAAGAATCTTTCCGCCGTTCGGTTGGAATGTATGAGAAGTCGAAGGCCGACCTTCAAGTGGATTACATCGATTATTACTTGTTGCACTCTGTCGGTGGAGGTACAGATCCGATTGCCGACTTTAATACACGCTTCGTCAATAATGGTTTGATCGATTATCTGATGAAGGAACGTGAAGCCGGACGAATCCGTCACTTAGGCTTTTCCTTCCACGGAGCAGTTGAATTATTCGACTATCTGTTAAGCAAGCAGGATGAATATCATTGGGAATTCGTGCAGATTCAGATGAACTACCTCGACTGGAAGCATGCCAAGGAGAACAACCGTCGGAACGTGAATGCAGAATATCTGTATACCGAACTGGAAAAACGGAATATCCCTGCAGTGATCATGGAACCTTTGCTGGGTGGCCGCTTATCAAGAGTGCCCGACCACGTGGTTCGGCGTTTCAAGCAACAGAGTCCGGAGAGCAGCGTTGCTTCCTGGGCATTCCGTTACTGTGGTTCCGCAACGAATATCTTGACCGTATTGAGCGGTATGACCTACATGGAACACTTGCAAGACAATATTCGTTCGTTTGCTCCGCTGGTTCCTCTCACCGAAGAAGAGAAACAGTTCCTCTATGATACGGCGGATATCATGATGCAATACCCGACCATCCCATGTAATGACTGTAAATATTGTATGCCTTGTCCTTATGGGTTGGATATCCCGGCTATTCTCCTGCATTATAACAAATGTGTCAATGAAGGAAATGTCCCCAAAAATCGACAAGACCCGAACTATGTCAAGGCCCGTCGTGCATTCTTGGTGGGCTACGACCGTAGCGTCGAGAAACTTCGTCAGGCTAACCACTGTACCGGATGCAACCAATGCAGTCCACACTGCCCACAGAACATCCGCATTCCACAACAGTTGGAACGCATCGACAAGTTCATCGAACAGCTGAAACAGAACACACTATAACAAAGAAAGGATGTCTTGCTGAAGACATCCTTTTCTTTTTCATCTATTTCTGTATTATTTAAGTTTATCACACAGGTGAGAAAGGTTTATCACATGGGTGAAAAGAGTTTATCACCTTAGTGAAAAAGGCTTATCACATAGGTGAAAAACCTAATTCTCCTGTTCTTTCATTCTATTTAGAACTTCAGGGCGAGGAATACCCAGGCTTACAGCCTTATCATAAGCTTTGTTTGCATCCTTTTTCTTCTTCAGGACAAGGTAGATATCTCCTTTCATCAGATAGGCTTCGGCATCATTGGGAGTTAACCGTATCACATTATTCACATCGAGCAAAGCCATATCCGGCAATTCCATTTCCAATTCAAGATTTGCCCGTGCTTTTAGGATGGATGTGTCGTTCGGATCATCTTCCAGAAGTCGGTTAAAGATCTCAGATGCTTCGCGATAACGCATTTCCTTTTGGTCGAGAAGGGCCAGACCTAAGCGGCCCATCCGATGCTCGGGAAGTTTTTGCAACAAGGTATTGTAATCAATGCGAGCTTCCTTATAACTGCGACGGCGGGTATAGATATAGGCACGATAAAGCAAAGCTTCTTCGTTCTTACGGTCCACATCCAGCACGTTACAGTAGTCGATATATGCTTTATCAAGCAGGTCTTTCTGAAGATACAACGACGCCCGATTGAGAAGAATCATCACCGACTGCGGAGCAAGGTTCAAAGCAAGCGAATAGGACTCGATTGCTTCGTCAATCTTCCCCATACGTTGTTGTACCGTTCCGAGATTGGAGAAGAGCATTGAGTTAAGCCTATTCGTAGGGTCTTTCTCCAACGCTTGCTTGTAGAGAATCTCTGCTTTCTGAAGGCTATCATGTTGGGAAGCATCGAAAGCCTGTGATGCCAAATCATGATAATCCTGAGCAGCAAGCGTAAGCGACAGAATCAAAGATCCAACCAATAAGATGCCTCGTCTCATCATCGTCCAATCAAGCCTTTTTAATGTAATCAACGATCCACGCTCCCACTTCCTTCGTTCCGTAATGTGCACCACCTGCTACTTGGATTTCAGGCGTACGTACCTCGACATCCAACGAAGCGTCAACAGCCTTGCGAATCAATGCTCCTTCTTCTTTCAAGTCGAAATACTCAAAAAGCATGGCAACAGAAAGGATCTGTGCGATAGGGTTCGCAATGTTCAAACCTTTTGCCTGCGGCCAGGATCCGTGAACGGGTTCGAAGACTGGAGTACTTTCACCCGTGGAGGCAGAAGGCAACAATCCCATCGAACCACTAATACATGAGCCTTCATCGGTCAAGATATCACCAAACGTATTCTCGGTCACCATGACGTCAAAGAAGGTAGGTTCTTGAATCATTCTCATCGAAGCGTTGTCGACGAACATGTAATCGGTCTTCACCTCTGGATAAGAGGGCTCCATCTCTTGGGCAATCTGACGCCATAGCCGACTGGAGGCGAGTACATTGGCCTTGTCGATCACCGTCAGATGCTTATGACGACGCATTGCATACTCGAAGCCAACCTTCAGGATACGTTCAATCTCGGGGCGTGTGTAGATGTTTGTATCGTAAGCCCTCTCGTTATCCTGATACTTTTCACCAAAATACATACCGCCTGTCAGTTCGCGGATGCAGATAAAATCGGCGTTCTCGACCAGTTCGTCCTTGAGAGGCGACTTATGTATCAAGCATTTGAAAGTCTGTACCGGACGAATATTGGCAAACAATCCCAATTTCTTGCGCATGGCAAGCAAACCTTGTTCCGGACGAACCTTGGAAGTGGGGTTATTGTCGTACTTCGGATCACCGACGGCCGAGAAAAGGACGGCATCTGACTCCTTACAAATCTGGAAAGTCTCTTCTGGGAAAGGATCACCCACCTTGTCGATGGCATCCGCACCACAGATGGCATACACATACTCTACTTGATGACCGAATTTCTCACACACGGCGGACATCACGTTGACTCCTTGTTCCGAAATCTCTGGTCCGATACCATCACCGGGCAGCACAGCTATCTTCAACTTCATTGTCTTTTATTCTTTAATCGTTTATTCTATACGCAATATTACGCAATTATTCATGAACGGCCATATTTCAGGCTGTTTTTTCATATTCTTTTTCAATCATGTTCAACATTTTAAAGGTTGCCTTCATGGCAGATACCGTCTGGTCGGGGTCCAATCCACGAGTACGGAACACTCTTCCGTTGAAACTCCACGTGATAATGGTGCGGACAAAGGCATCTGTACGACCACCTTTCGGGATGTTCACATTATAATCGGTAAGCATCGGGAAGCTTCGTTGAAGTTCGTTCTTATAAATCTTACGGACGGCACGTACAAACGCATCATACTGTCCGTCGCCACTCGACATCGATTCATATTCTTTTCCGCAGATCTCAATCTTGACGGTAGCCATCGGCTTCAAGTCATGGGCCGAGGAGATGACATAACTCTTAAGTAAGACAGTATTCTCCGATGCACCCAGTCCGGTCAAGTCGGCAATGATATAAGGTAAATCTTCTTTCGTCACCATTTCCTTCTTATCGCCCAATTCAACAATGCGTTCTGTCACCTTGCGCATAGTCGGTTCATCGAGTTTCATACCCAAATCATCTAAGTTCCGAAGGATATTCGCCTTTCCGCTCGTCTTTCCCAAAGCATATTCCCGCTTACGTCCAAAGCGTTCGGGAGCAAGGTCGTTACAATACAGATTATCTTTTCTGTCTCCGTCGGCATGAACGCCGGCTACTTGAGTAAACACGTTCTCACCAACGATGGGCTTGTTCACCGGAACCAAGATTCCCGAATATGACTCGACAATCCGGCTTACATTATACAATCTGCTTTCGTTAATATTCGTGACGGCATCGAATTGATCTTTCAAAATTGCCTGAACACTCGACAACGGGGCATTTCCTGCCCGTTCTCCCAGACCGTTGATGGTAGTATGTAACCCTTTTGCGCCCGAAAAGACAGCCGCAAGCACATTACTTACTGCAAGGTCATAATCATTATGTGCATGGAAGTCGAAGTGAACGTCGGGGTAATGCTTTACCATCTTACGCATATATTCCAATACCTGCAGCGGATTAAGGATACCTAAGGTATCAGGCAACATGAAACGTTTGATGGATGTCGTGACTAAAGCGTCCATCATCTGAAAGACGTAATCAGGAGAATCCTTCATACCATTGCTCCAGTCCTCCAGATAAACATTCACATCAACACCTTTCGCATCAGCATACGAAACAACTTCGAGAATATCCTGGATATGCTCCTCTGGAGACTTGTTCAACTGCTGCTGGCAATGTTTAAGCGAGCCTTTACACAACAGGTTTATCACATGCCCACCAGCATTACAGATCCAGTCGACCGATGTATGGCCATCGACAAAGCCGAGCACCTCAACCCGATTCAGCAAATCGTGCTTCTTTGCCCAGTCGGTGATGATGCGAACCGCCTCAAACTCTCCTTCCGACACCCGTGCCGATCCCACTTCAATCCGATCAACATTTAAGTCTTCCAACAAATGGCGGGCAATCACCAGTTTCTCGTGTGGGACAAAGGCTACGCCGTTGGTCTGTTCACCATCGCGCAGCGTCGTATCCATGATTTCTATTTGAACGCAGCTTTGTTCTCCCATTCTTCTATCTTATCTTTTTGACTTATCAAGAAGTCGATATCATCTAATCCGTTCATCAAACAATGCTTCTTATAAGCGTTTAGTTCGAAGTATTCAGAGTGACCGGTCGTCTTATTCGTGATGGTCTGTTCAGGAACATTCACTTCAACGATAGCTTGAGGATCAGCATAGATCGTTTCAAACAGTTCCTTAAGGAAATCCTCGCTGACAACCACCGGCAATACGAAGTTGTTCAATTCATTGTTCTTATGGATATCGGCAAAGAAACTGGATACGACCACCCGAAAACCGTAACCTGCAATAGCCCATGCCGCATGCTCACGGCTCGATCCACTGCCGAAGTTCTTGCCGGCAACGAGAATCTCGCCCGAATACGTCGGGTTGTTCAAGACGAAGTCAGGATTTGGCGTATCATCCGACCGATAACGCCAGTCGTGAAAAAGGTTATCACCAAAAAAACGTTCGTCACGCGTAGTCGCCTTAAGGAAGCGAGCCGGAATAATCTGGTCGGTATCTACGTTCTCTAAAGGAAGAGGAACGCATGTACTAGATATAATATTGAATTTCTGTTTCATAATCGTGAAGAATTAAATGATTACATGAGTTCACGCGGATCGGTAATCACTCCCGTAATGGCAGCAGCAGCCGCGACCAAAGGACTTGCGAGCAAAGTCCGAGCACCTGGTCCTTGTCGCCCTTCAAAGTTACGGTTACTGGTCGATACGGCATATTTTCCCGATGGGATCTTATCATCGTTCATGGCCAGACAAGCAGAGCAACCAGGTTGACGAACTTCAAAGCCAGCGTTATTCAAGATCATTTCCAGTCCTTCTTCTTCAATCTGCTTCTTGACAGACCAAGAACCCGGAACAAGCCAAGCCGTTACATGATCGGCCTTTCTCTTCCCCTCAACCATCGAAGCAAACATCCTGAAGTCTTCGATACGACCATTTGTACAGGCTCCCAAGAAAACATAATCAATCTTCTTTCCAAGCAGACACTCTCCTTCCTTAAATCCCATATAATCCAACGACTTCTTAAACGAAGGAGTATCCACACACGGAATATGCTCGTTGATTTTCATACCTAAGCCCGGATTCGTTCCATAAGTGATCATCGGTTGTATGTCGGCTGCATCAAAAACGACCTCTTTATCGAAGACAGCATCGTCTTCACTCTTCAATGTCTTCCAATAAGCAACAGCCTTATCCCAGTCTTCTCCCTTCGGAGCGTAAGCACGGCCCTTCAGATAGTCGAAGGTTACCTCGTCAGGTGCAATCATTCCACCGCGTGCACCCATCTCTATGCTCAAGTTACAAAGAGTCAGACGTCCTTCCATCGAAAGACTACGAATAGCTGATCCGGCATATTCCACAAAATACCCCGTTGCACCACTCGTCGTCATCTTCATCATCATATAAAGAGCAACATCTTTCGCTGTCACTCCTTTTGAAAGAGTACCATCGATCGTGATACGCATCGACTTAGGCTTAGTTTGAAGGATACACTGTGACGCCATTACCATCTCAACCTCGCTTGTTCCGATACCAAAAGCAACGGCACCCATTGCACCATGTGTCGATGTATGGCTATCACCGCAGACAATTGTCATGCCCGGTAAGGACAAACCTTGCTCCGGTCCTACTACGTGGATGATTCCATTCTTCGGATGCATCATCGGGAAATAATTCAATCCAAAATCCGTAACATTCTTATCAAATGTCTCGACTTGGTTTCGTGATACAGAATCTTCGATAGGCTTATCCTGATCATGTGTCGGGATATTATGATCAGGCATACAAAAGATCTGATTAGGGCGAAAACACTTCAAGCCTCTGGCACGTAAGCCCGAAAAAGCTTGAGGAGAGGTTACCTCATGACAGTATAAACGATCGATATAGAGTTGTGTTGGACCTTCTTCTATCTGTTGTACAACATGTGAATCCCAAATCTTGTCAAATAAAGTACGAGCCATCTTCTTTAATCTTTAAACTTATTGATACAATCTACATAAGCCTCAACCGAAGCAGCAATAATATCTGTATTGGCACCAAAGCCATAGTACATATGATGATTATATTCTACCTGCATATGCACCTTACCCATATCATCACTACCCTTGCTCAATGCCTGAATCGTAAACTCTTTCAAGGTCATCTTACGGTTTATGATCTTTTTCAATGCATTGATTGCTGCGTCAACCGGACCATTACCTGTAGCAGCAGCCTCAAAATGTTCACCGGAAATGACCAAACCTAAGCTGGCAACCGGACGAACACCCACGCCACTGGTCACTTGGAGATAGTCTACCTTAATATGATGATTCAAATTACGGTCGGCACCCGCAAGCAACAAGATATCGTCGTCGTTAATTTCTTTCTTCTTATCAGCCAACTTCAAGAAATCGGCATAAACCTTATCCAAACGATCCTTATCCAACTCTACACCTAACACTTGCAAACGGTACTTTAACGCAGCTCGTCCACTTCGTGCAGTCAGAACAATCGCATTATCATCAATACCTACATCAAGAGGATTGATAATCTCGTAAGTCTGTACATTTTTCAGCACACCATCCTGATGGATACCCGATGAATGAGCAAATGCATTTCGTCCCACAATCGCTTTATTCGGTTGAACAGGCATATTCATCAGACTTGAAACCATCCGGCTGATAGGATAAATCTTCGTTGTATTGATATTTGTCTGAATATCCAAGCCTTTATGGCATTTAAAGATCATGGCAACTTCTTCCAATGAAGTATTTCCAGCACGTTCTCCAATGCCGTTGATCGTTACCTCGACCTGGCGTGCTCCATTCAAGACGCCATTCACCGTATTCGCCGTAGCCATACCCAAGTCATTGTGACAATGAGTGGATATGATGGCTTTCTCAATGCCATTGACGTGTTCCATCAAGTATTTTATCTTTGCTCCGTATTCATCGGGCAAGCAATAACCGGTAGTGTCGGGAATATTGACGACTGTGGCCCCTGCTTTTATAACAGCTTCGATGACACGTGCCAAATATTCGTTCTCGGTACGACCTGCATCCTCGGCATAGAACTCCACATCCTCGACGTAACGTTTTGCATATTTGACGGCTGCAACAGCCCGTTCGATGATTTCCTCACGGTTCGAATTGAATTTGTATTTGATATGTGAATCAGATGTACCGATTCCCGTATGGATTCGTTTGTGCTTCGCATATTGAAGAGATTCCGCAGCCACATCGATATCCTTTTCAACAGCACGGGTCAATGCACAAATCGTCGGCCATGTAACAGCCTTTGAGATTTCAACAACTGAGTTAAAGTCACCTGGACTGGAGATTGGAAAACCAGCTTCAATAATGTCGACTCCCAACGCTTCAAGTTGTTTGGCAACTTGGATTTTCTCAACTGTGTTTAACTGACAGCCCGGGACTTGTTCACCATCTCGAAGTGTGGTATCAAAAATGAATAGACGATTATTCATACATTCGTATATTTAATATGTTATTACTTTTAATTCAAAAAAAACCTCTCGCACCGGAAGTGAGAGAGGTTCATACTTTTAGCACAGCCATATAGCACTCACTTCCTATCAGACGGCTCCAATAGAAGAATAATACCAGATAGCAAAATGCTTATGTTAAAACTTTTCATATAATATTCGTTTTATTTCGGTGCAAATTTAAAGATTTATTCCATATCCACAAAACAAATTGAAAGAAAATAAATTAAAAAAGTAACATTTTAAAATAAACAGATGGATAAACACAAAAAAGGAAGATACAACTTTGTACCTTCCTTTCATAACTCATATTCAGAATGATTAATCTTGATATCTAACAATTGTTTGTTCGCGATCAGGACCTACAGAAATAATCTTAATAGGTGTTTCCAGCTCTTCCTCGAGGAAATTTATGTAATTATTAAATTCTTCCGGGAATTCATCCTCACTTGTTATCTTAGATAAATCAGCTTTCCATCCAGGTAATTCGACATAAACCGGTTCAACGCCTTCTTCGATATCGAATGGGAAGTAATTAATCTCCTCACCATTTGGCAAGCGATAGGCAACACAAGCTTTAACCGTATCAAAATTATCGAGAACATCGCTTTTCATCATGATCAATTTGGTCACGCCATTAATCATAATAGCATATTTCAAAGCAACTAAATCGATCCATCCACAACGACGCTCGCGTCCTGTTACCGCACCGTACTCATGTCCTAAGTCACGGATCTTCTTTCCAACCTCATCAAAGAGTTCTGTCGGGAAAGGACCTGCACCAACACGTGTGCAATATGCTTTCATGATGCCAAATACATCACCAATTGTACGAGGAGCAACGCCTAAGCCTGTGCAAGCACCCGCACAAATCGTATTGGATGAAGTAACAAAAGGATAAGAACCAAAGTCAACGTCCAGCATCGTACCCTGAGCACCTTCGCATAAGACCGTCTTACCATCCTTAAGGAGTTGGTTGATAACATGTTCGCTGTCAATCAAGCGGAATTGTTTGATATATTCAACACCTTCCATCCATTTCTTTTCGATTTCAGTCACATCGTACTCAAAGTTCAGGCTTTTGAGGATTTGGTCATGACGAGCTTTTGCCTTCGCATACTTATCTTCGAAGTTGCAAAGAAGGTCGCCTACGCGTAATCCGTTACGACTAATCTTATCCGTATAGGTCGGGCCGATTCCTTTTCCGGTAGTTCCCACCTTTTTCTTTCCTTTGGCTGCCTCATAAGCTTGGTCGAGGATGCGATGAGTCGGTAAGATCAGATGAGCTTTCTTCGAGATTAGCAGGCGTTCTTTCAGCGGATGGCCACTTGCCTCCAAAGCCTTGGCTTCTTCCATGAACAGAGCCGGGTCTAATACGACACCATTACCAATGATATTTATCTTGTCGCCCTGAAAGATTCCTGAAGGAATAGAACGAAGCACATATTTTTCTCCACCAAACTCCAATGTATGTCCGGCATTGGGTCCGCCTTGGAAACGAGCAACGACGTCATAATTCGGAGTCAACACGTCGACTACCTTGCCTTTTCCTTCGTCACCCCACTGCAAGCCTAATAAAACATCAACTTTCATATTAAATAGTATTTTGATTATTCTTCTTATGTCTCTTCAACCAAGTACAACGACTACAGATACCATATATATATAAGGAATAATGTGTCGCCGTAAACTTCTTTAACTTTGTATTGGCAATAGCCTGCTTCAGGTTTTCATCTTCGAATTCGGTCACCTTCCCACACACCGTACAAATCATGTGATGATGTGTCTTATTTTTATAGGCACGTTCATACTGTGAAGTTGTACCGAACTGATGTTTGATGACAAGCTTTGCATCGATGAATAAGATAATCGTATTGTAAAGGGTAGCACGACTCACCCTGAACTCTCCCTCTTCGGCCATCCGATGATACAAAGAATCGATATCGAAATGGCCTTTGATAGAATAAATCATGTCGAGAATAGCATAACGCTCGGGAGTTTTCCGATGTCCGTTCGCCTGTAAATAATCAGTAAGGAGTTGTTTAACCTTTTCTTTGATATTCTCTTCCATGGATACGATCACTTTTCGCCTTCAAAATTAATCTTTTTAAGCAAAAAATAAAAGTTTAACGGAAAGAATCTATTTCAGATTTTAATTCTGAAGCAATGATCCGGTTTTCTTCCTTTGGCGAATTCTGCAAGGAAGATAGCATCCGTACAAGTTTCTTCCTATTCTCCCTCCGTTGAGCAATGTATTTTCGCAAAGCATTAACCGCAGCCTGACGAGTCAACACCTCCGTACTTTCCACTTCCGTCAAAGCCTGGTCAAGGAATTCGTCCTCACTTTTCTCGTCGAGCGTCTCCCCTTTCATCAGCAAGCGTGCTATCAATGTAAAGCCACATAAGCGCGTATATTCTCTCTCATCGGCCATCCATTGAAATGATTTTTCCAAAGCATAGGGTAAATGTTGGAAAAGATTCATACAGGTGACCTGAACCAACTCTGGCGTATGCATAGATTCGACCCAGATGTCGGCAATCTCAGGATAAAAAGTGTCAATCGGCTGGAGCAGTCCTGCCATTATTTTTGATTCGCGCACATGATCCTTCCACAGTTCCTGAGCCACTTCATGATTTTTCTCATAGCCCGAGGCTAGTTCATTCAGGCGAGGCAGTTCGATACCATAATTCACCCGATAATCCAGTCCGCTCTCACGCATATTTTGTGAAACAGGCCCGTTCATATATAAACGGAACTGTGACTTTATATCTTTAACCGTTTCTTTTGCATCCATGTCAGTTGTTTACATAAGGTAAATTCGCATATTCTTTACTATAGCGAAGCATCTGTTCGGCATAACCCTCGGAATATGAAATATGTACGTCCGTTATTTCTCCGTCAGCGTCCATCACAGGTTCATAAACAGGATTGACAAATCCTTTGTACGGAGCCAGATGTAACTGTTCATAACGTTCCAAGACCTCTTTGTGCAAGACCGGATCGATTTTCACTCCATACGTCTCGACCAAATAACGGGCACCTTCGAGATCTCCTTCACTTTTGATGCGTTGAATCTCTGCCAACAGTTCACCAAACAATGAACGTAACCGACTAAAATCGTTTATTTTCAGATATGTCTTTCCGTTCATTCGGACAAATTCAATGACCTTCTCCTCTTTTCCGTGTTCAAAGGCCCAACGTGCAATCAACTGGCGATTCCGCATGTGCGCTTCTTCCACATTATTGCCGAGCGAAATGCGTACCAACTGCGTCATCAGACCGTTCAGGATATAGGTATAATACTGAGCTTTGTAGGCTTCGCTATCATTTAACAGTTGCAAATCTACTAATTTTTTATCAGCCAAATAGTAAAGTGCAAATAAATCTGCCCTTGCTTCTTCGATCGTCGAACCATATACCTTCAACGCATCGGGATCCGTCCCAGGTAATAACTGTCCGGAACCGTGTCCCAGACATTCGTGTAAGTCTGTATGAAGATCGTCGGTCATATCTCCATATTTTTCAATGAGTTTTAGCACATCGCCGGAATAAACGAACTCCTCATAAAAGCCGTTGCCGTGTGCCACCTTATTGTATGAATCAATCAGATTGCCGATCGTAACCGATTTCGATCCGTGAACACTCCGAATCCAATTCGAGTTTGGAAGATTAATCCCTATTGCAGAAGACGGATATAAGTCACCGCCTAAGATCGCAGCGGTGATTACTTTAGCAGAAACACCTTTCACATGAGCTTTCTTAAAACGGTGATCGACTGGTGAATGCTGTTCAAACCAAGCCGCATTCTCGCTTAACACTTCGGTCCGATGCGTTGCAACCACATCCTTAAAGTTGACATAAGCCTCCCAACTCCCTTTAAGCCCTAAAGGATCGCCATAGCTTTCAATAAAACCATTGGTGAAATCAATGTGAGCATCGAGATCTTTTACCCATAAGATAGAATAATCATCGAAAGTACGGAGATCACCCGTCTGATAATAGTTGATCAATGTAGCAATCACTTCACGTTGTTCAGCTGTCTCTGCATAAGGTTTTGCTTTTTCCAACCAATAGACGATACGTTCAATGGCCGTACCGTACAGTCCTTCCACCTTCCAAACCTTTTCCTTTACCACACCATCCTCTTTGACAAGTCGGCTATTCAAACCAACCATCACCGGATGAGCGTCGTCAGGGTTTTTCATTCGACGATAGAATGATTCTGCCTCTTCCTGGCTCACGCCCGAATAATAATTGCAAGCCGATGATTGAATCACATCCGCACCATCCAACTGGTTCACACGCTTTGACATGATATTCGGGTCGAAGATAATGGGAAATACTTCATCACAAAATTCATCCAATGACATACCATCCGCTAAAGGCAACTCGCTGGCATCGGTTTTCCGTAAGGCATCGCGTAAAAACTCGGGAGAAAAGTCGGGAACAAACTTATCGGTTGCATAATGATGATGAATACCGTTTGAAAACCAGACACGTTTCAGGTAAATCTCCAACGCGATAAACTCCTTATCACTACGATCTCCATCAAAATGAGTATAAACGGCTTCAAGCATCTTCCGAATCCGCAGATTGTACTTTCCATTTTGGTCATACAGGATATCTCGTCCTTCCAGCGCGGCCTTTGATAAGAAATATACTAACTTTTTTTGGTCAAGCGATAAGTCTTCAAAACCAGGAACCTTGTATCGTATAACCTGAATATCAGCAAACCGGTCGACTGCATACGAGAAAGTCTTCATCTCATCCTGTACATCAGTCGAATTATTTTTCATCACATTCTGTTCTTTCATCATCATTTCATTCAAATATTCTACTTACAGAAATAAAAAACTATGTCAATTCTAATTAGAACCACACATTCAATAGTTCCTAATCAGCATTGACATAGTTACAAAAGAGTCAAACCAACTTATTTCTTCTTGAATCTTTTACGATAGCCGTTCGGGGTTTCTCCCATGTTCTTATAAAAGGCAGCATAAAAAGACTGTCGATTGGCAAAACCTACCATAGCAGCGATATCTTCAATATTCTTATCGGCATAGCGTTTATCAAGTAACATGTGTTGTGCATCCTTGATTCGGTATTCATTCAACAGACAGGAGTAATTCTCACCAAAACGAGAGTTAACTACTGCAGATAGATAACGCGTATTTGTCTTCAATTCTTTCGCCAGATCCTTCGCAGAGAAGTTCGGGTCTCTGTATTTCTTTTGAACAACAATGATATTTAAAATCTTGTCATACAACTCATCTGCCAATTCCGCTCTAATCAAAGACCTGTAGGCAGCATTCTTTTCCTTTTTATCCCTCAAATTATATGGCCTCCTTGTCGTTTCTTCAACTTGAGGCTTTACAATCTTTTTTGTTTCGCTCATTGAATTTATGCTAATAGTTATTGTATATACATCATTTTTTAAAATATATTGCAAATATCTTTATTTTTTTTATAATTTCCAAATCTTTTAGAAGAATAATCTTTAAATTTATTCAAATTAGTTATTGTACCATACACAGCAGTGTTTTTTAAAGAATTATTATTATTACTTTTTACGTAAACAATCAAGGTGTAAATGAACAAACATGAGTCGGGAAAGAAATCCCTTAAAATGCTTCTTTCACGTTTCTTCATAAGGATATCATAGAGCACATCACGTAGTCTAAATTGTACTTGACATAGCATCTGACGACGAAGGTAAATCAATAAATATCAACCATCTGCAATTTCAATAAAACATATTTTTCTGATATCCCTTGAATGAAAAACCAAGAGGAACAATATTAGTCAAACCATATTGCAGCAGAACTCCTCTGAAGTCGTAACGGCAAGAGCAAAACCCACCAAATTGCACGCAATTTAAGGTACAATTATTATGAATACTCTATCTGTTACCGGAATGACTTTTAGGTGAATTAAACTGCCTGCAGAACGATACGAAAACCCTCGTGCTTACGGATGGCGAAACATGCTGTATTGTTCAGTTCAAAGAAGTTTCCAAACCCCAAAAAGCAAGACTTCATGTACTAAAATCACGATTCTCATTCATTCCGATACTGATACCAGAAAATAATACTCGGACAATTAAGTTTATCACCTGAGTGATAAACCTTTTTCACCCGTGTGATAAACTTTTTTCACCTAGGTGATAAGCCTTTTTCACCCGTGTGATAAACCTATTATTACAGAATTTCGAACGAACTCCTCACTGATGATTGCACAATCCTTTTTCAATTAGGTAAACCGCCAAGGTGTGACGCTTCGTTTGGCAAGATGAAAAAAATGAATTGTCGATGGCGATGAATCGTTTTTTCTATATCTTTGTCACTAAACATAAACAACAACCGATGATCATGAAAGAAATTTATGTAGCCGGGGGATGTTTCTGGGGAACAGAGCATTTCTTTAAACAAATAGACGGTGTAGTGGAAACAGAAGTAGGATTCGCGAATGGAATTACCGAGAATCCTACATACAAAGAGGTCTACACGGACACCACTCAGCATGCTGAGACAGTTCATATTGTGTACGATTCGTCAAAAGTTGATTTGGAATTCTTGCTAAACATGTTTTTTAAAGCCATCGACCCGACAAGTCTGAACAAGCAAGGTGAGGATGTAGGGACACGTTACCGTACCGGCGTCTATTATACTTCGGAAGATGAACTGCCGATCATCGAGAAAGTGTTTAAAGAACAGCAGGCACTCTACGAAAAGCCTTTAGCCGTTGAAGTAAAACCGTTGAAGAAATTCTATAAGGCAGAAGAATATCATCAAGATTATCTTGACAAAAATCCTGATGGTTATTGTCATTTACCCAAAGCATTATTTGAGTTTGCACGGCAGGCAAAGAAGAAATGAATTTTTATGCATATTCGCTGAGCTCGAGCCACCGCATCGACTTAGCATCTAGTTCATCCAATAATTCGGAATAGCGTTTCGATTTGTCTGTTACCTCCGATACAGAGAGCGTTCCGCTTGAGAGGTCGCTCTCTAATTGTATCTTTTCTTCTTCAAGTTGAGCAATTTCCTGTTCCAATCGTTCAAACTCCCTACGTTCATTGTAGGTAAGTTTGGTTTTCTCCGTAGGTTTGGACGTTTGAACAGGTTTTGTCTTAACAGGTTTCTGTTGAGAACGTTCGTGACGCTCCTTCATTTCCTTCCATTCACGGTAATCTGAATAGTTTCCGGGGAAGTCGCGTATATCGCCCTGTCCGTTAAACACGAAAATATGGTCGACGACCTTATCCATAAAGTAACGATCATGGCTGATGACCATGACGCACCCTTTGAACTTCAGCAAATAGTCCTCAAGAATCTGCAACGTGACAATATCGAGGTCGTTTGTCGGCTCATCCAGGATCAGAAAATTTGGATTCGTCATCAAGACCGTACAAAGATAGAGCCTGCGCTTTTCACCTCCGCTCAGCTTATACACGTAACTATGCTGTTTCTCGGGTGAAAAAAGAAAGTATTGAAGGAATTGCGAGGCTGTAAACTGCCGTCCGTCGCTCAGATGAATCACTTCTGCACGCTCTTGTACGACATCGATAACCTTCATTTGGTCATCGAATTGGATTCCTTCCTGCGAATAATATCCAAAGCGAACCGTCTCGCCAACGTCAATCGTTCCATTGTCGATAGGCTCAAGTCCCATTATCATCTTGATAAACGTAGACTTTCCGGTACCATTATTTCCAATGATTCCGAGTTTTTCGTAGCGGGCAAAGGTATAGGAGAAATCAGACAGGATTTTCAGGTCACCAAAACTCTTATAGACATGACTGGCCTCGAAGATCTTGTTCCCGATATAACTGGCCTTGACATCAAGTTTTACATGATTGTCGACGACACGTTGTTTCGCCACTTTCTCAAGTTCGTAAAATGCTTCCTCACGATAACGGGCTTTATGCCCACGTGCCTGAGGCATCCGACGCATCCAGTCTAGCTCCGTACGATAAAGATTGTTTGCCCGTGCAATTTCCTGGTTCTTTGCTTCGATCCGCTCCTGACGTTTCTCAAGATAATAAGCATAATTACCATGATACAGATAGACTTGTCGGTTGTCAAGCTCCATGATATCCGTACATACGCGGTCGAGGAAGTATCGATCGTGCGTCACAAGCAAGAGGCTGAGGGTGCTACGTTGCAAATATTCCTCCAACCACTCGGTCATATCCAAGTCGAGGTGGTTGGTTGGCTCGTCCAGGATAATTAAATCAGGCTCCTTGATGAGCAAGTTTGCCAAAGCCACACGCTTTAGCTGTCCACCGGACAGTTCTCCTATCCGCTGGTGATAATCGAAAATCTTTAGTTTACTAAGAATTTGCTTGATCTTACGCTCATAATCCCAAGCATTTGCATGATCCATCCTCGCATAGAGGTCGTCAAGTCCTGGATTACCTGGCGTTTCAAGACAGATTTCGTAATCTCTGATCAGCTTGGTGATCTCCCCCTCTTCATCCAGACATGCTTCCAAAACGGTACTTTCGGGAGAATAATGAGGCGTTTGCTCAAGGTATCCTACACGCAGGTTATTGCGAAAGACAATATTCCCCTCATCATAGCCTTCAATGCCGGCTATGATACTCAGTAAGGTCGACTTACCCATACCATTCTTCGCGATCAGCCCTAATCGTTGCCCCTCATTCAAACCGAATGAGATATGCTCGAAAAGGACCAAATCGCCGAACGACTTTGTCAAACCTTCAACTTGTAGGTAGGGAACAGCCATTTCCTGTGATTATCCTTACGATTTCAAGAATTCTTCCACCTGTTGATGAATCCGATTGTACTCGGCTGTCAAGTCACATGTTCCGGAATTCTTTACCTTATTAATAATAAGAGAAAGCGGGTCGATGGTAATCGATGAGTTTTCAAAGCACAAGACGGGACATTCTCTGTCGACCTCAATGAGCGTATTCCAGTCCATGCCGTCCATTTCGTTAACGAGAATTGCGCCAAAGGCCAGCGCGATCTGTTCTTTTATCTCCGCCTTTTGGAATTTTGGATTCGTACTATCCAGCAGATGCTGTAATTTCACGAGGTCTTTCTCCGAACCGGTAAAGTCTTTTGAAAGCTCTTTCTTGACCATCTTTTCGACGGCCTCAAAAGCAGCATTGATTTCACCGACTTCAAGTATCCGGATAGGAATAATTTCATGCGCAAAGAAGTGCTTCGTTTTAGGAACAAAAATAGATTGAATAATCTTTTCTGCGATACTCTTCTCACCATTCTTGTGTGTCGTGAACGAACATTCTATGCAAATCTTCCCATAGTCGAGCATCCAGAAATAAGAAGTATACCATGCAGCACCTTCTTGGAACGTTTCGAAACTATAAACACAACCCGTCTTACCAATACGCGAGACGACAGCCGTGGGATTCTCCTTCAACTCCGCATTCAAACACGCTTTCCCATACTCCATATTCCTACCTAAGGTAGCGGAGATGCGAAAGTTTCCATTCCACAAATTAGGATTATAGAAGAGGAAAGTGTCCTCACTATTTTCAAATTCGTTCCAATCCGATGGATATTCCAATGAGAACCATCCACCAGGCGAGATAAACTTTTTCATCTTTTAGGCTTAAAAACGTGAAGCAATACATTCAATCTCAACCAAAGCACCTTTTGGCAATCCTTTAGCAGCAAATGCGGAACGAGCCGGAAAATCTCCCTTGAAATAAGAAGCGTATACCTCGTTCATCTCGGCAAACAAAGACATATCAGCCAAGAATACGGTTGTCTTAACGATATGATCCGTCGTGAGTCCAGCTGCCGACAACACACATTTGATATTTTCAAAAACTTGCTTCGTCTGTTCCTTGATACCGCCTTCAACAAGATTACCGGTTTTCGGATCTGCCGGCGTTTGTCCAGATAAAAATAACAAGTTATTCACTTCAATGGCCTGGCTGTAAGGGCCAATAGCAGCCGGAGCCTGCTCACTAAATATTACCTTTTTCATAAATACATGATTAATCAAGTCGCTAAATTAACCATTTCCGATGAATTAACCTTGATAAACTCCACTTTTAACTCAAGCAAATAAAAAAAACAAAGTTTTTATGCAGTTTATTCAATTTATTCCTATATATTTGCAATCGAAAACTAAGAAGACTAGAGAATCAATTATCTTTTAGTATTCACTCAGAATTCATATTTATATATCATATTATTTCTTCTCAACATGAGGTTGATTGGAGATAAACTATAAATCATTTTTATGTATTATAACATCATTCAATTAAATGACAAAGATTTGTCTGAATTGCAATCTATTGCCAAAGAATTGGGAATAAAGGATGCTGAATCCATCAACCAGAAAGATTTGGTTTATCGCATCCTTGACGAACAAGCCATAGCAAACGCATCGAAACGTGCAGCGAAAGAAACACCGCGTAAGCGTACCCGAATTGCCGTCAAAAAAGAACCCGACAAAGTTTATACGGCTACGAAAGACAAAGCTAAGAAGATTGAAACAGAAACTTTGAAACTTGCTACGCCTACTCCTCTGTTTGCAGAAAAAGAAATGGACGAACCAGTGGACGAACCGGTAAAAGAAGTTGCTGAACAACCTAAACAAAAGGCTAAAAAGACTACAGCAAAGAAGACCAAAAAGGCTGAACCCGCTAAGGTTGAAACAAAAGAAGAGGTTGAACCGATCAAGGAAACTCCGGCAAGTACAGCAGCAAAAGAAGCGATTCTTCCTGAATTGGATTTTGCAAACGATGATGATCAGTTTATTCCAATTGAAGACTTACCTTCCGACCCCATTGAATTGCCGACCGAGTTAATTGGAAAGTTCGAAGCAACAAAAGTGGAAGTACCTCTTCCTCCTGCAAAACCGGAAAAACAACCAAAAAACAAGAAATATTCGGTAAAGAACAATCCGACACTGGTTCAAGAACCAGCCCCATCCTATAATCCTGCTCCACAACCGAAACAGGTAAATGAGCCAAAGCCTGTCGAAAAGCCTTACGAATTCAACGATATCCTGACTGGTATCGGCGTCCTTGAGATTATCCCCGACGGATACGGCTTCCTTCGTTCATCCGATTATAACTATCTTTCATCTCCCGACGATATTTATGTATCACAATCACAGATCAAACTCTTTGGACTAAAGACAGGTGATGTGGTTGAAGGTCCGATTCGTCCTCCAAAAGAAGGTGAAAAATACTTCCCGCTGGTCAAGGTAAATAAGATTAACGGACTGAACCCGGCACTTGTTAGGGATAGAGTTGCCTTTGAACACTTAACACCGCTCTTCCCGGATGAGAAATTCAAGTTGTGCAAGGGATATGATGATGACCTGTCAGTGAGAGTTGTCGATATGATTTCACCTATAGGAAAAGGCCAACGTGCTTTGATCGTAGCTCAGCCAAAGACTGGTAAAACAATCTTGCTGAAAAATATTGCTAATGCTATCGCAGCCAATCACCCGGAAGTTTACACGATCATGTTGCTGATTGACGAACGACCGGAAGAGGTTACCGATATGGCAAGAAGCGTTAAAGCCGAAGTCATTGCATCTACCTTTGACGAGCCTGCCGATCATCACGTGAAAGTGGCAAGCATTGTTTTGGAAAAAGCAAAACGAATGGTAGAATGTGGACACGATGTGGTGATCTTCTTGGACTCAATTACTCGCCTGGCTCGTGCATATAACAATGTTTCGCCAGCATCCGGCAAAGTATTATCGGGAGGTGTCGATGCCAATGCATTGCATAAGCCAAAAAGATTCTTTGGTGCTGCCAGAAACATTGAAAACGGAGGCTCACTGACGATTATTTCTACCGCCCTGATTGATACAGGCTCGAAGATGGATGAAGTCATCTTCGAAGAGTTCAAGGGAACGGGTAACATGGAACTCCAACTCGATCGGAACCTCAGCAATAAACGTATATTCCCTGCAGTAAACTTGGTTGCATCAAGTACACGACGCGATGACTTGCTGTTGGATAAGAATACGTTGGATAAGATGTGGATCTTGCGTAAGTACTTATCCGATATGAACCCGGTAGAAGCCATGACATTCCTAAAAGAACGGCTTGAACCGACAAAGGATAATGAAGAATTCCTTATGAGCATGAATTCATAAGAAACAAATATCATACAAAGAAAAGGGCCACGTTTGTGGTCCTTTTTTAATATACAATAACAATAAAAGAAAAAGATCAAGTTAAATTCAAAAAAAACAGAAAATAATTTAATTTATTTTTATTTATTATTAATTAAGTTAAGAGGATACCATGCTTTAAATCTTAAATAGAAAAAGAAATCTAAAAATATTCCTAAAAATACAACGCTTCCAAACTCTTAAACCACTAATATTAACTACTATAAACCACATTAACGTAAGACAACTACTAAAAAAGATTTCATAATTTAAATTAAAATTAAAACTTCATTCCTCAAAAACACATTTTTTAAACTATTACATAATTTCATTATCTAATACAAAATTATTAAATACAATTAGATGATTGTTATAGCCATTTCTGGTTACATCCAAACTGAATGGATTGCCCTCGAACAAGGAGAGATATTGCAACATGTCTTCACGCAAGGAATTGTTCCTTTTTTGCACACAAGAAGAGAAATAAGCCGTATCGTACGACTTGAATTACCTCCTTTTTTCTTTGAAAATAAGAGCAAGCAAGTATTCTTTTACGGGATTGCATGTACCCAACCTGAAAACAAGAAATTGATTGAATCAGCATTGGTTGCACATTTCAAAACACCTATTTATGTAGACCATATCTTACTAGGGGCATCACGAAGTCTGTATCAAGATGAGGCTGGTATTACCTGTATCATGAACACTTCTTCGGACACTTGCCAATATGATGGAAACAGAATTACCCAATATGGTCTTAGCGGTGGATATATTTTAGGAGATGAAGGGAGCAGAACCGAACTATCTAAACTATTTATCTCGGACATCACAAAAGGATTTGTCCCCCAGGAACTTTCTGAAGAGTACAACAAACTATACGAAACAAATACAAACAGTTTATTGGAAGCCTTATATAGAGGTCCTGCTTTCCAAGCATTTGAGTCGACAGCTGATTTTTTGATCGATCATGCCGACAATCCTTATGTAAAACAATTAATCAAGACAAACTTTCAAGACTTTACCAAACGAAACCTAATCAAATATGATAACCTTACTGACAAAAGAATACGAATTGTAGGTAAATTTGCTTTCCGATTCAAAGATCTTTTGCAGGAAGTATTTGACGAAAAGCACCTTAAAGTGGAAAAGATTGTAGAAACATCCATGCAGGGCTTAATAGAATACCACATCAAACACCCGATTTATTAAAAAATATCTTTCAAAACAAAGTATAAATAGGAATATTTTCATAATTTTGCTTATAAACAAAAATGCACTTATGAAAACAAAACAATTCCTATTTATACTTTTATTCTTTCTCTTTTCTTTACCCGCTTCGGCCCAACAACTACCGATTGATGTACGGTCAGATATCAGCAACTTACTCGAAAACATTTCCAACAAATATATCGCGCTTAAAGGACATATCAAGATTACTTCAGGTCGCGTCATCAACAAACGAGTAGTAATAATGACGGATGTGAATGGCTCATATATGCCTTTCAGAGAGGATAACGTGAAAGAAATTTATGATGGCGTAAGAGAACTGCTCCCGGAAGAATACAAATCCTATCCCATCGATATTATCACCAATAAACGAAAAATAGAAAACCTTATCCCCAATATTTATCGGACAAAAAAAGTGGCTGAAGGAAAGAACTTCGCTCCCACTCCTGTTACACCACTGGTGACAAACATTTCGAAACCATATCTTCCGGATTTAGGCTTATCACAAAAGCATATTGCGCTGTGGCAAAGCCATGGCCTATATTTTGATCAGAAAAAACCTGTATGGTCGTGGCAACGCGGAAGATTATTTGGTATTGTAGAAGATCTTTATACACAAACCTATGTGCTACCATACCTGATCCCCATGTTGGAAAATGCAGGTGCTAACGTTTTAATTCCACGCGAGAGAGACACAAGAACGGAGGAAGTCATCGTCGACAATGATGAAGGTGTTGACAAAGCATCATCATATTTGGAAACAAACGGTGCAAAAGCATGGCAACGTGGATCAGGAGCGGGATTTGCACACATGAAAGAGACCTATAAGGACTTTGAAAATCCTTTTCGTCAAGGTACATACCGACAGATCTTAACGATTAGTAATGGGAAAGAAAGCACAGCGACATGGACTCCCATGATTCCTAAAACAGGAGAATATGTTTTGTACGTCAGTTACAAGACATTACCAAACAGTTCAGAGGATGCATTATATACCGTGTACCACAAAGGTGGGAAAACACAATTCAAAGTCAACCAGAAAATGGGAGGCGGCACATGGATTTATCTTGGCACTTTCCTCTTCGAACAAGGAAAGGATAATAGCTGCAAAATAGAACTTTCAAATCTTTCCAAAACTCCAGGAAAGATGGTGACTGCCGACGCTATAAAAATTGGAGGGGGAATGGGAAATATCGCCCGCAAGCCCAATCCAAAGATTGACAGGACAAATAAATTCGACTACCTGACAAGCGGTTATCCACGCTTCTGTGAAGGAGCAAGGTATTGGATGCAATGGGCTGGTGTTCCCGATAGTATCTATTCGGAAACGAAGGGAGAAAACGACTATACCGACGATTTCAAAAGCCGTGGGCACTGGGTAAACTATCTGGCAGGTGGATCATCCGTACTTCGCCAACAACCCGGCTTACATATTCCTATCAACTTAGCCTTAGCATTCCACTCAGATGCGGGCCTGACCTATAATGATTCTATCATCGGCACACTCGGAATATATCAAACTTCATCGTGGAGAGGACAATTTGAGAATGGTGCTTCTCGTTATCTGTCACACGATCTGACAGACATTATACAAACAACAATCGTACAAGATATCCGAAATCTGTATGAACCAAAGTGGACGCGACGCGAGAAATGGAATAAGATGTACCACGAAGCACGTTTTCCAAAAGTACCAACCATGTTGTTGGAATTACTTTCGCACCAAAACTTTGCCGACATGCGATACGGATGGGATCCACGATTCCGGTTTACTGTCAGCAGGGCTGTATATAAGGGAATGCTGAAATTTATTTCATGGCAATACCACCAAGAATATGTTGTTCAACCATTACCTGTTTCACACATGAATCTGAGAATGGCAAACGAAGAAGAAGTGGAATTGAGATGGCTGCCTACCTACGACAAACTTGAGCCTACTGCAAACCCTGAAAAATACATTGTTTATAAACGCATTGGCAATGGAGGTTTCGATAACGGTACGCTAGTCAACACAACAACTTATCGATGCAAACTACCAAAGGATGTCATTTGTAGTTTTAAGGTAACTGCCGTAAACAGAGGTGGAGAAAGTTTCCCTTCCGAAATACTCTCTGCAGGTAAATCTTCTGTAGACAAAGGAACGGTTTTGGTTGTGAACGGATTCGACCGGCTCAGTGCTCCAGCCGACTTTGTGGCTCCGGCTCCTGAGGATACGTTGTTTGCTGGCTTTCTCTTCGATGAAGACTTTGGAGTTCCTTACATGAAAGATATCGCGTATACAGGCAAGATGAATGAATTCTCCCGACTTTCAGAGTTTATCGACAATGATCATACAGGCTTCGGAAATAGTGAAAGCAACTACGAAACAAAGGTCATTGCCGGTAATACGTTCAATTATCCTGCTCTTCATGGTGAAGCCATCATGAATGCGGGGTACTCATTTGTCTCAGCCAGTCACAAAGCTGTCGAAGATAACCACATCTTCTTAGACGACTATCCATACGTTGACCTGATCTTAGGTAAACAATACCAAACTAAGATGGGACGAGGTGGCTTCTACCCTATTGACTATGCTACTTTTACCAACCAAATGCAGCAAGCCATCCAAGTATATTGCGAAAAAGGTGGAAACATCTTTGTGTCAGGCGCATTTGTAGCAAGCGATACGTGGAATCATCAGTTTGTAAAGCCCAATGAGAAAGATAAAGACTTTACTAGCAAAGTACTGAAATATAAGCTCGACACAAGCGGAGCGACGAAGGAAGGATTGGTAAAGTCGGACCCGGCAGTCTATAATTTCTCACCATTGTCCTTCTCGTTCTATCAAGGTCTGAACGAAGAATCGTATGCAGTTGAAAAACCGGATGCTATACTGCCAACCGACCGTAGAGCACAAATCATCCTGCGCTATATGGACAACAGTTTGGGTGCCGGTATTGCTTACTATGGCGATTATAAAACGGTGGTTTGGGGATTCCCATTTGAAACAATACGTGAAAAAGATGCACGTAACACACTTATGCAAAACATTTTAAACTTCTTTGAAACGAAATAAACAGACGCGTTATGAATAATAAATTGACTCCATGGTTATGGATTCCGACATTATACTTTGCCGAGGGTATACCTTACTTTATAGTAAACAATATTTCTGTAACCATGTTTACCCGAATGGGAATACCCAATGGAGAAATGGCTTTGTTTACCAGTTTACTATACTTACCTTGGACAATAAAACCTCTATGGAGCCCTTTTATTGATATTATCAAAACAAAAAGATGGTGGATTCTCTCCATGCAGATACTCATGACCATCATGTTTGTTTTACTGACATTGTCAATTCCTCATCCAGATGCGGCAACCATCGCAGGTACTCAGACACCTATCAGCCTATTTACTTTTACGTTAATCCTATTTATTATCACTGCATTTGCATCAGCTACTCACGATATTGCCGCTGATGGCTTTTATATGCTGGCACTCAATCACCAAGAGCAATCTTTTTATGTAGGCATACGAAGCACGTTCTACCGCATTTCGTCCATCTTCGGACAAGGTGTGTTGGTGTTTATTGCTGGCATCCTGGAAACAAAACTCAATGATATCCCCACGGCGTGGACGATTACGATGAGCGTTACGGCAGTTATCTTTGCCCTTATCTCTTGTTATCACTTCTTCTTTATCCCTAAACCTGCAGAAGATGCTCCACGTATTTTGGATGAAACGAAAGGGAAAGCCAAGGAGATTCTTAAAGAATTTGGTCGGACATTTGCCACATTCTTTAAGAAAAAAGGTGTTTGGTTGGCTATCGTCTTCATGTTACTCTATCGTTTACCTGAAGCCTTACTCCTAAAAATGATCAATCCATTCATGCTTGATTCGGTTGAACGGGGCGGCTTGGCTTTACCAACCGAGTTAGTAGGCATTATCTATGGCACAGTAGGTGTACTCTTCTTGACAATCGGTGGTATCATTGGCGGAATTGCCGCTTCTCGCTGGGGGCTAAAGAAATCACTATGGCCAATGGCTGCATTCCTTACGCTTCCTTGCCTCGCCTATGTCTATATGAGTATCGCTCAACCCACAAGTTTATACATCATCGGCACATGTGTTGCCATTGAACAGTTCGGTTATGGATTTGGATTCACTGCCTATATGCTTTATATGATGTATTTCGCCGAAGGCGAGTTCAAGACAGCCCACTATGCTATCTGCACAGCATTCATGGCCCTGAGTATGATGATACCTGGAATGTTTGCCGGTTATCTGCAGGAATGGCTTGGATATGAACTCTTCTTCTGGTTAGTGATACTATGCTGCTTGGCAACTGTTTTCGTTACCTATTATGTAAAAAGAAAAGTGGACGCAAACTACGGACGAAAAGAAGCATAACACCATGAAGAAAACAATCTGTACAATCTGTTTCATGTTCTTCTGCCTCGCTATTCAGGCACAAAAGATACATATAAAAACGGGTATCGAAGTTCTTAAAGAAGAGAATTTCAGTATCCTTGAAGGCAAGCGCGTCGGGTTGATTACTAATCCGACTGGTGTTGACAATAAAATGCGCTCTACAATCGACATTCTTTTCGAAGCACCGAATGTCAATCTAGTTGCATTATTTGGACCTGAACACGGAGTAAGAGGAAACCAGTATGCAGGCGATAAGGTAAGTAACGGCAAAGATCCCTCAACCAACCTGCCAGTTTATTCTTTGTATGGAAAAACAAATAAGCCTACAAAAGAAATGCTGAAAGATATTGATGTTTTGGTTTACGATATACAAGACAATGGATGTCGTTCATTTACTTATATCAGTACGATGGGCTTAGCCATGGAGGCTTGTGCCGAACAAGGCAAGGAATTTATTGTTCTTGACCGACCGAACCCGCTTGGCGGTGAGAAGGTTGAAGGAAATATTGTTGAAGACGATTGTATCTCGTTTGTCAGCCAATTTAAGATACCATACGTATATGGCCTTACCTGTGGCGAGTTGGCTATGTTTCTAAACGGAGAACATATGTTACGCAATGGCAAACAATGCAAGTTGCAAGTGGTAAGGATGAAGCATTGGAAACGAAATATGAACTATATCCAAACCGGCTTACAATGGGTTCCTTCCTCACCTCATATTCCTCAAGCCATCACGGCATTCTTCTACCCGATGAGTGGGATATTGGGAGAGTTAAGTTACATGAACATCGGTGTTGGTTATACCATTCCTTTCCAAGTGTTTGCTGCAACGTGGGTAAATGGCGAAGAGCTGGCGAAAGCCATGAATAATCTACATGTCCCTGGAGTATCGTTTCGTCCAATATCATTTAAACCATTCTATAACTTTAGCAAAGGAGAACAGGTTGAAGGAGTACAAGTACATATTCTGAGATATGAGGAAGCCCCACTAACCGATATCCAGTTTTTGATTATGCAGGAGATTGCACGGCTCTATCCTTCGAAAGCTGTTTTTAAATTTGCCCCATCACGAACATTTTCAATGTTCGATAAGGTTTGCGGATCAAAAGAAATACGCAAACGTCTATCTCGTAACTACCAATGGAATGATGTGAAAGACTATTGGTACAAAGATGTTGATGAATTCAGAAGAGTCTCAAAGAAATACCATCTTTATAAAAACGATTTCTGGATATTCAGGAACGAACGCCTATGAGGACATTTACCATCCTTTTTATGAGTCTCCTAACTTTTTCATTATGGGGACAATCGCTTGAGCGAAAGTATACTGATCATTACTACGAGAGGTTAGAACATTTTAAGCAAGAGAAACCTCTCGATCATAATAGCATCGTCATGCTCGGTAACAGTCTCGTAGAATTTGGAGACAACTGGAGCGTACGTTTAAATAACCAGAATGTTGCGAACCGTGGTATCATCGGTGATGAAATTATGGGCGTTTATGATCGATTGGATGAAATCATTCAATCTCAGCCGAAAAAAGTTTTCTTACTAATAGGAATCAATGACGTATCGCACCAACTTTCTGTTGACAGTATCCTCCAACTAGAAGAACAACTCATCCAACGGCTAAGTACCAAACTTCCTCACACAAAGGTTTACCTACAAAGTCTGTTGCCCATCAACGAGAGTTTTCAACGTTACCGCTTGCTAAACGGGAAAACAGACATGATTCCTGAAATCAATCGAGGGTTAAGAAATTTAGCAAAGAAGTATCACATCTCTTATATATCCTTGTTCCCTAAATTTAAGGAGAAGAAAAGTAACAGTTTACGAGTTGAATTCACCACAGACGGACTTCATCTCAATGAGGCAGGATATGCCATTTGGATTAAGAAATTAAAAAGGAAAATTTAATAATCTCGCATATTTTCCTTCATTCTTCTACTAATTATGAAAAAATTTGATTTAGTTTAAAAACTTTTGTTACTTTGCAATCAGTTTATAAAACAATAAGCATTATGAGAAAAGTATTTTCATTATTATTAATCGTTTTAATGGCAAGCCCTGTATTAGCACAATATAATACAGGCGGTTATTCTTTTGAGAGTGATAAATTATATTATGGTATTCGAATTGGTATGAATTCCAGTTCAATTGGTTCTGACAATGAACTATTAGATGCATCTTCATCCAGAGTTGGTATGAGCCTTGGTGGCGTCATAGGTTTAAGACTTTCGGAGTCTCACCCAACCTTCTTGGAAAGTGGTCTTTATTATATCCAAAAAGGTGGAAAAGGCAAAGGCTATAAAGTAGAATTGAACTATTTGGAAGTTCCTGTTTTGATTAAGTATGGCTTCCAAGCATCGGGCAGTGATTTGGCATTCCTTCCATTCGTAGGTCCATATTTCTCATATGCCATCGGTGGAAAATATAAGGCAGGAGGTACAAAACACAGCATCTTTAAGAGCGGTTTCTATAATCATGCCGACGTAGGCTTCAAATTGGGTTGTGGATTTGAATATCATATGCTATATGGTGAAATAGGCTATCAATTTGGCGTAACCGATATTAGTGATAATGATGATCCTGCACATATCCGTGGATTGTTCCTACACTTTGGCGTGAACTTCTAAGAAATAGATTAAAACAAAAAATCCTTTCCTGATTGGAAAGGATTTTTTTATCGAATAAACTCTAAATCTTATTGCCCGACAAGGCTGCTCCCAAAGCGGTACGGTATTCTGCATATTCAGGAATGTGGAAACGTACCTGATACAATTCCTCCAGCATCTTAAAGATGGAATCGCATTGAGGAAGTTTGGCAAGATTTCCTATCATCACAAAATCTTTTATAGGACTATTCATTGCAGAGAAGATAGCAGACTGCCCTATACTCAAGATCACCATGTGAATAATACCAATTGCCATATCCTCTATCGTCGTGCTCATTGACGCTTTTCCTAAACTAGAGGCTGTGGCATGCAAAGGTAAACCAGGTAATGGTTGATTACTAATATCCTTGATTTGCAAGTCGGTGTTCTCAATGTGACCTTTTTTTGCTAATTCTACGATACGATGAAAATCGGATGTGTGAAGCAACATCTTTGATAACCCTAATATCGTACCTCCACCGATTCCGACACCACCAATATGTTTAATTTCATCACCATTCACTGTCACGAAAGAAGTACCTGTACCCATGCTGACAACCATCAATTTCTTAAGCCGTGAACCATAATGTGCGCCCAGACCATCCGAGAGAAACTCATCGGCATGAAAGGTTGGAAGCCCGTATAGATCTTGATTCAAATATTGGCTACCAACTCCGGTGACCATTACTTTTTTGACATCACTTAATTGAATTTTATTATCATACAAGTATTTACCAAAAGCTCCAAAGAGCGATGTGATTGGGTCATCAGCCTTAACCAGCATCGGTGATTTAATACCTTCTTCGTCTACTCCGATAATTTTTGTTTGGCTACCGCCAATGTCAATACCAATAGTAATTGCCATGATGATCTCATATTTAATTGGTTAGTCGGGTGCAAATATACAAATAATTGTATAAGAGCCAATAGCCGTACGTATCTTTTTCAATAAATGCCAAATCCACAAAAACAAAAGGCAATGTGATGATCACATTGCCTTACATGAGCGGTAAGCGGGACTCGAACCCGTGACCCTCGGCTTGGGAAGCCAATACTCTACCAACTGAGCTATTACCGCAATTGTCTCTTAAACGACGACACAAAGATACAAATCTTATCTTGTATTCAAAATAAAACATCTCTTTTTTATTCGTCATACTTTTTATTGGCACAAAAATTGTTTCATTAAAAGAGGTATATTATCTTTGTTAGAAACATCGAATACATGGGAAATAATCAATTACTTGTCTACAAAGCATCCGCTGGATCAGGTAAAACCTTTACTTTGGCTACAGAGTACATCCAATTACTCATCAAGAATCCACGGGCATATAGAGAAATCTTAGCTGTTACATTTACGAATAAGGCGACAGCTGAGATGAAAGAACGTATATTAGGCCAACTAAACGGAATTGCCATCCAAGATACTCATTCCGACGGATATCTTAGAGTCATTAAAGAGAAAACAGAATTTGACGAAGACTTAATCCGGGAAAGGGCAAAGGAAGCTCTTAACCTTATCATTCACGATTATAACCGATTCCGTATAGTCACAATCGACTCGTTTTTCCAATCAATTATCAAGAACCTGTCAAGGGAACTAAACCTTGGAGCGAATCTTAACATTGAGCTCAATAGTAAAGAAGCCCTGAACGATGCCGTTGATACGATTATTGATAGCCTAAACCAGAAGGAAAATCAAGCCATGCTCAATTGGATCCTAAATTATATTAAGGAACAAATTGATGAAGCCAAGAAGTGGAATATCACTAAAGAAATAAAAAAGTTCGGCGCGAAAATCTTCGATGAGACTTTCATTGAAAAGGGAGACGAATTGCGTATCAAACTGAAAAATCCGGAAAACATCGTTCAATATCGGAGAAAACTGGATAAGATGTTGAAAGAGCAAGAAGATACGATGCTTAAACAAGCCAATCGTTTCTTTGAGATTCTTGAACAAAACGGTTTAGAAGAATCCGACCTTTCCTATGGACGAACAGGTATTTTCAGTTATTTCTTAAAGATCGCGAATAAAAAGTTAACTAATGACATTTTCAATCCAAGAGCTCAAAAGTGCTTGGACGATCCTTCTAATTGGGCTTCAAAAACAAATAAACGGAGAAAGGAAATTGTAACCTTAGCTTCTACCA
Organism: uncultured Bacteroidales bacterium; assembly: GCA_902779535.1. Classification (GTDB taxonomy): domain Bacteria; phylum Bacteroidota; class Bacteroidia; order Bacteroidales; family Bacteroidaceae; genus Phocaeicola. Next base: position 83,311 of record CACZBX010000005.1, read on the forward strand.
CCCTGATTCCTCTTTTGGAAGAAACGGAGAAGATGCGAAAAAAAGCAAATATTATCATCAACACTTGCCTATTCTCAAAAAAACATATCAATAATCTCCAACTTTTAGACGCTATTGACCAAGAGCTGCATGAGGAAAACAAACAGAAGAATCGTTTCATACTATCTGATACCAATGCTTTGCTACATCATTTCGTGACCAGCGATGATTCTCCGTTTATTTTCGAAAAGCTTGGCTCCAGCATTAATCACATTATGATGGACGAGTTCCAGGATACCTCCAGACTTCAATGGAAAAACTTTAAATTTCTATTGCTGAATGGTTTATCACAAGGCTATAGCAGTTTGATTGTTGGTGATGTAAAACAGTCTATCTATCGTTGGAGGCATAGCGACTGGCGTATTCTTAACTCATTGAACGACAAATTAGAACAGTTCCCGATAAGAAGTGAGACTTTGAGCACAAACCGCCGTAGTGCTGGTAACATTGTACGGTTTAATAACCTTTTGTTCAAAGATATTATATCAACTATTCAGCCAAAGGATGAAGGATTGCAAAACGCCTATAAGGATGTGGAACAGCATCCATTTAAACATCCGGATAAGGGATTCGTCCAAGTCACTTTTTTAGACAGTAGTAATACTGACTACATACAGGAAACCTGCAAATTATTGATTGGAACCATTGATTCCTTAATCAAGGATGGGGCAAAGACAAAAGATATTGCGATTCTGATCAGAGTGAACAAGCACATTCCTGTCATTGCCGAGTATTTCTCACAATACAGCAACTATCGTATCGTTTCAAACGAGGCTTTTGAATTACAATCTTCAACAAGCATCAAGATGTTAATCCATGCATTACGCTATCTCATTGACTCTGATCAACGCATTCCAAGAAAGCAACTGTTATTAGACTATCTTGAACATGTAAAAAAGGAATCAGTAGACAAACATGAGGTCCTGACGAACGAGAAGGAAGAACTTCTGCCCGAACGTTTCAGAAATTCAATGGTACAACTTCGTCAGATGCCTTTGTACGATCTTTTGCAAGAGTTGTATAGTATCTTTGAAATCAACCTTATCCCCGACGAAGATGCATACATTTGTGCTTTCTTTGATAAGGTGATGAACTATTTAAAAGAGAACTCTTCCGACATTTCTTCATTCTTAAATTATTGGGATGAAGAACTATGCATGACTAAGATTCCATCCGGTGAGATTGACGGAATACGTATTCTCTCTATCCACAGTTCCAAAGGTTTGGAGTTTAAACATGTATTGCTACCATTCTGCGACTGGGAACAAGAAATAAAACCAAACCTGCCGCACGAAATATGGGTTTCTCCAAATGAAGCCCCCTATAATGATTTCAGTATCCTTCCGATAGATTATAAAAAGGACATGGCCGAATCGCTCTACCATCAGGACTATCTCGAAGAGCAAAAACAACTCTATGTTGATAATCTGAATCTACTCTATGTAGCCCTGACAAGAGCTGAACAAAATCTCTTTATCATCGGTGATTATAATTCAAAGAAAAGATACAAGAGCGTATCTGATTGGATAAAATCATCAATGGAAAACCTTTCTCTCTCCCAACCTGATTTTATTCACATGATATCCGGAGACCAATCAAATGACAAGCGTATCGTTTATGAAACAGGCAAAGTCTTTATAGACAAGGAGGATAGGAATGAAAACGATTCGTTGAATAAACTGACAATGAAACCAACCAGCATGCCGATCAGCCTGCATAGTTACAAAAATAAGATTGAGTTTAAACAATCCAACAAATCGCACGAGTTCATTACCCGGGAAATATCTAAACGAGAAAAATATATTGAACAAGGAAAACTCTTGCACTACGTATTCTCGACCATTCATACTAAAAAAGATGTGGACCTCTCCATTTCTCAACTGCGGATGGACGGGATCATCGCATCGAACGAACAGGAAAAAGAGATAAGGGAACTAACAGAAAAAGCCTTGAATCAACCAGAAGTACAAGAATGGTTCGATGGTACAAAAGAACTTTTCAACGAATATACCATCTTATACAAGAACAACGAAGGAGAACTCCTGACCAAACGCCCCGACCGTGTGATGGTGACTGGAAAAGACGCCATAATCGTCGATTTTAAGTTTGGACAACGAAGAGAAGAGTATGTACATCAGGTACAGGAATATAAAGACTTGATGTTACAAATGGGATATCTACATATTAAAGGATATCTATGGTATGTATTTGATCAAATAATAGAAGAAATTAAGTGAAAAGATGAAGAGTTTTTTAGAACAAGTAGCCATCGAACTATATAATCGCCTGAAAGGAAACTTTGCTCACACAGCAGTGATTTTTCCGAACAAACGTGCCAGCCTATTCTTTAACGAATATCTGGTTAAACAAACAGATAAGCCCATCTGGTCGCCTACGTATTTAAGTATCAGCGAGCTGTTCCAAAGTATGACAAAGCTAAAGTTATGCGACCGCATTGAATTAGTCTGTACCTTATATAATAGCTATCTCAAGATTACCGGAAGCACGGAATCATTGGATGATTTCTATTTTTGGGGAGAATTGTTGATCAGCGATTTTGACGATGTCGACAAGAACAAGGTTGATGCCAAACGACTATTCTCAAACCTCGAAGATTTACAGCAGATGGCAACCGATGCATCATACTTAAACGAGGAACAAATAGAAGCAATCAATAAATTTATTAAGAACTACAATCCACAGAGGCAATCGGAACTCAAACAAAAATTCAAATCGATATGGGAGTCTTTAGGAGCGATCTACGATGACTTCCGTTCCACATTGTATGAAAAGGATTTTGCATACGAAGGAATGTTATATCGTGATGTCATCGAGAAGTTCAAACCTGAGCAACTTCCCTATCAAACATATGTCTTTGTCGGATTCAACGTATTAAACAAGGTTGAGCACGAACTCTTCGAGAAAGTCCAATCAGCAGGAAAAGCATTGTTCTTCTGGGATTATGATTCGTTCTATCTCTCGGAGAAGCCAAATAATCAGCATGAAGCCGGTCGTTTTCTGCGAAGCAACTTAAAAGATTTCCCCAATGCCATTTCAGATGAATTCTTTCACACACTGGCTGAGGAGAAGGATATCACCTATATTGAGACATCCACCGATCATGCACAGACGGCTTATCTATCAGAATGGCTAAAAGAGAACATCACAGAGAAAGAAAAGGAAACAGCCGTTGTCCTATGCGATGAAATCATGCTACAACCGGTATTATACGCATTGCCGAATAACATCAAGCATGTCAATGTGACGATGGGATTTCCGCTCTCACAAACTCCTATTTATAGTTTTATCGATGCTTTCCTCGGATTACACATCGATAGTTATGACGAACAGACTGGAAGATATACGTACCAGGCAGCCATTGCCTTATTAAAGCATCCATATACTCGTCTTATATCGAAGGAGAACGAACAGATTATTCAGGAGTTGACGAATAAAAACCGGTTCTTCCCCCTCCCTAGTGAACTTACGAAGGATGATGAGCAACTGGATTTGTTGTTTAAGCCACTCGTAGCGAAAGAAAAAGAAGTCTGTAAACGACTTAATGAGGTCATACAAGTTATTGCTGAGAAGTTCAGAGACGAAACAGCAGAAAAAGAACTACAGTTATCGGGTAATGAACCTTCCATGCAGCTCTATCAAGAGTCTTTATTTAAAATCTATACGACGATTAATCGGTTCAGTTCATTAATCGAGAATGGTACCTTAAGGCTGAAAGCGGCAACGCTCCGGAAATTGATTATCAGGGTTTTATCTGCAATCCATATCCCATTTCACGGCGAACCAGCTGTCGGACTTCAGGTCATGGGCGTGCTTGAAACGCGTAACCTCGACTTTAAACACCTCATTATGCTGTCGGTAAACGAAGGAAAATTGCCCAAAGCCGGAGGAGAGATTTCATTCATCCCATATAACTTGAGGAAGGCATTCGGCATGACGACAATCGATCACCAGATGTCGGTTTACGCCTACTACTTCTACCGTCTCCTCCAACGTGCTGAAAAGGTAACGATGCTCTACAATACGGCTACAGATGAGATGAACAAAGGCGAATGGAGCCGTTTCCTTCTTCAATTCCTGCTGGAATGGCCACATCCGGTGAAGAGGTTATTCCTGGAAGCTAAACAATCGCCTCAGCAAATCGAACGAATCGAGATACCAAAGACAAAAGAAATTGTAAGTCGCTTACGAAAGTATTATGACAAACGAAGTGAAAAACCGAAAGAACTATCACCAACGGCTATCAACGCCTACATCCATTGCAAATTGAAATTCTATTTAAGGTATGTAGCCGGATTGAAAGCTCCTGAAGAAGTTGGCGAGGATATTGATAACCGCATATTTGGTAACATTTTCCATGCTACCGCACAACATATTTACGATGATCTAAAGAAAAGAAGTCCGATCATCACGAAAGATCGATTGGAAAGCCTTCTTAAAGATAAGCTTAAATTAAGGAACTATGTAGATTCAGCATTTAAAGAAGAATTCTTTCAGATTAAACCTGAGGAAGAGGCTCAATACAATGGACTTCAACGAATAAACTTTGAAGTCATACTACGTTACATCGAACAGTTGCTCCGTCATGATGCTCTGCACACTCCTTTCACCTATGTAGGTTCCGAAATAGAAATTAAGAAAGACTATACCCTATCGCTGCCTGATTCGGATGAAATAATCGTCCACTTAGGCGGATTCATCGATCGTGTAGATTGTAAAGACGACCATTATCGAATTATCGATTACAAAACAGGAACGCATTTGTCGGAAAGTCCGGATATTGATTCACTCTTCATGGAGAACAGGAAAGATGGAGCAAACTATATTCTACAGACATTCCTTTATGCCGACATGTTCACCGATGAGCATAAGGTGAAAACACAGCCAGCATTGCTCTACATACAAAACACATCGAATCAGGATTATACTCCGATAGTCATCATCAATAAAAAGAAAGTAGAAGATTATAGCGATTATAAACAAGAATTTCAGGAAAAATTAATAGCTTTGCTAAAGGAAATGTTCACAGAGGGTGGTGTGTACGATCAAACCTCGAACAATGAACATTGTAAGTTCTGCGATTATAAGGCAATATGTAAAATAAAAGAAGTGAAAAGATGAAACCTATAAAAGTAGGATTACTGACTAAAATTATCATTGCAATCATATTGGGAGTTATGTTTGGAAACATACTTCCCGAAATTTTAGTCCGAGTTTTTGTAACCTTTAATGGGTTGTTCAGTCAGTTCCTTGAGTTTATCATTCCACTCATTATCATTGGGTTGGTTACTCCTGCCATCGCTGATATCGGCAAAGGAGCAGGAAAAATGTTGCTTATCACGACACTTATCGCATACGGAGCAACACTTCTCTCCGGATTCTTTTCATATGGTGTCGGTAATAGTGTTTTCCCTACCCTCATCTCACCGGGCGTATCGCTGGAAGATATTAGTGAAGCTAAGAATGTCTTACCTTTCTTCTCGATAAACATCCCTCCGTGCATGAGTGTCATGACAGCCTTAGTATTGGCTTTTACCTTAGGTTTAGGCATTGCACATCTTAGCACAAATGCTTTGAAGAATGTTTTCTACGATTTTAAAGAGATTATCGTGAAGACCATCAAAGTGGTCATCCTACCATTACTACCGATCTATATCTTTGGTATCTTTCTGAATATGACTCACAGTGGACAGGTCTACCACGTCTTGTCGGTGTTCATCAAGATTATCGGCATCATCTTCATCATGCATATAGTCCTCATGGTTTTTCAATATTGCGTTGCAGCCTTATTCGTACGACGAAACCCCTTTAAATTACTTGCTAGGATGCTTCCTGCCTATTTTACGGCCTTAGGAACACAGTCGTCGGCGGCCACTATTCCCGTAACCTTGGGGCAAACGATCAAGAATGGTGTATCGAAGGATATTGCAGGCTTTGTTATCCCATTGTGTGCAACCATCCATCTGTCAGGAAGTACGTTGAAAATTGTGGCGTGTGCCTTAGCTTTGATGATTATGCAAGGTATGCCCTACACCTTCGGCATGTTTGTCGGTTTTATTTTCATGTTAGGCATCACAATGGTAGCAGCGCCGGGTGTTCCTGGCGGAGCAATCATGGCTTCTCTAGGGGTTCTTTCATCCATTCTTGGCTTCGGAGAAAGTGAACAAGCCTTGATGATAGCCTTATATATCGCCATGGATAGTTTCGGAACTGCTTGTAACGTCACAGGTGACGGGGCCATTGCACTGATTGTCGATAAACTGTTCAAAACGAAAAACAACGATCAAGGAACTGAAGAAACAAATATAGAAAACAAAACCTTTAATAATTAACGTCATGAAAAAGAGATTAAATTTATTACTATGCGGTTTACTGCTTGTTACAGGTATCTCCGCTCAAAAACAGTTCAAGCTATCCTCACCCGATGGCAGTTTGACCACCAATATCGTGGTAAACAAACAAGTAACCTACGATATTACAGTTGACGGACGTCAAGTCCTGAAACCTTCTGTGATCGCACTCGAAACTGAGAATCCTAAAATTTGGGGTAATGAAGTAAAGGCAAAAGGAAGCAGCCAACGTGTTATCAACGAAACGATCGATTCACCGTTCTATCGCGCAAAGCAGATGAAGAACAACTGTAAGGTTCTGACC
>CACZBX010000006.1 GCA_902779535.1 uncultured Bacteroidales bacterium
GTTGGATGTTTCCAATAATACGGCATTATATGACTTGAGATGCGACGGTAATCAGCTGACTTCGTTTGTTGTAACGAATCATTCATCCCTTAGCAAACTAAATATAGCAAATAATCCAAAATTAACATCATTGGATTGTTCACGCAATGTCTTAACGACCTTAGATATTACAGGTTGTACCGCACTAAAGAGTCTGGACTGCAATAAAAACCGGATGACAAAATTGGATATCAGTTCGTTCTACCCGACACTGACCAGATACAATGTGTTCTGTGGTAACCAAGAGAATAAAGATGGTGAGAACCAAGTCATGACGCTCACTCACCATGCACAGGACAATACGAATTTCCGTGAGCCCACTCTGAGAAATTGGAACGTAACGTTAGTGCCAAAGGAATAGAAACGAAATCAAATGAATACAAATGAGAGGAAGGCTGCACCCATTGGATGCAGCCTTCTTTATTATAAGCTCTGTAAGTACAATGAATGCCGTACCTATGGATTTACATGCTTACCTACTCGCACCTTGACAAAGACTGGACGGTGATCCGAAGCAACAGGCTCATCGACTACCACCGCTTCCTTAACAAGGAACATCTTCGAAGCGTCTTTTTGAGCAACAATATAATCAATGGTTTCTTTGGGAGCAGGAGCCGGGAAAGTAGGCTGTGAAAGATCAGTCAAAAACTGAAAGTCGGACAACAATCCTTGGACAAGCGGTGAATCAGGAACATCATTGAAGTCGCCCGCCACAAACACAGGCTTCAACCCTTTATATCGTGAGGCTACATCTTGAATAATCTTTAGAGAAGCCATGCGGTCCGCCTTCGTCAACGACAAATGTGTGCAACAGAACACCATCTTCTTGAACTCAACACAAATCAAGGCTCTACGTTCCTCTCTTCCCGGAAGAGAATATCTATAGATGGCAACAGGCTTTTTCTTTGCAAGGATACCAATTCCGTACTTCCCTCCATCATAATCGATGGCCGGTGCATAGAACGCACGCATCTTTGTACGCTGGGCCAGTTCGTCCAACACATCATCCCCCTTGCTGCGGTGCGTCACGCTATCCAACTCCTGTATGGCTACCATATCGGGGTGAAACAGTCGGATAACCTTTGCCAGGCGGTCGTAATCACGAACCTTGTCCATGCCTACCGCATTATGGATATTGTAGCTCATCAACCTTACGCTTTGTGCTCCAACCATGAGGCAAGCAAAGCAAAAGACCGTCAATAGAAAGATTCTTCGCATGAGACCTTAGTTTTCCGTTTCCAACATATAAACCACGCCGTTATTACGCGTTATCTTGATACGACTACCCTTGTCGCTCAACGAAAAAGGAGAAGCCTTGTCGGTCGCACCATCCACAACAATCAAAGCACTTTCCTCCGCAAAACGGTCAACCGTCAATTTCACGGTGCCATCCGGCATCGTCCGACCAAGCAATAGGCTGTCGTTGATATACACCGCAATGCTGTCACCCGCAAAATCGTTGCTGATCTCAATATGGTATTTCCCTTCGTAAGAAATTTTCGCATCATCACGACGTTGGTATCGGAACGATAAATAAATGAACAGAGCCACAATGATAAAGACGGCAAAAGCAAGCAAGCCATTCCCTACCATAAAATATTTATTTGTGTTTAAGTTTTTTCTCATCATACAGCGTTTTTGATAGATTCTTCATGCAAAACTACATTTTTTTCTTGATATTTTTGTGGTTTTGAGAGATAATTTGTATATTTGCAGCGGAATGGATGAATGGTGGGGCTTGGTTAAGCCCTTTTTTTATTCTTAACTTTGTATAAATGATTGATAAAAACGTCGTAACCCGCATCGTTGATGAGTGGCTGGAAGGTAAAGATTATTTCCTTGTGGATGTCACCATCAGCCCTGACAACAAAATTGTAGTGGAGATAGACCATGCCGAAGGTGTATGGATTGATGATTGTGTGGATTTAAGCCGCTACATTGAATCTAAACTGAACCGTGAAGAAGAAGACTTTGAGTTGGAAGTTGGATCTGCCGGTATCGGTCAACCTTTTAAAGTGTTAAGGCAATACCAGAACTATATTGGCGAGGAAGTAGAAGTACTGACCAACAACCACAAGAAACTGGTAGGAACACTTAAAGACGCAAACGAATCCAACTTTACCATCACCATCCAAAAGAAGGTGAAACCGGAAGGTGCGAAACGTCCGCACATGGAGGACGAAGACCTCACCTTTGCTTACAATGAAATAAAATATACTAAATACGTAATCAAGTTTAAATAATTATGGCCAAAAAGAATGAACAGACAATCAGTTTGATTGATACTTTTGCGGAATTTAAAGAGCTGAAGAATATTGATAAGACCACAATGGTCAGCGTGTTGGAAGAATCATTCCGTAATGTCATCGCTAAAATGTTTGGCACCGATGAGAATTATGATGTCATTGTCAACCCAGATAAAGGCGATTTGGAAATCTATCAGAACCGTACCGTGGTAGCGGACGGAGAACTCACAGATCCGAACATGGAGATTACCTTATCGGATGCACGCAAGATCGATGCTTCTTACGAGATTGGTGAAGAAGTAACCGATTTGGTTCCATATTCTAAATTTGGCCGTCGCTTGATCCTGACCTTACGCCAGACCCTTGCTTCAAAGATCTTGGAACTGGAGAAGGATAGCTTGTACAACAAATATGTGGATAAGGTAGGTACGATTATCAGTGCTGAGGTTTATCAGGTTTGGAAGAAAGAGATTCTGTTGGAAGACGATGAGAAGAACGAACTGTTCTTGCCGAAGACCGAACAGATCCCAAGCGATTTCTTCCGCAAAGGAGAAACTGTACGCGCCGTTGTTGCCAGAGTAGAAAACGCCAACAACAACCCAAGAATCATCTTGAGCCGTACATCACCGGTATTCCTGGAACGCCTGCTGGAAGCTGAAGTTCCCGAAATATTAGACGGCTTGATTACAATTAAGAAGATTGCACGTATCCCTGGTGAACGCGCGAAAGTAGCTGTTGAATCATACGATGACCGCATCGACCCGGTAGGCGCATGCGTCGGCGTGAAGGGGTCACGTATTCACGGTATCGTCAGGGAACTGCATAACGAGAATATTGATGTGATTAACTACACATCCAATATCCAGTTGTTTATCCAACGTGCACTGAGCCCAGCAAAGATCTCATCCATCGTGCTGCACGAAGATGAGCGCAAGGCCGAAGTTTATCTGAGACCGGAAGAAGTGTCGTTGGCTATTGGTAAGGGTGGTATGAACATCAAGTTGGCCAGCATGCTGACAGAATACACCATTGATGTATTCCGTGAGTTGGATGATGATGCAATGGATGAAGACATCTATTTGGATGAGTTTAATGATGAAATTGATGAGTGGGTTATTGATGCAATCAAATCAATCGGTTTGGATACTGCAAAGCAAGTACTGAACGCCCCACGCGAGATGTTAGTTGAAAAAGCAGATTTGGAGGAGAGTACAGTCGATAACGTACTGAATATCTTAAAGGCTGAATTCGAAGACTAATCCAAACCTGTACAAAAAAAAAGAGTATGCAAATAAGACTGAATAGAGTAACAAGAGAATTAGGTGTCGGCGTTTCAACGATTGTGGAATTCCTGCAAAAGAAAGGTTACGATGTTGAAAGTAACCTGAACGCAAAGATTACGGAGGAACAGTATGCTGTCCTTCTGAAGGAATTCAGTAAAGACAAGAAACAGAAAGAAGAATCAAACAAGTTTTCTCAGGAACGCCAGAAAGACAAAGAGAGAAATCGTGGAATGGCCTCAAACGGCGAACAAAAGAAAAAAGAAGAACACATAGAAATAACCATTCCTGAAACAGAACGCCCACGCATCAAAGAAGTGGGTATGATTGATTTGGACGCTTTGAACAAACGCCCTGCGGCTACCTCTGCTCCTAAAGAAGTTGTCAAGGAAGAGAAGAAACAACCGGAAGAGAAAGTGGTTGAGCCAAAGAAAGAAGAACCTATTTCTGCTGCTCCACAAGAAAAACCTCAAGTCAAGGTAGTGGAACAGGTTGAGAAACCTCAACCTGCTGTTGCTCAGCCTCAGCCTGCTGCTCAAGAGATAAAAACAGAAAATAAGGCTGCTGAAAAAGAAGACAAACCGGTGGAGAAAGCTCCCGAGAAAAAACCTGTAGAAAACAAACCTGTTGAAACAAAGGAAAAGGAAGAGGTGAAGCCTCAGCCAAAACCGATTGAAGAGAAGCCGGCTGTTGAGAAACCACAGGAAGTAAAAACAGAGGACAATGTCTTCACACTGGGTACGCCCGAACTGAAATCCAAGCTGAACGTAGTTGGACAAATCGACCTTGACGCGTTGAACCAATCAACACGGCCAAAGAAGAAATCAAAGGAAGAGCGTAAGAAAGAACGTGAGGACAAAGAGCGTCAGCGTCAGGAACAACGGAAACAGATGAAAGATGCCATCATCAAAGAGATTCGTAAAGATGATGACAAACCCAAAGACGATAAGGCTCCGCAAGGCAGTGGTAAGAAGAAACGCCGTAACAGAATCAACAAGGAACGTGTTGACCTGGATTCTTCCGACAACATGAATATGGACGGTAACTACCGCGACAAGTCAAACCGAAAAGACAAAGACAGTAAAGCCGGAAAGAATAAGGACCGTTTCAAAAAAGTACAGCCTAAGCAGGAGATCAGCGATGAGGACGTTGCAAAGCAAGTGAAAGAAACGCTGGCTCGACTGACAAATAAGACGAAGAGCAAAGCAGCTAAATATAGAAAAGAGAAACGTGAGTCTGTTCAACAACACATGTTGGAAGAAGAACAGCAAGAACAAAGAGATAGCAAGATCCTGAAGCTGACCGAGTTCGTGACCGCAAACGAGTTGGCAAACATGATGGATGTACCGGTTACACAAGTCATCAGTACTTGTATGAGCGTTGGTATCATGGTATCCATCAACCAACGGCTCGATGCTGAGACCATTAACCTCGTTGCAGAAGAGTTCGGCTTTAAGACAGAATATGTAAGTAACGAAGTGGCACAAGCCATCATCGAAACACCTGACGAGGAAGAAGATTTGGAACCACGTGCTCCTATCGTTACCGTCATGGGACATGTCGACCATGGTAAGACTTCGTTGCTCGACTATATCCGTAAATCCAATGTAATTGCCGGTGAAGCAGGTGGTATCACCCAGCACATCGGTGCATACAACGTGAAATTAGATAACGGCCGTCACATTACCTTCCTCGACACTCCGGGTCACGAAGCATTCACCGCAATGCGTGCTCGTGGTGCAAAGGTAACCGATATCGCTATTATCATCGTTGCTGCCGACGACAGCGTGATGCCACAGACCAAAGAGGCTATCAACCATGCTGTAGCAGCAGGCGTACCTATCGTTTTCGCTATCAACAAGATTGATAAGCCACATGCTAATCCGGAAAAAATTAAGGAAGAGTTGGCAGCCATGAACTTCTTGGTTGAGGACTGGGGCGGAAAATATCAATCTCAGGATATCTCCGCTAAGCAAGGTCTGGGCGTGAATGAGCTCTTGGACAAGGTTCTTCTGGAAGCCGACTTGCTCGACTTAAAAGCGAACCCGAATCGTAAGGCTACCGGTTCCATCATCGAATCGACCTTGGATAAGGGACGTGGATATGTAGCAACATTGTTAATCTCGAACGGTACACTGCACATGGGAGATATCGTATTGGCAGGTACTTACTTCGGTCGTATCAAAGCCATGTTCAACGAACGTAACCAACGCCTGAAGAGTGCCGGCCCGTCGGAAGCTGTTCAGATCCTGGGATTGAACGGTGCTCCTGCAGCAGGTGACTCCTTCCACGTGTTCGAGACAGAACAAGAAGCACGTGAGATTGCCAACAAACGTGAACAACTCCAACGTGAACAAGGTTTACGTACCCAGAAGATGTTGACCTTGGATGAAGTTGGACGACGCTTGGCATTAGGCGACTTCCATGAACTGAACATCATCGTGAAGGGTGATGTGGATGGTTCAGTTGAAGCATTGAGCGACTCCTTGATCAAGTTGTCGACTGAGAAGATTAAAGTCAACGTCATCCACCAAGGTGTCGGTCAGATTACCGAGTCGGATGTGACATTGGCTGCTGCATCCAACGCCATTATCATTGGCTTCCAGGTTCGTCCGTCGGCCGCAGCATCCAAGCTGGCCGAGCAGGATGGTGTCGACATCCGTAAGTACTCAGTCATCTACGATGCAATCGAAGAGGTGAAGTCGGCCATGGAAGGTATGTTGGCTCCTACCTTGAAGGAACAAGAGACAGCCACCATCGAGGTACGTGCCGTCTATAATATTAGTAAGGTAGGTGTCGTTGCCGGTGCATATGTCACGAAGGGTAAGGCAAAGCGAACCGACCGTGCTCGTCTGATCCGCGACGGTATCGTTGTCTTCACCGGTTCGATCAACGCTTTGAAACGATTCAAGGACGATGTAAAAGAGGTTAGTGTTAACTTTGAGTGCGGTATCAGCCTGAACGGCTGCAACGATATCAAGGTTGGCGATATCATCGAGACATTCGAAGAAATCGAAGTGAAACAGTCATTATAGAATTTAGAATCATATTTAGTGGAAATGTCATCCTGAATACAGGAGATTTGCCTCGGCAGATTTCCACAGCCTTTTCAGGATGGCATTTATTTTTAGAAAAGATGGGAACAATTGATTGGATTATTATCATTTTAGTGGGACTTGGAGTAATCCAGGGATTGATGCAGGGTTTTGTGAAGCAATTAGCTTCCATCGTAGGAATCATCGCAGGCTTATTGCTTGCAAGAGCTTTATTCGGAGTGGTCGGAGAACAACTCGCACCTAAGCTGGGCACGTCGACGACTGTAGCACAGATCATCGCATTTATCTTAATTTGGGTGATCGTACCGATTGCGCTGTCACTGATTGCATCCATCATCACAAAAGCATTGAGTGCCATCAAACTGGGTTGGCTGAATCGCTGGCTGGGCAGTGGCCTCGGCGCTGTCAAGTTCATCCTTTTAATCGGCATTTTCATTCATGTGCTGGAATATATCGACACCAAGAAAGAACTCTTCCCTGAAGAAAAACGTCAGGAGTCGGTCTTATACCAACCGGTAAAGGAACTGAGCGACATCTTCTTCCCTGCCATTAAAGGCATGGCCGAACAAATACTCTGATTGAATTATGCAGAACGAGTCAAATAGATACGTCAAGGAACTGACTCAGGAGAAATACAAGTACGGTTTCACGACGGACATTCAAACGGATATCATCGGAAAAGGATTAAACGAAGATGTGATCCGATTAATATCTTCCAAGAAAAGAGAACCTCAATGGTTATTGGAGTTCCGCTTGGAGGCTTTCCGGCATTGGCAAACCATGAAGATGCCGACATGGGGACATTTATCCATACCTGACATTGACTATCAAGCTATCTCTTACTATGCCGACCCAACCCAGAAGAACAAAGGGCCGAAAAGCGAGGAAGAGATTGACCCCGAACTAATCAAGACCTTCAACAAGTTGGGCATTCCTCTTCATGAACAACGTCAACTCACTGGCATGGCGGTCGATGCCGTCATGGACTCTGTCTCAGTGAAAACAACATTCAGGGAAACATTGATGGAGAAGGGCATTATCTTCTGTCCTATCAGCGAGGCTGTCAGAGAACATCCCGACTTAGTCCAGAAATACTTAGGGTCAGTCGTACCTTATAAAGACAACTTCTTTGCAGCACTGAATTCGGCTGTCTTCAGCGACGGCTCTTTCGTATACATACCCAAAGGTGTACGCTGCCCAATGGAATTGTCTACATATTTCCGTATCAACGCAGCAAAGACCGGACAGTTCGAACGAACGCTCATCGTAGCCGATGACGACAGCTATGTTTCTTATCTGGAAGGATGTACGGCACCGATGAGAGACGAGAACCAATTGCATGCTGCCATCGTAGAAATCTACGTACACGACAATGCAGAAGTAAAATATTCTACCGTCCAAAACTGGTATCCCGGCGACGCCAACGGCAATGGCGGAATCCTGAACTTGGTTACTAAGCGCGGTCTCTGCAAAGGCGTCAACAGTAAGTTGAGCTGGACTCAAGTAGAAACCGGCTCAGCCATCACATGGAAATACCCAAGCTGTGTACTGGCTGGCGACAACGCCTCTGCCGAGTTCTATTCGGTGGCAGTCACCAACAACTATCAACAAGCGGATACTGGTACGAAGATGATTCATATCGGAAGAAATACCAGTTCGACCATTGTCAGCAAGGGTATCAGTGCAGGAAAGAGCCAGAACTCGTACCGAGGATTGGTACGCGTGACCGAGCATGCAGACAATGCCCGCAACTACAGCCAATGCGACTCATTGCTGTTGGGAAGTGAGTGTGGTGCACACACCTTCCCATACATGGATATCCATAACGACACCGCTGTCGTGGAGCATGAGGCAACGACCAGTAAAATCAACGAAGATCAATTGTTTTACTGTAATCAACGAGGAATACCGACCGAACAGGCCGTGGGCTTGATCGTGAACGGCTATGCAAAGGAAGTTATCAATAAATTACCAATGGAGTTTGCTGTGGAAGCACAGAAACTGCTGTCTGTTTCACTGGAAGGAACAGTCGGATAAACACGAATCATTATGTTAGAAATAAAGGATTTACATGCCAGCGTCAATGGCAAAGAGATACTCAAGGGAATCAACCTCACCATCCACAAGGGGGAAGTACATGCCATCATGGGGCCAAACGGTTCGGGTAAGAGTACTTTGTCTGCCGTCTTGGTAGGCAACCCTGCGTATGAGGTGACCAAAGGTACTGTTACGTTCGACGGGAAGGATCTCCTCGCCCTGAAACCGGAAGACCGCAGTCATCTGGGCATCTTTCTTTCTTTTCAATATCCTGTGGAGATCCCAGGAGTCAGCATGGTCAACTTCATGCGTACTGCCCTAAACGAAAAGTTGAAATACGAAGGGAAAGAGCCGTTATCTGCCAGTGCTTTTCTCCGCTTGATGCGCGAGAAGAAAGCGATTGTAGAGCTGGATAATAAGTTGGCGAACCGTGCCGTGAACGAAGGATTCTCCGGTGGTGAGAAAAAACGGAATGAGATCTTCCAAATGGCCATGTTGGAACCGAAGTTAAGTATCCTGGACGAGACCGACTCCGGCCTCGATATTGACGCCCTGCGAATCGTAGGTGAAGGTGTCACGAAACTGAAGACTCCTGAGACCAGCTGCATCGTCATCACTCATTACCAACGTTTGTTGGATTACATCAAACCTGATATCGTACACGTACTCTATAATGGACGCATCGTCAAAACCGCCGGGCCGGAACTCGTGTTGGAACTGGAGAAACGGGGCTATGACTGGATTAAAGATGAGGTAGGAGAATAATTATGGGTGCAAAGCAACAATATATTGACCTCTACTCTGAAAACAAGGAGCTGATTCTGCAACACTCCTCTGATGTGATGAACAAGCATCGGGAGAAAGCCTTTGCCGACTTCAACCTTCTTGGTTTTCCTTCCCAAAAGCAGGAAGAGTACAAATATACGAACGTAGATAAGTTGTTTGAACCCGACTATGGATTGAACCTGAGTCGGATTCACATCCCCGTCAATCCATACGAGATCTTTAAATGTGACGTCCCGAACCTCAGCACTTCGCTTTACTTCGTCGTCAACGATATCTTTTACGATAAAGCATTGCCCAAGGCTCATCTACCGGAAGGCGTGTTATTGGGAAGCCTAAATCGTTTATCAGCTGAACACCCCGAACTCATCGGGAAGTATTATGGCAAGTTGGCCGACACGTCCAAGGATGGGATCACTGCTTTGAACACTTTCCTTGCTCAGGATGGATTCTTACTGTATGTTCCAAAGAATGTTCAGATCGAAAAACCTATCCAGCTGGTGAACACGCTAAGAGCCAACGTAAACCTGATGGCCAACCGACGGATGTTGATCATCCTGGAAGAAGGAGCATCTGCCCATCTGCTGATTTGTGATCATGCCATGGACGATATGCAGTTCCTCTCCACCCAGGTGGTAGAAGTTTTTGTCGGTGAAAACGCACAATTAGACTTCTATGAGTTGGAAGAGACTCACACCAAGACCGTGCGATTCAGTAACATGTACGTGAATCAAGCTGCCAATAGCAAGACATTGTTCAACGGCATGACGCTTCAGAATGGCAAGACACGCAACATGACACGGATCTCGCTCAGTGGACAAGGCGCTGAGGTGAACCTCTGCGGCATGGCTATCGCCGATAAGAACGAACAAATCGACAACAATACGTTGATTGATCATATCGCATCGGATTGCACGAGCAACGAACTATATAAATATGTATTGGACGACCATGCTATAGGTGCCTTTGCCGGCAAGGTGTTAGTACGGCCGGGCGCACAGCGGACAGTTTCGCAAGAGACCAACAAGAACCTCTGCGCTACCAAGCAGGCTCGCATGTATGCACAGCCTATGCTCGAAATCTATGCCGACGATGTGAAATGTTCGCACGGATCGACAGTCGGACAATTGGACGAAAAGGCACTGTTCTATATGCAACAACGAGGTATTCCACTCAAGGAAGCCCGCATGTTATTGATGTTCGCCTTTGTCAACGAGGTCATCAACACCATCTCTTTAGAAGCCCTGAAAGAACGGCTACATATTTTGGTTGAGAAACGATTCCGTGGCCAACTGAACCAATGTAACGGTTGTGCCATCTGTAAAAAGTAAGAAGCATGTATCCGATCCAAGAGATTAGAAAAGATTTCCCGATACTGGGTAGAACGGTTTATCATAAACCGCTGGTCTATTTCGATAATGCTGCGACAACCCAGAAGCCTCGCTCCGTGGTGGAATCGATCACGAACGAATATTATTCTGTCAACGCTAACGTGCATCGCGGCGTTCATTTCCTCTCACAACAGGCAACAGAACTGCATGAGGCTGCCCGACGCACCGTGCAGACTTTTATCAATGCACATAGTGCGAACGAAATCATCTTTACCCGAGGCACCACTGAGAGTATCAACTTGCTGGCATCTACTTTTGCTGAGAGCCAGATGAAAGCAGGCGATGAGGTGATTATCTCGGCAATGGAACATCATAGCAACATCGTTCCTTGGCAGTTGCAAGCCTCGAAGTATGGCATCGTCATCAAGGTAATCCCGATGAACGACCAAGGTGAACTGCTATTGGATGCGTATGAGGAGTTATTCACCGAACGTACCAAACTGGTCAGCATCACCCATGTCAGCAATGTCTTGGGAACTATCAACCCCGTGAAGAGGATGATTGCGACAGCACATGCGCACAATGTACCCGTTCTAATTGATGGTGCACAGAGCATTCCTCACATGAAAATTGACGTGCAGGACCTCGATGCCGATTTCTATGCATTCAGCGGACATAAGGTGTATGGGCCGACCGGAATTGGCGTGCTGTATGGAAAGGAGAAATGGTTAGATATGCTACCTCCCTACCAGGCTGGTGGCGAAATGATTCAACATGTCACCTTCGAAAAAACAACATTCAACGAGCTACCCTATAAGTTTGAAGCAGGAACACCCGACTACATCGGTTCTACAGCCTTGGCAAAGGCACTGGACTATGTTTCAGCCATCGGTATGAAACAGATTGCCGCCTACGAACATGAGCTGACCGTCTATGCTACACAACAGATGAAACAGATAGAAGGCATGCGAATCTTTGGTGAAGCGAAGGAAAAGGGTGCCGTCATCTCTTTCCTAGTAGGCAATATTCATCATCTGGATATGGGAACGTTGCTGGATCAACTGGGCATCGCCGTACGAACCGGTCATCATTGTGCCGAACCACTCATGAATCGCTTAGGCATTGAGGGAACGGTGCGTGCATCGTTTGCCTTATATAATACGAAAGAGGAGATTGACGTGTTTGTCAATGGTATCCGCCGAGTATGCAGCATGTTTTGAGATGTTACTACCCTATCTACATAAGGATCTGATTGAGGCAGGATGTGACGAGGCTGGACGAGGTTGCCTGGCAGGTGCAGTCTATGCAGCGGCTGTCATCTTACCCAAGGATTTCGAGAATGAGGAACTGAACGATTCGAAACAGTTGACGGAGAGACAACGGTACAAACTGCGTGAGGTGATTGAACAAAATGCACTGGCATGGGCTGTCGGCGTAGTATCACCCGAAGAGATTGACAAAATCAATATCCTCAATGCTTCCTTCCTCGCCATGCACCGAGCCATCAACAACCTAAAGATTCGGCCCGAATTGCTCCTTATCGATGGAAACCGATTCAACAAGTATGAGGACATCCCGCATCAGACAATCATAAAAGGTGACGGGAAGTATCTGTCGATTGCCGCAGCCTCGATTTTAGCAAAGACCTACCGCGACGATTATATGAATGCTTTAGATAAGGAGTATCCCCAATATGATTGGAAAAAGAACAAAGGTTATCCCACCAAGAAGCATCGGCAAGCAATCCAAGAATATGGAGTCACACCCTATCACCGCATGACATATAATCTACTTGGGGAGGACCGCCAACTTGAACTACCTTTTAAATAAAAGAATAAAGCGTCAGAAAGGGCTGCACTTTGCAGCCCTTTCTGTATATGGAGTTATAATTATTCCCAAACAAGGGTTACACCAGTATTGTAATTCAAGAGTTCTTTCAACTTACCAGAACCTTTATTACTCGAAGTTAGATACAATTTCAGGGTCCGATTTGCTATTTTTTCAGCATTTTGCCATTGACGTCCACAAACAAGGTTATCCAGAATCAGTTTCGGATTTTCTGTTATATCCAACTCACTCATTAAGTTCATGCAACAATATAAGGTAGTCAGATTATCACACCCCGTAAGGTCAAGTTCTGTCAATAAGTTATTCATGCAATCTAAATCGGTTAACTTAGCACATCCACTTACACCCAATGAACTCAACTTACCTTTACCGTCCCTATTCGAACAACTCAGTGTCGCCAAGTTCGGACAGTTTGAAATCACAAGCGTTTCAAGATTATTAAGTTGCCCCACATCTGTTCTAAGAGAGAATGTCGTGAAAGAATTGTTACTACAGTATATTTCCACCAAGTTCTTATTGTTTGATACATCCAGTGAAGTCAATTTGTTGTTCTCACAGGATAAATCTTTCAAGACTGAACAGTTCGAAAGATCCAAAGATGTCAAACTATTGTTGTAACAATACAATCCCTCCAATGCAGAGAGAGTTGAGACATCCAGTGAAGTCAACTTGTTGCCACCACAGAATATCTTTTTTAATGCTATATCGTTCGATACGTTCAAAGAAGTCAGTTGATTACTGGGACAAAACAATGTTTCCAACTCCTGTTTATCCGATACATCCAAAGTTGTCAATTGATTACCATTGCAAGTTAGATATTCCAAATAACGACAATATGATAAGTCTAAAGAGGAAAGCTGATTATTAGCACATTCGATTCGACTCAAAGACGTAGATTTCGGTAAATAAAGATTGTATATATTATTATCGCTACAGTTCAATCTGGATAATGACAAACAACTTAATAAATCTAAGGAAATCAAACTATTATTATTACAGTTTAATGTTCTCAATTTCGGATTATTCGAGACATCTAACACAGAAAGAACATTGTTATCACATCTTAAATCTTCTAATTCTGGACAATTTGAAAGATCTAATCTACCTATATAATTGTTTGCACACCACAAATCAGTAAGCAATCGGTTCTCTGAAAGGTCAAGAGAATACAAATTATAATTATTCTCAAGAAACAGAAAAATTTAAGATTTGTTCTTGGATACATCCAAGGATGTTAATTGATTATCACCACAACTTAGAGATTCCAGTGCCAGATTATTTGAGAGATCCAAAGAACGAATGCCATTATTAGAACAATTCAATATTTTCAGATTCCTGAAGAAGCCTATTTCATCACATACCGTTTCATCACCTTTATCAGAGACATCTATTGTTGTCACTTGCAAAATCCGATCCAAATTATCTGAAACGCTCACGCCACTACTTCCAGCCACAGAACTAAGTCCAGCAGCTTCAATCAGGTTTTCATTCGTAATCATTGCATCCGATGCCAATCCCGCATCAATAAAATAAGCCTTCTCTGCCTCAAAGTTCTTCCCTGTAAAGGTCGCTTGCATGGCATCTCCTGAATCAGAAGTAATACGGAAAGATAATGTTGTCCCGTTCAAATCGGTCGGTGGAATCATCAGATAGAATGTATAATTAGCACCGGTAGAAGTTTTGTCCATGGTCAGATCCGTACTGATGAACTTTGACATTTCTTTTACCTTCGATATGGTAGGGGCACTATCATTGAGATCTACTTGTCCCTTTACAGTGAACAAAGGCTCTGGAGCAATCAACGTTATGTATTGAAAATGCTTTTGAGACGGAATATAAACTTGAATCTTCAAGATAGCAGATAGACGCTTCATGTCAAATTTTACTGCCCCATCTTTAGGCTGCACGGCACCGGCTGCAAGGTAATCATACTTCATATAGTTTGTCTGTGTCTGCCCCCTATAATCAACTGGAATCCCCCATAAATATTTATCTGCTAAATTCTTGTCATAGGGGAAAAAGGCCGCATACTTCGTATCCGTACGAAGAGCCCAACTACTACCATCGAATAATGCCGTGTTTCCTTGGATTGTCTCCACATCAATAGGAAAACGTAAA
This sequence comes from uncultured Bacteroidales bacterium, assembly GCA_902779535.1. Taxonomy (GTDB): domain Bacteria; phylum Bacteroidota; class Bacteroidia; order Bacteroidales; family Bacteroidaceae; genus Phocaeicola. Next base: position 14,739 of record CACZBX010000006.1, read on the forward strand.
GGATGGCCTGTTTGAGGAACTACAGCAATGGCATCGTCCCATTGCCACGCAAACTTTAATTGATCACCATCCTCATAGAGTATTGAACGAGTTGTAGCATCTGTCAACTCAACGTCTGGGACCGTCATACTGAAAAGATTAACGTAATTGTCTTCAGAAGAAGGAGCAACCTCCGATGAAGGTACGAACGCATCCTCGGAGCAGGCTGCCAGTGCAACAAGAGCACATAGAAGCAATAATTGTTTGAGTGTTTTCATCGTATAATGTGTTTTGTTTATTTGTCGCATAGTATTTGATTTGCAAGATAGTGAAAAATCCTTGCTTTATTTTTCATGGTTTATTAAAGTATCTTAATAAGCAGTCAGAATACTCTGAGTTAAAATCTAAAGTCCCTGTGGATTCGGGAATCCACAGGGAAAATAATTGCGGGTCTGTAACCCACGCGGATTAAAAACCCGCAATGAAAACGTTGGGGATCCGGAGATCCCCAACGACATAGACTTCGAGAAAAAAGGGCTCACTCAAGGTGTGCCCAACATAATCAGTCTTTCAAGAATTGGTTCCCATCCGTCTATACGAACGCATGCCGTAGAAGAAGACAACCAAGAAACAGATGAACGGGAAGATGAACGATACATTGACCGCCGGCATGCCCAAGGCTGTGCCCATATCAATGATTCGTGCCTGCAACGGCGGAAGGACCGAACCACCCAGGATCGCCATGATCAATCCGGCCGCACCAAACTTCGCATCGTCGCCCAAGCCTCGTAAAGCGATGCCGTAGATTGTGGGGAACATCAACGACATACATCCGCTCACTGCTACCAGACAGTACACGCCGTACCTATTCTGGAAGAAGATGACACCGGCTGTGAAGATCATTCCACCCACAGCAAAGGCAGCCAACAGCTTGGCCGGTTTGAAATACTTCATCAAATAGGTGCAGATGAAGCGGGCACAGATAAAGAATAGCATCGCATAGATGTTATACCGCTGCGAAAGTACCTCAGCAGCCTGCTCACTCATTCCCTCAGCCATGAACACCCGCGTACCGTACTGGATGATGAAAGTCCAGCACATGATCTGAGCACCCACATAGAAGAACTGGGCAATCACCCCTTCCCGATAGCGTGGCAAGGCAAAGATACGCTTCAACGTAGGCATGAAGTTGATATCATGGTTTTGATCACCATTCCTCGGCATCTTCGTGAAGAGGATGATGAAGAACATGATCACGATAATGATACCGATGGCAATGTATGGATTTACCAACACGCCCAGATCGGCATCCTTCAGGGCATTGAACTGAGCATCATCCATCAAGGCGCGCTCATCACTGCTTGCCGGATTCAGTTTCGCCTGAATGAAGTTCATGGCAACGAACATACCGATAATCGATCCGCACGGATTGAAACATTGAGCCATGTTCAGCCTCCGGGTAGCTGTTTCCTCCGAACCCATGCTCAGGATATACGGGTTACAGCTCGTCTCCAGGAACGAGAGTCCGCAGGTCATGATGAAGTAGGCAACCAGGAAACAACCATACACTCCGATTCCCTTCGCCGGAAGGAAGAGCAATGCTCCCGCGGCATACAGTCCCAGTCCGACCAGCACGCCTGCCTTATACGAATATTTACGGATGAACATCGCTGCAGGAAAGGCCATGCAGAAGTAGCCGCCATAGAAAGCGACCTGCACCAATGCTCCATCGGTCACGCTCATACGGAAAATCTTCGAGAACGCCTTTACCATCGGATTGGTAATATCGTTTGCAAATCCCCAGAGAGCGAAGCAGAAAGTAATAAGAATAAAAGGAATCAGGTAACTGACGCCGTCCTTCTTCAGAATAGATTCTTTGTTACTCATAATATCGTCGATAAAGAAAGGGGTGGAATGCAGCCACCCCTTCGATAGTTTTTACTTATAAATAGGTCCGTAATTGGCGCAAGCACGGAAGTCGGCACCTTCCTTGTCCATGCCGAACGCGTTCCAAGCGGCCGGACGGAAGATCTTGTCCTCTGCAACGTTGTGCATGCAAACAGGGATGCGGAGCATGGAAGCCAATGTGATCAGGTCGGCACCGATGTGTCCGTAAGTGATGGCACCATGGTTTGCGCCCCAGTTGTTCATCACAGAATAGACGTCCTTGAATGCATCCTTCGTCGGGTCGAGACGCGGAGTGAACCAAGTCGACGGCCAAGTCGGGTCGGTACGTTTATCCAGGATTTCGTGGATCTCAGGATCGATATCCACAATCCATCCTTCAGCCAACTGGAGTACAGGACCTAAGCCTTTCACGATATTCACACGCATCATGGTTGCAGGCCATTCGCCCTTCGACAAGAAATGGATGCTGAAGCCACCGCCACGGAAATAATCACGGTCGGCCGGCATCCAAGAGGAAGCCTTCAAACAGTTCTTCACGTCTTCGTCGGTCATCTCCCAGAACGGTTTCATCACCGGACGACCCTCCTTATCCTTGCTCTGGCCGGTGCCATCCAAGGTGGTAGCACCCGAATTGATCAAGTGGATGATACCCGGAGCAGCCGTACCCGTCAGTTCTTTGCCAGTGACCCGTTTCACAGCTTCCGGACTCCAGTAAGTACGTACGTCGGAGAAGATCTGTGGCAGGTTGGTCAGCACATGTCCCAGCAACATCGCTGTACCGTTCAGTGAGTCGTTCTCAGTAGCCAGGATCATCGGCTCACGCGGACCGTTCCAGTCGAAAGTCGTATTCAGCAACGACTCCGTGAAGTCGCCATTCGGTTTCCAGTCGGTCCACTGACGTTGTCCCTGGAAGCCGCCGGCAATCGCATTGTGTCCCAGAGATTCCTCTTTGAATCCCATCTCGAGCAACTTCGGATTACCATGCATCAAGTCCATCACAATCAAGGTCATCTTCACGATGAACTCCCAGTCCTGATCCTTTTGTTCACGGGTTTTCTGTTTTTCCGGACGGTTCTTGTCCCATCCTTCATTCACCTTGCAGTATTTCTCAACCCACGCCATTGCCTTCTTGAACTCATCCGGGTCGTAGATGCCCTCGTCCATTCGTCGAAGGATTTCTACCTCATCAACGCTCTCATTACGCATGCCCAGATATTCCTGGAAGAAGTTACAATCAACGATGGAGCCGGCGATACCCATGGTCACGCCGCCGATAGAGAGGTAAGATTCTCCGCGAAGTTCAGCCGTAGCGACGGCAGCCTTTGCAAAACGGATCAGTTTCTCGGCAACATCTGCCGGAATTGTATTGTCGTCCAAGTCCTGGACATCATGGCCGTAGATGCCGAATGCAGGCAAACCTTTCTGTGCATGAGCAGCCAGTACCGCAGCCAGATAGACAGCGCCCGGGCGCTCTGTACCGTTGAACCCCCAGACAGCCTTCGGCCAGTACGGGTTCATATCCATGGTCTCTGAGCCATAGCACCAGCAGGAGGTGACCGTGATGGTACCACCTACGCCTTCCCGCTCGAACTTCGTAGCACAAGCAGCACTCTCGGCTACCCGTCCGATGGTACCGTCAGCAATCACACATTGCACGGGTGTACCATCCGTATATTTCAGATTCGAAGAAATTAAATCGGCAACGGCCTGTGCCAATGCCATTGTTTTACCCTCTAAACTCTCACGCACGCCACCCTGACGACCGTCAATGGTTGGGCGAATACCTATTTTTGGATGTTTCATAAATGTTGTTTTTTGATTTAAGTCATACAAAGGAAGATAATTTATAAGAAACGAACAATTCATGAAGAATGTTCTACAACACGAAAATAAGGAAAATTAAGTTAATGAAGTTTCGCGAGCAATGATGCGAGACGACCTAATCAGAAACCTCTGCCAACATGACCACAGCTATTCTTACGCTGTCCCTGCGAATTTCCGAATTCGAAGGAGGAATAAATGCGGATATGTTATCCGCGCGGGTCACAGACCCGCAATTATTCTCCTGTGGATCTGGAGATCCCCAACGACCATCCGAAAACGACAACGATTCCCTCAAAGCCCCAACGACGATTCCCAAGAATCCCAACAACCATCCCCATTATTCCCAACAATTATCCGAAGAAAAGGAACGATCTTGAGGGACAAATCAGTAAATGAGCAGCGACCTCCGATGAACGATGCAAATCATTACTACGATCTTCCTTTTGCTTAAAAAACGATAAATAGCAGCAACTTAACTCTAGAAAATGAACGATTCGTTTCCAACCACACCCGATTTATATTATCTTTGCAGCCGGAAAAGCGAACTGATCGAATAATCTATAAATTACATACGTATTATGGCTAAAAAAGCACTCTTAATGATCCTTGACGGTTGGGGCATTGGCGACCGTGGCAAGGATGACGTCATCTATTGTACACCGACTCCGTATTGGGATAGCCTCTTGGCACAGTACCCGAACTCACAACTGTTGGCATCGGGCGAGAACGTTGGTTTGCCCGACGGTCAGATGGGTAACTCTGAAGTTGGCCACCTGAATATCGGTGCCGGACGAATCGTATATCAAGACCTGGTGAAGATCAATCGTGCATGTGCCGACAACAGCATCATGCAGAACCCTGAGATTATCTCTGCTTATTCATATGCCAAGGAGAAAGGCTGCGGCCTTCACATCATGGGCCTCACCTCGACCGGTGGCGTGCACTCTTCACTTGACCACCTCTTCAAACTGGTCAACATCGCCAAGGAATATGGTGTAGCTGAGAGAACCTACGTACATTGTTTCATGGACGGTCGTGACACTGACCCAAAGAGTGGTGTCACTTACATCGAATCGCTGACAAAAGTCTGCGAGGACACGGGTGCCCACATCGCTTCCATCATCGGACGATTCTACGCCATGGACCGTGACAAGCGGTGGAACCGCGTAAAGGTGGCTTACGACCAACTCATCGAAGGCAAGGGAAGACAGGAGACCGACATGGTGGCTGCCGTTCGTGGCTGCTACGAACGCGATACTGAAGAAAACAAGGATACCGACGAGTTCATGGAACCGCTGGTGAACGCGAACGTTGACGGACGCATCAAGGAAGGTGACGTCGTGATCTTCTTCAACTACCGTAACGACCGCGCCAAAGAGTTGACCATCGTCCTCACGCAGAAAGATATGCCGGAGGAAGGCATGCACACCATCCCGGGACTGCAGTACTATTGCATGACTCCGTACGATGCTTCCTTCGAAGGTGTTCATATCCTCTTCCCGAAAGAGAATGTTGAGGACACGCTGGCCGAATATCTCTCCAGCAACGACAAAAAACAGTTGCACATCGCCGAGACCGAGAAGTACGCCCACGTTACGTTCTTCTTCAACGGTGGTCGTGAAGCTCCGTTCAACGGTGAGGACCGCATCCTGGTTCCGTCGCCAAAGGTAGCGACTTACGACCTGAAGCCGGAGATGAGTGCATACGAGGTGAAGGACAAGCTGGTAGCTGCCATCGATTCGAAAAAGTACGATTTCATCGTCGTAAATTATGCAAACGGTGACATGGTAGGACATACCGGAGTCTACGAGGCTATCGAGAAGGCATGCATCGCCATCGACGCCTGCGTCAAGGATACAGTTGAGGCTGCCAAGGCCAACGACTATGAGGTGATCATCATCGCCGACCACGGAAATGCCGACCACGCCCTCAACGAGGACGGTACACCGAACACGGCTCACTCGCTGAACCCGGTACCTTTCGTTTACGTCACCAACAACAAAGATGCGAAGGTGAAGAACGGCGTCCTCGCCGACGTTGCTCCGTCCATCCTTCACGTCATGGGACTTCCTCAGCCAAAAGACATGACGGGGAATGACCTGATCGCCGACAAGTAATCAATCATCACATTTTAATCCAATCCGGATAAGGCAACATTCGGTTTTGCTTTGTCCGGATTTTTTTGAGCCAACATGGGTGCAAACATGGTAGAAGTGGGCGACGTGGTCGTCTCACTCGACATTTTCAAAGAGAAATTCCTGTGCGACTTACAAGCGTGCCAAGGGGCTTGCTGCATCGAGGGTGATGCAGGGGCACCGGTAGAACTGGAGGAGATTGCCGCCATCGAGGAGGCACTCCCCGTCATCTGGAACGATCTGTCGCTGAAGGCACGCGGAGTGATCAACAAGCAAGGCGTAGCTTACGTCGATAAAGAGGGCGATCTCGTCACATCGATTGTCAATGGCAAGGACTGCGCCTTTACGTGTTACGATGAACACGGCTGCTGCTTCTGCGCCCTTGAGCGAGCCTATCGCCAGGGGAAGATCAAGTTCTGCAAGCCCATCTCCTGCTTCCTCTATCCCATCCGCGTGAAGAAACGCGGCGCATTCAGCGCCCTCAACTACAACCGCTGGGATGTGTGCAAGGCCGCTGTCATGCTGGGGCAGAAAGAAGACCTCCCCGTTTACAAGTTCCTGAAAGAACCCCTTGTCCAGAAGTTCGGAGAAGCATGGTATCAGGAACTGGAGCTCGTGGCCCGTGAGCTGAAAAAAGCCGGATACTTAGACTGATATTAACCGAAAGTTCTTCAGTTGGTACGTACCGATGACAAAATTGGTACGTACCAATTTTTATTTGGTAGTTACCAATGAATCGATTGGTACTTACCAATTGGTAAATTGGTGATCATCGATTGCTAAATTGGTGATCATCGTTTGAACAGTTGGTGATCACCAAATAAAAATCGGTGATCACCAATTCCATAACTGGTGGCCACCAATCAATTAACTGGCGGCGGCCAAATTTAAATTGGTGGCGGCCAAATTATTCTTTGTCCTCGGGGATTTGTAATCCCCGAGTCAATATTTGCGGATATGCTATCCGCACGGATCAAAGACCCGCAATTAATCACCCTGTGGATTGCAAATCCACAGGGACAAGTAAATCCCCAACAACACATCCAGCAGAAGAGAACGATTCCACGAAAGGAAATAAAATAATGAGCATTTTCAGTCGAAATCTCGAAAGAAATCATATATTTGCATTTACATTAACAAATCATGATGGGAATCAGATGGATGAGACGTTTTGGAATGCTCATTGGTATCTTCTTGATGCCAATGTCTTTTCTTTTTGCCGTTCCAGCCGACAGTCTGAGCCGGATAAAGTTCTTCTCGTTCGAGGAGCAACCCGGATTCGTCTTCAAGTCCAATAAATTCTACAAGAGGGATAACCTCGCCATGAAGAATGCCGGCTTTGCCAATGCCGTCCACCTTAAGTATGGATTCCAGTTTGCACCGCACACTAGCATGGCGAAGATCTTTCCGGGCTCATACCAAGGCATCGGCCTCGGCTACCACACCTTCGGGTTCAAGGAAGAATTGGGCAATCCATCGAGCATCTATATCTTCCACGGCGCCAGGATCGGTACCGTCAGTCCCCTGGTCACGTTCAATTACGAGTGGAACTTCGGCCTTTCCTTCGGGTGGCATCCATACGATGCGCGGACAAATATCTACAACACCGTCATCGGATCGAAGGTGAATGCTTACATGAACATCGGTGCCTATCTGGCATGGACGCTCTCACGGCACATCGACCTGAACACGGGCTTTGCGCTGACACATTTCTCGAACGGCAACACCAAGTTTCCCAATGCCGGGGTGAACACGGGAGCCCTGAAGGTGGGAGTCTCCTACTTCTTCAACCGGAACCTGGGCATGAAGAGCCAGGCAGCAATCGACATTCCCGACTTCCCCCGCCACTTCAGTTACGACTTGTTCCTCTTTGGATCGTTTCGACGGAAAGGGATTTTCATTGGGAACGACCACGTCGCTGTGCCGAAAAAGTTCGCGGTGGCCGGCTTCAACTTCAGTCCGATGTACAACTGGAGCTACCGCTTCAAGACAGGCTTCTCGGTTGATGGCGTGTACGATGCCAGCACGGACACCTATGCATTAGACTCGGCTGTTGGAGCGAAGAGCTCGGGATATTCCACCCAGTTCGGATATCCCCCGTTCAGCCATAAGATTGCATTAGGCCTGTCGGGCAGGATGGAGTACGTGATGCCGTATTTCAGCATCAACCTCGGTATCGGAGCCAACGTGCTTCACAAGGGAAAGGACCTGAAAGGGCTGTACCAGGTGCTGGCCTTGAAGGTGAACATGTCGCGGGACACGTACCTCAACGTGGGCTATAACCTTCAGAACTTCAAGGATCCGAACTATCTGATGTTAGGCATCGGGTATCGGTTTCACAATCTCTACCCAAAAATCAGGAAGGATTGATAAAAAAACGTAAATAATCCAACGTTTTTTCAATTAAAAATGATAATTTTAAGGCAACTTTCAAATTAAAAACAAAATACCATGATTAGAAGAGATTTTTTGAAGACCGCTTCCGTGCTCACAGCCGGAGCACTGGTCGGTTGTACACCGAAGGAAAAGAAAGAAAGCGAGAACATTGTTGACGTTCACAAGACAATCGGTTTGCAGATTTATACCTTAGGCCCGGAACTCTACGCAGGCGACTTGTCCGCCAATCTGAAGCGTATCAAGGACATGGGTATCGACAACTTGGAGTTGGCCGGCTACAATCCTGCCGACAGCACCATTGGTGGTGTGGAGTTGATGGAGTTTAAGAAGAAAGTCGAGGATGCCGGACTGAAGATGATCAGTTCGCACGTGAACCCGCCGCAGCTGTTTGCCGGTGTTGCCGGTAAGGAGAACAAGGGTAAGGACGGAGCGTTCTCGGCAAGCATGAAGAACGATATCATCGAGTCGTGGAAGAAGATTGCCGACGACCATGTGAAGTTGGGCGTTCAATACCTGGTAGAGCCGATGATGCCAATCCTGCCGAATGAAGAGGCAGTGAAGAGCTTTTGCGAGATCATGAACCTCTCGGGTGAGACCGTGAAGAAGGCCGGATTGCAGTTCGGCTATCATAACCACAACATGGAGTTTGCAAAGGTTGTTCCTGGTGGTAAGAAGGCTGCTTTCGGTACCATCTTCGACCAGACCGAGGGAACTCAGATCCTGGATATGATGTTGGCGAACACCGATCCTGCAAATGTCATCTTCGAGATGGACGTTTACTGGACCGTCATGGGACAGAACGACCCGGTTGAATACCTGAGAAAGTATGCCGACCGCATCAAGATGTTGCACATTAAGGACCGCATGGTCTTGGGTGCATCGGGCATGATGAACTTCGAGAACATCTTCAACCAGTTCTATGCTAACGGATTGAAGTATTTCTGGGTTGAAATCGAGGATATCAACAGTGGTAAGCAGTTCGAACGCTTGGAGGCAAGTATCGACTACCTGAAGAAAGCTCCATTCGTAAAGTAACAAATCGAAAACATCGATCAACATAGGAGTCTCCAAGGAGGCTCCTTTTTTATTATCAGACTGGCCAAAAGAGGAACATTGGTGAAAGGCTAAACTGTCATGCCTCCTGTCCTTGTGGATCTCCAGATCCACAGGGGGATAACAGCGGGTCTGTGACCCGCAGCGGATGTCTTGTTCATTTCTTTTTTGCATGACCAAAAAAGAAATGAACCAAAGAAAAAAGTCACCGGCTGATCGCAAAAAAGCTAAAAATCAAAGCATGTTTTCCTAAACTCGCCAAACGCACTCGCTTCGCTCGCTTGGACGAGGCTCGTTCTTCACGGAAAACATCTTCAATTTTCTTCACGCTTTTTTGCTAAAGGCCGGAACATAATGAACGATAACGGGAACCATGGGAAAAATTTATCTTCTGTAGGGGCTTAGCTTGTCTAAGCCCGGAATGAAATGTGAGTAGGCGACACAAGTAATGCAAACAACCACGGGCCGACACGAGGTCGTCCCCTACAGGGAATGAATTCTCTTGTCCCTGTGGATCCGGGCCCCCACGACAACATCGTATTCCACAAGAACAAGCAAATGAAAACATTGCATTCCCGGGACTTTTGTCAATCGACGGCCCACATTATAAAAGGAAATGCACTTTTCGTTTTTGTTCCGCCCGATTTTCTTTATCTTTGTTCAACAAATCAATCATCATGAGTGAAAATAAGATTATAAAGGAATCCTTCCCTATCCTTGGCATGAGCTGTGCCTCGTGTGCTGCCCGTGTCGACAAGACATTGAACAAGCAGAAAGGCGTGTGCAATGCCGCCGTGAACTACGCTGCCGCCACGGCGACAGTAGAGTATGATGTGGAGATGACCTCGCCCGAGGTACTCCAAAAGGCTGTTCAGGATGCAGGATACGACCTATATATCGAGAAAGATGATGAGTTGAACGACTTGGACAAGCAGCGAGAAGCGGCCTACCAATCCTTGAAGCGAAGAACGATCTGTGCCTTCGTGCTCTCCATTGCCATCATGGTCATCAGCATGTTCCTGAAAGATTGGGAATATGCCCGTATCATCATGGGACTGTTGGCGACGCCCGTGGTCTTCGGCATGGGAAGCCTGTTCTTCGTCAACGCTTGGAAGCAACTCAAACATGGGTCTTCCAACATGGATACGCTGGTAGCCAGCAGCACCGGCATCGCTTACCTATTTAGTCTGTTCAACCTCCTCTTCCCAAGCGTCTGGACTTCGCGAGGCATCGAGCCGCACGTCTACTTCGAGTCCTCGGCCATGATCATCGCATTCATCCTCTTGGGACGACTCCTGGAGGCGAAAGCAAAGGGGAATACAGCGACAGCGATCAAAAAACTGATGGGCTTGCAGCCGAAGACGGTGACAATCATCAAGGATGATGAAGAACGGATCATCCCCATCCAGCAGATCCAGCCGGAGGATATCGTATTGGTCAAGCCCGGCGAACGGATTGCCGTCGATGGATTGGTCGTTTCTGGCTCCTCGTATGTTGACGAGAGCATGCTGAGTGGCGAGCCGATGGCCGTACGCAAGACGGACGGCAACAAGGTCTTTGCAGGAACGCTCAACCAGAAAGGCAGTTTCCGCTTTAAGGCCGAGAAGGTGGGCTCGGACACCTTACTGGCAAAGATCATCCGCATGGTACAGGACGCACAAGGCAGCAAGGCGCCCGTACAACAACTGGTGGACAAGGTGGCCTCAATCTTCGTACCTACCATCATCTGCATCGCCATCATCGCCTGCCTGTGCTGGCTGCTACTCGACTCCCATAACGGTATCTCGCATGGCATCCTCGCACTCGTCACCGTACTAATTATTGCATGCCCATGCGCCTTGGGCTTAGCCACACCGACCGCCATCATGGTGGGCATCGGGAAAGGTGCCGAGCACGGAATCTTGATCAAAGATGCCGAGAGCCTGGAGATAGCCAAGCAGATCGATACAGTCGTCCTCGACAAGACCGGCACCATTACCGAAGGGAAACCTCAGGTTACATCGATAAAAACCATCCTCACCGACCCGAAGAGAGCCGAACAACTGCTCGGCAAGATGGAAAGTCTGTCTGAACATCCGCTGGCCGACGCCATCGTATCATATATCCAACAGGAACGACAACTGAACACACAGGATATCGTCATCGAAGACTTCGAAAACATTCCGGGGAAAGGCATTCAAGGTCGTGAAGGCCAAGAACGCATACTGATCGGGAACCGCAAACTCATGGATGAAAGAGACGTGCTGATTCCTTCCACGCTGGAGGAAGCAGCCAACCAAATGATGCAGCGGGCAGAGACGGTGATCTGGTTTGCACAAGGCAAGGAAGCAAAGATGGTCCTCGGCATTAGCGACCGCATCAAGGAAAGTTCAGTGAAAGCCATCCGATTGTTGCAGGACAATCACATCCGTGTCGTCATGCTGACGGGCGACAACGAGCATACGGCCCAAGCCATTGCATGGCAGGCCGGCATCAGGTCCTACCAAGCAAACACCCTACCCGAAGATAAGGTACGGTTCATCCAGAACGAACAGGCTGCCGGGCATAAGATCGCCATGGTGGGCGACGGTATCAACGATAGTGCAGCGCTGGCACAGGCCGACCTCAGCATCGCGATGGGCGACGGCAGCGACATTGCCATGGATGTGGCGAAAATGACCATCATCTCATCCGACCTAACTAAGATCCCGGAGGCGTTCAAGTTGTCACGACTGACGACAAAAACGATCCGACAGAACTTGTTCTGGGCTTTCTTCTACAACGTGATTGCCGTACCTATTGCCGCAGGCATCCTCTACCCCATCAACGGATTCCTCCTGAACCCGATGATCGGAGGCATGGCGATGGCGTTCAGCAGTGTCAGCGTGGTTGGCAACAGCTTGCTGCTGAAGAGGAAGAAAATCGGAGAAGAAACGGAGATACATCAAAAACCAATAAACAATACAGTTATGAAAAAGGAATTTAAAGTAGAAGGTATGATGTGCATGCACTGTCGGATGCACGTCGAGAAAGCATTGAACAGCATTGAAGGAGTAAAAGCTACGGTCACACTGGATCCTCCGGTAGCAACCGTCGAGTTTGAAGGCGAAGCGAAGTCATTGGATGAACTGCAGAAGGTGGTTACCGAGGAAGCCGGCGACTACAAGTTGTCGGAATAACAATTCGATCACACATTATTTATTATACCATGAAGAAACTATTTATTGTACTGACGGGACTGATCTGCATGACTGGATGTACGGAGAAGCAAGCATCGCTGAAGAAAATCAACCAAGTCGACTTCTCCAATGTCCGCATCACCGACCAATTCTGGTCACCTCGACTGGACAGACATACCTCGGTGACCTTGCCTGTCTGCATCGACCAGATTGAGAATCAGACCGGCCGTATCCGTAACTTCGAGAATGCGGCAAAAGGTGAAGGAGAACACTCGGGCATCTTTTTCGATGACTCTGATGTGTACAAAGCTGTGGAAGGGATGGCTTATAGCCTCATCAACCACCCTGACGCTGCACTTGAGGCAAAGACCGACGAATGGATTGAGAAGTTTGCCGCCGCTCAGCAACCCGATGGCTACATCAACACGTTCTACACCTTGACCGGACTGGACAAGCGTTGGAGCAATATGGACAAGCATGAGATGTATTGTGCAGGACACATGATCGAAGCAGCCATCGCCTACTACCAGGCAACAGGCAAACGCAAGATGTTGGATGTCTGCATCCGCATGGTCGACCACATGATGAACACTTTCGGACCAGGCAAACGCGACTGGGTGCCCGGCCACGAAGAGATTGAGTTGGCATTGGTCAAGCTCTATCAAGTGACCAACGAAGAGAAATACCTCGACTTTGCCCACTGGCTACTCGAAGAGCGAGGACATGGACATGGATCCATGGGAACAGAGGGAACGTGGCATCCGGAATATTACCAGGATGTTATTCCGGTACGCGACTTGCAGAAAATCAGCGGTCATGCCGTAAGATGTATGTATCTATACTGCGGAATGGCCGATGTTGCCGCTCTGAAGCAGGATACCGGCTATATTGCTGCCCTTCATCGTCTGTGGGACGACGTCGTATTGCGCAACATGTACATCACCGGCGGTATCGGTTCGTCGGCACACAACGAAGGCTTTACGACCGACTATGACCTGCCTAACCTGGAAGCGTACTGCGAGACTTGTGCCTCGGTGGGCATGGTGCTCTGGAATCATCGGATGAACCAGTTGACAGGCGACTCAAAATATGTAGATGTTTTGGAGAAGGCTTTATACAATGGTGCATTGGCAGGCATCTCACTCAAGGGAGATCTGTTCTTCTACGTGAATCCGTTGGAGTCGAAGGGGAACCACCATCGTCAGGCATGGTACGGATGCGCTTGCTGTCCGAGCCAGATCTCACGCTTCCTCCCATCCATCGGTAATTATATCTATGGCACATCGGATGACGCACTGTGGGTGAACCTTTATATCGGCAACAAGGCTGATGTGAAATTAGGTAAGAAAGCCATGAAAGTATCGATGGAATCGCAAGTTCCTTGGGAGGGAAACGTTAAACTGACCATCGACGAATTGGCATCGACCGTCAAGAAAGAGATTCGCATGCGCATCCCTGAATGGTGTGAGAAATATACCCTCGCTATCAACGGTGAGACTATCGACCAACCGACCTTGGATAAAGGTTATGCCGTGCTGGCTCGTCCGTGGAAGAAAGGGGATGTCATCACATTGAATATTGAGATGCCAGCGGTGTTGAAACAGGCCGACCCACGGGTGAAGCAGGATGTGGGCAAGCGTGCAGTTCAGCGTGGCCCGTTGGTTTACTGCATGGAAGAGACCGATAACCCGACCGATTTCGACCAGTTGACGTTATCCACAAAGAGCAATCTGGATTCACAGTTCGACGCAACCCTGTTAGATGGTGTGGTAAAGATCACCGCTAAAGAAGAGAATAAGGAAATCAATTTCATTCCTTATTACGCTTGGGATAACCGAGAAGCAGGGAAGATGAAAGTCTGGATCGACTATCAGGAATAACAGACAATCATAAAATGAAAGCGGGGTGTCGTTTGACACCCCGCTTCTGTTTTATCTAAGTCTGGATTAATTGAAGAAATACTTCAAACCAATCTGAACTTTCCAGCACTGATTGTAGTCAACGATGTATGAGTAAGATTCATTTGGATACTTACCTTCTTTATCTTTGTACATAGAGAAGATAGGAGTTCTGTTTTCATCCATACCCTCATACTTCAAAATACGGCTGTTGTTAGAAACAACATTGTTCTTAAATACGCCCCAACTTGATTTCAACATATTACCGATATTCATAAAGTCGGCAGAGAACTGGAATTTGTGCTTAGTTGGACCAATCTTCAATTCCAGATCCTGAGCAAAGCGAAGGTCGAAACGGTGAACCCAAGGTGCACGTGCTGCATAAGACTCAGCATATTCACCCTTATGGTTCTTCAGATAAGAATCCTGATTAACGAAGTTCCAGAAAGCAACGCGTTCAGAATCGTCCTTGAACTTAATTTCACTGTCATCCTTCGGGATATACATCAAATCGTTGTTGATACCATCACCATTCATATCGTTGGTGTACATATAACTATATCCATAACCTGAATAAGCAGAGTAGAACAGATTCAAGTGCGTACCTGTACCCGAAATGAAACCATTAAACTTCACTGGCAAGTCATAACCCACCGAAGCGATAATCTTATCAGGAACTACATACTGTGAACGCTGAACAGTTGCAAAGTTAGGACCATCAATGGTGTTCAAGCCCTGCCATGTTGAAATTGGGTCAGAACCTGGCAGACCAGATACTTCCTTAGACTCAGTATGAGTATAAGCCAACATCATGTTCAAATCCTTCACTGGTTGAGCATTCAATGTAATATTAGCCGTGTAACCATAACCCTTATGAGTATTCGTCAAGAGCACAGCATTCTTTCTATCATATAGTCTGAAATCACTCGGATAAATCAGACGATTGTCTGCACCACTGAAACGTTGCCATCCTGATGCATCCTTAATGTTGATATTATCAATTGTTACAGCATTGATGTTCTTCATGAACATAAACTCACCTGTTACAGTGAATGGGAAAGATACAGGGATCTGATAGTCAACAGCGATAGATGACTTCCAGATTTGTGGCATCTTGAATTTCGGGTCAACTCCAGACATTGAGTTATTGGATTGGTGATTATCAGACGTAAGTTCTCTTGGCAAACCAATCTTATCAATCATCGCATTGACATCTGTCAACATACCACCGTTTTCCTTAGCAAATCGATCCAAACCTGGATTTCTATAATCCACCTCACCACCATTCTTATAAGTAGTCTCATAAACGAAACGCCATGTATTCTGAACCATGTTCGCATTGGTCGGCATATTCGTGAAGAATACCAAAGGCAAACGGCCAGTGAAGACACCTGTACCACCACGAACCTTTAAGCTCTTATCACCGTTTACATCCCATACGAAACCTACACGCGGAGAGATCATCAAGCGTGAATCCGGCCATTTACCGGTATCAATCTTTTGACCATCACGGAATGTCAATTCATAGAATGCATTGTTGCGAGCAATATCTTTCTCATCAAACATCAACTCATCAAAACGAACACCGTAAGTCAGTTTCAATTTAGAATTTACGTTCCATTCATCCTGAGCATAGAAACCTAACTGGTTAAATGTAACCTGAGCAGTTGGATTCTCAACACCATTGAAACCATAGGTCAAAGCCACGTCAAGTGGAGCAGCTTGATTCAAGAAATCTTCAATGCTACTATAACGATAGTAACCATAACCATTACGCATATAAGAGTTATTAGCAAACTGATGTTCGAAGCTAACACCTGCAGTCAGTTTATGCGCGCCTAACAAATAGGTGAAGTTATCAGTTACACTCGTAATCTTATTGATAACACCATTGTTTCTAGTAAACAATTCATAACCCAAACTGATATAAGGCTCCAGAATCTGCTTGCCATCTGCATCTCGACCAGCCATAATATCGATGAATGGGAAAGGTGCGGATGTAGATCCACGATGTGGGTCACGAATATCAGAGAAAGTGAAAAGTAACTGATTAGAAATAGCATCTGTGAAACGGCTGTTCAAATCAGCAGAAATTGACTTCACCTGACTGTCATTAGAATACATTGAGTTTGCATATGACATAGATTGAACACCTACACGGTAAGTACCGTTCAAACGCTGTCCTGTATCAGATGAATTATTGTTTGGACCTTGCCAGGCCGTATTTTTCGTTGTATTATAACGAACTGACAAATGATGACGGTCGGTAATGTTCCAGTCTACACGAGCCAAGAACTTCGTATTTTCCTCATCACCAGGGAAGTTCGTAAATGAACCCGTATCATATCCCCAAGTATTCTTCACGAAATCAGATACACGCTGCAAGTCAGCTTCTGTTGTACGAGAGATACCTTTATCTGCATCACCTATACCATCCTTACTTGCCTTCCATTTAATCACCTGACCCGGAGTCTTCTCACTCTCATAGTTTACAAAGAAGAATAATTTATTCTTGATAATCGGTCCGCCCAGAGTAAAGCCAAATACTTTTTTCTTTTCTTCAGCACGATCACCTAAGTCAACACCATTGATCTTATTACCACGCATATCCTGATTACGATAATAGTAGTATGCCGTACCCTTGAACGTGTTTGTACCCGACTTAGTGATTGCGTTGATACCACCACCGATAAAGTTTGTCTGACGAACATCGAACGGAGCAATCACTACTTGTACTTCCTCGATTGCATCCATTGAAATAGGAGTACCACCACCAGGAAGGTCAGCAGCCAAACCGAAGTTGTTATTGAAGTTCGCACCATCAATCGTAAAGTTCGTTGAACGGCCATCACCACCGGCAAAACTCATACCGTTTGCATAAGGAGACAGACGAGCGATATCCGTAATACTACGGTTAACGGTCGGGATGCTGTTCATCTGAGCGTTAGAGATGTTGGTAGAAGCACCCGTCTTCTCATTCGTGAACTTAGAACGGGTTGCTATCACTACGACTTCGTCCAAAACTTCAGAAGATTCCTTCAATGTTGTGTTTAAGTTGTAGATCTCACCAAGTTGTAAGGTCACATCCGGATAGTTAACAGTTTGATAACCGATATAAGAGATCTCTACCTTATACGGACCACCGGTACGCATACCTTGGATCGTATAAAGACCATCCATGTTTGTGATTGTTCCGTAATGAGTTCCTGAAGGCATGTGAGTAGCCTGTACAGTAGCACCAATAACGGCTTCTCCGTTAGCGTCAACGACCTTACCACTCAATGTAGAAGTAGTAACCTGTGCGTTTACCGACGCAGCAACCATCATTACAATGACTGCCAAGAAAAATCGCATTCTTTTTAACATAAGTCTAAATAATTAATTAAATTTAATATTTGGTCTTTCCTAAGACGCCACAAATTTAATAAAATTAGTGCATATGCTCCTTAATTTGAAGATATTTTTAGACTTTTGGTTGAAAAGTTTTTCTTTTCATTTCAGGGGGAGTAATTTATTTCCAATTCTTTATCGATTAATCGGCAAAAAGAACTAACTTTGCAAGCACAATGATGGCCTTGTAGTTCAACGGATAGAATAGAAGTTTCCTAAACTTTAGATAGCAGTTCGATTCTGCTCGGGGCTACCAACAACAAAGGCGGGCTTTTGCCCGCCTTCACTTATATATAAGAGGATCTTTACTTAAACAAGCGTGGAGCAAAGTCGGACAGATAGATTCTCCAGTTCTTCCAGATATGCCCGTCCTCACTCTCCTTATAGATATATTTCAAACCATTCTTATCCAACAGTTGACGATACTCCTCATTAGCCTTGTACAAGAAGTCTTTATTACCGATTGCGATGTAATACAATGCCGGTTTCTTGGCAAACTGCACCTTCAGTTTTCCTTCCATGTCCTGATAAACTGGAGATTCCGAATTTTTGTTCGGGAAGATGGCTGCCGAAAACAGACCAACATAATCGAAAGTATCGGGATAATATTTCGAAATATGCAACGTATGGAATCCACCCATCGAAAGACCAGCGATGGCACGGGCTGACTTCTTATTAATAGTCCGATAATTTTTCTCGATGTACTTCATCACATCAGGGAATGACTGCTCAAACGCACCTTGCATCATCCTCTGTACATTTCCCTCCTTGTCCTTACGGTCAGCCGACTGGTCAGGAGCAGCTTCTTGATTGGCATTGCCATTGGTCATCACCACGATCATCGGTTTTGCCTTACCCTGTGCAATCAGGTTATCCAAAATCTGTGACGCACGACCCAAAGTCATCCAGGCTTCCTCGTCACCACCTGCACCATGCAACAAGTAGAATACCGGATAACGCTTTCCACTGGTCTCATAGCCTGCCGGCGTATAGACTGTCAGGCGACGCTTCATGTTCAGCGTAGGACTATCATACCAAACTTTCGACACTGTTCCGTGAGGCACATCGTTCACCTTATATAAATCACCTTGTCCTCCACCGATAAAGAAGATATTGCTTAACGTAGCCACATCACGGTTCACCTGGATATTGGCAGGATCCAACATCTTCAACCCGTCAACGATATAAGCATAGCTATACAATTCGGATGGTAATGGGTTCGGAGTGGTATATTCCCAAACGCCATCCTTCGTTTCTTTCATGTCGGCACGACCAAAGTCGCTGACAACCTGTACGCTGACAGCCTTCGGTGCTTTCAGACGGAAGGTAACGGTATTATCCGGATGAATCTCCGGTGAAACAACAGGAGCACGATCCCACAATGCTTGCTGAGCAAACATCGACAAACTCATAAAGAGCGCAACAGCCAAAAGTAATGTCTTTTTCATGATACTAATTTGTTTACAATATGATTGTCTAAAAGTAATATCTTTTTTATTATATCCCTAATTTTTCAGAATAATTCATCAAAAAAAACAAGCTATCGAAGGCATTTCACCAAATAGTTCTTATCTTTGAGTAAATAATCTATTCACTATGGCAAAAAATACTTCACAATCTTTTGCGGGACGACTCGCATCTCTTGACATCCTTCGCGGATTTGACCTGTTTATGTTGGTTTTCTTCCAACCTGTTTTCATGAAACTGGCACGTACCTTGGATTGGCCTTCGTTGAAACCTATCATGTACCAACTCAGTCACGAACCATGGGAAGGTTTTCGCTGCTGGGATATGGTCATGCCTCTCTTCATGTTCATGGCTGGAGCTGCCATGCCTTTCTCTTTAAGTAAATACAAGAACAACCCCACGGCACTGTGGCGGAAGGTGATCAAACGATTCATCATCCTCTTCATCCTGGGTATGATCGGGCAAGGAAATCTACTGGGGCTGGACCCGAATGATGTACATCTGTATGTGAATACGTTGCAGGCTATCGGCGCCGGCTATGTCATCAGTGCATTTATCCTGACAAACTTCAGGTGGAAAGGACAGATCTTAGCAACGATTCTTCTCCTTATTATATATTGGATCCCGATGACATTCTGCGGAGACTGGACACCGACCGGCAACTTTGCCTACAAGGTAGACCAACTGATCATGGGCCGGTTCTGCGGCGATCCTGAATATACGTGGATATGGAGCAGCTTAACCTTCGGCGTCACGGTGATGTTGGGTGCTTTTGCCGGACAAATCATGAAGAATGGCAAGTCCAACCGTTTCCAGACCAGCCTTATCTTAGGTGTAGTCGGCGTGGTCTTGACCGTTGCAGGACTGCTTTGGAGTGTACAGATGCCGATCATCAAACATATCTGGACATGTAGCATGACCTTGTTTGCCGGTGGCATCAGTTTCTTGCTCATGGCTTTGTTCTATTTCGTAGTCGATTGCTTAGGATGGAGCAAGGGGTTGAATTGGCTGAAGATCTATGGTATGAACTCCATTGTGGCCTATATGATTGGAGAGTATGTCAACTTCCGCAGCGTTGTCGATTCGGTAAGCTATGGGCTGAAACAATATTTGGGAGAAGCCGGCTACAGCACGTGGTTGGTATTCGGCAATTGTCTGATCGTATTCTTGATCCTTCGATGGATGTACAAGCAACGCATCTTCATCAAGGTTTAATCCTCGACGATGGATGTCAGGGGATGTCTATTCCCCTTGATATTGGCAAGAAAAGCCTTGGCTGATCCGAAGTTCAGGTAAAGATCCAATCGGACAGGCAAATGATTCAAGTCATCCGTTACATAAAACGTGATGACTTCTTTTTCTTTGTTCTTTTTATATTCGACCAGTGAGAAGACGAGACAGCGATATTTCACGCCATCTTCTACCTCAACGTTTTTCTTTCCGCGGTAGATCAGGGTTTGCTCCTCGATCTGTTTACCGGTAGCCATCGGGAACAGAATCTTCTCACCCACCTTATAATATGTAGGATCGAACGAACGGGCCTGCAGCAGGATGCTCAACATGTCGAACACGCACTGGTCGCTCTCCTTGTAGTCCGAAATCGTTTCTTTCCCCAACTGCCGTCGTTCCTGCTTGACGATACATTTCTGGTTAAGATAGGAGAACCACACCTCGTCGACCGTATAGTGCTTGCCCTCTTCTGCCTTTTTCTGGAAGAAGATGGGCTCTAAATCGAGTGAGGTAACACTCACCAGCGTATCTCTCATCTTGAAATAACGGTCAATCGTCTTGTTGGTATATGATTTCAGTTCCGTACGGTAGGCTGGCCTTCCATCAAAAGTCGTTTGATGCAGGGTCATCTTAGCCGAACCGGCATTGATCCAGATAAACTTCCAGTTGAACTTCAGCTTATACGCCAACTCTTCGCCCGGCTGTATCGCATCGTTCTTGGCTGCGCACTGTGCCGAGACGGATAGGGAAATCACCCAGAGTGAGAAGAATATGATGAATGTCCTTTTCATTGTCTGTTCCTTCCTAATCGTTTCAAGCGTTCGGCATTTCGGTTGGCAACTTTCTTGGTTTCCTCCGGCTTCTGCTTCTTGATCTCATCCAATTTCTGTCTGTCCCATGGCACGGCATCCACGATCCATGTCTCCTCAAACTCGAAGTTCGCCTTCATCTCCCACGACTTCGGATAATAGTAGACCTCCTCTGGTTGCTGATGTTGTTCATAGCTACCAGCATCCCAAACGCCGTTCTTATTCTTGTCGTAGAACAGCCTCAAATAATATTTCTTTCCTGCCGGCAAGAAATAGAAATCAGCTGTTTTCTCATTCGATATAGGTTGGCGTCGTACTATTTTCCCGTCTCCCTCCATCAGTTCAACAATGGTATACTCCGGCGACTGAGGAAGGTTGAGGAAGATGGTTCCATAATCGGCAACAGCCTTTGTTTTCAGGCTCGTTTCCTTGATTTTCTTTGTATATAGGCCATACAACCCCTTGAATGCCAATGAATCAATCGAGAACTGATACTCTTTTTCCGGCTCCCACGGTGCGATGACCCAATACTTACGATACTCCGCCGTATCAGCCTCAAAGATATATGGTAGGTCTTGCCACAACGAATCCACCATCACCTGCAGATGAATAGCGCTGGTATCGATGGCAACGACAGGTTCGTCAAAACTGATGGAGATGTTCGAACCTAATTCAAGAGTAGAAGGGGCATCAACTTTCGCATTGAGGAATGGGATTACTGTTATGAAATCGGCCTTTTCGCCACGCTTCGACTTCTTCTTTCGTTCTTTTTCCTCTTTTTGTTTCGCCTGCTCCGCTGCCTTCTGGCGTTGAGCCTTATCCTGTTTGTTCGTAATATATATCGTATCGGTAGTAAGCGACAGCTGATTCAGCGTATCCGTTGCCAGATACTTTAGTTGCATCATCAAGGTATCTTGCTCACAGAGCAGAGAATCTTTTATCCAATAGCAAATGGAGTCATTACGCGAGGTTTTCTCAACCACAAAAGCATCCCTCGAATCGAAGTTCAATCCGGTAATCTCCGGCAAAGTATCTGCCTTAGCATTGAATACCAGGATGAAATGGTTCAACTTATCCCGCTCCGAATTCTTCAGATATTGTCGGTCATCCTCAGTCTTAAACGCACGAAGGATGATATCGTCAGGATAATAATGCGTATAGTTTACCGTCTTGATTGTATCGATAATCAAGGAATCCGCCCAGATCGTATCTTGACGCACATCCGGTTTGGAGCTCGGAACAATCAGAGAGTCGCTGAACGCAATCATCTCGGTCTTTGAATCGTATTGGAAGTTCTGATTCCCATCCATCAGGGCAAAGATATGATATTTTCCCGGAGCAATACCTCGGATGGTGAAACGACCACGGCTATCGGTCCGTGAGATACGTTCGAAAGGCATCTTCACAAAAGCGGAATCGTCCAAGTTGGCGTGCAAGCCGACAGAGATTCCCTTGATTGGTTCCAAATCCTCCGCATTCAAGACGGTTCCCGACACTTCCATAGTATCGATGACATCGCCTGTTGAGAACATAAAAGCGAAGTTGCCCAGCGGGTTCCCTTCATTATTGTCGACAATTGCATCGGAGAAATCGATGGTATAAGTGGTATTTGGCTTCAACGTATCAAAGAGTTCTACCTGAATTCTCCGACCGTTCGCCTTGATGTCCGCCTGTTCCAACTGAGGAGGAGAGATGATTACTTTCTCCGCAGCCCGCTCAATCTTGACGATTTCATCGAAGTTCATTGTGATCTTCTTCGACTTATTCGTAGTTTCACCCGGCCTTGGAGAGCTACCTAAGAAGCGAGGAGGAGTCTCATCAAACGGACCTCCGTCTGGTGTTCCTGGACTGGCACACGAATAGATCAATACGATAGCCAGGAAAACGAGATTAAATGTATACTTCCTTCGCTTCATGCTTTTTAATGGTTCATCGCTAATACCTTGTCGATATACTCACGGTTATTACTTAAACGCGGCACTTTATGCTGTCCGCCCAACTTTCCTTCTTTCTTCAGCCAATCATGGAACAAGTCTTTCCGTGCAACAATCACTTCCAATGGTTGGAGTGTAATATCTTTCCGGCGCTTGGCTTCGTAGTCAGAGTTTATTTCTTGCAGAGCCTGGTCCAAAACCGTCGCAAAATGTTCGATGGAATCAGGATTTTTTGCAAACTCAATTACCCATTGGTGACGGCATTTTGCGGCCTTGTCCATAAAGACTGGCGCAGCAGTGTATTCCAGGACTTGAGCACCTGTCTCGGCGCAGGCTTTCTCCAATCCTTTCTCAGCATTATCCACCATCAGTTCCTCGCCAAAGGCATTGATAAAATGCTTTGTCCGGCCAGAGATGATAAACTTATAAGGATCCTTGCTTGTAAACTTCAACGTATCGCCAATCACATATCTCCATAGGCCACACGAGCTACTGATCAACATGGCATAGTTCTTATTCAGCTCTACATCCCAGAGAGGTACGACGGTCGGATGCTCAGAGTCGAACTCATCCATCGGGATGAATTCGTAGAAAACATCGTAATCGATCATCAACAGCATTGAAGGATCGGTCCAATCGTTCTGCAAGCCAAAGAATCCTTCGCTGGCGTTGTACGTCTCCATGTATTTCATCTTATCACTACGGATAATGTGATTGTACTGCTCACGATAAGGAGTGAAGGCTACACCTCCATGGAAGAACACTTCCAAATTGGGCCATACATCCGCAAGATTGTCGGTACCCTTTATCTCCATGACACGCTTCAAGACGGCCAGCATCCAAGATGGTACGCCCGAGATATTCGTTACATTCTCATGCAAGGAGCTACGAGCAATCTTCTCCATCTTTTCCTCAAAGTCGCTTAATAAGGCAATCTTCTTCTCTGGAACGCGAATAAGGTTGACTAACGGGTTGATATTTTCAATCAAAATTGCCGATAAGTCGCCCACTAAACTATCCTTTACATTGTAGTTAGGTGCATGACTACCGCCTAAGATCAAGCCTTTTCCTGAAAAGAATTGGCTGTCGGGACGTTGGTGTAGGTAAAGAGCAACGGCATCGCGTCCACCGGCATAGTGAACGGCATGTAGTCCCTGCCAACTAACCGGAATAAACTTACTTTTATCATTGGTCGTCCCCGACGATTTAGCATACCAGATAACCTTCCCTGGCCATAAGATATCCTTTTCACCACGACGCATCCTATCCACATCATGTTTGATATCCTCATAGGTTTGGATTGGGAGATGTTGAAATGCCTCGTAATCTTTTATCTTTTGAAAATTATTCTTCGTACCCCATTCAGTCTGTTCGGCTTTCTTAATCAAACGGGACAATACTTCCCGCTGAATGGATTCTGTTTGTGTGGCATAACGATCAATCGCACGCCAACGAGCAGAGAAAAACGGACGTATAATACTTGTTATACTCATTTCTTCTATTCATAAACTTAACCACGTGCAAATTTAGTCTTTTCTAAATAAAAACGTCCCATAAAATTCTTTTTTTATAGTTTGTTCATTACTTTAAAAATTTATTATCTTTACGCACTATAAATCTAAACAACCCTTCCATGAAAATAGGTATTTTAACATCAGGCGGCGACTGTCCGGGCATCAATGCAACCATACGAGGCGTATGCAAGACGGCTATCAATCATTACAATATGAAAGTATTCGGCATCCGTAGCGGATTCCGTGGATTAGTCGACAATGATATTGTACCCTTAGGAGAAGAAGCGATGAGCGGACTGCTGAACATGACTGGTTCTGTATTGGGCACCTCCCGCGAAAAGAACCTCCGAAAGAAACTTCAGGCTTCGTCAAAGGATACCAACGCCATGATGAAAACAATTCAGGAACGTGGACTAGATTGTATTGTCTGCATAGGCGGTGGCGGCACGCAGGAAACTGCGAACCAGCTTTCCCAACTTGGAGTCAACGTGATTACCATCCCCAAGACCATCGACAATGATGTGTGGGGTACCGATATCTGCTTTGGGTTCGACTCAGCCATCTCTATTGCAACCGAGGCTATCGACCGACTACATTCGACAGCCAGCTCGCACCAAAGGGTGATGGTCATCGAAGTCATGGGACATAATGCCGGATGGATCGCACTCTATTCGGGCATGGCAGGAGGAGGCGACATCATCTTGATTCCGGAACTTCCTTATAACATCCATAATATCGGCAATAAGATTATTGAACGACTCAAACAGGGAAAGCCTTACTCCATCGTGGTGGTAGCCGAAGGCATCGAAGCACCGCACGGAAAGAAAGCTGCGCAGTTCATTGCTGAAGAAATTGAATACGAGACAGGCTTTGAGACACGTGAAACCGTGCTTGGCTATATCCAACGCGGAGGGACGCCGACGGCTTACGACCGTAATCTGGCTACGCGTATGGGCG
The DNA here is from genome assembly GCA_902779535.1 of uncultured Bacteroidales bacterium. GTDB lineage: Bacteria > Bacteroidota > Bacteroidia > Bacteroidales > Bacteroidaceae > Phocaeicola. The sequence goes on from CACZBX010000006.1 coordinate 40,392, forward strand.
GATATGCGGCACAGATGATTGCCGAACGACAGTTTGGTAAGATGGTTTCGCTGTTAGGCTCACAGATTACCTCCGTTCCTTTGCCGGAAGTGGCAGGAAAGGTAAAGTTGGTTGATCCCAATAACGACTTGATCATCCAAGGGAAGCGAATGGGCATTTGCTTCGGATAAAACAACTAATATATGAGAACAAGCTACTTACTATTGGCTTTCTCATTGCTCTCAAACATCCTTTTTGCACAAGAAATCAATGAGCAATGGGTGAAAGACAATTACACAAAACGAGAAGTAATGATTCCGATGCGGGACGGCATACGACTGTTCACCGCGATCTACGAACCGGTTCAAACGGATGTACCGACACCCATTTTCATCACCCGTACCACCTATACGGCTGGACCTTATGGGGAAGGATATAACTCATTCCTTTGGAATAAGTATAGGAACTTGGTAAAGGCGAAGTACGTCATCGTCATCCAGGATGTACGGGGTCGTTGGAGGAGTGAAGGTGATTTTGTCAATGTCCGCCCATTCAACGCACACAAGAAAGGCAAGAAAGACATTGATGAAGCATCCGATACGTACGATACGGCCGAATGGCTCATCAAGAATGTGAAAAGCAACGGGAAGATTGGTGTTGGCGGTACATCCTATCCCGGTTTTTATACGGTCATGGCCGCTCTTAGCGGACATCCCGCCATCAAGGCTGTCGTGCCTCAGGCTCCGGTAACCGACTGGTGGATGGGCGATGATTACCATCATCACGGTGCTTTCATGTTAACGGATATGTTCAACTTTTCTCCTACCTACATGGATCGTCCCCGTCCTGTGCCAACCGATCGTTTTATTCCGATGAAACCGTTCTACCTGGATGATGAATACTCGTTCTTCATGCGACATAAGACGATGAAAGATTTGACTCGGTTAGCCGGAGATAGTATTCTTTTTTGGAAAGACCTGATGGATCATCCCGATTATGATGATTGGTGGAAGGCAAGGGACAGCAGAAGAAGTCTTTATCGTGTGAAACCTGCCGTGCTCGTTGTGGGTGGTTTCTTCGATGCAGAAGACTGCTATGGTACGCTGGGTGTATATAAATCACTCCGCCGTCAAAGTCCGGAGACCGACTTGAACTTTATCATGGGACCATGGTTCCATGGTGCATGGGAACGGGATTTAGGAAATCATCTAGGCGATATCCTCTTCGGAGCCAATACCTCGAAATACTATTTAGACGAGATTGAATTTCCTTTTCTTCAGTATTACCTGAATGGCATCGGTGAAAAACCATCCTTCGACAAGGCAGTCCATATCTTTTTTACAGGAAAGAACGAATGGAAAGATTATCCAGTCTGGCCAGTTCCTTCAGCCCAAGACTACCGCATCTATCTGGGAAAGGATGGTGCATTGACAACAAAAGCACCTTCCCAGAACGATTCCTATTCAGAGTATGTGTCCGACCCCAATCATCCTGTCCCATATGTCTCCACTTTTGCACATGGGCGTTCGGCTTCTTACATGACAGCCGATCAACGGTTTGCATCAACCCGACCGGATGTATTGACCTTCCGCACAGATATTTTGGAAAGCGACTTGACGCTGGCAGGAGAAATCCATGTTGATCTCAACGTGTCGATAAGTACGACAGATGCCGATTTTATCATCAAAGTCATCGATGAGTTCCCGGAAAATTTCCGCTACGACGAAAAAACATACGTCGAAGACAATCAACTCATGTTGCGAACCAGAGGAACAATGATGGGTAGTTATCAAATGTTGGTCCGTGGCGAAACAATGCGGGGTCGATATCGGAATAGTTTCGAACATCCAGAGGCATTCCAACCGAATGAAATAACCAGAGTGCGGTTCGACATCCCCGACATTGCCCATTGCTTTAAGAAAGGGCATCGGTTGATGATACAAATTCAGAGCACGTGGTTCCCACTGACCAATATCAATCCACAACAGTTTGTAAATATCAACACGTGTGATGAAGAGGATTTCGTTAAATCGAATATACGGATCTATCACGATGCATCGCATCCTTCTTCAATAACGTTCCAACGACTTGCAGAGGAATAACATACTGATTCATCTTTTCATATGCTGCTGACGATAAAGGATGAAAATAACCGTACGAGCCTAGTATGTCTAGGCCCGTTTTGTTTATTTCTTCTTTGCTCGACCAAAAGAGGAACGAACCTATCGTTGGAAAACTCATTCTGTCGTTTAGGATCTCACACCGTCGTTGGGGATCTCCGGATCCCCAACGTACTTAACTGCGGATTTTCAAGCCGCGCGGGTCACAGACCCGCTGTTATCTCCCTGTAGATCCGGAGATTCACAGGAACAAGCAAAAATTCCTCAAAGGGTATGAGGGTATATAATAGATGTACACTTCAGAATGCTCGGAATACTCCGAGAAAACTGAGTTTTTTAAGTTAATACCTCAGTCTCTAAGCGAATAAACTCAATAAATGAGGGTGAAAAATTCAATAAATGAAAAGATTTATTCGATGAATGAGAATAGACGCTGAAAGCAACCTAAATGATGTTGCCATTTCTTATCCTCAGGTCGTCAGACGATTATCAAAGGAATTAGGTACCTATCTACGAAAAGTTGGAGGTCAACGCCCAAGTTTTAAGTCTACAGGGAAGCCTTGTCCTTGGCCGGATGAGGTTTAATCAACAAGATAATTAGGAATGTCATTTCTTTCCTAAGATATTCCGTTTAAACCAATGTTTGAATGCTCGTCTTTTTGCCCGACGCTCCTGACTCTGCCTCAATAGTTTTAGACATTCGTCTGCATCAAAGCCCATTCCTTCAGCATAGGCCGGGATTAGTGTTTCCAGATGCGGGATATCCTGGCGAAATAGTTCTAAAGAAACCATGGCAGCACGAGGCGTGACCTTACCGAATGTCAGCTGATTGATGTCAATCATGGCGATACAATGCTTATCACCTTCCTTGTGTACAATCAGATTCCGAGCATTATAATCGCGATGGATGATGCCAGCCTGATGTAAGCGTACTGTATAATCGACAAAGGCAGATTCCCACTCTTTTCGTTCGTTGTCAGTTCCTTCACGGAAGACCTCGTCTAAGGTTGGATAAGGAATATATTCGGAGATAAAATAACCTGTATGATAGAACCCATTCTTTTTGAATATCAGATAAGCAATGGGAGCAGCCGTATCAAATCCTTTCCTTAACAAAGTCTCTGCATTTTCATATGCTCGCAGGGGTTTATTCTTCCTGAACCAGGTATATACCACACAATTCAGCAAGACCGGACGTTTATACTTCTTTATCACATACTGTTGACCCTTATACGAAACTCTCTCGACCGTATTTCGACGGTTACAATACACTTTTTCAGGAGTATATTCATGTTTAGGGACCGACATGATAAAATCGGTTAGTTGGGTATAGGAGGGATTAATGTGTACTTCCATGGCTCAAAATTTAATAACACACAAATATAGTTTAAAGGAACTGTAATTAGAAATCTGCCCGATGATTTTTCATTTCTTTTCGTAGTTGTTTGGCCAATCCACCGGTCACCTGATCCAACAATTCCCAGAACTTCGGGCCATGATTCATTTCTTTCGTATGGCAAAGCTCATGCAAAAGCACATAATCAATCAAGTGCGAGGGCAAGAGCAGTAAATAGCAAGACAGGTTGATACTCCCAGTTGCCGTACAACTACCCCAACGACCTTTACTGCCCGTAATCTTCACCCTTTTATAGGTAAAATGATTCATTATGGCTAATTCATTCAACAACGGGGGCAAGTATTGAGAAGCTCTTTTCTTCAATGCTCGGACAATGGCATTTCGAAGCAAGCGCTGTGTATCCTCTGCTGAAAAATCCGTTTGAGGAGGATAATAGATCGTGAAAACCTCATCGACTACCTTGATTGAAAAGAAGGAGAGCCGCCCTTGTGCCAAAGAAAGTTTAAAAGACGGAGCATCGATCCGGTAGTCTGGCCCAATAGGATGTTTACGAACTGACTCAAACTTCTCCAACAAGGTCTCGCGGTATGGTTTTATCCAATCCAGCACCTCCGACGTACGACTACGAGGAGGAACGGTAACATACAATCCGTCAGGTTTTACTCGCATGGTAATGTTCCGTATCCGACGGTTTGTACGAATGATGATTTGTTCAAAGTCTGAATCAGGTAAAACTCTCTTTGTGGCCATTGTTATCCTTTTATGACCGTTCCTTGATGCTCGCCTAACGTCTCAGCAGATGTGATGATGACTTGTTTAACTCCTGCTTTGATTGCAGAAAAAGCATTCTCTAACTTTGGAATCATACCACCTTGTATCACACCTTGCTGCACATAGTTTGTAAAGTCATCCTGTGTCATCACAGGAATCACGCTATCTTCATCTTCTGCATCCCGAAGGACACCCTTTTTCTCAAAGCAGTAAATCAAAGTCACATCGAAGGAATCGGCTAAAGCCTTTGCTGTTTCACCCGCAATGGTATCTGCATTCGTATTTAGCATCTGTCCATTACCATCGTGAGTCAAAGGAGCCATGACAGGTATTACATTCATTCGGATCAGATTGGACAATATCTCACTATTAACCGCTTTTACATCACCTACAAAGCCATAGTCGATCGACACAACCGGCCGTTTAACAGACCGAATCACATCTAAGTCGGCTCCTGTCAATCCGACGGCATTCATTCCTTTGGCCTGCAATGCAGCAACAATCTGTTTGTTGACCAATCCAGCATATACCATGACGACGATGTCCAACATATCCTTATCCGTGATACGCCGTCCATCCACCATGTGTGTTTCCACTCCCATCTGAGCAGCGAGTCTCGTGGCAGAACGTCCACCGCCATGAACCAACAGTTTAAATCCCGGAAGAAAAGAGAAATCATGCAACAACTGTTGTAAAGATGATTCATCCTCTACAATCTTCCCACCAACCTTTACAATCGTCAGACTTTCTTTCATCTTTTATTCCAAATAAGTATAACCGTATAAACCCGAGCGGTATGTAGAAAGAAATTCCTTTCCTTCTTCCAACGATATCTTACCCTCTTTCAAAGAGCGGGTAACCCAAGTTTCAAGCGTTCTGACCAGTCTCTTCGGACTATACTGAACATAGTCCAGCACATCAGCTACAGTTTCGCCGTCAATCACCTGATCGATGGAATAACCATCCTTATCAACCGTAATATGCACGGCACTTGTATCTCCGAAAAGATTGTGCATATCACCCAATATTTCCTGATATGCGCCAACCAAGAAGACACCTAAGTAATAAGGTTCTTTTTGTTTGATAGAATGAATCGGTAACGATTGTGAGATGGTACGTGATGTCACGAAGTTTGCGATTTTACCATCCGAGTCACACGTAATATCCTGAAGTGTTGCCTCACGGTCTGGTTTCTCGTCAAGACGTTGAATAGGAACAATTGGGAAAATTTGGTCAATAGCCCAAGAGTCGGGTAACGACTGGAATAAAGAGAAATTACAGAAATACTTATCTGCCAATAACTTATCCAATTGTCTCAACTCATCCGGCGCATGCTTCATCTGTTTTACCATTTGATTGATTTCGTGAGCAACCGACCAATACATCTGCTCTATTTGAGCACGGGTCTTCAGATCTACGATACCATGGCTGAACAAGTCTAAGGCTTCTTCCCGAATCTGCTGGGCATCGTGCCAATCCTCCAACATACGGCTTTGGTTCAGATTGTCCCAAATACCGTAAAGTTCCTGTACCAGTTCGTGTTCTTCCTTCGTTGGCTCAAATTCTTCTGGCATTTCCGGCAGGCTGGCCGTCTCCAGTACGTTGATAACTAATACAGAATGATGAGCAGCCAAAGATCGACCACTTTCAGTAATAATATTTGGATGAGGAATTCCATTCTTATCACTGACATCGACAAGTGTTGAGATCGAGTCGTTTACATACTCTTGAATGGAATAGTTGATGCTACTTTCACTATTGGAAGAGCGAGTACCGTCATAGTCTATACCCAGTCCACCGCCTATATCTACAAATTCAACGTTGAATCCTAAGTTATGCAACTGCACATAGAATTGAGATGCTTCGCGCAAAGCATTCTTGATGCGACGGATCTTCGTCACTTGACTTCCAATATGGAAATGAATCAGACGAAGACAGTTCTGCATTTTATTTTTTTCCAGGAAATCGAGTGCTTGCAACAGTTCGCCAGAGGTCAGACCGAACTTGCTGGCATCACCACCGCTCTCTTCCCATTTTCCACTTCCTGAGGAAGCCAGTTTAATACGAATACCGATGTTCGGCTGAACGTTCAGTTGCTTTGCCATCCTGGCAATTAACTTCAGTTCGTTCAACTTCTCAACGACTAAGAAAATGCGTTTCCCCATCTTCTGAGCAAGCAAAGCCAACTCGATGTAACTTTCATCTTTATATCCATTGCAGATAATCAAAGAATCAGAATCAGAATTCACCGCAATAACGGCATGCAGTTCAGGTTTAGACCCAGCTTCCAGTCCTAGATTAAACTTCTTGCCATGGCTAATGATTTCCTCAACAACCGGTTTCATCTGGTTTACCTTTATCGGATAAATGATAAAGTTCTCTGCCTTGTACCCATATTCCAAAGCCGCTTTTTCAAAGCACTTAGAAATCTTCTCAATCCGATTATCCAAGATATCCGGAAAGCGAAGAAGAACAGGAGTCGAGACATCCCGTAATTGCAGTTCATCAACAACTTCCTTCAAATCAACACTTTTGCACCCTTCCTTAGGTGTAACGACAACGTGGCCTTGATCGTTTATACTAAAATACGGTCTTCCCCACCCAGTGATGTTGTAAAGTTCCTCCGAATCTTCAATACGCCATTTTCTCATTTCTGTCAGTATTCAATGTGTTATTTAGATATTAGTAAATTTTTTAATCGTTGGATTGAGTCTACAATCTGCTTTTGACTTTCCAGTTCATCAGACGCAAAAACATATTGTGCTTTTGAATAAAAAACTTGTCGTTTCTGTAATCCCGTCATGATAAAAGTCATCAGCTCATCGTCTGATTTATCAGCCAACAATGGACGTTGTGACTTTGCCACTTTTAACCGATTAAACAATGTAGATGGCTGTGCCTGTAGCAAGACTGTCACACCGCGTTCATTCATAAAATCCATATTGTCAAAGAAACAAGGTGTTCCACCACCTGCAGCAATCACCACATCCTCGAAATCTGCCACTTCGTGCAGCATACGCCGTTCAATTTCCCGAAAGCCTTCCTCACCACGTTCTGCAAAAATTTGTTGGACCGTCTTATGGAATCGCTCTTCGATATACCAATCCAGATCAATAAAAGTCAAGCCCTGATCTTTAGAATAAGCCCTTCCTAAAGTGGTTTTACCCGACCCCATGTATCCGATCAAAAAAATGCGTTTCATCCTTTTCGTGCAGTCGCTTTTCTCCTATGCGTTGTCTTTGTTCCCTTCTCTTTTTGCGATTCAATAATCGCCATACAATCTTCAAGTGTCAGTTCTGACGGTTCCTTGCCAGAAGGAATCTTATAATTCTTCTTCTCATACGAGAGATACGGGCCATAACGGCCGTTCAACACTTGCAACCCTTCTTTCTCTTCAAATGTCTTGATGATTTGTTTCTCAGCAGCTGCTCGTTTTTCTTCTATCAGCTTGATCGCATCCTCCAAGGTAACAGCCATCGGATCCATTTCCTTTGGAACAGAGACAAATGTCTTGTCATGACGGATATACGGACCGAACTTTCCACGGCCAACCGAGATCTCTTTCCCTTCAAAATCACCCAAGGTACGCGGTAACTTGATAGCGTTCAAAGCTTCTTCCAGTGTAATATGATCCATTGATGCATCCTTTGGAAGTTGTGCAAAACGAGGTTTCTCTTTATCTTCTGCTGAACCAACCTGAATAACAGGACCATAGCGACCTATCTTTACAGAAACAGGCTTGCCACTCACTGGGTCGACACCCAACATGCGCTCACCTACCTTATGTTCTTCCTTAATATGAAGAGTCTTGTCGACCAACGGATGGAAGCCTTTATAGAAATGAGCCATCATTTCCGACCAATCCTCCTTTCCTTCAGCCACTTCATCAAACTGTTGCTCTACATTGGCTGTAAAGTTATAATCCATAATCTCAGGAAAGAACTTCATCAGGAAATCATTGACAACGATACCGATGTCTGTAGGCAACAACTTTGACTTTTCTGCACCATAGGTCTCACTCTTGTTCACATCATTGAACTTCGTTCCTTTAAGAGACATGATATTATAGGTTCTCTTTTGCCCTTCGACATTACCTTTCTGTACATATTCACGTTGTTGTATGGTCGAGATAGTCGGAGCATAGGTTGAAGGACGTCCAATACCCAATTCCTCCATCTTCCGTACTAAGCTGGCCTCTGTATATCGTGAAGGGTGTTGAGTGAAACGCTGTGTCGCAACGATCTCCTTGCGTTTCAACTGCTCGTTCAATGTCAACGGTGGCAACAGGTTTACTGTTTCTTGTTCTGACTCCTCGTCAAAAGACTCTTTATAGACGCGGAGGAAACCATCGAATGTAATTTCTTCACCTGTCACGATGAATTTTTCCGTTTTACCACTAATGTTGATCGTAACCGTTGTTTTCTCAATCTCAGCATCAGCCATCTGAGAAGCTATCGTGCGCTTCCAGATCAGATCATATAATTTTTTATCTTGGGCTTTCCCATCGATTGTTTGATTCGACACATATGTTGGACGAATAGCCTCATGTGCCTCTTGAGCACCTTTTGTCTTTGTGGCGTATTGACGAGTCTTCGCATATTTTTCACCCATCATATCAAGAATAGTCGTCTTGCAAGTGCCCAACGCTAAGGTAGATAGATTCACAGAGTCTGTTCTCATGTAGGTGATATATCCGCTTTCATAGAGGCTCTGAGCAATCCGCATTGTCTGAGAAACAGTATAGCCTAATTTACGAGCTGCTTCCTGCTGCAATGTTGAGGTTGTAAATGGAGGAGCCGGTGAACGATGGATTGGCTTCTGGGTTATATCTTCTATTTTAAACTCAGCATTCTCACATGACAATAAGAATTCTTTTGCCTCTTCCTTGGTCTCAAATCTTCGTTCCAACTCTGCTTTCAATGGAACAGTTTTGCCCTCAGTATCTTGAACTTCAAATACGGCAGTAATCCGATACGAAGACTCGTTCGTGAAAGACTCTATCTCACGTTCGCGTTCCACAACCAAACGTACTGCAACGGATTGTACTCGACCTGCTGACAGTGAAGGCTTTACCTTTTTCCAGAGGACAGGAGACAGTTCAAATCCAACAATTCTGTCCAATACTCTTCTAGCTTGCTGAGCATCAACCAAGTTGATATCAATCTGTCGTGGGGACTCGATAGCTTTCAATATCGCATTCTTCGTAATTTCATGGAATACAATACGTTTTGTATGTTCAGGATTCAGATGTAATACTTCGAACAGATGCCATGAAATTGCCTCTCCTTCACGGTCTTCATCGGAAGCCAACCATACAGTCTCTGACTCTTTTGCAGCTGCTTTCAGTTCTTTCACTAAAGAAACCTTATCTGCCGGTATCTCATACGTCGGCTTAAAATTATCGTCAATGTCAATACTGAACTCTTTTTTCTTCAAGTCACGAATATGTCCATAACTGGACATTACTTTATAATCTTTTCCAAGGAACTTACCTATGGTTTTAGCTTTTGCCGGTGACTCAACGATTACTAGATTTTTTATCATAATTGTCTATTACTCCAATAAAATACGTGGCAAAAGTAGAAAAAAAGCAAAAGCACACCTATATAATAAGGTATGTTTCTGCTTTTTTTTCTAAAAAATATGGTTTTTAGCAATAATTTAACTAAAAACGTGCCTTAAAACCAGCTATAAAATTAAACTGTTCCTGCGGGTAACCGATCATATCATACTCTTTATTCAGTATGTTATGTATCTGAGCGTAAGCAGAGATATTCTTTATGAATTCATATTCGGCTCCCACATGCAAATCATTCACATCAGTAATGAAATCGGCACATCTCTTGGCATATTTGAATCCGGCATCAGCATGCAAGCCTTCAAAGACCTTTGCTCTGGCGCCCAGGTCTAGCTGGTACTTCACCTTACCCAAGAGCACATTCTGATCTTCATATCCTTCTATTCCATTGATACTCCAACTGAAATATGATGTAGAGAGATTCACCTCGAACAAATCCTTATAACCATATTTCACCTCGCCTCCGATATAAGGTATTTTTGCCTTATCTTGCAGGAAGATAACAGAAGCAAATGTAGGTAACCCTTCATCTCCATTCAAATACAATCTTCCAAAACTCTCATCCTTGATAATCCGGTAACCGCCATAAACATTAAACCACAATCCATTCAACGGGGAGGCACGGAATCCAATGGTTGCATCGAGCTGCGTATAGGATGGTTTCAGCCATACCGGGATCATCCAATAACGAGACGCACGATTCAAGTAACGAAACTCATTGAGTTGCCGACCTCCATCTGCTTTCACATAGAAGATATAACTATCCGAGAATAGGTATTCTGCTTTTACGTTTGGTGCGACGTCGACACCTCCTCCATCGCCCGACAACCAGTCGACATGTGCTCCTAAGCGGATTCGCCAACTATCATCATTGAATGTATAGTAAGGGTTCAATAACAGCGATGTATAATCGTGCATCACACTATTTGAATAGAATAAGTTATCCATCCCGAGGTCTAATCCAAGTGTCTGCTCATCATTCAACGGTTTCCATACTCCAGCAACGGTGTGTATTTTCTTTTCGTTCGTATCATCCGTATTTACGGTCGCATATTTTTGTCCGAAATACTGGAAACCCGTTTGAAACATAAATTGGATGGGCAAATCCTTATCACGTGACGTGATGCGAGCGAAGACATCACCCAAGGTATGGTGCTGACGATACTGGCCAGTCCACGGCTTATTCTCCTCATGTCCAAAGCCCATATAGTTAAACACTTGATTCGTAAAGCTTCCTCCTAAATCTAACGAAACAGTACTAAAAAGATGATTATAAATCAATGACAAGTCTGTTGTATAGTGTCGGCTTCCCCAGTCGCCATCGTTTCCATTCAATACCTTATGCAAGTCACCATTCATACCAACAAGCGAAAGGTCGACTTTCAGTCTGTCAACATTTGTTGGGTCCCAAAGGTATCCGACTCCTAGATCTACGTTACCATAGTTACCATAACCCGCCTTGAAATATCCACGAGATGGATTATTAGCCTGGATTCGTTTTTCTATTGCTCCCATCGGTTCATAATCCCACATCGAAACCGTTCGCAAGGCGGTGGCATATTCAGCAGCTTTCTTAGCAACAGTAGGTTCCGCAATCTTTGGAAGCACATTGATTTTCGAAGCGTCCATTACTGTTGGATTATATTCATTCTCTACGACCACAGTTCGATTTAATGTGCTGTCTTTCTGTGCTTGGACAGCCATCGGCAATAATCCGATTAAAACTATAATGACTGATTTCTTCATGTCTATATCTTTTTATTGCTTATTTCAATTGGTTTAATCTATCCTTAATCATATCCGCTATATCATCATCTGCTTGATAGTTCTGCTGCAACGACAGCAAATACTGTTTTGCATCCAAAGTACGCCCCATTTTCTTATAAACATCTGAAAGCAGGACAAAACTCCGGGCAAGCCAATAAGCATGAGGAGTACTGACCTCAATGTAATCGAGGACTTCTTTTTCTGCGGCATTGGTATTTCCGGCATCAAAATATGCTTGTGCCAACCGATATTTCGCCTCAGCTCCATATACATTCCGAGTATCTTTCGCCAACTCTCGCCAGTCGGCCAGAGCACCTTCCGGTTTTCCACTATTCACATAGGCGACAGCACGATCGTAGTGTGCTTCGTTTGCCAATTCCGGAGATATTTTCGTCTCCGACAGCACATCGGTTGCAGCAAGGATCATCTCATCATAACGACTTAACGAGGTCACACAGCGAAGGATATTCATCTTTGCATCTTGACGTCGCTCCGGGGTGCTTGCCTTTTCCTTCAACTGTTTATAGACTAACAGCGCCTTTTCAAAGTTCTTCTGGCGATAAGCCATCTCGCCACTCATCAGCATGGCTTCTTCAGAAAACTTATTATTCGGGAATGCCAACACTTTATCCAAGTGCTCATCAGCACTCGCATATTGTTGATTATTATAATCAATCAATCCGATATAGTAATTAGCATCCAAACTGAACGCTCCTTCTGGGAAGGTCTGCAGGTAGCGGGTAAAACTCTCTCGTGCTTCCGGCATATTTCCACGCATATAAACCCGTTCAGCAGCAACAAAGGTCAAGGAGTCCCGCTCGTTTACATCGAAGTTGGTGCCTCCAGGTATCGTTGATGCAAAAGAGGCGTATTCATCCACTCGATTCAGATCAATATAAATCGACTTCAAGTCACGCTGAGCTAAACGAGCCTCTTCGCTACCAGGATAATTTTTAATCACATTTTTATATGCTTGGATAGCCTGTGGATATTTATCATCCTGATAGTACAACAAACCGATCTCATTCGCAGCCTTTCGGGCCATCACACTCTCAGGAAACTTTTGAAGCAAAAGTTGATATCGTTCTATCGCATTGGTATTGTCCTCCAACTGAACGAATGCTCGCCCTTGCTCATACAAGGCATCGTCAATGTATTGGGATTCAGGATAATTCTTAAGCAAACGATTTAGTGTCTGTATCTTTTGCGGATAATTTCGTTGAAGTCCCTGGACAAAAGCCTCTTGATATACTGAATAGTCACCCAACGAAGGATCAATGCCGACTGCCTTGTTATAGTTCTGACGGGCAGCCTCAAACTGACGCCCATAGAAATTGCAGTCACCAATACGGTTATAGGCATCTGCTACAATATTCTTATCGCTTTGTCCACCCCGGTTCACAAACTGGTTGAACCAGCCTTGTGCCCTGGAATAATTCTTTTGTTTGAAAAGTGTGTAGCCCAAGTTATAAAGGGCAAGTCCATACTCCTCACTACTCTTATCTGGAGCTGTAGAGACATACTGTTGAAAATCGCGTTGAGCCTGTGCGTAATTTTCCAGACGATAATTCGACTCACCCCGCCAATAATAAGCATCAGCCTTGGTTTTACTATCATACTGCCCAATATTCAACGACTGATCAAAGTAATTGATTGCTTGTCTGAAGTCGGCATTCGCAAAAGATTGTGTTCCCATGCGGAATAATAGTTTCTGCTTTGCTCCCATGATGCGAGCACCCGGCTGTTTGATCTTTCCAATAGACTGCAGGGCTGCATCGTAACTCCGAGTGTTCATATAAGTTTCGACCAGATAGTCGTTCACTTTCTCCGTATAGGCCGATTGAGGAAATTCGTTCAGGAAACGTTCGAACACTGTAACCGATTCGGCAAAAGGAGAATAAGATGTCTCATGGATGGTCAGCGCATAGTTATAAAGAGCCTGTTCCTTTACGTTCTTATCGAAATCTGTAATTGATGCCTGTTCAAAAGCCATACGTGCTTGGTTACGTTCCTTTAAGTTCAAGTAGGCCAATCCCATGTTCAGATAGGCATTCTGCGACAAGGCATCGCCAACGGAAGTGGCTCTACCTAGCGTTTCAGCTGCTTTCGAGAACACGCCCGAATGGAAGTAACTCATACCTAGATCATACAAGGCTTTTCGTTGTGGCTGGTCAATTGCAGAACAGTACCGTTCCAATGGCTGAACAGCATCTTGAAAACGGTTTTGCCCAACTAGAGCCTGTCCCAAGATTCTTTGCATCTGAGCCTCATCTCTTTGTCCACTAAATTGTTGCAAGTACTCTTGGGCCGTAGCCTGTGCTGCCGCATAGTTTTTCTTTTGTAACTGAATCTCACCAATAAAATAAGGAACTAAAGAAGCATACTCCTTGTCCTGCCGCAAGGCTTGGAACCCACCCAACGCTTTATCATATTGCTTTTCTTTATAAGCGATATAAGCTAAATTGTAGGACGCATCGTTCTGATGATGCTTGCTCACCGACTGAAGCATGGTATTCCAGATCTTTGCCTCTTGAATATCGTTCACTTTCAGGTAGGAAGTAGCCAACTGCAGAATGGCATTGTCGCGCTGCTCATCAGGTAAATCTTCCAAGTCGCACGATTTCAACATGGAGATAGCCTCACCATATTGGCCATTGGCATAGTAGCTCGAACCAATGAAAGAACGAACTTCGTTCGCATGCCTCGAATCCGGATAACTATCTAAATAGTTCCTTAGCATGGCCACGCTGCTACGCGTACCTAACTGATACTCTTTTACCAAGTTTTGAAAAGCCTTCTCACCGCCCAAATCCTGTTGAGCCAGCATTGGAGCCGAGAATCCAGCCAATATACATACGAATCCTACGATTTTTTTCATCATATCTTACTTATTTTGATGTCTTTGAATGAAACGAGTAATCCCTTCTCGAACAGAATCAAGGCCAAATTCTTCGGGATGAATCTGATTCAGCGGGATCCAGAACGAATCAGATACATCGTCTTTGGCTTCAATCTTTTTGGTTGACTTCACCCTACAGAGGAAGAACAAATCTAATGTGTGAACTAAAAAGCCGGAATATAAATACGTATTTGGAAGAGAGAAAAGATAGGTAGCCTTGACAACATCAAGTCCTGTTTCTTCTTTCACCTCACGAGCCACCCCCTCTTCGCCGGTCTCATACATGTCCAGAAAACCTCCAGAGAGGTCTAACGTACCCTTTGCAGGTTCTTTCCCTCGACGACAAACCAGCAATTCATCGTTTTCGTTTAAAATAAAGGCTACGGTTGCAGCACTGGGATTGAAATAATAAGTGAAGCCGCAGTCGGAACACTTTTTGGATTTCCCATTATGAATCCCAAAATGTGTGGAACCACATTTGGGACAATATTTAAATAGATCTAAAGGATGCATCTCCACCTAACATATCTTTGCGTTATTGCAAAGATAGTGCAATTCGATGTGAGGAACAAAAATTATATCAATTATTAAGTCTTGTTATTCTTTCTTTCCAAAATGATGATTCAACAATGCATTGAGAGATACAAAAAAGACATACCCAAAAGTCAAAAGTGCATATTTTAAGATACTGAGAGAAGACATATCCATTGAATATGTGCTGAAACTCATCACAAAAAAGTCCAGCATCTTATTCATTGCTTCTCCACAGAAGACAAATATGACAATCACACTCATTACGCCCATCAATCCTACAGCAATTCCCTCTATCCAACGAGTTTGTTTAGCGGATTTAGCCTTTTCGCCATATATCCGCTGCATCGTTAAATATGGTAAGTTGGTAGGATAGAAAACATTTAATGCCTGACGTTCTGCCAGTCGCTTCATCGCAGTGTCTTGCTTCCGCAAGTTCAACTCCTTTCTCTCCATTTCATCGCTATTTTTATTCACTTTCATGTTCAATTTGCTTTATGAGTACATACAGTTTCTTTCGAATACGGCTCAAGCGTGTTGTCAATAGGTTAACTGCATTTGCCAATTCCTTTTCCTTGAAGCCCATGATATAAGCGATTTCCTTAAAGGATCGCTCCTCAAAATAAAACGAAGTAACCAACATCCTTTCCTCTGGACTTAGCCGATTGATTGCCTTTTCCAGATAAGCCAATTGATTTTCTTTCTCTGTCGACAGGGCTTCATCCACCATTTCTTCAGATACCATATCTAGCAATTGCTCATTGTCATTCATGTTGATCAAATCCTTTCTTTTCTTTCGGATGAAATTGATGGCTTCGTTATAAGCAATCCTACATAACCACGTAGATAACGAAGAATGTCCGCCAAAAGACGACAAGTGATTAAAAGCTTTAACGAAAACATCTTGAGTTATTTCCTCAGCATCTTCCTGTTGCATGACAAGACGCACTACAACCGTAAAGACTTCCCGTCCATACCGTTCAAGGAAATAACCGTAATCCTCAGTATGTCCACTGAGGATACGGTCGATTAAGCGTTTTTCGTTAACTTGAATCACTAGAAAAGCACAAGTTTAGTTTTTATTGCTTTTATTCTCAATCACATACGAAATAACTAAGGCAATTCCTCCACAGATACATACACATGAAGTATAGATAATTTCACGTGTGCTCCAAACCGGTTCGTAATAGTAAACCATGTAAAAGCCTAACAATAGTCCTATACCAATGCCAGCGAGCAACATTCCCCAACGCAGTGCTGACGAATGCTTCTTCCCCTGCCCGGCAAACATTCCCGACAAATAAGGACTGATAACTTTGCCAAAATCCTCGGCACGGATTTCTGTCATCTTCTCAATCAATAACTTTCGTTCACCACGACGGGCAAAGAGTTCAAACACTAAATACATCGTTCCAAACACGATAAGTAAATTCAAAGGTACTTCTAACCATTCCATAATTATTATTTTTAAGTTTGTTTCTATTTTTTAGACGCTAAAAGTACAAAAATGGTACAGGGTTTTAGCCACATTTTTTCAAAACAAAGTCAAATTCATGAGAAGAAAGCGAACAAATGATAATGCTTTTCAGCAGCAATTCTGTTTTTCTTGGAAAAAAACATCTAAAAAGAAACATTTTTTTCGCAAAATGATATAAGAAATAAAAAAATAACTTATATTTGCTTACAAAATGAAAAATACATGAATATGGAGAAAATAGACAATCTAGACCGAAAAATTCTAGAAATCATTACGTTAAATGCCCGCATACCTTTTAAGGATGTGGCAGCAGAGTGTGGAGTTTCACGTGCAGCAATTCATCAACGCGTACAACGATTGATTGACTTAGGTGTAATTACTGGTTCAGGCTATACCGTGAACCCTAAAACCTTAGGCTACCGTACTTGTACGTATGTCGGCGTGAAATTGGAAAGAGGTTCAATGTATAGAGCCGCCGTTAAGGAGTTAATGAAGATTCCTGAAATTGTGGAATGTCATTTCACAACAGGACCGTACACCATGTTGACCAAGCTCTACTCACGCGACAATGAGCATTTAATGGATTTGTTGAACTCAAAGATTCAAGAAATCCCAGGCGTAACGGCAACAGAAACCTTAATTTCGTTGGAACAAAGTATCAAACGCGAAATCCCCATTACCTATATAGAAGAGAATGGAGATGATAAGTGATTGGCAGTTTGACGGACTAATCATCGGCCTCTGCACCTTTTTGATTATTGGCTTTTTCCATCCGATCGTTATAAAAGCTGAATATTACTGGGGAGTTAAGTGCTGGTGGTTTTTCCTTTTCCTTGGTTTGATTGGAACGCTAGGTAGTATATTTGTAAACAATATCATGATATCCTCCCTGTTAGGAGTCTTCTCCTTCTCCAGTTTTTGGGGAATACACGAGATCTTCCAGCAACGAGAACGCGTTCGAAAAGGTTGGTTCCCGATGAATCCTAAACGTAAGAAAGACTACGAATAGTTGATATATATATAGAAAGCGGATGCCATTCATTATGGCATCCGCTTTTATTTTGTTTATTCTTCTTATTTCGTAAAGAGATCTATCGTATTCTGTATCTCTTTTGAACATACTGGACAATACACATCAATCCGATGGAACCAGTTCATCATACAGTTCGGCCAAGGGCGATAAACACCTTTTTGCAGATAGCCTCCTCCTTCATAAACGCCAAGTTTCCAAGGTTTCTTTGGATCAAAGTCGGCAGCCTTCGGATTTTGTGGATTGAGTTCCCAAGGGGTTTCCTTCACGGGTGTCGGTACAGGGTCATTACCCAGAAGTTCCTTCCACGACTTCGACTCAAGGTTCGCAAGAGTCGTAAGATTCGGTTCCCATGGCTCCACTCCTTTTTGATAAAGGCCGTCTGTTTCCGAGCCACCTACATACTCATCAGCCAATCCAACAAACAAGTGTCCGAACTCATGGCTATAAGTTTTGCGAGTAGAAGGACCAGGAATATCGGATGCACTTAGTCCATAGAAATTGTAGATGCCACCACCACCATATTTTTGAGAGTTGGTAAGGATATAAATAATCTCATATGGGACATTTGCAGCAACATCAAGGATAGACTGATAGTCTTCAATCATCTGATAGCGCTCTGAGTCGAACGTATAATAGTGCGCATTAAGAGCTGTATTCCTCCAAAGATGTTCTCCAGGGATGGAAATGCCCGATTCCTTACTTGGAGCCCATACGGCACGAATATTGAAACGTTGCTGATTTGAAGTGTAAGGTTCATAGCTGAAGAAGTCTTCCTTGAATTCCTTACATGCACTGATAAACTTATCTTTTTCTGCTTCCGTAAAACCTTCCGATATAAGCACAATATCTACACGTCTGTTGGGATTTCCTGTATAATGAATATCCATGGTTGTGAGGGAAGGATTCGACTTTCTAATGAAATAACTGTCGACATCGATATCATACGAGAATTTTTTCGTGAACTTACCCGTCGCATTGTTTCGTGAGTAGAACTCGATGGTCACATCATTCTTTGGATACGGGAAAGTTACACCTTCAGGCATCGCCTTACTCGTTACCTTTGCTTCCGGCGTAGCCTGCCACTCATTAAAGAGCGTGCTGTATCCACGTGAGTAAATTACTTTGCCGCTGACTTTGTCAAGTACTTTAAACAACTGATTACCCATCTCCCGCGAGTCAACAAGATAGTTTTTGTTACCAGCCCAATAAGGTTCTTCGATAATCTCGTCAAGATAGTAGTTCTCTGTATTTGCATCACCAGCATGATAGAAGTCGAAACGCATGGTTTTCTCCATGAAATAGTCTTCAAACTTCACCTGTGCATTGACTTGCACTGTAAATAAGGCAGCGAATAGCCCTGCCACAAACACTTTGTTTCTCATAACACTCATATTTTATTCATCATTCTTTTGGATTGTATTCTTGTAATGGAAGCGTTCCTTTCAATGCGCCCAGTGCGTTATATGCCAAAGAACCCATCTCATCCTCACCCGGCACTACCACGATGGGGGCCAGGTAATCGATACGCTTCTTCAATTCGTCCACACAATAGCGACCATGTGCGATGCCACCGGTAAGGATGATTGCATCCACTTTACCATACAGGGTGACGAACATCGCTCCGATTTGTTTAGCAACCGTATAAATCATAGCATCCAAAACCGATTTGAAAGGTTCTTCGCCTCGGCTCGCTAAATCGGCAATCGTCGGTACATCATTTGTTCCAAGGTGTGCAATCAGTCCTCCCTTGCCGTTTAGCATCTTCTTGATTTGCTCAAGGGTATATTTCCCACTAAAGCAAAGTTCTGCCAACTGTGCAGCCGGCATCGTACCGGCTCTCTCTGGAGAGAACGGCCCTTCACCATTCAACGCATTGTTCACATCAATCACCTTCCCAAAATGGTGAGCGCTCACCGAAATACCTCCGCCCAGATGTGCTACGATGAGGTTCATCTCTTCATATTTCTTTCCCTGCGAGGCAGCATATTTACGCGAAATAGCTTTACTGTTTAACGCATGGAACAAAGAGACGCGACGAATAGAAGGCAATCCTGTGAGTCGTGCCACCGGCTGCAATTCATCCACCACCTCTGGGTCGGCAATATAAGCCGGGCAACCACACATCTTTGCCAAATCATCGGCTATCAAGGCTCCTACATTGCATACATGCTCCAACCAAGCATGAACCAAATCATATTTAATCTTCTCGGTTATCACATAGACACCACTCTGAGTGGGTTTCAACAATCCGCCACGGGCAATAACTGCGTCGAACTGAATAGGGATATCTGATTCTCTTAACTTCTGTAATATAAATTCTTTACGGTATTCATATTGGTCGATCACTCGTTTAAACTGGTCTAATTCCTTCGCAGGATGATGTGCACCAGCCGCCCAGATAGGCTTTTCATCTTCATATAAGGCTATTTTCGTTGAGGTCGAACCGGGATTAATAACAAATATCTTCATAAACTAAGGTATTAACTAACTTTACATGCTAGGGCTAAACTGTAATACTTCGAAAGTCCTGTATCTGCACGCGATGTAATAATTACAGGAACAGTTGTACCGCACAGGATTCCTGCATTCACCGACTTACCAAACAGGGACATTGTCTTGTAAAACGTGTTTCCCGACTCAATATTTGGGAAAATCACCACATCGGCCTGCCCGGCAATCGGGGTATCGATTCCTTTATCTTTGCAACTTTCCAAATCACAAGCCGACTTCACATCCATCGGTCCGTCCAGTATCACATCACCGTAAGCACCTTCGGCAGCACGTTTTTTCAATTCTTCATAATCTAATGTGTGTTGGAACTTCGGATTTACCTTCTCCGTAAAATGGATCAAGGCCACACGTGGTTTCATGATGCCTAATTTCCGACAGATCTCTACATCATATCGCACCATTGCATCGAATTGATCAAGCGTAGGATGAGGGATAACTGCTACATCCGAGAAGAACAATAATTTATGATAGAATGGGGTCTCCGCAACAGTCAGATGGCTCATGACTCTTCCCTTCGGCAACAAACCATATTCTTTGTTCAGCACGGCACGCAGTATCACATCCGTACTGACCAGACCTTTCATCAATACATCTCCTTTCCCCTCATGAATCAACGAAACACCTTTTGCAGAAGCTTCTTCAGGACTTTCCACCTCAATGATTTCAACATGGCCAGGAGCAATCCGGCACATATTCTCGGCACGCTCCAAGAATTTTGTTTCTACCACTAGGATGAAATCAGCTAATTCTTCCTTTAAGCAACGCTCAACAACATATTGGGAATGTTCATCGCTTGGACAAACCAAGACAACTCTTTTTCGTTCGTTGGCTGTTTTTAAGACATCAACCAATTGTTTGTAACTTCTTATCGATTCCATGGCATTAGATTTTCAACAAAGATGCAAATAAAATCTGAAATTATCTATATCTTTGCTAAGTTTAAGTGAATAATTTAACTTATGGAAACAGTTCGACATTTTGACATTTCGGCTATCTATGATGAGCTGCACAATCATTTCCCAACATACAAGAACAAACCAGTCATCGGTTTGACAGGAAATTATCACGACAATGAATGTGCACTTGCCGAAGGGTATTATCTTTCCATTTTAAAAGCAGGAGGTATCCCTCTTATTCTTCCACCAGTAGATGATACTGACACTTTGCTGAATACGTTGGATACGATAGACGGACTTTTGCTTACAGGAGGGTCGGACATCAACCCTCTTTTCCTACACGAAGAACCAGTAAAAGAATTACACAGCATCAATCCTCATAGAGACCAACAAGAATTACTTTTAACCCGCCTTGCCGCCGACCGCCAAATACCCATCTTAGGCATCTGTCGCGGTATGCAAGTCATGAATTTTGCTTTAGACGGAACACTATATCAAGACATCCACTCACAACGCAAGGAAGCGTGCATCAAACATAGTCAGGACTTAGAACGCCCCTACCCATCGCATACGGTACATATCCAGAAAGACAGTCTGTTGTACAACCTGATGGGAACGGAAACTCTTCCGGTCAACTCCTTCCACCACCAAGCGGTCAAAGATGTTGCTCCCGGTTTCAGAGCAACAGCCATTGCACCCGACGGTATCATCGAGGCGATGGAATCGACGGAATGTAAGGCTATGATGGGCGTACAATGGCACCCCGAGTGTTTCATTCTCAACGGCAATCGATGCATGATGCCTATCTTCAACTGGCTCATCCAAGAAGCTTCTTTCTACAAAGAAGCAAAACGAGTACACAATCGTATCATTACCTTGGACTCACACTGTGACACTCCGATGTTCTTTGACCAGAACATCCAGTTCCATACGCGCGACAAACGGATTCTTGTCGACTTACACAAGATGACGGAGGGCAAACAAGACGCTGTCATCATGGTGGCTTACCTGAAACAACTGGAGCGCGACGATGCCTCGCTGTTGGAAGCAACGGCAAAGGCAAACCGAATCCTTACTGAAATCGAAGAGATGGCAGCAAAGAATAAGGACTACGTTGAAATTGCATACACTCCCGAAGATATTCTGCGACTAAAGATGGCCGGAAAGAAAGCCATTATGCTAGGCATCGAGAATGGCTATGCCGTCGGCAAGGATATTCGGAATGTGGAACGTTTTCGTAAACGGGGTGTCGTTTACATGACATTGTGCCACAATGGGAATAACGATATTTGCGGTTCAGCAAAGGATAATCCTGAAGACCTCGGCGTATCTGCTTTCGGAGAATCGGTCATTCATGAGATGAACCGTGTCGGAATGATGGTGGATATCTCGCATACCGGCCGACATACTTTCTACGATGCGCTCGAGATCAGTCGTAAACCCATCGTTGCCTCGCATTCATCAGTGAGAGACCTCTGTAATCACCCACGTAACCTGGATGATGAACAGATGCGTGCCTTGGCTCGTAAGGGAGGCGTAGCACAAGTAACCTTGTATAATGGGTTCTTACGGGCAGATGGTCAGGCAACAATCATGGATGCCGTTCATCACCTCAACCACATGATTAGCGTGATGGGTATCGAACATGTGGGCATTGGGACTGATTTCGATGGAGATGGTGGAATCACAGGATGTGCCTGCTCTTCCGAGCTCATCAACTTCACTAAGAAACTACTGAAAGAACGATTCACGGAAGATGACCTTCGACTGATCTGGGGTGGAAACTTCTTGCGTGTCATGAAGGAAGTACAAGATGTAAAACCAATTTAATCATATCATCATGAGAATATTAAAACTTTTTAGTTTGTCGATTATCGTATTGCCGCTCGTCGCCGTACTCTCGTGTGGCAACAGCAATAAGGTGCAAAGCACCGAGACGGCAGACAAAGAGGTTATACCTGTTCCCGTGTTCAACGCCGACAGTGCCTATGCGTATGTGAAGGCTCAAACCGACTTTGGTCCTCGTGTACCAAACACAAAAGCACACGTCGACTGTGGGAACTACCTAACTCAACAACTGGAACGATTCGGAGCAAAAATCTACCTGCAGGAAGCCGATGTGGCTTCATGGGATGGAAAGGTGCTGAAAATTAAAAATATCATCGGAGCCTACAAGCCGGAAAGTAAAAAACGTCTGCTGCTATGTGCACACTGGGACAGCCGGCCATACGCCGATAACGATATGGATTCAAAGAACTTCACCTCACCCATCATCGGGGCAAACGATGGAGCCAGCGGCGTCGGCATTTTACTCGAGATTGCCCGCCAGATCCAGAAGGAACAGCCCACAATGGGCATCGACATCATCTTTTTTGACGCCGAGGACTATGGCGTACCGCAGTTCCATGATGGCAATGCTCCCGACAATACTTGGTGCTTAGGCTCTCAACTATGGGGCAGAAGACCACATGTTGCCAATTACAACGCACGTTATGGAATCTTGCTGGACATGGTCGGTGGGAAGAATGCAACTTTCTACTATGAAGGATTCTCTAAGGAAAGAGCCTCATCCTATATGAAGAAAATATGGAAAGAGGCGGCCGAAGCAGGGTTCAGCAAATACTTCGTTAGAAGAGATGGTGGATACGTCACCGACGACCACATGTACATTTACGAATATGCACGAATACCGTGCGTCGATATCATTAACTATGACCCGAACGACAAACGGTCGTCATTCGGTTCAACATGGCATACGCTGCAGGATAACATGGACAATATCGATGTGAATACATTGAGAGTAGTGGGTCAGACAGTCATGAACGTAATTTATAAGGAACAATGAACATGAAAACAATTAACGAAATACAGGACGAAATCATCGAAGATTTCAGTGGTTTGGAAGATTGGATGGATAAGTACCA
Source organism: uncultured Bacteroidales bacterium (assembly GCA_902779535.1). GTDB lineage: Bacteria > Bacteroidota > Bacteroidia > Bacteroidales > Bacteroidaceae > Phocaeicola. Next base: position 64,235 of record CACZBX010000006.1, read on the forward strand.
ACTCTTAATCGATTTGGGCAATGATCAGGAACCTCTTGAGGAGAAGTATAAGACGGATCAAAACTTAATCGATGGATGCCAAAGCCGAGTGTGGATTCAATCCGACTATACAGACGGTATCATTACCTATCGGGCTGAGAGCGATGCCTTGATCGTAAAAGGAATCATCTCGTTACTGATTCGTGTCCTATCAGGACATACGCCTGATGAAATACTGGATGCCGACCTCTATTTTATCGATGAAATCGGACTTCGTCAACATTTGTCGCCTACTCGAAGCAATGGTCTTCTGGCCATGGTGAAACAAATGCGGATGGATGCCCTGGCTTTTAAGGCCATGTCAGAACATACAAACAACTAAGATATGATTAATCCAATTTATTCCCCAGCAACCGACCGTTACGAGAACGGCATGAGATACCGCCGATGTGGAAATAGCGGTATATTGTTACCCGAAATCTCCTTAGGCCTTTGGCATAACTTTGGAGATGTGAACTCTCTGGCCAACTCCATGGATATGGCACACTATGCATTCGACCATGGCATCACACATTTCGACTTGGCCAACAACTACGGTCCTTCCTACGGTTCGGCTGAGGAAACATTCGGGCAGATCATGAAGAAGTCGTTTCATCCTTATCGAGACGAACTGTTCATCTCTTCAAAAGCCGGTTACGACATGTGGCCCGGCCCATACGGAAACTGGGGGTCAAGGAAATACCTGATGGCAAGTCTCGACCAAAGTCTCAAGCGGATGAACCTGGATTATGTCGATCTGTTCTACTCACACCGATTTGATCCTAACACCCCATTAGAAGAAACATTGCAGGCCCTTGTGGATATCGTCCGCCAAGGCAAGACATTGTATGTAGGTATCTCACGCTATCCGAAAGAGGCTGCGGCCTTCGCCTACAAATATCTGGCCGAACGGGACGTCCCTTGCCTGCTGTACCAAGGAAGGTATCACATCTTCGACCGTGAACCGAAAGAAGAAGGTATCCTGCAGCAAGCCAAGGAACAAGGAGTGGGCTTTATCGGCTTCTCTCCGTTGGCACAAGGCCTGTTGACGAACCGTTATCTGAATGGGATTCCTGAAGATTCGCGTATGGCAAAGGATTTCCATTTGAAGAAAAACATCCTGACGGATGAACTGCTGCAGCGTATCAAAGGTTTAAACGAGATTGCCGCTCAACGAGGACAGACTCTTGCCGAGATGGCATTGGCTTGGATCTTGAAGAATGACCTCGTAACCAGCGTCATCATTGGTGCAAGCTCCGTCAAGCAGTTGGAAGACAACCTGAAGAGTATCCGCAATATATCGTTCACCGAAGAGGAATTAAAGGCGATTGATATACTCTCCAAATAAGGATATCCGTATATTTATACTTCTACATACGGAAAACGAAGTCAAACTTCCGTATATTTGAACTCGAATATACGGACATTCAAAGTTCGTTTTCCGTATGTAATTGGGGTTGTTCTTGTGGATTTGAAGATTGAACTGTGAGTTTTGTCCTTTTTGCAACACTATTTAATTTTGCTTTTCTTTCTATGAATTCGCGCTATGTGAAGGTATTACCTTCACACTTATACAATAATTAACATATAAATGATTGATTCATAGCATCTTCTGTTTTGTGAAGGTGTGAAGGTATGTTTTGTTTTATAAGCGTTATGCGTTCATTTTTGTAGGGGCCTAGCTTGTCTAGGCCGCATGCAGCTGGTTTTTTAAAGCAAAATCACTGAGTTTTTAAACGAATAAACTCGACGAATGAGGTTGAAAAACTCCCCAAACGATCGCAAAAACACGATCATTATCGGATGGCAACAGCCTTGATCAATACTTTCCGACCATCCTGAAGAGTTGTCGCAAAGATATAGTCATCCCCACCCTCTTTCAACTTCAGACGTTTTCGAAGGTCGGCGACGGAAGAGGGGAAATTACGAACCGTCAAATTCGCCTGAAAAATACCCTCTAGGAAAGATTTCAACTCCTTTTTCCCTAAGCCCGACACCCCCAAGATCCTGAAACGTCGGCCAGGAAAATCCGCAACCAATTCGGATGATGTATAGATATGGCTGTTCACCTGTAACTTTTCGACAGGGAATCTTTGAGTCAACACATTGAATCCCTGTGCTTTCATGACAGCTGCGTTCGGTTCATAAAGATATGTCTGCGGATCGGCATACACAGTAGTCGCAGTCTGTTCCTCTCGTTCGGTAAAACCAAAACACTGAATGTCACCCGAACGGCTGAAATTCACACAAATACATGGAATGCCATCCTGTTCGGCACCCTTCTTCTTGCTTAACAATAGCAGCAACTCTTTACATTCATTGTTAACTGCCACCACATGAACAGCCTGAACATGGCGTAGTGTCTGACAAGCCAACTTAATATCGAGCATTGGTGAAAGTTTGACCAGAACAGTATCTGCCTTTTGCAAAAGCATTTCTTCCAGCCGACTGACATCCGGTTCACAATCGCCGATGGAAACGACCTTTCCACCATGATTATCCCTTCGTGCTGGATCAAGATAGATGACATCCACCCGATCCATTCCTTGCAGGAAATCGACCCCGTCACCGGCATGAACTGCTATTTTATCTTTCAGCCCCAATACTTCGAAGTTATGCTCCGCGATTTCCGCCAGTTCTACCTGATGTTCCACATAGTCGGCATGATCAAAATTCCTCGATAAAAACGAGCAATCCACTCCAAAACCACCCGTCAAATCGACCAGTGTCCGACCTTTTACTAACGACGCCTTATAACATGCCGTCTGCTCGGACGAACATTGCTCCATCGACAAATGCACTGGATAGATAATATCCGACATTGCAGCCCAGGATGGAAGTTTTGTCTGGGCTTTCTGCCTCCCTGCAATCTGATTCAGGGCAAAAGGCATATCTACTTGCGGATACTTTTTCGCCTGAAGAGCAAGTGTCCGTACATCCGATTGTTGATGAGCATCAATAAAAGCCTGCGTGTCGAAACTAATATGGATCATCTTTCGTTGTTATTATTCGATTACTACCAATACCGGCGTTTCTCCTACACAGATATTTATTTTTCCTTTCTCCACCGGCAGGGTACTCTCCATACCATGTGTATAGCCAGAACACATTTTTACAACTTTTACATTCCGCGCACGTTTGTCGATTGGGAGTGTATAATCAGCAATGACCGTCCCATCGGAGGTTGGGCTCCAGAGGGCATACGCTATGGCCCCAGTTTTCTTATTCCGATAACGCAACACACTGACCCGATTGTCGGCTGTAAGCTCTTTATCAAATGACATTCCATACAAAGCGTGTCGCATAGTAGACAGATAGTAGAACGACGGCTTCAGACGGCCATCGACCGTTACCAGTCCACACCAACCATAAACGGGTGCGGTATAGCCTTTAATGTCATTAGCCAGATACATCATCACACGATCTATTCCTGCTGCCGAAGCAATGAGGAAGGTACGTGTGAGCCATTGTGCCTGTATTTCCTCCATAGAAATTTGATCGGGGAAACATTTATGTCCTTTACCAGCCGACTGATAAGAAATAGTATCCGTGTCCCATCCGATTTCAGTAAGCCAGAGTTCACGATCGGGCAGATTCTGGTTTCTCCATTCCACCAGTTCAGTCAATTTCTCACGCAGCTGGTCGTCTTCTGGACTGATACCATTGGCTTTCTCACCCGGATGCTGACGCCCGCGAGTGTTGCAATAGTGATGTACATTGAGCACATCAGCAGGGAATGAACCGTTTCGGTGGTAGTCACTCCATAATTTCATCGCCTTGATATAATCGAGAGACAGTCCGGCTAGTCCTCCCATCACATAATTCATCTTTGGATCGGCTGTCTTCACCCCCATACCTGGCCCCATTGCATTCAAATGCCCATCGTAGGATGCACTACTGAAGGCAGCAAACATATATGGTGTGAAATGGCAGGCAGGATCACCCCACTCACGATTCTCTTCGTTCCAGTTTTCGAAATAACGGATATAGCCCAGGCCGCTCTTCTTCGGATAAGATTCCGTCGTGCGCAAGAGATGGTCTTCCACTTTCTGCGAACCATAACGAGCCACAAACTGGAAAGAGTAGTCGGCCATCAGGCGGTAGGTCTCAGGAAGATTGGGATTTCCACCGAACGACGGGACCTTTTCGAGTGCTGAATTCTCTACATTTCGATGAATACACGGCATACAGTCGATTCCCAGTTCGTGCATGTGAGCATAATACTTGTCGCCGTCGCCCACTTTCATGGGTTCCCACGAAATCGGAGTCTCTGTTGACAAGACTCCATTCCATTGCCACGGGCGATATTCCCTCACGGTACCTACCGCCTCGTAAAGTCGTTCATCTGTATCAATATAACTGTTCATGCCAATGAAGCGATCCATGGTCACAGCCTCCGGATGCTTCCCGCGTGGCTTCTTTATCTTCTGGACTTTCTCCATAGGACGGCCATAAATCATCACCTCTCCGATGTTTATGTCACAATTCTCGGGATATTGTCCGTCCAGGTTACACATCACCGTAGCTTGCTTTACCAAATGCAGGAAACGAGTACGTTTGCCGATGGCAACATCAACCCACCTACCCTCATTTTTCATCTCGGGGATGGCTACGACCGACCATTCAAAAGGTCGTCCCGTGGCGATCTCCAACCGCCCTCCCTCTGCACGATAAGCCTTTTCCATATCAAAAAGTCGAATGGAGTCAATCAGGAACTCGCGACCAAGGTCAATAACCAGTCCTGCCGGCCAACAAGCCGTATTTCCCGAAGTCTGCCAACGAGTAACAGGCACTGCCGTGGCATCCTGCTCATCAAACCACTTCATGGCCTCACCACTACCCACCTCATTTACGATCATATCCTTGTTGACTATCACAGGCTGTGCCTCAGCCAACGCATATCCAACTGCAAACCCGATAATCGCCAGTATTATTTTTTTCTCCATCATATAGACCTTACCATTAACAGAATCAAATTAGTACAATACAGACAATGTGTAACTTATATACAAAGTACGGGATAATTTTCGAGATACGCATACTTTTTACAGAGAAATCGCCATAAACAAAAAAAATCACATACGCCTGTACAAGTACGACACGACGTATGTGATATATATGAAGTAAATCTTTGGCTCAAACTCAACCTTTGTTCGCACGCTTCCGTTCAAGTTCATCAAGAATGATCTTCCGCATACGCATACTCTTTGGAGTGACTTCAACATACTCATCTTCCTTGATATACTCCAAGGCCTCTTCCAAGGAGAATACTACAGGCGGGATGATATGTGCCTTCTCATCAGCACCGGAAGCACGCATGTTGGTCAATTTTTTCGACTTGGTAACATTCACCACTAAATCGTTTTCGTGAACGTGTTCACCAACTACCTGACCGGCATAAACTTCTTCCTGTGGGTTAACGAAGAACTTGCCTCGGTCTTGTAACTTATCGAGTGCATATGCAAATACCGTTCCACTTTCCATCGCTACCATCGAACCGTTCACACGACGAGTCAGATCACCTTTATAGGGTTGATACTCCTTGAAACGGTGTGCCATGATAGCCTCACCCTGCGAAGCCGTCAACACGTTCGTTCGCAAACCGATGATACCGCGTGAAGGCATATCGAATTCAATATTTACCCGGTCACCTTGTGTTTCCATTGAGGTCATCTCACCTTTCCTGCGAGTCACCATATCAATCATCTTGCTGGAATACTCCTCAGGCACACTGATTGTCAGTTCTTCAATCGGTTCACAGCGAACACCGTCGATCATCTTATAGATAACCTGGGGCTGACCAACCTGTAACTCGTATCCTTCACGGCGCATGGTCTCAATCAACACAGATAAATGGAGAACGCCACGACCTGAAACAGTCCACTTACCATCCTCAAGTTCACTCTTTGAAACGCGCAATGCCAGATTCTTATCCAACTCGCGAGCCAAACGGTCTTGGATATGGCGGGAAGTCACGTATTTTCCTTCTTTTCCAAAGAACGGAGAGTCATTAATCGTGAAAGTCATGCTCATGGTTGGCTCATCAATGGCGATTGGTGGCAAAGCCTCCGGATTTTCGAAGTCACAAATGGTATCACCAATCTCAAATCCTTCGATACCGATAATTGCACAAATATCACCTGATGAAACAGATTCCACTTTCTTACGCCCCATGCCCTCGAAAGTATCCAACTCTTTGATGCGAGTCTTGGTGAAAGAACCGTCGCGCTTTGCCAATGTCACATCCATTCCTGTCCTCAAGGTGCCACGATGTACACGGCCTACGGCGATACGTCCCGTATATGAAGAATAATCCAGTGAGGTAACCAACATCTGTGGAGTTCCTTCCAGTTGTTTTGGTGCAGGGATATACTTAATGATGGCATCCAGTAAGACATTGATGTTATCGGTCGGTTGTTTCCAATCCGTACTCATCCAGTTGTTCTTGGCTGAACCGTAGAAAACAGGAAAATCAAGCTGGTCTTCCGTGGCGTTCAGATTGAACATTAAGTCGAACACCATTTCGTAAACCTCTTCCGGACGACAATTCGGCTTATCTACCTTGTTGACAACAACGATGGGCTTCAAACCGATGCTCAAGGCTTTCTGCAAAACGAAACGAGTCTGAGGCATCGGGCCTTCGAATGCATCCACCAAGAGGATACATCCATCAGCCATGTTTAATACACGCTCAACCTCTCCACCAAAATCAGAGTGTCCCGGAGTGTCAATAATATTAATCTTGGTATCTTTATATTGGATAGAGATATTCTTCGACAAGATTGTAATACCTCGTTCCCGTTCCAAATCATTGCTATCCAAGATTTGAGTACCGTTATTCTCGTTTTCTCTGAACAAGTGTCCAGCCATCATCATCTTATCTACCAAAGTCGTTTTACCATGGTCAACATGGGCTATGATGGCAATGTTTCTGATATTTTGCATACTACACCAATAAATTTGGCTGCAAAGGTACGATTTTTAATCGAAAAGCTGTTGATATCTGAGCATTTTTTTGAAGAGAATTCAAAGAGACCAACGAGTTATAGTACCAGAATACGTGAAATCTGATCACGGTCCTTTCTCATCTGCTCGATCAACTCGGAGATATCGCGGTATTTCTTTTCAGGGCGAACGTAATGCTGGAGCTCTACCGTCAACTCTTTCTCGTAGATATCGCCCTCGAAATCAAGGATGTGGACCTCGACACTCTTGTCGGCCCCATTCTCGAGGGTCGGACGATTTCCAATGTTCAACATTCCTTTGTATTTCACTCCTCCGAGATAAACAAAAACGCCGTACACGCCATCCTTAGGAAGGAGTTTCCCCTCCTCTGTCTTCAGGTTGGCTGTAGGGAAACCTATCTTTCGACCGATATGATGCCCATTGACAACTGTTCCACTCAACCCATAAGCATATCCCAAATAGCGGTTTGCCTCCTCCACTTCGCCTTGCTTAAGCAACTGTCGGATAGCAGATGAACTGACCGAATGACTTTCGCCTTCATACTCGCGAGCCTGAACGACTTCCATGCCCAGAGCCTTTCCATACCTGCAGTAATCCTCGAACTGATCAGTACGATCGTGTCCGAAACGATGGTCATATCCAATAACTAACACATCTATTTGATAATCCTCCTTCAGCATTTTCATAAATGCTTGAGCAGAGTACAAAGACAATTCTTCCGTGAAAGGTAAAAGGATACAACGATCTATGCCCGCCTTAGAAAGCAAAGTCAACTTTTCTTCTTTTGTTGATAGCAATTCAGGCTGATACGATGCATGCAAGACCTTGCGAGGATGGACGGGGAAGGTAACTACCGCGGAACTTAACCCTTTGAATGACGCCAATTGCTTGACTTGATCCAACAGGCATAGATGCCCACGATGTACCCCATCGAAAAAGCCGATAGTTCCCACACAGGGAACTTTCTTAACATCCGTTTTGCATGATAGAATCTCCATAATCACCAATCAATCAGTTCCGACAGATTCGTCCCTATCCGGTAACGCTGTGCCTGTATGCCCACCGAAGCAGCTCCCTTACAGTTCACTTCCAAATCATCGATAAACAAAGTCTCTTCTGCCTCCAGACCAGCATCACTCAACATCTCTTCGTAAATAGGGGCATCTGGCTTTACCTTATGCATTTCGTACGACAAATAGGGCTTGATAAAGAAATCCTTTACCGTATGTCTCTTATATTTGAACAGGCAGTCACAGGCATAATCCCAATGCAACTCGTTTGTATTGCTCAGGAGGTAAATGTGATAATGCTTCTTCAGATGGAGAATCAGATCCAACTTATACGAAGGAATTCCTACTAACATTTCATTCCACATATAGTCAACATCCTTATCGAAAAGACTGTAACTAAGATGTTTTCGAATCTCATTACGGAAACGGGATGTTGATATTTCACCTGTCTCATAGAGATCGAAGATCTGATCCCGCTTGACAGCACTCATACGTTCCTCTATATCAAAGAAGCCTGCCGAACGAAACGCATTGAAACTTCGTTTAAAGTCCAAGTCAACCAATACGCCGCCAAAGTCAAAAACAATATTCCTCAGCACCTTACTCATCTACTTCCTCTCCACTTTAGAATCAAGCGACTTATCAACCTCCAGATTTCACCAATCCACAAGACAACAGATGTTCCGACAACGATATATAACCAATCCTGAATACTTAGCGGAATGGTACGGAATATATCACCACCGAAATTTACGATAATTATTTGACCAATCAAGATCACTGATGCTACTCCCAACAAGCCCCACGCATGTCCAGTTGCCTTAAAGACAGACTGTCTCGTCCCGAGTACACTTACATTGAACAGGTTCCAAAACTGTAGCATCACAAAGACAGTAAAGAAGATGGTCAATCCCCGCATGCCTTCCTCTCTCATCTGGTACATTAACCCCATTAAGACCAAGAGAAAGGCAAATCCTATACCCAAAATGATGTATTTCATACCTTTCGTGATAATGAAATCACCTGGATCACGGGGTTTCTCACTCATCACATCTGCACTTGGAGGTATAGACGCCAGTGCCATGGCAGCAAATGTATCCATAATCAGGTTCACCCAAAGCATCTGAGTGACCGTCAAAGGAAGTTCAGCACCGACAAACGAGCCGATCACCACACTGGCCAAAGCAACCAAATTGATCGTCAGCTGAAAGACAATAAACCGTTGTATGTTCTTATAAAGAGAGCGCCCCCACATGACTGCTGTCGCAATGCTGTTGAAGGAATCGTCGAGTAACGTGATATCACTGGCCTCTTTTGCTACAGATGTTCCCGAGCCCATCGACAAACCCACTTGGGCATGATGCAATGCCGGAGCATCATTTGTCCCATCACCCGTTACAGCAACAACAGCCTTCTTCTTCTGCAACAATTGCACCAAACGCTGCTTGTCCATTGGGCGTGCACGACTCATAATCTTCAAATTCAACACCCTGTCGAGTGCTTCTTTGTCCGACAAAGCCGCAAATTCCGGCCCTGTTATTCGATTCTCTTCTGTATCTTGATCTGTCCACAAACCGATCTGACGAGCAATCTCTGTCGTCGTTCCTTGTGTATCACCGGTCACTATCTTCACATTGATACCTGCCGATTGACATCTCTGCACTGCGGGAGGGACTTCTTCACGAATTGGATCACTAATTGCGAAGATACCAAGCATCACCAGCTTCTGCTCTTCCATCAACGAGAGGCAGTCTTTCGCTTCCGAAGCATCGACCTCCTTATATGCTAAAGCCAATGTACGCATGGCCTTGTTCTGATAAGCCACTAGCTGTTGATTATATTGCTGACGTTCCTCTTCGTTGATCTCACAACGTGCCATTACAATTTCGGGTGCACCTTTTACATATAGGATAGCACGCTTACGAACGAGCGACTTTATCAAGGTCGCCATGTATTTACGCTCCGTTGAGAACGTAAGTTGGTCGATTATTTCAGCCTGTTCACGTATAGGCAGATAATCCTTGCCTTGCCGTTTGAGCCACAGCAACAATGCTACTTCTGTCGGATTCCCGACTCCATTACCATCCTCATCGAGAAAAGCCGTTGAGTTTACGCTGATACACTCTGTAATCAGAGCGTCTTGTTCGTTGTCCAATTTGCAGTCGCCCACCTGCATGCGGTTTTGAGTCAGCGTTCCGGTCTTATCCGTACAAATAACCGTGATAGCCCCCATCGTTTCACACGCATGCATCTTGCGAACCAGGTTGTTTGTCTTGAGCATTCTACGCATGTTCAATGCCAGACTTAACGATACACTCATCGGTAAGCCTTCAGGTACAGCCACTACAATCAAGGTTACTGCCATCATGAAATACTTGAGTACGATGCGAGCTACCTGCAACCCCTCATGCCATTGATCAATATGTGTTTCGGAAATGAAGGACAACAGATCTCTTGTCGTAAAGACGATAAATGCCAGTGCCGCCACAGAGAATCCGACTTTGCCAATCCAGCTGGCCAATTTCTCCAATTGGATGTTTAAAGGCGTATCCTCAGTCTCTTCAGCTGTAGCCTGTCGTGCTACTTTACCAAATTCAGTTGCATCACCAATTTGCTGAACCAACATCACTCCGTGTCCTTCCAGCACTGTTGTTCCACGCATCACCTCATTACTTGGATAGGTAGCCTCTTTGTCAAAAGCCGACTTTAGAGTCGTCTTATGAACCATTGGCTCTCCCGTCAATGTCGACTCATTCACCTGAAGCGAGATTGCTTCTTTCAAAATGCCATCGGCTGGGATCTCCTCTCCTGTATTCAGGATGACAATATCTCCTACAACAATATCTTTCTTTGGGATTTCACGAACATTCCCTTCGCGCACAACCGTGTACAACGTCTCATCATTGACCTCATTTAAAAGGTCAAACTTCTTGTTTGCATCATATTCAAAGTAAAAACTAATGCCAGTAGCCAGGAAGATTGCAAAGAAAATACCGATTGTTTCGGCAAATTCGCCCTCCACAAAAGAAATACACAATGAAAGAAAGGCTGCTACAAGAAGAATGCGGATAACAGGATCCTTGAATTTCTCCAAGTACAGTTTCCACATAGAAGGTCGCTTTGGAGGAGTCAGTACATTCAATCCATACCTTTCACGGCTTTCCAGTACTTCTTTCTCCGTCAACCCATATAATTGATTAGACTGATACTCTATACTCATGAGTTTTAATTAAGTGAGAGCAAAAATAGAAAACAAAACTCATAAATCCAATAAAAGCAAAACAGATTCCATTCTTTAACACATACGACAAAGGTGCAACATCCACCAAAAGAGGAAGAAAAAAGATTTTTAAACAGAAAACTTGTACAAATCAAACGAAACCATTACATTTGCAATCCAAAATAATGGACTTGTAGCTCAGTTGGTTAGAGCAACAGACTCATAATCTGGAGGTCCTAGGTTCAAGCCCTAGCTGGTCCACATTGAAAATCAAGGAGTTGCACCAAAAATGTAGCTCCTTTTTCTTTGTTTTGCGAACAATTTGCGAACAAAATTGCATTTCGCGAACACCAATATAATCTTTCTGCAATAATAGATTC
>CACZBX010000007.1 GCA_902779535.1 uncultured Bacteroidales bacterium
CAACTGTAAGGTTCTGACCATCAACCTAAACAACCAGTTTAGCGTAGAATTCAGGGCTTACAACGATGGTATCGCTTACCGTCTAATCAGTAATGTTAAAAAGCCGTTCAATATCGTAAAAGAAACGGTAGAATATAATTTTGCTCAAGATTATACGGTTACCAACCCATATGTCAGAGCCGGAAGAGATGGCAACTTCAAGAGCCAGTTCTTTAACTCTTTCGAAAACCTATATAGCATCAATAAACTTTCGGAGATGAACGCACAACGACTATCGTTCCTCCCGTTGGTCGTAGATGCAGGTAATGGAGTCAAAATGGAGATTACAGAGACTCATCTGGAGAACTACCCTGGACTTTACCTCGTGAGTGAAGGCAAAAATGCCCAGACATTAAAGGGTGTGCATGCTCCAGTACCTAAAGAGTTAAAGCAAGGTGGCCACAACGAATTACAAATGCTGGTTCAAACTGCCGAAAACTATATCGCAAAAGTAGAGAATGCTCGTACTTTCCCGTGGCGTATCACGATGATCAGCAGAGCTGATAAGGACTTGGCCAACAACAACCTCAGCTACCTGCTGGCTGCACCTTCACGCTTGAAGGATATCTCATGGATCAAACCGGGTAAAGTGGCTTGGGATTGGTGGAACGACTGGAACATCGAGGGTGTTGACTTCCGTGCCGGCATCAACAATGACACTTATAAGTATTATATTGACTTTGCCTCTAAGCATGGTATCGAGTATATTATCCTGGATGAAGGATGGGCAGTAAACAAAAAGGCCGATTTGTTCCAAGTTATCCCGGAAATCGATCTAAAAGAAATAATCAATTACGGAAAGAGTAAGAACGTTGGTATCATCCTTTGGGCTGGTTATTGGGCTTTTGCTCGCGACATGGAGCACGTCTGCAAACATTTTGCTGAGATGGGAGTAAAAGGATTCAAGGTCGACTTCATGGATCGCGACGACCAACCGATGACAGACTTCTTCTACAAAGCAGCAGAAATCGCTTCGAGATATCACCTGATGCTCGACTACCATGGTGCATTCAAGCCTGCCGGCCTGACCCGCACTTACCCGAATGTCATCAATTTCGAAGGTGTTTACGGATTGGAGAATGCAAAATGGGGCTCAAAGGATAAGGATCACGTGATTTACGATGCACAAATCCCATTCATCCGTCAGGCTGCAGGTCCGATGGACTATACACAAGGTGCAATGAAGAACGTCAACTTACGCAATTTCTACGGTTCTAACTCTGAGCCGATGAGTATGGGAACACGTTGCCACCAGTTGGCTCTCTATATCGTACTTGAATCACCTATCAATATGCTATGCGACGCTCCTTCCAACTACATGAAAGAACCGGAATGTACCGAGTTCATTGCTCAGATCCCGACAACATGGGATGAAAGTTGTGTGATGGATGGTGAAATCGGTAAGTATATTGTTACAGCCCGTCAGAAAGGAAATACATGGTATATCGGTGGTATTACAGATTGGACAGCTCGCGATATTAATGTCGATACATCTATTCTTCCTGCAGGCAACTATCGGATGGAAATCTTCCAAGATGGTGTGAACGCCGACCGTCGTGGTACCGACTACAAGAAAATTGTGAAAGACTATACAGCAGGATCACCACTTCAGATTCATCTGGCTCCCGGTGGTGGCTTCGCAATCAAATTTATCAAGAAATAAACGAACACTCGTTCAATCAAAAAGAGGACTGTCATGGTTGACAGTCCTCTTTAAGTTTATTTAGTCAGGAACTTGGTATTCAAGTAATTATTAAATGCGTCTCGATAGTTGTCTCCTATCGGGATATACGTATCCGAATTCATGATAATCCGACTCTTATTGACTTCTTTTATCATCTTCAAGTTGATGATGTATGATCGGTGCACACGCATAAACGAGTTCATCGGTAAACGTTCCTCTATCTTTTCCATGCTCAAGAGGACGATAATAGGCTTCGGTTCATCGACAAGGTGAATTTTCAGATATTCACTCATGCTTTCCACATACATAATTTGCTTGATATCGACACGGACTATCTTATATTCCGTCTTAAAGAAGATTGCATCGTCCATATCGACCACCGACACAGAGACAGCATTCATCAATTCATACTGCTTCTTTACTTTCTGCGCTGCACGGATAAAATCATCTAAACCAAAAGGCTTCAACAGATAATCAATGGCATTCACCTTGTATCCTTCCAAGGCAAACTCAGAATAAGCCGTCGTAAACACCACCAACAAAGGTGTGCTCAACGACTTTACAAAATCCAATCCGTTGAGGTCGGGCATATTAATGTCCACAAACAGGGCGTCAATCTGTTCGTTATGTAAAATCTCTTTCGCCTCAACTGCGCTTTGGCATGCAGCAACCAATTCCAGAAATGGTGTTTGCATAATGTATGAAACAAGCTGCTTCAACGCCAAGGGCTCGTCATCAATCGCTAAACATCTAATCATAAAACATTTCTTATACTAATCTTGAGTTCATATATGCAGGTAAATCCAAACTTACCTCGTATGTAAGTGGTTCATTGTAAATCTGAAGGCAATAATCATCCCCATAAATCAAATCCAACCGCTTCTTAGCATTTACCAGTCCCAGTCCTCCTTCACCTTCTACCAAGTCGGATGAATGTTTACTATTTTTGCACCGGAAAAGAATACGTTCGTTTTCTAATTGTATCGAGATTTCGATAAACGAATCTTTCTGATAGCTTACTCCATGCTTGAAAGCATTCTCCACAAACATGATAAAAATAAGTGGAGGAATCTCTACATTTCCAGCCTCCTGAGGCATATTCGTCGTGATCCGTACCATTTCAGTATAGCGAATGCGCATCAAGGCGATATAATGATCGATAAAGTCGATCTCACGCTGTAACGAGATAAACTTCTTGTCGGCTTCATAGAGTACATAGCGCATCAGTTTTGATAGTTCTACAATCGTACTCTTCGCTTGCTCAGGATTGATGTCCACCAAAGCATGAATATTGTTTAAGGTATTCATGAAAAAATGCGGATTCACCTGATATTTCAAGTATTTAAGTTGATATTTTAAATTCTGTTCCTCCAGTTTAGCAACAACCTCTTCATCTCTTTTGCCTCGGAAAAAGACTTTCATACCCAAATTCGTTCCTATCAACAAGATTGCAATGAACAGTTTAATAACCGATATATTGTCCATCAAGATCGGCGGACGAGGAACCATCCCAGGTCGTCCCATCGGAGGACGAGGCTTGTCCATCATCTTCGGAGGTAGCATTTCTCGACCTTCAAAGTCAACATTCTCAGGATTATTCATCATCGGATTCGACTCGTGAAGGGGTCTCTCCATCATCCCCGGCATCGGCCCCTCAGGCTTAAACTGACGACCCAAAGTCAGTTGATATGCGCCAAAACCGAATAGTAAAATCAAGACAAAAACGATGTATAAAACTCGCTTTTTCTTATCTATCAGCAAAGGAGCAATAAAATAGTTGTGAATCAGGAATAAGAGTAAAAATGGAAGGATTTCGAGCCATATATGATAAATATCTTTCCATTGGAAAACAAAGTTTGAATCGGCAGAAGTTTTCAAGAAAAAACTCACAATGGGTATGATAAACAACAATCCCCACAAAATCAAATATAGTAGATTTTCATATATACGATACTTACGACTTGATTCCATCTTATTCTTTTAATTTTGGTTATACAAAAGTAGTTTTCAGCTAAAAGACTTCCAATATTCTTCTATAAAACGAGCGTTTTTATCAACTAAACTCTACTTTTTATCTATTTATCAAGATTATTTTAAACGAAAGTAGTCAAAAATCAGCATAATTCAAATCTATTCGCTTGTATTCTTTATCTAGGGACTAAAACATTGGACCTATTTGCCAAGACATCAAATGATTGAGCCAAAAGACTCGACAAAACTGAAAAAACACTCGACAAATGAAGGTGAAAAGCTCAACGAAATCACAGAAAAACTCGAAGAAAATAATACCTGAAAGAACAAAAAGAGGATATGCCAAAGAAATGACATATCCTCTCTAACTAAATCTATTACGTATTATTCAGGTTGAATATCGTTCTTGTTGGGCAATGGTTTCCATCCTTCACCATATGTGTCATAAGCATCGGTTACGACGACAAAAGCGGAAGGATCTACTTCCTTAATCTTTTTGTTTACCGAGATAACCTCACGGTGGCTGACTACCAAGAAGAGCATTTCCTTTTCTTTCTTCGTATACAAACCGCTACTCTTGATAATCGTTGCCGAACGATCCATCTCGTTAAGGATAAAGTGATGCAATTCCGGTAGATTCTTATCGCTGATGATAAAGATAAGCTTATCATCTTTCGAACCATTCAACACGAAAGCAACGACACGGGAAGAAACAAAGATAGCAATCAAGGAGTAAAACGAAAGGTAGATTGAAGGCTCTTCACTGCTCGTCTGTGCACTACCGACACCAAAGCCAATGACGATCAAGCCAAAGAGCACAACAACGGAGTCAACCATCAAGATAGCTGTGGAGAAAGGAATGTGAAGGAACTTCTGAATAATCATACTGATAATGTCGGTTCCACCGGAGGTAGCCTTCGCACGTACGATCAATCCACTACCAATACCGATCAAGACTGAACCGATAATGGTTGAAAGCATCAAGTGATCCGATAAATCCATCGTTCCATTCAACAGTAATGAAGGGTCCAACGCCTCCAAAGCTTCATGTGAAGGGTAAGACAATGAAGAAAGAATGTTCATGATAGCCGGAGTTATCAGTGCAGCCAGAATGGTGCGCCCGCCAATGTTGGCTCCCAACAGCAACATCGCGGTGATCAACAGAGGAACATCAAACATATAACCGAATGTACCGACCTGTATTGATGGGAAAATATTGTGCAATACAATACTTGCACCATATACACCACCAGGAACCAGTTTATATGGGTTAATAAAGTAAACAAAACCAGCTGCCATCGAAAGGCATCCAAGGAGTAACTCTCCCCACTCCAACCACCAAGTCAAGCTTTTGGCTGCTTCGGCTAACTGTTTGATCGAATTTTTCTTCTCCATAGCACTCTTTTGATTTTAATGCAGCAAATATACGAAGATTATTTCAATTTCTTTTTAATTTCGATGAAGAATTAATTGATGATCGATACAATGAGGCAATTCCTCTGGATAATGTGTAACGAGAATCATGGTCTTGTCTTTACGCTGACAGAATTTCTCGATAATATCCTTCACCATCTGTCGGTTACGTACATCCAATCCGTGAAGCGGTTCATCCAAAATGAGCAATTCCGGATCTTTTACAAAGGCACGAGCCAGAAGCGCCAAGCGTTGTTCTCCACTCGATAGTTGCATGAAATTCCGATAACATAAGGATGAGATGCCAAAAATGTCCATCCACCATGCACATTGCTGTTTTTCAACTTCCGTAGAACGCCTGTAAAGTCCCACAGAATCGTGTAATCCACTGGCTACGATATCGATGGTGGGTAGATTCTTCAGATAGGCACGGTGCATCTCTGGGCTGACATATCCGATGTGTTTCTTAATTTCCCAAATACTCTCTCCCGTTCCACGCTTACGTCCAAATAATGCGATATCACAGGCATAACTTTGAGGATTATCGGCACAGACTAAACTCAAAAGGGTAGACTTTCCCGAGCCATTGTCTCCACGTAAAGCCCATTTTTCACCACACTTGACGGTCCAATCCAGATCTTTCAATATCGTCCGTTCACCGTAACGAATGCTGACCTTGGATAACTTGACAATCTCATCGGCATGAATTGAATCCGAACGATAAGGTAAATCCAATATCCTTTGGCCTTTCTCTTCCGACAATATATGCGTGGGAAGAATCGGTCGATTGGAAAGGTACTCGTTCAACGTAATCTTTGGCTCACACACCTTATCATGCACCTGAACAACGTGTGTAATAAAGTCGGGAATCTCATCCGTTTTCGAAAGGACGAGGATAACTTGCAAATGTATCTCTTGAATAAGCCTTCGTATCAACTCTTTCAGTTGAAAACGCGTCCCAGTATCCAAGCCAACAAAAGGATTATCCATTACCAACACTTGCGGACGGTTCATTAACACACGTGTTAGCTGAAATTTCCTCAGTTCTCCGCTCGAAAGAAAGACAATTGGTTTGTCCAATAAAGGATACATACCAAAGAGTTCGAATAACTGATGTGTAAAAGCCTCATCTGATGACGTGGGCAATAGTTCCATAACAGTCTGAATGTCTTCTACATCCTGAGAGTTCCATCGTTGCTGATAATAATAGTGTGCATCGGCATCACCATAAGCATCTCGAAACGCAATATACTTTAGGTTATCACTTATCAAAGGGGAAGTGGCGTGACTAAAATGGTATTGCACCTCATTACCATATAATAATGGCCACTTGCCGGTCAATGTCTCGACCAGCATCGACTTTCCGGAAGCGTTCTCACCGACAATAGCCATCTGCTCGTCTATACCTAATGAAAAGAAAATGGGCTTTGCCATCCGATGATCAGGATGACGGGTTATACCATTCTCAATTTGAATAACTTGTTGCATCGTATCTTTGCTTTGTAGTTTCGGAACGTAAAGATACTGTTTTTCATTTTGTCCATGAAAAGAAAAGGACAGATTTGTGAAGAAACTCAATTGCAAACTTTCATTTAATAAAATAGTTTCGTATTTTTGCCGACACAATGTGGTAATTTGAATATCTAAACGAACTAAAAAACACAATTATGAACAAGATTGTATCCAAAACGCAATTTTCAGAGAAGGTCTTTAAGTTTATAGTCGAGGCTCCATTAATTGCCAAATCTCGCAAAGCAGGAAACTTTGTGATTGTACGTATTGGAGCAAAAGGTGAACGAATGCCACTTACAATCGCTGACGCAGATCCGGTGAACGGTACCATTACGCTTGTCGTTCAAAAAGTCGGACTCTCCTCTACCCGCCTCTGCGATTTAAACGAAGGAGATTATATCGATGATGTGGTAGGACCATTGGGTAAACCCACACACATCGAGAATTTTGGAACAGTCATCTGTGCCGGAGGTGGTGTCGGTGTGGCTCCGATGCTCCCCATCATACGCGCATTGAAAGAAGCGGGCAACCGCGTGCTCTCTGTCTTGGCCGGAAGGTCAAAAGATTTGATTATCATGGAGGAGGAAGTTCGTCAAAGCTCTGACGAAGTACTTATCATGACCGATGATGGTAGTTACGGACAAAAAGGTGTGGTTACCGTTGGCATCGAACAGTTGATTCAACGTGAACATATCGACAAAGTTTTTGCCATCGGACCGGCCATCATGATGAAGTTCTGCTGTCTGCTCACTCAGAAATACCAAATACCAACCGATGTCTCACTAAACACCATTATGGTCGATGGAACCGGTATGTGCGGTGCTTGCCGCCTCACCATCGGCGGACAAACGAAGTTCGTCTGCATCGATGGACCGGAATTTGACGGTGCTTTGGTCGACTGGGATGAGATGTTGAAACGCATGGGGACGTTCAAGGATGCTGAACGTGAAGAAATGGAGCATTATGAGGAACATATCCATGCTACATTTGTCACCAAACAAGTATCAAAACAAACGGATATCGTCATGGATGACGACCCAACTAACGATACCATAGAAGTTCTTACCGACCGCGATGCTGCATGGCGTAAATCATTACGCTTAAGTATGAAACCCAAGGAGCGGACGGCCATCGAACGGGTTATCATGCCCGAACTCGATCCTGTTTATCGTGCCAAGACTCGGTTGGAAGAAGTAAATACAGGTTTAACCAAGGAGATGGCCCTCACAGAAGCCAAACGATGTCTGGACTGTGCCAAGCCAAGTTGCATGGAAGGCTGCCCGGTAAGCATCAATATTCCTTCATTCATAAAGAATATCGAACGAGGTCAGTTCTTGGCTGCAGCAAAAGTGCTGAAACATACCTCTGCCCTTCCTGCAGTATGTGGACGAGTTTGTCCGCAGGAAAAGCAGTGTGAGAGCAAATGTATCCACTTAAAGATGGGTGAAAAACCTGTTGCCATCGGTTATCTGGAACGTTTTGCCGCTGACTTCGAGCGAGAAAGCGGTAATATTTCGGTACCAGAGATTGCTCCGGCTAACGACATCAAGATTGGAGTCGTGGGATCTGGTCCTGCGGGCTTGAGTTTTGCAGGCGATATGGCTAAAAACGGATATGACGTGTACGTATTCGAGGCATTACACGAGATTGGCGGTGTACTGAAATACGGTATCCCTGAATTCCGACTCCCCAATCATATTGTTGATGTAGAGATAGAAAGCCTTCGCAAGATGGGCGTCCATTTCCAGACAGACTGTATTGTAGGAAAGACCATCAGTGTGGACGAATTGGAAGCAAAGGGATTCAAGGGAATCTTTGTCGCATCGGGTGCCGGTCTTCCCAATTTCATGAATATACCTGGTGAAAATGCCATCAACATCATGTCGAGCAACGAATACCTCACTCGTGTCAACCTGATGGATGCTGCCAATCCGCTATCAGATACACCGATAAACTTCGGTAAAAATGTGATGGTAGTGGGTGGCGGTAATACTGCCATGGACTCGTGCCGTACAGCCAAGCGCCTAGGAGCAAACGTTACACTGGTATACCGCCGCTCCGAAGCAGAAATGCCTGCACGACTCGAAGAGGTAAAACATGCAAAGGAAGAAGGAATCAACTTCCTTACCTTACATAATCCGATTGAATACCTTGCTGATGAGAAGGGAGCAGTCAAGGCTGCTGTCCTCCAAGTCATGCAACTGGGCGAACCTGACGCAAGCGGACGACGGAGTCCTGAACCAATTCCAGGTAAAACCATTACAATCGACGTTGATCAGGTTATCGTGGCCGTAGGAGTCTCACCTAACCCATTGGTACCTAAGAGCATCGAAGGCTTACAACTGGGCAGAAAGAATACCATCGCCGTAAACGATGACATGGAAAGCAGTCGGTCCATGCTCTTTGCCGGAGGGGATATCGTTCGTGGAGGAGCAACGGTGATTCTCGCCATGGGCGACGGAAGAAAAGCCGCTGCTGCCATGGACAGAAAATTCAAAGAAATGGCATAATTCCGATTCATACCTGTAAAAGCCTCATAGTTGAAACTATGGGGCTTTTTTATTCAATGAATTACAATAAGTAAACGGATGATAAAAAAAGTTATCGGAAAGGTTTTATAACACTGCTTTAAATTCGCTTAACATGAACACACGTAAATTTGTATTCAAAAAAGAATAAAGGTGTTCCGAGTTTTCCCGATCATAGCATGCATCATGATATGTGCCTCTTCCTCACTGAAGGCACAAAACCAACGTAAAGATTCATCCACCTTGGAGCACGATACCATTTCAACAAGTGATACGACAAAAGTCAGAAGAAGTATCTCACGTAAAGACAATTTCGATCTGAATAACGACATGAAGAACTATATCGATTTCAACTTTTTCGGTAATAGTCAAACAATAAACGACTCTCCCTATATGGAACAGTCAAAGAGTTGGATGAAATTCAATACTGATGCGACCAAGAGTTCCATGTACGCACCAAAGAATAAAGATTTGCGGATTACGATGAAGATTAATCCCAACAGCCATACCGACATCTACAGCCAAAGTGACTTAGACATTCAGAACCGTCGTATCGGTACACCTACAGAAGATGGTAACGCAATGACGGCAGGAGTCGGTATCAAATACACGTTCGATGCAGAAAAACTACTTTACGAGAACCTGACGGAAAGAGGACGAACTCTCAAACATAATCGCAAGTATGCCAATGCTTGGAAAAACTACAAGAACTATATTCCCGAAAAAGACTCCATCCAACGCGATTCGACCCTACTTATCCAAGATGTAAGAAGGATTGCTAACGACTTAGTGCCACTTGCAGCCGACAGCGTCAAGCAAGCCCAATGACACAAAGGAGTCCTTACTTACTTGACTGAAGAAAACACACCGTACGGCGGAAGATATTCTCACGCAACTGATCGCGATATAGCCAGATCTCACGAGAATGATAATTCCCTTCTTTACCTATCAACGGAAGGATATAATCAGTCGCCGTATATCCATCAACCAGCAAAAGATGAGTATTTGGATCCAGACGAACGGTCATCGTATCTTTTTCCTGCTGATCAATAGGCAAAAGTGGCGTAGGCTCAGTGATAAGAACAGCCGGAGTGTCATCAACCTTCCAGTTTACCGGATTAATCGAAACTTCGTTATTATCACCCAAACCATGAATGACAGCATTCACATCCCGAACAGAGTTATAACAGATCGTCACACCTGTATCAGATTCGCCGGAAGCAGGAACGATATAGTTCGTTTGAGCCAATGTTTCTTTCGTAATGTTGGTACCCAAAGCATAGGCAGCAATCATCCTTTGATAGGTTGTAGCGTCCATCTCCTTTAACAATTCCAACATAATCATCGCACCTTGACTGAAGCCAGCCAGCACGAAAGGACGACCATCGTTCAGGTTCTTCAAAAAATAGTCGAATGCTTTCTTCACATCACTCACAGCAACAGGAAAACGTGCTTCGAGAGTGCTGTCGTTCATAAAAGATTGAAGCGAACATTGCCTGTAATAGGGAGTATAAAAGTTTAAAGGACCACTAATCAATGTGTCAACACCGATCATTTCACTATACATAGGCGTTCTTGCCCAGTCAGCATACGTATCTGCATGGTGGTACACCGTGTTATCCGGCATCATGGTATCACCAATCTCAGTCGAAATAATATAGAACACATCAGCAGTATGGTGTCGGTCAGAGATGTGCCACTGAGTAGGGTCATTATAATCAGGTTCAACCGCCAAAACCTCTGTCTCAGCCGGTATCTGCTTTCTTTCTCCATTACATTGGAAGAAGAGGCAAGCAATAAGCAGGCATCCTACTAACTGAAATAATTCTTTTTTCATTTTTCTATAACCATATTGAATTGGTCACATGCACCTGTGCGATGAGCCAAATGTTTTGTCGTTGGTGAAATTCCAAAGAGTGGAGAGTATGTCTTTACCTTCACCGTCTTTCCATCAGGTAAGAATTCAAGGATCCGAAGCCAACCATCACCACCGTTACCTTCCCATCCTCCTCCAAGGATTTGAACATTAAACATCATCTGATGAACAGTCTTTCCTGCTGAATTCTTATCAGCACGATAAGCCACCGAGTCTTCAAATTCGCCAGGCACACCCGTATGCCCGCAAAGAACCATTCGTATGTTCTTGCAAGGATAGATCAGTTTCTCCCAGATTTCCTGTCCAAAGTTACGTGGCTGAATCTTGTAACCTTCGTTATTTGTCCGCTCAGCCGTACGTTCACGCAAAAAAGAATGAGTAATAAATATGATGGTATAATCTTGATAGTCTTTGCTATCAGCCAAACCTTTTGCCCACGCCAAGACTTCATCACGAGGAGCCCATTCGGCAGCAATCACCAAGATTTTGCCCCAATGTTCATCTTCAAACTTATATGCCGCATTTTCCAATGATACTTTTCCTTCTCGGTTTGGATAGGCAGCCACTACACAATCCAACCATTTTGAATTTCGTTCTATCGGGAAATATTCAGGAAAGTGAGTAAATCCCTCGTCACCACGTACATATCCATACTCATGATTACCGGTTGCGATGATATACGGAACTTTATTGTCAAGGCGTGCCATACAATGAGAAGCCCACTCCCACATCTGCCGGCTCGTTTGATTCAGCATACGTCGATTTCGAACAATATTCTCATTCTGCTCAACCAAATCGCCCGTCAGCAACACCGCTTTGATATTCAAATTATCAATATTATCAGAGCACCAAACCGTACATAACTCATAGAGAGGCTGATTAATATCATACTTAGTGTAGCCTTGCGGATCGCCCATCAGAATCATGGAAAAGGAATTCGGATCCGACAGTTTCTGTTGATCAGCTCTGTCCTGTGCATGAAGCAGACAGGTCAAACAAAATAAAAAGGAAAAAATATAATATTTCATCGTATCTGATTTATAACAATACCACAACATATTTTAGGATAAAGAACGCCGCAAGAATGTACATGATGACAGAAAGATCGCGTGTTTTTCCACTGAGCAACTTGATAAATACATACGAGAGCATACCCAGAACGATACCTTCTGAAATACTTGCGGTAAAAGGCATCATAACAATGGTGATGAAACAGGGTAAAGCCTCCGACATCCTCGTAAAATCAATGTTCTTGATAGAGCGAAACATCATTATGCCAACCAAAACCAGAGCACTGGTTGTAGCAGCCGAAGGAATAATTAGAAATAGCGGCGAAAAGAACAAAGCTATCAAGAAGAAGACAGCAACAGTCAGCGAAGTCAATCCTGTTCGTCCGCCTTCGGCTATTCCGGTAGTACTCTCTACATAGGTCGTAACTGTTGACGTTCCACAGATGGCACCAACCGTCGTACCAATTGCATCTGCCATCAAAGCTTTGTTCATATTCTTAATTTTTCCATTCTCATCAACCATACCCGCGCTGGTAGCCGCACCGATAAATGTTCCCAAAGTATCAAATAGGTCCATCAAAAGTAGAACAAATACGACTATGTAAAAATCAATATCTAAGGCTAATAAACGTGAAAAGTCGAACTTGAACGCTATAGGCTCAATAGATGACGGAATACTAATGAGATTGAAACCTTCGGGTATTTGGGTAACGCCGAGCGGAATACCAAGGATCGTGATTGCAATAATAGTAAAGAATAAAGCCCCACGTACTTTTAATGTCAATAAGATTCCACCCAGAATAACACCAGAGATGGCTAAAATAGAATTTGCATTCCAAGGTCCTAATGTTGTAATTGTAGACTCATTGGAAACAATCACTCCACCATTTTTCAATCCAATGTAGGCAATAAACAAACCTATACCTACCGAAATGGCATAACGCAAATTTAACGGAATTGCATTGACAATAGCCTCACGCACTTTTAACGAAGTTAATATGATGAAGATGATTCCTTCCAATAAAACGGCAGACAAGGCTTCCTCCCAACTATACCCCATTACAAGAACCAGTGTATAGGCAAAGAAAGCATTCAATCCCATTCCCGAAGCCAAGGCGTAAGGAAGTTTTGCATAGAAAGCCATGACCAGAGTTGCCACTGCTGCTGCGATGATCGTTGCAGAAAAGACAGCGCCTTTATCCATACCTGCATCACCTAAAATCAAAGGATTAACAGCAAGGATATAACTCATTGTTAAAAAAGTTGTTATACCAGCCAAGATTTCAGTCTTGACAACATGTTTCGTAGGGTCAAAGCCCAAATAAGTCAATAGTGTTTTCATTACATTCACTTTTGTTTCACCCATGCAAATATAGCAAAACGAAATGGGAATAATACTATCTTTATACGAAAATATATATCATGCTTCACGCCAAATTGGCATCGTCATGCAACGCGCTCCTCCACCGGCTCGAGGCAACTCTGCTCCCGGGAAGACAGCAACAAATTTATCGTAGTCGTTCATGTTCGTCTTGCCAGAGACAATATCCTCGGCATGTAGGATGGAGAATCCGGCCTTATTCAATGCTTCAATAGTGTGTATATTGCGCCTGTAACCGACTATTTTCTGATCTCCAAGTGCGAAGAAGTTGGCACCGCTGTGCCATTGCTCACGCAGTTGAACCCAAGGGTCATGACCACCACATAGCACAGGTTCCATCTCCCATCCTAACTTTCGAAGTCCAGCCAATAGATTATTCACTCTACGGTATTTGATTTGTCCGTTATCAATTCTTATCAACGTAGTATCCTTATTGGCAAACAACCCTACCTTTTTGAGCATCGGCTCGAATGCCATGCAAGAGTGCTGCCCAAGGAAAGTAAACACCATATCAAGATGGATAAAGGATTCCGGTTTTAGAGGTAGTTCCTGAACAAGTATATTAAATTTCGGACGTTCCTTAGCAAACTTTTCAGCCAGGTATTCTATACCGATGGAATTCGTTCGAATACCATAGCCTAAGCATAGCAAATCGGGTGAAGCAACCTGCACGTCACCGCCCTCTGTCCGGGCTCCCGCATCAACCGATGAAGCATTGAAAGTATCGACTTTAAAAAAATGTTTGAATATCGTACTGAAAATGAGTGATTCGCGCTCTCGGACCTCAAAACTCATCGAATTAATCAGTACCTGATGATAGACCGTCGAAGAAGCATCGCGCGTGAACAGCAAATTATACAAGGGATTTAACAGATAGCGGTCGTCCGAACTACCATCCCACGACGGGTTCTCATATCCTTCAATCAATATCCTTGCCAATTCGGGCAAAGAAAGGTCTAGTAACTGTTCAGTCAATTTCTTTTCCTGACCAATCAATGGGCTTAGCCGAAGGCTCTGGTCATGATGAATGCTTTTTCTCACCAATTCCTCTTTCACCGCATCATCCTTCATCACTTCTTCCAGGACATCCTTCACGTAATAGACATTTGTCCAACGCTCCAATATCCCGGAGAAATACGAATATTCGGTATCGACAGTATATTTGTCGAGGATATCGCTGTAAAGTGCATGTGCAGCATTCAGAGGTGTCATCCGTTCTATTTCTTTTCCCGGACGATGAAGCAGGACTGCTCGCAGTCGGCCTGTTTCCGAACAGATATTCACCTTGCAGGGTGTGAGAAACTTCGATTCCATCATCATTTGATTAAAACAGTTCTGCCATCATGCAACGTGCACTGCCTCCACCTGCTGATTCAATCACATGAATGTCAGGACTGATGATGCGCACATATTTTTGCATTCTCAACAATTGTTCTTCTGTCAATGATTCTCGTGCAGTCTTGCTCATTACCAGAATCTTTTCACCATGAGAACTTCTTACCTCCAGCATATTCCCGGCAAAATGATTCATCTGTTCGTAGGTGATAGGCACAATCTCCTTCCCATGATCGGTAAGGGATCGAACCAACGACTCACGCTGCTGCAAATCAAGAATAGACTCGAGACATACCACAGCCATGCCTGTTCCTACATGCATAAGCACATTCGTATGATATACCGCAATACCTTTTTCATCTACGCTATCGAACAACAAGTATCGATAATCCAACTGAGCGGCCCATTCTTTCAACACTACTTCACTGGTTCTTGGAGAGGTGCAGGCATAGGCTATGCGATGCTCTCGATCCAAAACCAGCGACCCGGTACCTTCCAAGAAGCATTGTTTCTGTTCCCACGAAGTCAGATCGACAACTCGGTCATACTTCATCATATCCACCATCTTTAAGAGTTTATCTCTTTCCTTCCGACGGTTACAGGCAAACATCGGATAGAGAACGAGTATATGCTCCTGTCCGATATGGGTAGAAAAGCAATTATTGGGGAAGATAGAATCGGGTGTAAAAGGTTCTTCCGTATCCTGAAGTACATCCACAATGACTCCATTTTCACGCAGTAACCCCACGTATGCATCAAACTCCCTAACAGCCTCTTGCTGGATTTGTAAAGTAGCCTGCATCGATTCGCTCTTATGCTGGAAGGCATTGTTAGCAGCCGTCTCTTCATTAAAAGCGAACCGAACAGGTCGTACCATCAATAAACGATTTGTCGTTTGCATTCCTCTCTCTTAAAGTTAAATCTATTTTAAGTTTATCATGACATCTCTTCAAAAGTACGCTTGATGATGCCAATAGCCTCCATCAATTCTTCTTCCTTAATAACCAATGGTGGAGCAAATCGGATAATATGGTCGTGCGTTGGTTTGGCAAGCAAGCCATATTCCATCATTTTTATACAGATATCCCAGGCCGTCTTTCCATTGATCGGTTTCGTGACAATTGCATTCAACATGCCCCTTCCTCGAACCTGTTCGATAAAAGGCGACTGGATTTTCTTGACCTCTCTTCGGAAAATCTGTCCCATCTTCTCTGCATTCTCTACCAGATGTTCATCTTTCACCACTTTTAAAGCTTCCACGGCAACGCGTGCAGCCAGAGGGAAGCCACCAAAAGTAGAGCCATGTTCACCCGGCTTGATATTCAGCATGATATCATCATCAGCCAAGCAAGCTGATACAGGGAGTACGCCACCGCCCAGGGCTTTGCCCAAGACCACAATATCGGGACGAATACCATCGTGCTCACAGCATAACATTTTTCCGGTACGGGCAATACCTGTCTGCACCTCATCAGCAATAAAAAGAACATTATGCTGATGACATAAGTCATAGCATTTCTTCAAATAACCGTCATCTGGGACAAACACCCCAGCTTCACCCTGAATAGGTTCTGCTATGAAAGCACAGACCTCCTCTCCATAAGTATCAAGTGCTTTCTTTAAGGCATCCACATTATTATAGGGCACACGAATAAATCCTGGTGTAAGCGGACCGTATTGAGCATACGAACTAGGATCATTACTCATCGTAATTACGGTAACGGTACGACCATGGAAATTACCGTCACAACAGATTATTTTAATCTTTTCATTCGGTATGCCTTTCTTCACTGCTCCCCACCGACGAGCAAGTTTCAGGGCTGTTTCCACCCCTTCAGCACCGGTATTCATAGGCAGGACACGATCATAACCAAAGAAATCGTGGATGAATTTCTCATATTCACAAAGTGCATCATTATAGAACGCACGCGAGGTGAGACAAAGAACATCAGCCTGATCTTTCAAGGCTTTAATAATACGTGGATGACAATGTCCTTGGTTTACAGCCGAATATGATGAGAGGAAGTCAAAATAACGTTTTCCTTCTACATCCCAAACATAAATTCCTTTACCGGCATGAAGCACAACGGGTAGCGGATGATAATTATGTGCTCCAAAACGTTCTTCCAAATCCATCAATTGAGAGCTGGACATCTTGTTTTCGAATTTTTCTTTAGTAGTCATAGTATTGATTTCTATTTGTTCCGATACAAACATATAAATAATCTTGCAAAATAAATACGATTTATCATTAATTAATGTTAAGTATTGTATATTCTTTGGATATAAACAACTTAAATCAACTATAAAATTATCAAATTAACCTTGACATTTATCATTTGAAGAGACATAACTTGTCTAGGCCCGTTTTATAAAATGTCCCTGTGGATTGCTTGTCCCTGTGGATTTGCAATCCACAGGGAGATTAACTGCGGGTCTGTGACCCGCGCGGATTATAAATCCGCATTTACTGCCTCGGGGATTGCAAATTCCCGAGGACAAAAGAGGACAAACTAAGCAAACAATGCAAATCCTCAGGGATTACAAATCCCCGAGGGATAAAACGAAGGTATACCACAAAGTCTTCATCGGGAAATGCATAGACAAAAAAACAAAGGGAAAGATTTTTCATCCTATTACTAAAAGGGAATGCGATAGTTTGGTTTTTGTAAACTTTTATCTATATTTGTACTAACGACTAAAATCGATTGCCATGAAAAACAAATTCTTCCTTCTTGGTGTATTGGCTCTGCTGAGCTTTACATCTTCATTCAGTCAGC
Source organism: uncultured Bacteroidales bacterium (assembly GCA_902779535.1). GTDB lineage: Bacteria > Bacteroidota > Bacteroidia > Bacteroidales > Bacteroidaceae > Phocaeicola. The sequence goes on from CACZBX010000007.1 coordinate 17,530, forward strand.
CGATAACGGCTGGCAAGCACACCCGTGTACAAACAATCTATGGTCCTATCGAAGGATATCAGGATGGATCCATATTCACGTTCAAAGGCATCAGTTATGCCAAGGCCGAACGTTTCATGCCTCCGACCGCTCCCGACAAGTTCACTACGTTACGTCAGTGTAAACTATGGGGTCCTCAGGCTCCACAAGGCGAGAACTTACGTTGGAACCGGAATAATCAGACGGACTATGCCTTTGGAAACCAGTTTGTCATCGAGCCATGGGACGAGCAGGACTGCCTGGTCTTGAACGTATGGACACCGAGCATCTCCAATAACAAGCGCCGTCCGGTATTTATGTGGATTCACGGAGGTGGATATTCCGGAGGCTCGGCTCACGATCTGCCATGCTATGAAGGGCGGGCATTGGCCGAAGCCGGTGATATCGTCGTTGTCAGCATTAACCACCGTTTGAACGTCTTAGGTTATCTCGATCTTACGGCTCTTGGTGGGAAATATGCACAATCCGTCAATCTGGGAATGCAGGATATTGTTAAAGCCTTGGAATGGGTACGGGATAATATCAGCCTGTTTGGTGGCGATCCACAACAGGTGACGATTGCCGGTCAGTCAGGTGGCGGTGGAAAAGTATCGACCTTGTTGGCCATGCCGAGTGCAAAAGGCTTATTCAAGCGTGCCATCGTACAGAGTGGTTCGTCGACCCGTCAGGCAGAGTCAAAGCCAAGCCGGGAATATGGTATTGCCTTTGCCAAAGAGCTGGGTGTAGAGCCGAATGCGCAAGCCGACTTCTCGAAGTTCACTTACGAGGAACTGACAGCAGCGGCTAACCGTTTGACAAAGAAGGGAATGCGCGGACGTCTTTCTCCCGTCGTCGATGGTACGATACTTCCACAACATCCTTTTGCTCCTGCGTCGGAGGAGTCAAGAGATGTCCCGATGCTCATCGGCACGAACTTCAATGAGTTTGTCTTCGACATCAGCCATGAGATGAGCGAGGAAGAAGCCATCGCTGCTGTGACCCAACGTTTGGGCGAAGAGAAAGGCCAGAAATTCTACAAGGCGTTCCGCAAGGCTTATCCGAAAGCTGCAGCAAAAGAAATGACTTATATCGACACGAATTATCGCGGTGGAGCCGTCCGTCAGGCGGCAGCGAAGAGCCGACAAGGCGGTGCTCCCGCTTATTTATATCTCTTCACTTGGAAGCCCGAGAGTAACGCACTCGGTGCATCACACGGGATGGAACTTCCCTTCATGCTCCATAACGTGAGTCTGCAGAGAGAGATGACGGGTGCCTCTCCCGAAGCTTATCGGTTTGAAAAACTGATCTCGGACATCTGGCTCGCCTTCATCAAGACTGGTAATCCGAACACTCCGGCTATTCCCGAATGGAAGCCTTATGATGAACAGACAGGAATCACCATGATACTGGACAATACCTGTTATCCACTCTCCCACCACGACAAGGAATTACTCGACTTGCTTCCATCTGCCCGTTAGACAGAAGAAAGAACGCATGACGATTTCGAAAAACACTTGACATTCTCGTGATTTCATCGAGTTTTTTGCTCAAAAAACTCGATGAATGAAGGTGAAAAACTCGATAAATAAAACATAAAGCTCGATGAAATTTCCTTTATTTGGAGTATTATTCGAATAATCGTTTTTTAGGCAAACTTTGACTTCGCCGAAATTACTTCGTCTCGGTAAAGTACAAATAAAATTAACTCGACATTAATGTAACTCTGGCTTCGCCGAAGTTACTCTCACTCGGGAATATGAAGAAAAACAAGATTTTCTTCATATTCCTCTCGTTTTTCCGTAACTTTGCACGATTACTTTAAAGTGAAAAAGAATGTCGGAGAGTAACTATATATCCATCAAAGGAGCAAGGGTAAACAACCTTAAAAACATCAGCCTACAAATACCTCGAAATAAATTAGTGGTTATCACAGGATTATCTGGGTCAGGAAAGTCTTCGCTAGCCTTTGATACTCTTTACGCAGAGGGACAAAGGCGTTATGTAGAGAGTCTTTCCAGCTATGCCCGCCAGTTTTTAGGACGAATGAGCAAGCCGGAATGCGATTTTATCAAAGGTATACCTCCTGCAATAGCCATTGAACAGAAGGTGAATAGTCGAAACCCTCGATCCACTGTTGGTACATCAACCGAGATCTACGAATATCTCCGACTCCTTTACTCCCGTATCGGTAAGACATATTCTCCAGTAAGTGGCCAACTGGTAAAGAAACACAGCGCCGAGGATATCGTCAACTGTATGCTTTCTCTCCCCAAAGGAACACGGTTTACCGTCCTCACCCCGATTTTTCTTCGTGAAGGAAGGACCTTGATCCAACAACTCGACATGGATATGAAACAAGGCTTTACCCGTATCGAGAAAAACAGAGAGATTGTCCGTATCGAGGACTACCTGCAAGAACTGAGCAAAGGTGATACAACCGATCCAAAAGAAAAACAACGTATTTACCTGCTTATCGACCGTATGACCGCTGACGACAGCAAGGAAACGATCAGCCGTCTGACCGACTCGGCCGAGACGGCAATGTACGAAGGTGACGGTTCTTGCATGCTCAGGGCATACATGGAGGATGGTGGAACACAACTCTTCACATTTAGTACGAAGTTCGAAGCTGATGGGATTACTTTCCAAGAACCAAACGATCAGATGTTCTCCTTCAACTCACCCATCGGAGCCTGTCCCACATGCGAAGGTTTCGGAAAGATTATCGGCATCGACGAACACCTTGTCATACCGAATAGGGCTTTGAGTGTTTATGATGGTGCGGTATATTGCTGGCGCGGAGAAAAAATGAACGAATGGCTGAAAGAGTTTATCCGTGAGGCTCCTGCACACGACTTCCCCATCTTTACACCTTATTACGAACTGACTCAGGAACAAAAGGATTATCTCTGGCACGGTCCACGCGACAAGGCGTGCATCGACTCGTTCTTCCAAATGCTCACCGAGAACCAATATAAAATTCAGTACCGCGTCATGCTGGCAAGGTACAGAGGAAAAACACCTTGTCCTACTTGTCACGGAACGCGTCTTAAGAAAGAGGCTAACTATGTAAAGATTGGCGGTAAATCTATTTCTGAATTGGTAGAGATGCCTATCACGACACTGAAAGTTTTCTTCGACCAGTTGAAATTGGATGAGCACGATGCCAGTGTTGCCAAACGATTACTGACGGAAATACATAATCGCCTACAGTTCATGTTGGATGTAGGCTTGGGTTATCTCACACTTAACCGACTGAGCAACACTCTTTCGGGAGGAGAAAGCCAACGCATCAATCTGGCGACATCACTGGGAAGCAGTCTGGTTGGTTCGCTTTACATCTTGGACGAACCCAGCATTGGCCTTCACAGCCGTGACACCGACCAGTTAATTAAAGTATTAAAGGAATTACGAGATTTAGGTAATACCGTCGTCGTCGTAGAACACGATGAGGAGATTATTCGTGCAGCCGATTACATCATCGACATTGGTCCAAAAGCTGGGCGACTTGGTGGAGAGATCGTTTATGAAGGTGACATGAACGACTTACAGCCGAACAGTGGAAGTTATACCGTACGCTACTTATTGAACGAAGAACACATCGATCTACCACATTCACATCGCCCATGGAATAACTACATTGAAATAAAGGGAGCGCGTGAAAATAATCTGAAAGGCATTGACGTGAAGTTTCCACTAAACGTCATGACGGTGGTTACCGGAGTCAGCGGTTCGGGTAAGAGTACGCTTGTCCGCGACATTTTCTACCAAGCATTGAAACGTGAATACAGTGAGGCAAGTGAACGTCCGGGAGAGTTTGTCTCCCTGGAAGGTGACATTTCAATGGTGAAAGACATCGAGTTCGTTGATCAGAACCCGATAGGCAAGTCGACTCGCAGTAACCCTGTGACCTACATCAAAGCATACGACGACATACGAAAGTTATATGCCGATCAACCTCTGGCAAAACAAATGGGGTACAGTCCGGCCTTCTTCTCGTTCAACACCGAAGGAGGACGCTGCGAGGAGTGTAAAGGCGAAGGAACAGTTACCGTCGAGATGCAGTTCATGGCCGACCTCGTTCTGGAATGTGAGTCATGCCACGGCAAACGCTTCAAGAAAGATATACTGGAAGTGAAATTCCACGATAAAAATATTTATGATATCCTGGACATGACCGTGAATCAAGCCATTGAATTCTTCTCAGAATACCACCAGGACAAGATCGTCAAACAGCTGAAACCATTGCAATATGTCGGACTTGGCTACGTAAAACTGGGACAGTCATCCTCTACCCTTTCCGGCGGTGAGAATCAGCGCGTGAAATTGGCCTATTATCTCAGCTTGGAGAAGACACAGCCTACCATTTTTATCTTTGACGAGCCAACCACCGGTCTGCACTTCCACGATATCAAGAAGTTACTGGAGGCTTTCGACGCTTTGATTAAACGAGGACATACTGTTATCATCATCGAACATAATATGGATGTCATCAAGTGTGCAGATTATATCATTGACCTTGGTCCTGAAGGTGGTGAGCGTGGAGGTGAATTGGTCGTATGCGGCACACCGGAGGAGGTATCCGCCTGCCCACAGTCATATACCGGCCGATTCCTTTCTTCGAAACTGAATATGTAAAAACGTATGAAGAACTATCTGTGGTCATCGTTCGTGCTATTACTTATCGTTATGGCTGTTCTGACAGGAATGCATTTCCTGCCACAAATCAATTTGTTCGGACATACCATGCGGCAGGTCGACCTACTTGCTGATTTACGTAATAAGTTAGAAGCCGAAGATTCGCTCGAAATAGATTCACTATTGCTTCCCAAACTAAAACCTTTGTTTGTAGATACATGCAAATCAGGTTTAACATGCATTGAAGACTATGCCGATTCAACACGTCAATTCGGTATGGATCATTTCTACGAGGCTTTGGGAAAGATAGAACAGATGGATCGTCCCGTACGCATCGCCTACTTTGGTGATTCATTCATCGAGGCCGATATACTTACGGGCGACCTTCGTAGCATGTTGCAAAGTGAATATGGCGGTTGTGGCGTAGGATATGTACCCATTACCTACACGATGACTGGCTTCCGCCCTACCATACACTATGCATTCAATGGCTGGGAAAGTCATTTCAAGATAGATACCATCGGGTTTCGAAGTAAATATCAGGATATTGCCGGAAACTACTTCTTTCCTAATAAGGGAGCATACGTTTTGTTGAAAGGAGAAAAGAAATATGCTCCACACTTAGATACGTGCGAGGTGTCAACAATTTATTTCCGCAGTTTTGGCAATATACATCTTACTTCAACAATCAATGGAAAAAAACGACAGTCATTCAAGATAAAAGGTGATGGACAATTGCAAAAGGTATCCGTTACCGATACGATTGGTAGGGTGCAATGGAATGTAGCCGACTGTGACTCTGCAACATTCTATGGAGTGGCAATGGAAAGTCGTCAGGGCATATGCCTGGATAACCTCGCAAACCGTGGAAGCAGCGGTGTCAATCTCACCGGCATCCCGATGAAGATGCTACAAGAGACACATCGAGAACGGCCTTACGACCTATTAGTCCTGCAATATGGGCTGAACGTGGCACAAACTCATCAAAAAGACTATACCACGTATCAAGAGGAAATGAAAAAAGTCATCGACCATCTCAAGACAGCTTTTCCAGATGTAAGCATCCTCTTAATAAGCATTGGCGACCGAGAATACAACCGTAGTTCCGATGGTGAGCTACATACCATGCCAGGCGTAAAGAATCTGATCCGATTCCAGCAAGCCATTGCTGCAGAGAACAATATCGCATTTTGGAACCTTTACGAAGCAATGGGAGGTGAAGGAAGCATTGTTGAGATGGTGGACAAACACATGGCCAACCTGGATTATACACACATCAATTTCAAAGGTGGAAAACATCTTGCGGGAATATTCTTCGAGACGATCAAATATGGTAAGGAACAATATGACAAACGAAAAGCGTATGAAGCAGAATAACCCGACATATTGTTTTCGGCTTTGGGGAACAGGGCTTCTTTTCTTATTCCTCATGCCTTTATGGGCACAGGATCCTTTCCCTTCTATCTCAGTGCCACAGCCTTCTTTGGCTTTCCCTGAAGAGAACCTCAGTGAGAAATATCCGCCTCGAATCATCCCCGTCGATGAAACCATATTGTCATCATTCCGCGGTACGAAAGAAAATCAAATAGAAGACCCTCAATTCAGCCTGTTTCCTATTTTCGATAAGCTACAGATGAGGGTGGATCCGGTTCGCATCGTCAGTATTGGAGACTCACATGTACGCGGACACGTATTTACTTACACGACCCGGCTGCTACTGGAGAAAGATTTCGGGAACGAAGCAGTTACCAAAGACTCTGTCTCTTATCGTACATCAGGATTGGCAACCGAGACAGGAAAACCAGGAATGGTATTCCATATTTTTGGCGTCAATGGTGCAACGGCTGCTTCATTCAATACAGACGAACATATCCGAGAAATAGCCAACTTACATCCTGACCTGATTATTCTCTCGTTTGGAACCAATGAAGCACATGGGCGATACCATGCGGATTCACATGTCATGCAAATCGACCAACTGGTAACACGCCTTCGTCAAGCTTGTCCTGAGGTAGCTTTTCTCCTCACCACTCCGCCGGGGGCTTATAAAGGTAGAAGAAGGAATCACTATCCGAACCCTTTCACAGCCAACGCCTCGAAGACCATTACAGATTATGCCAAACAAAAAGGGTTGGCTTCTTGGGATCTATACAATATTGTAGGAGGACGACAAAATGCCCTCTTTAACTGGAACAAAAATAACTTGATACGACGTGACGGAATCCATTATGTCCCAGAAGGATACCAACTGCAAGGGACCTTGTTGTATCAAGCTCTCATTAAAGCTTATAACCGCTATGTGGAATCTAGAATGGAGTAAACTTACCGACCTATTGACTTATAACGCCAAAGCCCCCATGATTTTCAGCAGTGGCTTGTTCATGTGGCTGTTTCTTGGCTTTATGCTGGTGTATGCCATCCTACGTAAGCGGGATACTGCCAGAATCATTTTTGTTACAATCTTCTCCTATTACTTTTATTATAAGAGTAGTGGCTTTTACTTCTTTCTCTTGGGCATTGTGACAGTAAATGATTTCTATCTGGCCCGGCAGATGAACATTACCACGACCAAGTGGAAACGTCAATTACTGGTCATAGCCAGTTTGTGTGTCAACTTAGGTCTGTTATGCTACTTCAAGTACACGAATTTTTTCTATGAGATGCTCGCTCCATTGTGGGGAGGCACATTCCATACCTTGGATATTTTCCTTCCCGTAGGAATATCCTTCTTTACGTTCCAGTCGCTCAGTTATACCATCGATGTTTACCGCAGACAGCTACAACCATTAGACCATCTGCTGGACTATGCCTTCTATGTTTCTTTTTTCCCTCAGTTGGTTGCTGGTCCGATTGTGCGAGCACGTGACTTCATTCCGCAAATACATCAGCCGCTCTGGGTAACGCGCGAGATGTTTGGTCAAGGTGTCTTCTTTATCCTCAGCGGTCTGTTTAAGAAGGCTGTAATCTCCGACTATATCAGCGTGAACTTTGTGGAGCGTATCTTCGACAATCCGGCTCTTTATTCCGGTATCGAAAACCTGTTTGGTATCTATGGCTATACGCTGCAAATCTATTGTGACTTCTCAGGATATAGCGATATGGCCATCGGTATTGCATTACTGCTTGGTTTCCGTTTCCCTCTCAACTTCCGCTCACCTTATAAGTCGGAAAGTGTGACCGATTTTTGGCATCGCTGGCATATCTCCCTATCGACGTGGTTGAGGGATTACCTATATATATCATTAGGCGGTAACCGCAAAGGTAAGTTACGCACATACATCAACCTTTTGATAACCATGCTGTTGGGAGGATTATGGCATGGTGCTTCCTACAATTTCATTGTTTGGGGCGGACTACATGGACTTGCCCTGGCTGCCCACAAAGGATGGCGTGATTTACAACATAAGCCGAAGACCATTCATTCACATGGATGGAAGAAGACGGCAGCCATCATCCTGACTTTCCATTTCGTATGTCTTTGCTGGGTTTTCTTCAGGAACTCCACCTTCGAAGGGTCTATTACTATGTTGACACAGGTCTTCACCAATTTTCACGCGAGCATATTCCCACAATTGATCAGCGGATACAAAGGAGTATTCCTGCTAATGGCCATTGGATATTTGCTTCATTGGGCACCGGATGCTTGGCAAGAAAGATGTACAAAGTTGGTCATTAAGATGCCATTGATCGGAAAAGCTCTCCTATTCATTATACTTATTTATTTGATTATTCAAATAAAAAGTGCTGACGTACAACCATTTATTTATTTTCAGTTTTAGTCATCGTACTTTATTCTACACCTTTGTCATTTTGAAAGCCCATTTATTGGGATAAATCATGAATAAGAGAAAAACTTTCACTAGGAATCCAATATATTATAAAGTATATAACAAAATGACAGATGAATCATAAAGAGTTTGATACTTTCTATTGGTTATTCAAAAAGAAATATTTATTTTTATCCCCAAAAAGTGATAATTTAATATTATTCTTACAAACAAACCAAAAGAAAAATGAATCAACAAACAAAAACGACAAGAAAACTATGGGTGATTATGGCTGTTTGTGCCATGTTCCTTTTGATGGGATGCAAGCATCATCCGACATTTGGCTATGAGATTATTGTCTGTGGGGATGACAAAGTGCTAATCTTGGATCCTTCACAAACTGAAGGAGAAAAAGGAAAGGTTATTTGGGAATGGAAAGTATCGGAGGTCGCCGACCAACTTCCAAGTGAATACCAGCAACTATTACGGAATATGGATGAATGCAAGTTCACTGATCATAATCAAAAATTGATGTTGACTGCATCAGGAGGTGGGGCTATCCTTCTTGACCGTACCACTAAAAAATGTCTATTCTATGCAAAAGTACCAATGGCTCATTCCATCGAGAAACTTCCAGGAGATCGACTGGTTATAGCCTTATCAACACACCCCAAGGGAAACAGCATTGAAGTATATGACATCGACAAGCCTGAAAAAGTAGTCTTCCGGGACAGCCTTTATTCCGCACATGGCGTAGTATGGATGCCAAAAGAAAAGCGACTTTATGCCTTGGGATATGATGTTTTAAGAGCTTATTCTCTCAAAGACTGGGATAGCAAACATCCATCGCTGAAGTTGGAAGAAGAATTTGAAATGCCTTCTGAAGGCGGACATGACTTGGTTCCGATAGCCGACAACACACTACTTGTAACCAATCATAAAGGGACGTTCTACTTCAACACAAAAACAGGAGAATTCAACACTTTCGAACTTCTTGAGGATCTACCTAATATAAAATCGGTCAACTACAATCCGAAAGACCAACAACTCATTTATACGAAAGCTGAGATTAGTTGGTGGACACATCACATCTATATGGAGCATCCGTCTCAAACCATTACGATCGACTCCATCAATCTTTATAAGGTCAGGACAACATCCATCTACTAATAATAAAAAGAGGGCGTACTAGTACGCCCTCTCTATTATTCATATGTCCATTTACTCATTTACTTCGTATTTGGCAATCTTGTCCATATAGTATTGACGAACATCATTCCATTTGTAATAAGGATATTGGTCAGTCTTTACCGGCAAGCTTACTTCACGCTCGTTTAGCATGGCCTTTACCAAAACATCTCCGCTCTTTCCTTTCTTTGGACGATAGAAAATAATCTGAATGTTACATGCCATCGGGAAGATACGATAGTTACGCCATTGTTCGTCTAACTTATTCAAGTCGCTTACAGCCACACCGCAGTTTCCCAGTTCCAACAAGCAAGCCAGAGGCATCACACAAACCTCATGCCCAAAGCGAAGAGTTGCTTGCGTCGTAGTGATGGTATCGGCAGTAGCAATCATATTCTTTAGCAAATTCAGCTGACTGAACGGCATGATGCCACCAGTCTGAGGAGCTGCACCATAGTTCAAGTACCATCCTGCATTGTTTACACGCCACAAATCATACACTTCATCATCATTGAAGAGTGAATACAATTCGATATCGGTGTCATGGCTCTGCATATTCGAGGCAACATCAAAGAGCTGACGCATCAGGTTGCCGGCTTGCACATTATTATACACCCAATCCTGATCATTAAACAAAACCTTCATCAAACGGTCTGGATGTGTATTCTCATATCTGAACTTACTTAATTCCTCACGACCTTTACCTGCATTCTTGCGAACTTGACCTTCCCAAGGTGCATTCAGGTAATATTGAAAAGATTCACTGACATCATTGTGGAAACGAGCAGTCGGGTTAGCGGCAGCCAGTTCCTCACATTCTGCTTCCATCGAAAGGATACAACGAATGACGACGGTACTACGGGCATCAATAGGTACATTCTTCGTTTGAAAAATTTCCGGAAAGTTTTGTGCCATACGCTTACCGATACCATGATGCTGACGTTCGCCAACAGTAGTCAGTTCACCCAATCGGTTTATAGTCGTAGGATAAAAAGCCTCAAATTTTTTCAATACTTCCTCACCTTTAGCAGTCAGCTTACCGTGACGATGAGCTTCACGCAAAGTATTAAGTGGAGCATCATACTCTTGTTTACCAATTAACCAACGCGAACCATGACGCCCATAATGTGTCAAGTAGAATGGTTCATAACCTTTTGGGGCTGGTGTTAATGTCTCAGTGGACAATTGGTTATTGTAGTCTAAATAGTTACTTGCAGACAGGAATCTGTTTGCTTTTATTTCCTCGCGAGCTGTCTGTGCTTGCATTCCAAGTGTGAATACAGCTACAACTACTAAAAAGAAAAAACGTTTCATCATAAAAAATTTTATAGGTTAATATTTTATTTTCACACGAATTGCCCCCTCTGCCATACGGAGCGAACATTCAGGTCTTTGTCTAATAAGACAATATCTGCATCTTTTCCACGTTGCAATGAGCCTTTACGATGGTAAATACCCATTCGCTTAGCTGGGGACTCGGACGCCATCCGCACCGCATCTTCCAATGGTATCTCAGCTTCATTTACCATAACACGAATCAATCGGTCCATCGTTGCAATACTACCCGCCAAAGCAGAGTGATCACGCAGTTTAGCCACACCATCTTCAATGATTACTCGTTCGTCAAAAGCCACGACAGAATCACAACCGGCAGGAGCCAAAGCATCTGTAACCAAGGAAGTGTTCTCTACTCCTTTTATCTGGTAAACGAGGCGAAGGATAGCAGGTGGTACATGTTTCCCGTCAGCAATCAGTTCAACGGTCATGTCTCTAAGCAGATATACGCTTTCAACCGTTCCTTCATGTTTGTATTCACCTTCCTTGTGAAAGCCTTTCATGCCATTATACAGATGAGTAGCATGAGTAAACCCATGATTCCACGCCTCCTTCATAACCGGATAATCAGCTGTGGTATGTGCAACGCCGGCAACCAAGCCATGTTGGAAAATAAAAGAGCCAAAGTCCATTGCACCCTCCATCTCGGGGGCAGCATCCCATCTTCGAATACAAGGGTAATGGTTGACTAATGTCTGATATTCCTCCGGTTTCGGTTTCCGAATGTATTGCGGCATCTGGCCACCAGCCATTGAAGGATTCAAATAAGGTCCCTCCAGGTGTAAACCGATAATAGGAGTATCGGCCGATTGCATTCTTCTTGTAGTTTCTTCAGCGGACTGCTCTATCATGGATAAAGACGATGAAGCGAGTGTGGCCAATATGCCGGTAGTACCTTTTTTCAGATGTGTCCTTATCACAGTATCAAAAGCTTCCACTGTACCTTCCATAAAGTCTCTTCCACCACCGCCATGGATGTGCAAATCGATGAATCCCGGCACGACGAAACAATTGGAAGCATCTACACATTCTCCGTCAAAACATTCAATATTCCCTGTCGTTATCTCTTCAATTAAACCATCGCACACTACGACAGAAGCTGGAGAGAGCCAACCTTGAGGAGTCAGCACTTTACCGTTTTGTATCAGTATCCGCATCTTACTTACTCTCCAGTTGAATAATGCCCGACTGTAAACCTTTACCTTTGGCAGTCAATGTGATATGACCAGCTTTCTCAGTAGTTTGTACCACTGCTGTCATCATGCCATTGAACACTTTCATACGTGGTTGATGGAAAAGTTCAAGAGATGTAGCATCCCCATTGGCTCCTGCACGATAAGTACCTGCGCCTTTTACTTGATAAGAAATGCTCATCTGAGCATCAGGGCAAAGGTTTCCATTCTTATCGACAACTTTTACCGTAACAAATGCCAAATCTTTCCCGTCAGCTTTCAAGACAGAACGATCTGCTTCCAATACAATATGATGCGGCTTGCCTGCCGTATGGATTTCTTTTTCTGCAACCGCTTTACCTTGAGCATCATAAGCTACTACTTTGACCGTTCCCGGCTCATAGCGAGTATCCATCCACATCAGACGATAACGTTGTTGACGCTTTAACTGTGCTAATGATAAAGAGTCGGCACTATTTTCAACAGTGACAGACAGATCTTTCGTACGTTTACCCTGACTTTTTCCATTGATAAACAACTCTGCTGATGGATAGTTCGTATAGACAAATATCGGCGTTACCTCACCCTCTCTTCCAGGCCATGTCCAATGAGGTAAGATATGTAATGTTTCCTCCTTCTTGTTCCAATGACTACGATAAAGATAGAAACGGTCTTTAGGAATGCCAGCCAAGTCGACAATTCCAAATAGCGACGAATGACTTGGCCAATCCGTATAATATGGAGTCGGTTCACCCAAATAATCAAAGCCTGTCCACACAAATTCTCCAATAGCCCAAGGTTTATCCTCATACCAGAGCCAGTTATCTTCAGGAAGTTCGGACCACGAACAATAATCTAAATCGTATGATGACAACTGGTGATCAGCATATTTCTTCGAATGTTGCCGAATAACCGGAAATTTATATATACCACGTGAACTAACTGTCGAGGCTGTTTCACTCCCCAAAATGATCTGCTGAGGCAAACGGTTATATGCCTCTTGAATGCGATTTGCACGATAGTTCAAGGCGGGAATATCCATCAAAGCAGCAGTACCATTATCAAGCACATCGCTTACTCTGTCCATTCCTTGAGTTACCGGACGAGTTGGGTCCTCCCGGTGACAGATTTCTTGCAACCGATATGCTAATTTGATGTCAACAGATTGATCAGGAACTTCATTACCAATACACCACATCACGACACTTGGATTGTTTCGATAATGATGAATCAAGTTCACTAAATCCTTTTCAACCCATTCATCAAAGAGTTTGTTGTATCCATTCTTCACCTTAGGTGTCTTCCACTCGTCAAACGACTCGAGCATCAGCATCATACCCATCTCATCACATGCTTGAACCAGTTCTGGAGCAGGCATATTGTGAGAAGTACGGATTGCATTCGCCCCCATATCCTTCATAATACGGATTTGTCGACGAATGGCTGCATCATTCACTGCAGAGCCAATAGGACCAAGGTCATGATGATTGCATACCCCTTGGAATTTTATTGGTTTTCCGTTAAGGAAAGCACCCTTACCCGGAACAATCTCCAACTTACGAATTCCAAATCGGGTGGAATATGTATCTTTCAACTGATTATCAGCATAGATCTTTGAGACAGCCGTATACAATTCCGGAGTTTCAGGCGACCATAACTTTGGTTGCTTTACTTCAAAAGTCTGCTCAAAAAGATGCTTATCAAAAGCACTCAACGATGATTTCTCTACTGCTATTTGTTTCCCTTGCGGATCAAGGATACAAGTCTCAATCTGATAGTCTTTACTTGCATCCGAGTATTCAAGTGATGTTTTCAAAACAACCTTCGCCTGCTGTTCATTCACGATTGGTGTCGTAAGGTATGTTCCCCAAGTCGGCACGTGAACATCGTCGGTTATCTCAAGATGGACATTTCGGTAAAGACCGGCACCCGGGTACCAACGCGAACAATCCGTATCATTCTCTAGCCGGACAGCCAATTCATTGGTCTTACCAACATTCAAATAAGGTGTAGCATCAATATAAAATGAGTTATAGCCATACGGCCAGGCGCCAGCTTCCTTTCCATTGATAAAAATCTTCGCGTGGCTCATGGCACCATCAATGATGAAGGTTGCCTTTTTACCTTTCTGGAAAGCAGGTGCTTCAAAAGCAAGCCGATACCATCCTACACCAACGAAAGGGAGGCCACCTGTCCGGCCTGCATGTTCCATTGCTTCTTTCTGTCCATCTTGCACGATGGCTACCCTTTGCATATCATTCTTAGCACTAAAAGGACCATAGATGGCCCAGTCATGTGGTATGGTAACCTTTTGCCATGATGAATCATCATAATCTGCTTGTGCAAAGATACTCTGATCTTCCCGAGTAAATCTCCAATTCTTCTCAAATGTCTGCATACTTCTCTCTTGAGCGAAGAGCGATAATGTGCAGAATAATCCTATTGCCAATACTCCTTTTCTCATGTTATTACTTTTGATTTGATGTCGTTATAAATACAATTTCTCCAGCATCTACCAAATCGTCATGATCAACACGAAGATTAGTGGTCTTATGCTTACCTATTCTTATTTCCTTAATATAGTCTCCATTCCCTTCCTTTCGGATAACGAGTTGACTTTTCTTCCAATATTTCGAGTCCAACTGGATCGTTATTTCATCAAAGGTCGGAGTCGTAAAGGTATATTTAGGTACACCTGGACAATCTGGGTAAAAGCCCATCATACTGAACACCGCCCATGCCGACATGGTTCCCGTGTCATCATTTCCTGGTATGCCATCGGGCTTATCTGTAAAATGTTTTGCCAACAATTCCTTTACCAACTTTTGCGTTCGCCAACCCTCGCCGGCAAACTGACTGAACAAATAAGGATATGCGATATCCGGTTCGTTGGCAGGATCAAAATAGCCTTTATCAAAAACAGATTGAAGTCGATTCACAAAAATCCGATCTCCTCCCATCAATTGAGCCAGACCTTTAATATCATGCGGCACATAAAAGGTATAGTTCCATGCATTCCCTTCATGAAAGCCCGGACTTGGAGCAAAGTCGGCGCCTTCTTTCGGATCGAATGGATCATAAAACTTTCCATCCGATGTTATCGGGCAGAACGTCCCATATTCTTTTCGGTAGTAATGCTTGTAGCCAAGAGAACGCTTGCGGAAAAGTTTCTCATCTTCTTTCTTTTTCAGAGACTTTGCCAAATCAGCCAGAGCATTATCAGCCACATAATACTCTAAAGCATGCGAAACAGAATTGTCATACTGCTCCGTCATCGGGACATATCCCTTATCCATATAGGCATCATTATCAGGTCGCAACGGATTATCTTTCCCCGGTGTGACTGCCGATTTTCTCATAGCCTTATATGCACGGTCGATATCAAAGTCTTGTAATCCTTTTAACCAAGTATCTACAATTACGGGGATGGCAGGGTCACCTTCCATTGTATATGTCTCTCTTCCAAAAAGTTCCCACTTAGGCAGCCAACCACTCTCGTTATACATGGAAATCATTGAATTAACCATATCCAATTGTCGATCAGGGAAGATCAACGTCATCAGCTGGTGTAGGTTACGATAAGTATCCCACAACGAGAAGACGGTATAGCGGTTACGATTCGTCGTAAAGAACTTTTCTCCTTCCAATTGAGGAAACTGTCCGCTAACATCTTGAAGGATATTCGGATGGATAAGCGTATGGTACAATGCCGTATAGAACACACGTTTCTGTTCCTCCGTCCCACCTTTCACCTGAATACGTGAGAGATCTTCATTCCATCTTGTTTTCGCTTGGGTAAGCAGACGCTCGAAGGTGGTTCCGAATGGCTGTTCCTTTTCAAGATTCATTCGTGCATTGGCAATGCTGACGAATGACACACCTATACTGACTTCAATAACTTCATCCTCCTGAGTATCGAATGAAAAAAATGCACCGATGTCATCTCCACTCAATTCTTTTGAATACTTATGATAGAGCTTATACTGCCCTGCTGTGTTATCCCATTGTGCTTCCACGCCCATCGGACGCATTTTCTTCCAATATCCACGATGGGATGGCATCTTACTCAACCTCATCACAAAGTATATTGGGAACACTGCATCTTGGTTATAGCAGAATGTACCCAATAGTTTTGTACCTTCGATCTCACGATCATTGACAAAGCGTAACATTGCCCCACTCTCATTGGTCAATCCTTCGCCAAGATTCATTAATATATGACTTTTCCCCTTCGGAAAGGTGAAGCGTGCAATGCTTGTCCGCAAGGATGCCGTCATCTCACAAAGAATATTGTATTTCGAAAGACGATTGGAATAATAGCCGGGAGTAGCCTTCTCATCCGAATAAGTACTTCCATAATGATGATAGTCCACGTCCAACTCACCCGTCGTAGGCATCAGTAGTAATGAGCTCATCTCCGGGCAACCCACTCCACTCAAGTTCACATGAGCGAAACCCGTAAGAAACTTATTATTATATTCATAAGGAGTGGACCACCAACGAGAGTCCTTTTCATATTTATTGGCCGACTCACCTCCCATCACGTTAAAGGGAGTAACCGACATCAATCCTTGAGGACACAACGCACCAGGATTTGTCGTACCAAAATTTGTTGTCCCTATAAAAGGATCTACATAATCAACAGGAGACTTCTGCGCCTGTACGGCTAAGATCAAAAGCCAGAACCAACTCACTAGGAAGAATAATCTTTTCATGATGATGTCATATAAAGACTTTATGGTTGTAAAAATAGTCTTTTTTGACGGTATCAGCAAATAAAAGGGCTTTTTTCGGACGACAGAGACCAAATATAACGAACAAACAGATACTTTAAGTTTCTTAAAAACTTTATTAAAGGCTTGTTTTTTCTTAACAATTCTTATCCATCATCTCTTTTTTTCGTAACTTCGCACCGCATTAGGTGCTGGAAAGCTTAATAGGGAATCAGGTGAAAGGCCTGAACAGTCCCGCTGCTGTAAGTCGCATCACTTAGCACAACCCACAGTCACTGAGAAATCGGGAAGACATTTGTGCTAAGCGACAAGTCAGAAGACCTGCCAATGCACATGTATCATCTTATAGCCTCGAGGAAAGGTAAGGAATACAGTCATGAAGAAAAGAATAACTACCTTATGGATTTGTTGTGTGATGTCGATGCTATGTGCGTTGGCTCAAACCCAACGTAGGGATACCACTACACAGCAGAACTATAAGATTCAGGAAGTAGTTATCACGGAATCTAAAAAAGCACGCACAGTCAGCAGCACTGCACCACTTCACATCTTGGGAAGACAAGAAATGCTAAAGACCGGCATCACGGATATGGCAGATGCTCTGCATCGTATGCCAGGAATCAATCTACGCGACTATGGTGGCGCGGGTGGCGTAAAAACTGTTTCAGTACGTGGCTTCGGTGCTAAGCATACGGGAGTCAGTTACGATGGTATCATGTTAAGCGACAGTCAAAGTGGTGAAATCGATCTATCCCGCTATTCGTTGGATAATGTGGATAACATTTCATTAGTCGTTGGAGATAATGATGAAATCTTTATACCTGCAAGAAACGCCAGTACACCTGCTACGCTTTCCATTCAGACAATTGGTGTGCCAACCGCTGATACGGCTCCTCATCTTACGACTCAGCTGAAGATTGGATCGTTTGGATATATCAGTCCATTCCTACGTTACGAACAGAATTTCTCCAATAAGTTTGCTTTTTCGGCAGTCGGTGAGTACACCTATGCAGAAAACGATTATCCTTATTCCATCAAGAATATAACGATGACGATGCACGATCATCGCACGAATAGCCGGATGAGTTCCGGGCATGGTGAATTGAACTTTGTGTGGAACCCAAATCCAACGAATCGGTTGAGTGGAAAGGTATATTACTACGATAACGATCGTCAACTGCCTGGTCAAGTACATTACTATGTCAATGTGAGCAAGGAAACACTTCACGACCAAAATGCTTTCGGACAGTTGATTTATCAAACGTTCTGGACGAACGGACTTTCGTTTAAATGGTATGGCAAATACAACTGGTATGCATCCAGATATCGTGATCCCCTATACACGGGAGGTGTAATGGATGCTGATTATTGGCAACGAGAAGCATATACATCTGCTGCGCTGTTATATAGTCCGAATGAGCATTGGGCATTCGATTATTCTGCTGATTATTTCTATAATAACTTAAACAGCAGTTTGGCAACCGACACACGACCATTTCGCCATTCTATCTTGCAATCGGTTACAGCCAAATACCGTCATCAACGACTGAATATCTTGGCTCGAGTGCTATATTCGTCATATCTAAACGATGCAAAAGATGGTGATGGTGCTGATGATATGCGTAAGCTATCACCCTCATTATCATTTTCGTATAAGCTTTTAGATAACCAAAACATCTATGTGCGCGCATCCTATAAGAATATCTTCCGTGCCCCTACATTCAATGAAAACTATTACTTCCATTATGGTTCACCCGACTTAAAGCCGGAATCAACCGATCAATACAATATCGGAGTAACGTGGAGATCAGGAGACGAGCAGAAAACCTCGTGGCAAATCACAGTGGATGGATACTACAATCATGTGAAAGACAAGATTGTTGCCATCCCATATAATATGTTTATCTGGCGTTGCGTGAATGTCGGCAAGGTACGTACTTTGGGGACCGAGGCAACTGCACAGCTTACGCATCGCTTCAATGAACACCATGCACTGACATGGATGGGTAGTTACAGTCTACAAGACACTGAAAACCGAGCTTTACCCGGGTCTAGTTCCTATGGGTTACAACTTGCCTACACGCCTAAGCATACCGGCAGTATGACACTGAGTTATGAAAACCCATGGGTAAACATATCTCTCAACGGACAAGGTGTCAGCAGCCGATGGGCAAACAATGAACACTATGAATCCACTGAGATAGATGGTTATTGGGATACGAACCTATCTGCCTACCGTAGTTTTACCTTTGGTAAACATACGATTGAAGGGCGGTTCGATATCAAGAATCTGTTTGATCAGCAATACGAGATCGTACGGTTCTACCCAATGCCAGGAAGAAGTTGGCAATTAACAATCAATTATAAATTCTAAACAAAAAGAAATGAAAAAGATTCTATTAAGTTTATGTATGGGTGTCGTTTTATTCACCTCCTGTAACAGTGATGATGATGAACCACAGATTATTGATGTACCAGTATCCGAGGGTGCTTATGTTATTGGTTCCGGCAATATGAGTGCCAGCATTAACGGTAACCTCACTTATTACGATTACACATCGTTTACTGCTACACAAAACGCATTTGAGAAAGCAAACGGACAGAGTCTGGGATTAACGGCAAATGATGCAATCCGTTACGGTAGCAAATTCTATATCGTCGTTGATAATGAGCATACTGTATTCGTAACTGATGCCAATACATTGAGAGTGATCAGAGCGATCAACACGACAGAGTTGTTGGGTGAAGCCGATGGTGCTCATCCGCGCTGCATCACTGCATACGAAAACAACATCTACGTATCTACCTACGGTGGTTATGTTGCAGCCATTGATACTGTAAACTTCAACCTGACTAAGAAATATAAAGCAGGTTCCTACCCTGAAGGAATCATAGTCAGCAATGGCTATCTGTTTGTAGCAAACTCTGACTACGGTAATGGCAATGCTTCGATCTCACAAATCAATCTGACATCAGGACAAGACTCTCCGATTGTCAATACCAACATCCGTAATCCTCAGCAGTTAGCATTAGCTGGAAATGATTTGTACTATCTCGACTATGGTCAGTATGGTCCTGCTCCTACTTATGCTCAAGAGCACGCCGGTGTTTATTGTATTTCAGGTACTGCTGTTAACCTTGTTATTCCTGACGCTACCGGTTGGGGATGTGGTGGTACTAAGATCTTTACGTATAACTCTCCTTACGGAAGCAACCAAACCACATATTCAGTTTACGACCTATCAAACCACAGCTTATCTAACTTCAATCCAGAGGGCATTGATAGTCCGGCTGCCATAGCTGTAGATCCAGTATCCGGAGATGTGTTCATCGCTTCATATCACCTGACAACTTCTGACTGGGGTACTTGGGCTGATTATTATTCTCCAGGATATGTCAATGTTTACGACAACAGCGTATCTACGAAGAAAGATAACTTTGACTGTGGTGTAGGTCCTACAAGAATTGTATTCAACATTAGTACTTCGAAAGTAGAGTATTAATCGATGCGTAACATTCTTATCATAGGATTTTGCATTGTATGGCTTTCTTCCTGCGGTGGGAAAATTACCAAACCGCAGGAAGGTGGCGATACGCTTACATTCAACTATGCGACCTTACTCCATGTCGTCAAGTATGAGGGGTATACCGTCGCAACGATATCTAATCCTTGGCGTGAAGGAAAGACTTTGCACACATACGTACTTGTGCCACGTAAGGATGAGCTACCTTCCGACCTTCCTTCAGGTACGGTTATCCGCACTCCTATCCAACGTGCCACAGTCTTTACGACTGTTCACTGCTCACTGCTTACTACTTTTGGACTTGGTGAACGCATCGTTGGAGTGGCCGATCTAAAGTATATCAAGATTCCATACATCCATGAACAAGTAAAGAAAGGCTTCATTGCCGACTGTGGAAATGGATTAAGCCCGACTATCGAAAAAATCATGGATATCAAACCGGATGCCATCATGCTCTCGCCTTTTGAAAATAGCGGAGGCTATGGAAAGGTAGAAGAGTTAGGAATCCCTCTCATCGAGTGTGCCGAATATATGGAGGTATCTCCTCTGGCACGTGCCGAGTGGATGAGATTCTACGGTCTACTCTTTGATGAATCGCATCAAGCCGACAGCCTCTTCAACGTAGTAAGTGCCCAATATCAAACCTTAAAGGCTTCTGCAAACAAGATGGGTGCAGGCCGTTCTGTCTTGATTGATAAGATGGTTGGCAGTGTATGGTATGTTCCGGGTGGACGTAGTACCATCGGACAGATGCTCAAGGATGCCGGTGGACAGTATGCCTGGGCAGAAGATGAGCATAGCGGGAGTCTATCGCTCCCATTCGAAACAATTCTCGAACGAGCGGGTGATGCAGATGTATGGATGTACCGCTACAGCAGTGATCATCTGATGAACTACACCGAATTACTGAGCGAACATCGAGGATATAATCAATTACAAGCTTTCAAACAACATAATGTCTATGGCTGTAATGTTGAGCAATCTCTCTTTTATGAAGAAGCTCCCTTCCGGCCAGACTATTTATTGTCAGATTTCATTCAAATTGTGCATCCTGAAACGACAGATTCCTTATCTTTGCGTTATTATCAGAAGTTGCAATGAAGAAAGCATCCATTCATTTCCTTTGGCTAAGCATCCTGATTGTGGTGCTCTTTTTCCTCAATCTCATCATGGGATCAGTCAAGATTCCGTTTGAAGAGGTCTTCCAAGTAATGACCGGCCACGAGGCATCAAAACCGAGTTGGCAGTTTATCATCATGGAGTCACGTCTTCCTCAAGCCTTGACAGCAATACTTTGTGGAGGAGCCCTGGCGGTGAGTGGTTTACTCTTACAAACTGCATTCAAGAATCCGCTGGCAGGGCCGAGCATCTTCGGTATCAATAGTGGAGCAGGCTTAGGTGTAGCGTTGGTCATGCTACTCTTCGGTGGAAGTTTGTCGGTTGGCAGTGTCAGCATTTCCGGATTTGTTGCCATCCTTATCGCTGCTTTTGTCGGGGCGATGGCAGTAATGGCCTTGATTTTCTTTTTCTCGAATCTGGTTCGTAACAATGTAATGCTCCTTATTATCGGAATCATGATTGGATATATCTCCAACTCAGCCATCTCACTGCTTAATTTCTTTGCTACCGATGAAGGAGTAAAATCGTACATGGTATGGGGAATGGGTAGTTTCGGAGGTGTCTCTTTACCTCACATGCCAATCTTTGCCAGCATCACGCTGTTAGGACTTGTCGGTTCCATCATGTTGATAAAGCCACTGAATGCTTTGATGCTTGGCGACCAATATGCCGAAAACTTAGGCATTAACATTATCCGCACGCGCAACTGGCTGCTGATTGTGACGGGTATCCTCACTGCCATTACCACTGCTTTTTGCGGTCCGATTGCGTTTATCGGACTTGCAGTACCACATATCGCCCGCCTGATCTTTGTTACCGACAATCATCGGATTCTCATGCCTGGCACCATTCTTGCCGGTTCTGTGATAGCCCTCCTATGCAATCTGATCTGTTTCCTTCCAGGCGAAAACGGAGTTATTCCTCTGAATGCAGTAACTCCCCTAATCGGTGCACCCGTTATTATCTACGTCATAGCAAAAGGAAGGAAGTAGAAAATTTTATAAATAATATTCAGAAAAGCAAATTTTTTCTATCTTTGCGTTAATCTGTAGATTTTCATCGCTTTGGGAATATTATATCAAAAGAATAAAATCAAATTACTTGAATAATTTTACTCAAAGTGATACTAGAAAACAAATTAACGTAGCATAAAGATGATGGAGCATTATCTGAAGAAATTAGAGGACACCGTCCGCAACCAATGGCACCAAAAAGCACTCTGCGATTATAATGGAGATTCTTTTTCATATGCAGATATAGCAGCCAACGTAGAAAAGTTCAAGGTATTTTTAACAAATGCTGGAATAAAGAAGGGTGAGAAAATTGCTATATGTGCCCGAAATTCTGCACGATGGGCAATGACTTTCTGGGAAATCAATGTCAATGAATGTGTAGCAGTCCTTCTATTGGCCGACTTCCATCCAAGCAGCGTTTCTACTTTCACTCATCACTCGGATAGTGTTCTTCTCTTTACAGATGAAGAGATATGGAATAAACTGAATCCTGATGAGATGCCACTTCTCAAGGCAGCCATCAATGTAAAGAATGAGCAAATACTTTGGCATAGAGATCAAGTGGTTGCCGATGCGTGGATAAACCGCGATAAAGAATTTGCCCACAACTATCCATCGGGATTAACTCCAGAACAGATTAATTATCCCACCGACAACTGGAATGACCTGGCCATTATTAATTATACTTCAGGTACGACAGGCAATCCGAAAGGTGTTATGCTTACCTATGGTGCCATTTCGGATACAGACGACTTCAGTAACAGCCATTTTCCCAATCAACCAGGAGAAACGATTGTATCCATGTTGCCAATGGCTCACATGTATGGATTAGCGATTGAGTTTATCCACCCCAATATCGATGGCGTGACGGTCTATTTTTTAGGGAAGACACCATCGCCCACAACACTTCTTAAGGCGATGCAAGAGGTAAAACCATATATGGTTGTAACGGTACCCCTTGTGATGGAAAAAATATATGATAAATCCATAAGGCCTATATTTGAAAAACACAAATGGATCTTTAATCTTCCATTCGTTAATAAAATCGTATTCCGAACAATTCGCAAAAAACTCATTGATGCATTCGGAGGGAAAGTGCGCTGTTTCATTATGGGTGGTGCTGCCCTCAAGCCAGAAGTTGAACATTGTTTTCGCAAGATTCACCTGCCATTTACCGTTGGTTATGGTATGACGGAAGCATGCCCACTGTTAGGCTGGGAATGGTGGACAAAGTTTGTACCAGGATCGTGTGGAAAACCTGTTCACGAGATTAGAATAGATTCCGAGGATCCCCAAAAAATCGCAGGAGAGATCCAGGCACGAGGACAAAATCTTACAATCGGCTATTACAA
Organism: uncultured Bacteroidales bacterium; assembly: GCA_902779535.1. Classification (GTDB taxonomy): domain Bacteria; phylum Bacteroidota; class Bacteroidia; order Bacteroidales; family Bacteroidaceae; genus Phocaeicola. The sequence continues at coordinate 41,389 of CACZBX010000007.1, forward strand.
AAATCCTGAGGCAAACGCTTCGGCATTCACGGATGACGGATGGTTCCGCACCGGCGACTTAGGTTTGATGGACAAAGAGGGTAATATCTTCATAAGAGGTCGTATCAAATCTATGATTTTAAATTCAAACGGACAGAATATCTATCCTGAAGAGGTGGAAGCTGTTCTATCCAGTTGTCCATATGTAAGCGAATCTGTTGTCGTAGATCGTAACGGGAAAGTGGTAGCTCTCGTTTATCCGGAGATTCCTGAAGACTTGGATAAAGAAACGATATCTGAAATTCCAGAACTAATCCGTATTACAGCCAACAAATCACTGCCTGCTTATAGTCATATAACCAAGGTAGAACTGGTTGACCAACCTTTCGAGAAAACGCCTAAGATGAGTATTAAACGCTTTTTGTATAGCTAAAAGCCTAATACCATCATTATAATCTCATAGGAATAGTGTGTCTATTCTCATAAGGGGAATACTTTACCTGAAAAAGTGGAAGAAACCCTTTTTCTTGGGCTTGATATTTTCTTTTGGGGAAGTGTCGGCCACTGATTCCTCTTCCACTTTATAGATTTTGGTCAACAATTCAATCACTTTTGACCATGCTCCTGTACCTACACGTTGAGGTATCTCTGCCAATAATACAGGGAAATTCTTCAATGCTGAGATCATAGCATCCTTACGTACATACGCTCCCTTCACTCCTTTTAGCTCCTTCGCTCCTTTCTTGAGATAAGAACGGGTGACATAACCTATTCTTAATGTCATAATCGTATTGGCAATACCGTCAAGTATAGAGTCAATGGCGAAACCAGGAATCTTAATGCTCTTCATAATCTTGGTGAAATCAACATTTCCGATGTTGACATCGGCTAAATCGAATGCTGCCAAATCCATGTCCGAGATATCAATATCCATTCCGTCCACCGCAGATGCGTCTAAATCTGTAACACTATCCAAACCATCAGCCACACCATCGGCAGCATCGGTTAACTTTATTTCGATACCATCAGTATCAATAGCGCCCGACACGAAATAGCTGAAGAAAGAAGCAATCAATATGCGACCATATTGCTTCACAAGCTGTGCTTTTGTAGGCCTGAATCCCGAAGCACGGACGATATCGTCAATCATTCGATAGTTCAAGATAAGCGTAGTCAACGCATCAAATCTGTCACTTTGGGAAATAGCGGTGACAATAAAAACTTTCGAACTGTAGTTCATGATTCTACGATCGACACCTTTCAGACGGATGTCAAGTTCTTGCTGCAAAAAAGACTTTAGGTCGTCAATATTATCATCCTTTTTAATCTGCGCTAATTGCTTGCTCAAAGCTGCCTGATGCAGTTCTCTCTTGCTTTCAGGGAGATAATAGCAATTATCACAAATACGATTGGCAAAAGAAAACAGTCTTTTCTTATACACATCGTCAGATACGTTCTCTCCTTGCTCCTCAATTGCTAATACAGGAAACTCTGGAGTGGTATAAATCCTGTACATTGGATAAAGGACTAGATAGAGCAATAAGGCGAAAAGGACAATATAGAAGAAATATTCCAAATATGGAACTCCTATCACTGCTGTTATCTTCTCTCCGATCGTTATGACATTTCCTAGAATCACAATAACAGTGATGACTATAAACAGTATTGTAATAAGAATAAGTGTCTTCTTCATAGCTGATATAATAATGATATTATTACTATTTGTGCAATTTTTTCGTTCCTCAACGTTCGTACAATTCTATTGGTAGTCCATCCGGATCTTTAAAGAAGAGAAAACGACGTTGAGTCAATTCATCTATCCGAATAGGCTCATATTCCACCCCTAACCGTTCCAGTTCTTTTCTCTCTTCGTCCAAGTTATCAACCTCAAAAGCGAGATGACGTAGTCCGGCAGCCTCAGGTTGTGTAAGTCGGGACGGTGGAGATGGGAATGAAAAGAGCTCGATAACATAGTTCTCACCCAAAGCCAAATCCGTTTTATACGACTGCCGTGCCTCCCGATAATGTTCCGACAACACACGAAAACCAAGAACACGGGTATAAAAGTCCAAACTACGCTGATAATCCGAACAAATAATAGCAATGTGATGTACTCTGTTCAAATGCAACATAATCTTTATTGCTGAATGTTTTATCTCTACAAAGATATAAAAAGATATGAATAAACACACCGAACTGTTGGGAGCAAGCGCTGCTCTCCTACTCAATGCCACAAAGTTCTTAGCAGGAATAGATCACCAGACGAAGTTGATTCCACAAAACATGATTGTGCCTATTCAGCATATGAAAACATCTATGTTGCATGGTAAGAATCCACGCTTGCACACCGATGAGGTATTGGTTGCTCTCGCCGTTTTAAGCGAACATGATGACAACTGCCGCAAAGCACTTGAAGCACTACCATTGCTCGATGGTTGCCAGGTTCATGCAACAGTCATGTTGAGTGAGGTTGATCGTAAGATCTTTAAGAAGTTGGGCTGCGGGCTGACTTACGATCCTGTTAGAAAATAAGGAAATCAAAGATAATAAGAGAGGGAACTCAAATGAGTTCCCTCTTCTTTTTTATTTATCCAAACCGAAATAAACAGTTCCTCTGAATGTGACGTTGTCATAATGGTTCTTTTGTCCTTGAGGACCTGTGTCCTTTTCAGCATGGAACTTGTTGCCTATTGCAGGAATACAATTCAAAATCGAGATATTTCCTTCCGGGAATGCCGGCTCGGTATTCTTTGAACGATGAACAGGGTTCTGTGGAGTGAACAGATGCAAATACAAACCTGGAGTATCCGTAACGATTGTCAGAGGTTGTCCCTTTGTTTTGAGGCGTAATCCAGTAAAATGTGAATAATAGCCTTTAAATTCAGGATATTCCCATGTTTGACCTGTGATTGTATTGTTATAAGCCTTCTCATATTGACCGAATTGGTTGCCACGCAAACGATTTTTCCAGGTATGATAAGGACCGTCAGCCAACAACACTGCCCCTTCTACGTCAGATTCCGGATAATCGATAGTCAAACCAGCATAGTCATAGTCACCATTCAACGTATATTCATAGTCCAAACGCAACCAACCATAGTCAGAAGTTGTCCACTTCAACGTTCCTGGGACTGTCAGACGTACTTTATCTTGAATAGCTGCCACTTCTTTGAGGACATTTTTTGCCCTTATGCGTTGCGCCAATTCCTTTGTCGAGCTAATCATCAACGTCCACGTATTGATTTTACGATTGTTGGGGTCATAAAGATTTACCCTTATAAAATCAAATGGGACATCATAATCCGGCAAATCAAAAGTTATCGACTGACCTGGCGACAAACTCGGAGCATCATAGTAATCTTGAACCCTTTCTTCTTCCATTGAGAACAATGGATTAGCGTAACGTACCATCTCATACTCGATACGACACTGGTTCAGATTAGTGAACATATAATGATTAGATACGGTAACTGTCCCATCTTTGAAAGTCATTTGAATCGGAGACCAAACATCCTTAATGGTATAGAAGCTACCTTCTTTCTCATGATGCGGACCTAGGATACCATCCGGCGCATGAAGAGCATCACAATCAATGGAATCATTCTTATCATGACGTACCACACCCTCATCGGCAAAGTCCCAAAGGAATCCACCGGCGGATGTCGGATATGACATCATCAAGTTCCAGTAATCTTCCAAGCCAGCACCATGACCGCCATCGTACAATCCGTGAATGAATTCTGTGGGGAAATAAACATCCTCTCCTTTCTCCAAGCGCTCCTTTACGCGCGCATAAGTAGGATAATGATTGGTGTCAATACCATCATAACTGGACCATGGCTCAACTAACTTCCTATGTTGTGGGTCGTGCAAACCATAATCAGGACGTACATCAAAGTTGAAACCACCTTCATTACTGTTCGACCATAGTACAATGCTCGGATGATTCACATCACGTGTCACCATCGCCTTTACCAGTGGACGTGCAATCTCGGTATCATACTTCTTCTGCCAACCAGCAAGCTCGTCAATCACCAACATACCTATTGAATCGCAAGCGTCAAGGAAATAGGTATCAGGTGGATAATGACTCATACGAACAGCATTCATGTTCATATCCTTCATCAAGTTAATGTCTTCTATTGCCAATGCCGGACTGCTTGTTCGTCCACTTTCGGGCCAGAAGGTATGGCGACACACACCTTTGAATATGATTTTCTCCCCATTGAGATATAATCCATCTTTCGCACGGAACTCAATCGTACGGAAACCGAACTTCTGATGATAGATATGGGTTGCCTTATTTCCGTTCATCAGTCGGACAACAGCCTCATAACGGTTTGGAGTTTCTTGGCTCCATGGCTTTACATTAGCGACATGACCAGTCACTTTCTCACCACCCTCGATGGTTGCGATCTTCTGTTTAGTTGCCAAATCAATGATATCAGTCTGAACACGAGAGGAACCAGTCATTCCTTCAGCGAAGAACACATTCATATTGAAATCACCGTTAGCACGAGCGTCAATGGCTACCCGTTCGATGTGTTGTTCTGGAACAGCCTCCAAATAAACCGGACGGAAAATACCACCGAATATCCAATAGTCGGCTTGACGCTCCGCACGATTCACACTCTCATTGCTCGATTCCTTGCTGACTGTTACCTCCAACAAGTTCTCTTTGCCTTTCTGAAGCAGTTGTGTGATATCATAACGGAACGGATAGAACGCTCCTTGATGTGGTTCACCTGCCAGCTGACCGTTTATTTTCACTTCCGTATCCGTCATCGAGCCTTCAAAGATGATATAAACACGCTTCTTTGCCCATGTTTTGGGAACTTTAAAACGATATTTATACAATCCTTGCTCATCAGCATGAGGACGGTCATGCCCATAATTATACGTGCCAAAGCCTTGGAGTTCCCAACATGAAGGAACAGCAATCTTTGTCCACTCACCACTTCGAGCACCTTTCGTACAGAAGAAATCCCACTCTACAGTGTTATCTTTGTCTGTTCCCGAAAGGAACATCTTTTCTGTCTCTTGGGCAAACAATGATGATGAAAGAAACATCATCAATAAAAAGAAATAATTTCGCATATCAAACCTCTTTATAATGCTATTTAAATACATTCATAGGCACTCCACGCCAACTCTGCGGAGTTTCCAAGTGTAATATTTTTGCTACGGTGGCAGCCACATCGTATTGAATCATTGTTTCATCAATAACCTTTCCTTTTTGAATACCTTTACCCCATATTACAAAAGGAGTTTCGATTTCGTTGAGCGTATCACCGCCATGATGCTTACCTTCATGTCCATGATCAGATGTCAGAATGATAACGGAGTCATCATAGATTCCAGCTTCCTTGATGGCATCTACAATCTGTTTAATCTGTCCGTCGACATGTTCAAACGTCTGATAGTACTCTGGGGTACCACGTCCAAAGGAGTGACCGGCATGATCCATGGCATCGATATGAATAAAGCAAAGAACAGGCTTCTTCTCCTTGATGTATTTCGTGCTTTCTTCGACAATTGATTCCGGATTATTTGATGGTTCAAAGATACGTTTGAAGTAGTTCACACAAAGCGTATCGGCATAGTTCAAGAAATCTCCCCATTCACAAATGATTCCTGTCTCTGCCTTCGGATATTGTTGTCTCATCAAATGGAAGAATGTTGGTTGAGCATTGTGTTCCGTAAGATAAAGAGGTTTAAACGTTGGTGTAGGATCGTTATTGGTGATACCTGTGGACTCCAACGGAGTACCATTCATTTGAGCGGCCCAGTTAGGTCCACTGACCGAAGGACGAATGGTTCGTTTATAAAGGGTATAACTGCCCTCTTTCATACATTGGCGGATAAAAGGAACTTTGGCCTCCTCCATACTATAGGAACCCCATCCATCCAAACCGATAATAATCACATGCTTTGCAACCTCTTTTTCTGTACATGCTGTACATGCAGCAAGCAGAACAAGCAAGGAAATAAGTACTTTTCTCATTGTTATATAGGTTTTATTGAATTATGCAGAGATGATTCTGAGTCTAATACTCATCTAAAGACAAATATACGATAAATTTGCTATTAAAAAGAAATAGCTTGAAGAAAATTATCTGGAATCAATAGCCATCTTCCTTCAAATAAAGTCTTACTTATTGTGCTTTTGTTTAGGGAAAGCCCTACCTTCTATTAGGGAAAATCCTTTGATGTGCATATCTGAAAAGGATAATTTTGCACATATAAACAATAAATCATGAGGTTATGAAAAAAACTATTGTCTTCATACTTATGAGTATGACTCTGTTATGCAGTTGTGGATCGATTAAATCAGTCAACATCGCACGCCATGCGACGGAGATACAAGCGGGGATGACGATTTCTGAAGTGCAATCCATTATGGGAAAGCCTGATTACCGACGCTTCGATGCAGCGCGCAAAAACTGGGAACAATGGGAATATACGGGTATGTTCTTCGATTCGGCACGTGACATCGTTATCATTGACTTCCGCGATGGTCTCGTTGTCAGTATGAACTCGTTTAGCGAACAAAAGCAAGTATTGCCTGAGATTCCAAACAATGAATAGTAATCTCTCCTAACGTGTTTAATTTCTGATGTTTAAAGAATAGACAGAATGTGATACAATAGAATCAAATGTGTGTGAACAAAAAATAATTCAAAAAAATAGGTTGAAAAGTTTGCAGTTTACGGAATAAGGCGTAACTTTGCATCGCTCTTGAGAAAGAGACTTGGGCGTTTAGCTCAGCTGGTTCAGAGCATCTGCCTTACAAGCAGAGGGTCGGCGGTTCGAATCCGTCAACGCCCACGAAAAAGAGTTTTGCAAATGCAAAACTCTTTTTTTTTTCCTATCAAAGTTCATATTGTATCAAGGATATTTGCATAAAACAAAATAGTATTGTATCTTTATTCCTGCTATTTCAAATAGAGATACAATGAAAAAATCATCATTCATCACCATTCTTCTGTTTGCGACATTAGCAACATTGTTTAGTTGCAGCCCCTCGAATCAAACAAATACGTCAGAAATGCCGCCTTTCGACAAACTGCCAGGGCAATCGGATAAAGCTGCTGTAAAAGTCGGCCATTTCCCTTCACGAATGCACGCATTCATATGGCGAAACTGGGGATTGGTTCCAGCAGAAAAATTGGCTACCGTCCTTAACACATCGACAAAAAACGTCCAAAAAGTCGCAACATCGATGGGACTACAGCGTAATCCTACAATAGATCCAGTATGGTTATCATCCAAAGGATACATTACTGTACTACGCCGGAACTGGCATCTACTACCCTATGGACAAATCCTTCAACTTCTCGACAAGACACAAGAAGAATTGGAATGGAGTCTCTATGAGGACGATTTCCTTTTTACAAAACTAGGACGTATCAAACCAGCCTGCGATCCTCTTTATTGGGAGAAACCAACAAGTCAACAAAAAGCACAATGCAAAGAGATCGAAGAGATTGCCCAATCAAACAAGCCAAAGGAAGTCGTTCCTCGATTTGCTTTCTTTGAGAATATGCCAATGATTGAAATGCCAATTCACGACAATAAAACACCAACAGAAGGATTGAGGATGGCTTTTTCGTATTGTGCCGAATATGGTGACCCATTAATGGATCCAAATCAAGAGTCATATCCCGATGAACTTCTCCAAAGATTAGCCTCACAAGGTATTAATGCCGTATGGGTACATTCTGTTTTAAGAATGTTGGTTGAGCCAAAAGGAGTTTTCCCTGGCGATGAGCATTCCCAAGAACGTTTGAAGAACCTTAAAGTATTAGTTGACAGGGCTGCAAAATATGGTATCAAAGTGATGTTGTACGTCAATGAGCCTCGTGCCCTTCCCACACGATGGTTTGATAATGAAGAAAGAAAAGCAATGGCAGGCATCACAAGTGGAGATCTTCGAACTCTTTGTACTTCTGATCCTAAAGTAAGGGAATGGCTTTCAGAATCGTATAAAAATATATTTGAGACAGTCTCAGGACTTGGTGGTGTCTTCATTATCTCGATGTCGGAGAACTTGACAAACTGTGCATCGAAAGGTCACCAGGATGACTGTCCAAGATGTTCAAAAAGACCACATGATGAACTCATTGCAGAGGTTAACAATACCATTGCAGAGGGAGTGTTAAAAGGAAATCCATCTGCCCGAATCCTTGTTTGGGATTGGGGATGGAATGATGATTATGCACATAGAATAATCAAACGTTTAGACAAGCGATGTACGTTAATGTCGGTCAGCGAATGGTCTTTGCCGATAGAAAGAGGAGGTATCACATCAAATGTAGGAGAATACTCTATTTCTTCAATCGGCCCCGGCCCAAGAGCTGTCGAACATTGGGACATGGCTCAAAAAGCCGGTTTAAGCACTGCCGCCAAAGTGATGGTCAATGCCAGTTGGGAGTTAGGTTCGATGCCTGTCATTCCTGCAATGTATTTGATTGCTGAGCATGCACAACATCTCGCACAACTACATACAAAAGATGTAATCATGACATGGAGTGTAGGAGGTTATCCTTCTGTCAACTTTGCCGTGTTCCAACAACTATTATCAACGAACTGGACAGAATCAGATGATTTAGATCAAATTCTTGGAGACATAGCCCAAAAGTATTACGGTGAACAATCCGGTCCTCTTGTAAGAGATGCATGGAAAGATTTCTCAAAAGGTTTCGCTGAATATCCTTATAACGTAGGTACACTTTACAATGGACCACAGCAAGTGGGGCCTGCTAACTTATTGTATCTTGAGCCGTCAGGATGGAAATCAACGATGGTAGGTTTCCCTTACGACGATCTCAACCATTGGAAAAGCATCTATCCTACTTCTGTCTATATCGAACAAAACCAGAAAGTTGCAGAAGGATTTGAACAAGGTATTCACTACTTGGAAAAAGCATTGGAAAAAGAAACAGATCCAACCATCCAACAAATGCTGATAACCGACTTGAGAAGGGCAAATGGCATTAAGTGTTATTTCCGTTCTATCGTTAACCAAGCATCATTCATTGTCTATAGGGATGAGAATCATCGCGAGAAGATGAAAGAAGCAATTCTCCAAGAGATGGAAAATGTAAAAGAATTCATTCCGTTGTGCGATGCAGACCCTACATTTGGCTATGAATCGTCTAATCATTACTTTTATGTGCGTAATGACCTCGTTGAGAAAGTCATTAATCTTGAATGGATTCTTCATCAACTCACCAACGATAATAAATAATAATGTGATATGAAACGAATACTACTATTAGCATCTGTCCTTTGGACAACAATCGGAATAGCACAAACCAGTGTGTCCTTTGAAAAGATATTCTATGAGACACATAGCCGTGAACAGAAATATAATATTCAAGGCGCATCCATCGCCAATGGCAAACTTTTCCAACTACACGACGGGAATAAACCTATTGTAGTCTATGACATGAGGAACGGTGATTCCCTTACCGAGATAAACGTCGAACCAATCAAAACCTGGCATAATAATACGGCTTGCTTCTCAAACATATATTATGAGCAGGGAGACTCCTACCCGCTCCTTTACGTCAGTGAGGAAAACATCAAAGAACACAAGGCTGTAATTTATAGGATCAAAGAAACAAAAGAGGGTGCTATGACTGCAGAAATCATACAGACTCTCATTTTCCCTGAACCTATCGAGATGGGACTCTACTATCCCAACATCGCTGTTGACGCAGATGCTGGTTTTCTCTACCTCACTGGATTCAGTTGGGAAAGTTGGAATAAGGGCGAACGAGGAAATGCTGTACAAATACTTCGCTTCCGCCTTCCATCCGTCAAAGAAGGTCCTGTCATTAAATTCTGTACAAAGGACATCCTTAAGCGATATTGCTCCGATTTCAAGGTTGCCACACAAGGAGCAGCGATTCGTGGAGGCAAACTATACCAAGTTTTTGGAGGACCTGGCAACAGTTGTCTGGTATGTACTGATTTATCAACAGGCGCTGAAGTATTCCGTTCCGAGTTGAATGGTATTCCGGGAGAGCCGGAAGGACTTGGTTTCCATAATGATCGCATCATTGTCACTTGCAATGAAGGCGAAGTATATCGTAGTGACCTTATTGTGAAAGGTAATTAATTACGATAATGGGTAAATGTAAATCGCAATTGATATAGTTGTATTTTTGTAATATAGAAACTTTTATAGAACTGATTATGCTAAAATCTAAACTTGGTTGCTTATTATTACTAGTAGCCTGCAGTCTATTCTTGGTAGCGTGCTCCCAAAGTGAGGGTGAAGAGGTTTCACTCACAATAAAAGATTCAGGTTATCGCCTGTCAATGGACAAGAAAACCGGATCAGTTGTCTATTTAGGTAAAAAAGAAAATTTCCTGATAGATAGTAACGAACCGTTATTCCGAATCCGTTTCCGAAATGCAGACGGGACTCCTCAGATTTACACTGCCGCAGATGCCGCCTCATGCACTTTTACAAAAAAAGGAAAACGCCTTACCTTCTCCTATTCGGGTTTTTCTGACCGCAATTTCCAAGTTTCCGTTTCTGTGACTCCAAACAAAAAAGACGGCCTCTTTCATTTCTCCATGAAGGTAGACACGGACGACCAACTGGAATGGATGGAATATCCTTGCATCTCGGTGAAAGAGACTTCCTCAGAGGACGAAGGAATCCTATGGCCATACAACGAGGGTGCATTTTTCAGCGACGCTTCCAAACATAATTATATCGAACCGGAATATCCAAGTCAAGGAAATTACGGCATGTACCCCGGAATGGTCTTGACCCCATTCATCGCTCAGGTAACACACAACGGAGGTGTGTACTTTGGCGCACATGATCCCGCACATAACACCCGACAAGTTGATTTTCGAAAGACAGATGAAGGGATTCATCTTCAGATTCGGCTTTATCCAGGCATGGAGAAAGGGTCATACGCCTCAAGTGATGAAACTGTTCTAGGTTGTTTTGAAGGCAACTGGTATGCTGCAGCGGATATCTATCGTAACTATTTCGACATACATCACGAAGGTTTTGTACGCCTTGAGGAAAACAAATCGTTACCCAAATGGTATTTTGAACCATATACAGTGCTAACCTATTGCGTCAGAGGTCATCATGACATGGATGAAATGTCGCCCAACAAACTATTCCCTTATGTAAACGCTATTCCTATTATAGAAGATTTCAGCAAACAGACAGGTGCTCCTATCATGGCCCTGTTGATGCATTGGGAAGGTTCTGCGCCATGGGCTCCTCCATACGTCTGGCCTCCTTATGGTGGTGAAGAAGCTCTCAAGGAGTTTGTCAATCGTATGCATGACATCGGCGGAGAAGTGGGTGTTTATTGCAGCGGATTGGGATGGACTCAAAAGAGCAATCTGATAGATTATGACAAATCTCAAGACTTTGTTGAGGGACATCTGGAAAAGTATATGTGTCTTGCCCCCGACGGAAGTCTTCCGCTCTCCAGGATCTGTACATATCAACGAAGTGGCTACGACCTCTGCCCGTCAACTGAGTTCACAAAGAATACTCTTCTCGAGGAAATGAAGAAGATTCGTTCATCAGGAGTAGCATACATCCAAATGATGGATCAAAACCATGGAGGAACTCCATATATGTGTTATTCTCATGAGCACGGCCACCCTGCAGTACCAGGAAAATGGGAAAGCGAGGCAGCTAACGAATTATACGAACAGGTCCTCAAAGATAATCCGGGATTAGTTCTCGGATGCGAAAGTGCTGCCGCAGAGCCTTTCATCCCCAAACTCCTCTTCTCGGACAATCGTTGTGGCCTTAATTTCAACGGAGGACAGCCAGTGCCTCTTTATTCTTATATCTATCATGAATATGTTACCAATTTCATGGGTAATAACGTCTGCGGTGACATGTTCATCGATTGCCGTAAGACTCCGGAAATCTTCCAATATCGTCTGGCATATTCATTCCTTGCCGGTGACTTCCTGACAATTGTCATCAATGATGAGGGAATAATCCAATGGGCTTGGGGACAACGCGATTTTTCACCTGAGTACCGCCCTGATCATGAAGCTTCCCTTTCTTTGATAAAAGTGTTAACCGAATGGAGGAAAGCATGTCCAGAGTATCTCCAATGTGGACGAACCCTACATCCGCTTGTATTCGAATGTGGAACATCACAAATATTCACCAGTACTGGTCCAGTCAATGTGCCAGACGTATTGACTACATCCTACGAGCATAACGGAAAAGCCCTTCATTTCTTGGTGAACTGGAGAAATACCGAGATAAAAGTACATTCATCGGCATTTGTAGGCAAAGAATATACATTCCACCCCAACGGCGAGAAGATAAAATGTCAGAGTAAAGATATCGTCCTTCCACCTCTATCGGTGATTGCGATGTATTAATTCAAACTATCAAATAAAAATATCCGGTTGTTTTCAAATAAAACAACCGGATATTTTTTGAAACAGTAGCTCTATTATTTCATCACTGGAAGCATAATGCATGACGGAGCGTCTTCCTGATGATAAATTCGTATATTCTCTTTCATGACGAAATCCTCAATCGAGCAAGTATAAGTATTGATAAACTTCTGTGGATTACGGTCGAAGAGCGGGAACCACGAACTCTGGATTTGTATCATCACGCTATGTCCAGGCAGGAAGGTATGTGTAGCATCATTCATCCGCACATTCACAGGGGTTATCATATTTGGGACGAAAGGTTCTGGGCGTTCGTAGCTGTTACGATAGCGTCCTCGAAGGATCTCGGCCCGTACTACATGCTGGAACTTTCCCATCTGAGAGCGGTTTCGCTCCATCAGACGTTCCGCTTCTTCCGAATTGCGATAACCGTCGGGATACTCGTCAATCAGTTTCACCACAAAATCAGCATCCGTACTACTGATAGCAGCAAAAAGTCGAGCCTCTATCTCACCTGCAATACGCAGCGTATCGGTAAGTGGCTCAGATACAAACGTAATCACATCAGGACGTGCAGCAGCAAAGCGCTGGTCATCAAACTCACGCACCCGATGATCCTCAGGCTCAGGCGAGAATGGAACAGGATGCTCCATATCCGAAACATATTCGGTGAATGAATTCCCCACATGCGGTTTTTCCAGCGAGACAACACCTTTCTGATGCAGGTAGAATGGTGTTATCTCGACCTTTTTCTGGGGCCATTCGTCAAAATATCCCCATTTATTTTCTCCGGCAAAGAAAGAAGTCACTTTGTGCATGGGCTTTGATCCTTTACCATCGAGATAGTAATTGAAGAAAGGAAATTCTATTTCGTCGAGATAATAATTTGTCGTCCCCTTGCCAAAATAGAAATGATCGTAACCGGTATAATCGCGTACCGCCCATCCACCATGCCACCATGGTCCCATAACCAAATAGGATTCTGTTTGAGGCGACTGCTTGCTAATTGCTTTGTAAAGTTCCCATGCGCCAAAGCAATCTTCCGTATCATACGATCCCCCAACCACTAGTACGGCTGGTTTCACATCATAACAAGATCGACGTAAGTCCCTCTCCTTCCAAAACTCATCATAATCAGGATGTTTTATACAATTGTGCCAAAAAGTAGCTGTAGGATCGTCCAAGATGGCCGTAACATCCTTGAATGTTCCAGCTTTAAGCAGATCGGTATAAACATCATTGCGGATCACCTTATTGTATATTTCCTTCGTATAGCGATACCGTCCTTCTGTCTGAGGTATATAATCGAAAGTTTGAAGCAAAGTAAACGCACCGCCATGATGACGGTCGTCGCCAATGAACCAATCTACGCAGGGAGCTTGAGGTGAAACAGCGACTACTGCCGGATGCCGGCTCAATCCTCCCATCATCGAGTAGAAACCATCGTAGCTAAAGCCCCATAAACCTACGCGGCCATTGTTGCGTGTGTTTTTTACAAGCCATTCTACGGTATCGTAAGCATCGGTAGCCTCATCGGTGGCAGTTCCTCCCCTCACCTGTCGATTCTTGTTTAACGGACGCATGTGTTCGGACACACCTTCGCTGCGATGATGTCCACGAACATCCTGAACGACGATGATATAGTTGGCATCGGAGAAGTTTTTCCATTCATCGACCAGGTTCTCACGGAACTCTTCGCCATAAGGTTCACACGAATATGGAGTACGTCGCATGATGATGGGACGAGGCTCTTTCGTTTTCGGCTCGTATATAGATGTGAACAGACGCACGCCATCACGCATCGTAATCATTACCTCGCGCTTGGTATAGCGTTTTTTCAATTTAGTAAGTTCGTTCCCTAACGATTCAGACGGGGTGAGAACCATTAAAAGCGAGAACAGCAATAATACATACTTTTTCATGACAATTTAATTAGGACATACGAAGTTAACAATAAAAAAGTATATTGTAGTTTAAATAATTATTATTTTTGTAACTTTGACATTGGAAGTTATTCCGTAACTTTGGCTTCACGAAGATTGAAATCACAGAAAAAAGAAAAACATTGGAAAAGAAATACTCCTCATTCTCAAGAAGGTTGATTCAAAGAGTCACACTCACGGTTTTAGTCATCATGGCTATTATTTCTGTGCTTGTGTTCTATGTATCGGTCATCGGTATATTGATGTTCAACCAAGTACACTATTCCGATATCATGAACAATGCCAAAGAGAAAATGACCTCGATGATGAACAAGGTTGAGGTTTCGTCGGATAATATTGTCGATGAACTGACATGGCATCTCTCCACACCGGAACAAGTTTTCTCAACAATAGAATATGAATTAAACACCAACCAGCATCTTTACGGTGCCGGAGTAAGTTTCATACCGAATTATTACCCTCAGGAAGGACTTTTATTTGAGCCTTATGCACTCAGGAGCAAGAATGGTATAACCTTGAGAGATATTAGTTCCGACACCCATGACTACACCAAAGCCGAGTGGTATTTGCAAGGAATAGAGTCTTCGAAAGGTGTTTGGAGTAACCCTTATTTTGATCCGGATGGAGGTGGAGACATTCTCTGTACCTTCTCTCGACAACTATTGACTCCCGAAGGCAAAGTGGTAGGCGTGTTCGGCATTGACATGACACTTGAAGAATTGTACACGATTGTTGTAGACAATTTCAAAAAGGAAAATGAAAAGTCTCCAATCCACAGCTTTATTCCCAAAGATTCGAAATACCAGATCTATAGTTTCATCATCGCGCCAGATGGAACCTACATCGTTCATCCCGACATGAACCGGACTCTCATAACAAATTTCGATAATTTTGCCACCGGGAAGGACTCCGTCCAATATCGAAGACTTGGGGCTGCGATGAAAGCGGGAAAAACGGGTGATATGAATGTTACGGTTGACGGCATCCACTCTGTTGTTTATTATGCACCGCTTTTGAATTCAGGATGGTCAATGGGCGTTGTCGTTCCAAGAAACAGCATGCTCATTCCCGGGTATATAATAAGCTCCATCATCATCATCCTTATCTTGTTGGGACTCTTTATTATCTTCCTTATCTGCCACACTACCATACAGAGAACAACAAAACCGCTCATTCAACTCACCAAATCAACCGAGGAAGTGGCAAGAGGTGAATTTAATGCAATACTCCCTGAAATAAAGACAAATGATGAAATTCGACATCTGCGCGACTCTTTCGACAATATGCAGAAGTCGCTCTCACTATATGTCAAGGAACTCACGGAAACGACAGCCCAAAAAGCATCCATGGAGAATGAATTAGATGTAGCACGTAAAATCCAGATGGCTATGCTACCTATGAAATGGCCCGCTTTCCCCGAAAGAAATGACATCGACATCTATGGTAGTGTCACTCCTGCGAAAGCGGTCGGCGGCGATCTATACGACATTCACATACAAAACGGGAAACTTTATTTCTGTATTGGAGACGTTGCGGGCAAAGGTGTCCCTGCATCCCTTGTCATGTCGACGGTCATATCCACATTCCATACGCTTTCTGCCTTTGAAGATAATCCAGCCCGCATCATTTCTTCAATGAGTTCCTCGCTAGCGGAAAGAAACGGAAATATGATATTTGTCACTTTCTTTGCCGGAGTACTGGATCTTTCTACAGGAGAATTGCTGTTTTCCAATGCCGGTCACAATGCGCCGATGATTATCTCCGGCGGAAAGGCAGAGATGCTAAAAATCGACCCCAATGTGCCAATGGGCATAGAGCCTGACTGGAAATATTCAATGCAGAAAATGACCCTTTCTCCCGATATGATGCTCTTCCTTTATACTGACGGACTGACCGAAGCGACCAGGAACGATGGGAAAATGTTCGAAGAAGAAAGAGTATTGAAACATCTTTCGGGTGTAGACGATGGCATTTCAGCCCAAAATATCATAACCCATATGCTTAAAGCGGTAAATAAGTTCGTCGGAAATGCCGAACAGAGCGATGACCTTACGATGCTCACATTGAGATTGACCAAAGAGTACAAAAGCAAATAATTTAAAAGTAAAGAAAAAGTACTATTTATTTGATTTACAAGAAATAAAATATATATTTGCATAAAACATATGTTTAACTCTTTAATATTGTTGCTATGGGTATTATTTTGTGGATTCTCTATGGTTTAGCAGCAGGTGTATGTGCTTCTTGGCTACTCGGTTCAAGTCATGAATGGTACTGGAATATTATCATTGGAATCATTGGTAGTGTTGTTGGAGGATTTGTTGCAGGTTTGTTAGGCATCAAGAGTACCAATTGGATTGGCTCATTCATTATCTCTGTGATTGGTGCAGTTATCTGTCTATTACTCTACAACTATTTGGCTTAGCTTAGCCTCAAGAAAGATTTAACGTATAGCCTCCCTTCGGGGAGGCCTGGCCGTGGGATGCGGGATGTATGCACTGAGCGGCATCTGTACCGTACTGGTTCTCCTGTTCTTGGAAGTTCTGAACTCCGACAGCATCAAGCTGGGGGACAAAGAAGTCAATGCCATGTTCTCCTCACCGGACGAAGAAGCCATCAAGAATGCCCTCGCCAGTCTGGGCCGCCGCGTCAAAGATTACTCGCTTTCCAAGCAAGAAAACGGATACAAGCTCGAAGTTGTCCTACACGTCCCCAAGAAGGAATACGGGGTAAACCTTCTCACCTCCCTTTCCTCCATCCCTGGGGTGCAGCTGGAAAGCTTCAACTGATTCATTATTCCTAGAATGAATATCCGGAGCCTACGCGGGTCATGATGCTGTCCGCGTAGGGGCCGATTTTGTTTTTTGCAGTATTTTTTTTAATGAAATAAGACTTAATATAATTATGAAAAAAATGCGTTATTTATTATTGCTGACTTTCACGCTATTAATCATGGTTGCCCAAGCGCAGCCTAGGCTGGTGAAAAAGAATGGAAGCACCCATTTTGAGATAGATGGAAAACCTTTTGTCATGTTTACTGGTGAGCTTCACAATTCCACCAGCACCAGTGAAAGCTACATGCAGGAGATTGGCGTCTGGAAGCAGATGAAAGATGCTCACTTCAACACCGTTATCGCCTCATGCTCATGGGATGTCATAGAGCGCGAACCAGGCAAGTATGATTTTACTTCGGTAGATCATGTGATACGTAACGCTCGTGAGAACGGTCTCAAGGTGGTCATGATATGGTTTGCCAGTTGGAAGAACGGAAATTCTACCTATGCACCTAGCTATATCAAGCGGAATCCGTCAAAGTATCCACTGGTTAAGAATGAGGAAGGCAAGACCTTGAATGTACTCTCTACCTTCGGCGAAGCATCCAAGAACGCAGATAAAGCTGCTTTTACAGCTCTTATGCGTCATATACGTGAGATAGACAAGGACTACACTGTGATTATGATGCAGGTGGAGAACGAAATGGGTATCTTAGGGTCGAAAAGAGATTTCTCACCTGCCGCAGAAAAGGCATGGAAGGGACAAGTTCCTGCTGATCTTATCAATTATCTGAAAGCACACAAAGGTAAGCTTTTCCCAGAACTTGAGAAAGTTTGGGCTGCCGCTGGCTATAAGACCAATGGAACATGGGAGGAAGTCTTCGGTAAAAGCCACTCCAACACAGAGGATTGGAAGGAGTATCCTTACTATACAGAAGAACTTTTCCAAGCATATTACTATGCCAAGTATGTAGGTGAAGTGACAGCAGCTGGTAAAACAGAGCATAATATCCCAATGTATGTGAACAACTGGCTCAAGCAGCCCGGTATGGGCGCTCCTGGTGGTTTCCCTTCAGGTAGTCCGCTTCCAGAGGTCATCGATGTATGGAGGGCTGCAGCTCCTGCTATAGATTTTACTGCACCAGACATTTATATCAATGAGTATGAATGGGTTTTGAGTCAGTTTGCACTCAGTGAGAACCCTATCTTTATTCCTGAATGTCGAAGCGATGTGGCTAAGGCACTCTATGCATACGGCGAATACGACGCTATGGGATTTGCTCCGTTTGGTTTCGACGGTCCTGCCGGTCGTGGTGCTGGTGGTATGTCAGCCGAGGAGTATTCCAACTTCCAGAAGTGCTATGGTCTCCTCTCTGGTATGGGTACGATGCTTACAGACAACTATGGTTCCGATAAGATGAGAGGATTCTTTGTAACGGCCGATAACCCCAATCCAAGCATTGAAATGGGAGATTATAAAATTACCTTCTCATCTACACAGCGCATGCGAGCCTTTAACTACGGACAGGGTGCCGAGCAGCTGGCTGCTGATAATGCTGCGCTTGCTGCAAGAAACAGGAACCAGACACAGTCGGGTGCCCTTATCATACAGACGGGTGCTGATGAGTTCTATGTAGTGGCTATCAATGGAGTACTGAACTTTGCTCCTAGAAATCCTAAGACCAAGGGAAGAGTATTATTAGATACCCTTGAAGAAGGAACCTTTAAGGATGGGAAATGGATTCCTGGAAGAAACTTGAACGGTGATGAAAACCGTCCGAACATCGTGGGTGTGGGTGCCATGAGAATTGTACTTTATCAATCCACAGTTGATGCTCCTGCAGGCCGGTGGGGATAACCAACCTGTAATAGTGTATCCATATTTAATGAAGATACTCATAGCTTAAGTTTGCCCTTATGGTTGGAAACACGTATGAGTATTATCAAGAAATTGTTCCTGTCGAGAAATGGGTTCATAGTGCTTTGAAGAATATTACCCTGGACAATGAACCATTAAAGATAAACTATTTGGAATATATGAATCTCTTCCAAGCGAAAGGATTTGTCCATTGAGTTTTTAGCAGGTTTTTGATGGAAACAAAACTTATGAAACAATTGCCAAATGTCATGTCAATACTTAGGATAGCAGGCTCCATCAGCCTGCTATTTTGCGATGTGAAGGGATGGCCGTTCTGGACAATCTATGTACTCTGTGGGTTCAGCGATATATTAGATGGATGGATGGCAAGAAAACTCCACGCGGAAAGCAAAACTGGAGCCATCTTGGATAGTGTAGCCGACATTATATTCGTGGTATGCTGCGCTGCCCAGCTGTTGCAGATGGTGGAGATTCCTGTATGGCTGTGGACCTGGGCCGGGGTGATTGCATTCATCAAGATTGTGAACCAGATATCAGCCCTGGTCGTCTGTAAACGATTCTGTTTCCCTCACACATGGGCTAATAAACTGACCGGTATACTTCTTTTTCTGGCGTTCCCAGTTGTATTTTGGACTGTGATTCTTATTGCCATTGTGGCGGTTATAGCCACGTTTGCCGCCGTGCAAGAGGGACATTTTATCAGAACAAAGCAAGCTAATTGTTTTTAGCAGCAATTTTTGGAGAGAATACGACTTTGAAACGCTGTTAATCATCTATTTTCTGTTATACTTTGCTTGTTTAATTTTTCTTTATAATTTTACCAATAGAAAATGGTCCTCGGTTGAAACGAAGGTATCTTACGTCTTTGGAAACGATTTTCATGGTAGGCGATACCGCCTGTGACCATCTTTAAGCAACAAGGAGGGTGAAAAGCCTCCTTATAGTTTAAAACAGTATTATTTTAGAAGGAAACAAAACAAAAACGAATAAAGATATGAAATTTTGTCAGAGTTGCGGTATGCCGCTAACAGAAGATGTCCTCGGCACTAATTCCGATGGCAGTAAGAATGAAGATTACTGCATGTATTGCTACAAGGATGGAAAATTCTTGCAGGACTGCACGATGGAAGAGATGATCGAACATTGTGCGCAGTTTGTTGGTGCAGTAAACGAGGGGTTGGAGAAACCCATTACCAAAGAGGAGTATATCGGCCAGATGAAAACGTATTTCCCACAGCTGAAGCGTTGGCGCCAAACGTTGAATGTTAGTAACGATGAAGTCATGAATGTTAACCCCGCTTTGGCAGGCGTTAAAGAACTCATTGCCCAGATGGCCGACAAACAGCCCATCGCTTTCATCTCATCAGTCGACCAGGACGGTTTTCCCTGGACCAAGGCTATGTTGAAACCACGTAAGCGTGAGGGTATCAAAACCTTCTACTTTACGACCAACACCTTCTCAATACGTGTGGCTCAATACAAGGCTAACCCTAAGGCTTGCATCTATTTTTGCGATGCCAAAGGATTTAAGGGCATGATGCTCAGAGGTACGATGGAGGTGCTGACTGATGCCGCTTCGAAAGAAATGATTTGGCGCAAGGGTGACACACAATACTATCCCGCCGGTGTAACTGATCCAAACTACTGTGTGCTGAAATTCACAGCTGTCGATGGCCGTTTCTACAGCGATTTTTATCCAAGGAGTTTCGTAATTGAGTAATAATCCCGATGATGTAGCTACGATTCTGAGTTGGTGTAAGGATAAGCATGCCTTTCGCATTTGGAGTGCAGACAGGTATAAAGATTTTCCAGCCAAGCCTGAGGAGATAGTTTGAAGCAGTATTATTTTTTAAGGAAACAAAAATGACCAAATCCCCTTCTTTAGCCAAGAGGGGGATTTGACATTTCTATAAGAGGATATGGCAGCCTTATTATTTGGCATTTCCTAACAAGCGTAATTATCTTTGCAACATCGGTCGCGACCCGGTACGAATTTGTCTAACTCTAAAAAGAATTGTTATGAACGTATTTGAATTATTTACTGAAGGTGGTTTATTTGGTATGGCTGTGCTAACCATTCTTTTCGTATTATTGCTTTTCGCTGCATGGAAGGCTCCAGCATGGGTGAAGGAAATAGGACAAGCTGCTTTGATATGGGGTTTCTTCTGGGAGTTTGCTGGAATCTATCAAATGTTGGGTGTCTTACAGGAAATGAATGATGTGCCTATGTCCGTAATATATGGCGGTGCTAAGGTAACATTTGTACCAGTGATGTACGGTATGCTGATTTATCTTGTCTCCCTATTTATTATCTTGGCACAAAAGCCAAGATTGTAGTAGAGTGAGTTGTAGAAGATGAACTGTTTTATTAGTTTTGTGGTATGAAGTTCTTGATTACCATAGGATGCTGGATAGTGGAGCTAGCATTGGTGGCTTCAATCCTCGTGAGTATGAACTATACGATCATGCAGGCGTTGATGTTGGCATCTATGTTCCTACCTGTATTGCTGGCGATGAAGTATTTCTTACCACAGGTAAAATGGGAACGGACACGCAAAAGAATTACAGGAATCGTGTGTCTGTTCCTATCTTTCTTGGTATTGGAATATCTTTTATTGATGTGTTGCCACACCTGGATCAAAAGCTATATAGACGAAATGCCTTCCATTTTACTAAATCCTGTATTCCTGACCTTGCTACTGGCAATGTTATTCGTATCTAATACGGCCATCGGCAAGCAACTCGACAAGCGGTATGGCAAAACTCCAAAGAACATCTCCTTTATTTCCGACCGAAAAAACGTGACTTTGCAGACAGAACAGATTCTCTATGTAGAGTCGAACGATACGGAGACGTGGGTACATACCCGTAACGGGGATAGTTATCGTAATAAAACGATTATTTCTCAATGGGAACAAGTGTTAGATGAAGGCTTCCTCAGGACTCATCGTTCGTTCTTGGTAAATGCCAGGTATGTTACTCAGGTAGGATCTGACTGTGTGATGCTGGGTGATATCACCATTCCAGTATCGAGAAAGTATAAAGAAACAGTAATTTGCAGGGTGGATAAATCTATAATTCAAAGATAATTTTTATCTTTGTGATAGATTGTTGTATGATTATTAATAACAGCGATGCTGGTTGCAGCAAACATGGATTTTTAGCAGTATTATTTTAAAAGAAGGACAAAACTTAATAACCATACTAAATATTCATCCTTATGAAAAAACTAATCTTTTTGGCAGCGGTCGTATTGTTCTCGGCCAACATGCTAAATGCTCAGACTCTGGGCAAAGATGCACGCTACTGTAACCCTCTTCCTATGGAAGTAAGACAAGGAAGCGCATCTGGAGACGTAAGCGTTTTCCAATGGGAAGGCAAATACTACATGTTCTGTACTGGTGGCGGATGTTGGGTTTCTTCTGACATGCTCAATTGGGAGTTTCACTATGTGGCAGATGTTCCTGTTGCTCCTGACGTATGCCCTTACAACGGCAAGTTCTACATGACTGGTAACAGCATGAACGTCTGGGTTGCCGACAACCCTCTGGGGCCTTACAAAGTCCTCGGACAATGGAAAGGCACTCCCGACCTCGAGCACGGCTGGAGCCAAGGATTCGACCCTCATATCTATGTTGACGAGATTAATCAGCCCTACCTCTTCTGGCCAGGTATGGCTATCAGCGGTATCTACTCTGTCAAACTTGACCCTAACGACATCACACAGTTCGTAGGCCCCATCACCCATCACTTTAGCTTCAATCCCGACCACATCTGGGAGCGTCAAGGAGAGCAAAATGAGTTCCCCGACGTAGCATGGATCGAGGGTCCTTGGGTTTATAAACACAACGGAACGTATTATCTCCAGTATTCTGCATCCGGAACACAGTGGAGAACCTATGCCGAGGGTTACTACAAGTCAAAGAACGTTCAAGGACCTTACGAGTACGCATCCAATAACCCTTTACTCCGCCGCACCGATGGTATCGTTACCGGACCTGCACATGGAAGTATGGTAACCGGCCCTGACGGAAATATCTGGCAGTTCTACACAATAGTCCTCCGCAGCGGGGGACGCCGTATCGGTATGGACCGTGTAATCGTTGACGCAAACGGCAATCTCACTTGCAATGTTACCGACACTCCCCAGTGGGCTCCGGGCGTAGTTAAGGATCCAACCAAGGGTGATTCAGGTTCACTCATCGTATCAGTTGGCAAGACCACAAGGAGCACCGGAGGCGGAATGCCGGGAGCTGCAAAAGTGGCATCCAGCGCCAAGCCGGGAAGAGGACCTGAGTACGCTCTCGACAACTCTACCGCAACATGGTGGGAACCCGAGGATGGCGACGTCAGTCCTACCCTCACCATAAGCCTTTCACCTGCCGTTGACCGCGACAGGGTTCAGACTTTCCAGATTGACGGTGCCAGAATTCTCTTCGGAGGACGCGGCGGATTCGGCGGTGGCTTTGGTCGCGGCGGCGCACCTACCCTTCCTGTCTTCAAGTATACGATCGAAACCTCAATGGATGGTGAAAATTACCAGTTAGTCCTCGACAAGTCTAAGAACACGGGATCAAGGAATGTTACTTTCGATGAGATCAAACCCGTTGAGTGCCGTTTCGTCCGCCTTACCATCGTCGACTGGCCCAAGAACTCTCCTCTCAGCATCCTTGATTTCTCAGTATTCGGAAAGGCTACAGGATACTCACCTTCCCAAGTTCCCGTTCCCACACCGAAGAAAATGAACTAATACATTATATGTAGAGATACAAGAAGGCTGGAATTTGTATTCCGGCCTTCTTTTTTATCCTTTGATTACACAATCCTGGTAGAAATGAATGAAATGGGACATGTCGCAATGGGTGTCAAAGAAATAAGTGTTAATGTTAATGCCATTTTTAACTCAAAAAGTGCCCCTATGCGTTCATATTAAAAAATATCCTTCACCTTCACCGAATTTGTAATTTGTTTATATCCAAACACTTGGAAAATCAACAAAATCAAAAATGTGAACCATCATGGTTCACAAGGCCGAAAATGCACATTTGGGAGTATGAGGATTTTGGGATTGAAACTTGCTATAACAATAACGTAAATGATAACGATAAAATCGTTACGCATACCCCCGCTTCAAAAACTCGATTTTTGGTTTCAGAAACTTGATTTTTGGGTACAAAAACTCGACAGTAAAGGGTGAAAAACTTGAAGATTGAAAATAAAAACACGTTCGTTGTACCCGTATTTGTTTGTAGGGGAACTAGACCTTTATTATATTTGCATATTACACTGAGATAGATATTAATTTGACATGATATGATGAAACGTTTTTTAATAGCAATATTTTCCCTCACACTGTCGTTGTCCGCTACAGGCGTGGGTAGGACTTATTATCTCAGCAGCACGGGTAATGATGGGAACGATGGTCTTTCTCCGGAAAAGGCATGGAAAACGTTATCCAAGGTAAATGATAGTGCTCTTGCTCCCGGCGACCGAGTACTTTTCCACTGCGGAGATGTTTTCCGCGGCCAGTTGAAACCCAAGTCCGGGGAACTCTCCTCCCCTGTCTATTACGGGAGTTATGGAGAAGGGATAAAGCCGGTCATTGAGCCGTCCATCGATGCCAGCGCTGTTTCTCATTGGGAGAAAGTCGGGGAAAAACTCTGGCGATGCGTTTTGCCGACCGAAACAGAAATAGGCAATATCATATTTAATGATGGTAAAGCCGGTTGCGCTTGGAAAGTCGACCGCCGTGAACAACTCAAAAAGGACCTTCATTTCTTCTGGATCAAAGAAGAGAAAACCGTCTATATGGTCAGCGAAGCGAATCCTGGAGAGCGATTCTCTTCGATTGAACTTGCCGAAAGGCATCACGTCATAGATGAATCTGGATGTCATGATGTTACCTATGAAGGACTGTGGCTCAGGTATGGAGCCGCTCACGGGATTGGTGGCAGCAATGTCCGACATATTACCATCCTGAATTGTGATATCTCATGGATTGGAGGAAGCACTAATTACATCGACAACGAAGGGCGTAGCGTCCGTTACGGAAATGGAATAGAATTCTGGAGCGGAGCTGAAGACGTGCTCGTTGAGAATTGTCGTGTCTGGGAATGCTGGGATGCCGGTCTGACAAATCAGTCTAATGTTCCCGATGTCGTCCAGCGCAATATCGTTTTCCGAGGAAATGAAGTATGGAATTGCGAATATTCTTATGAATATTGGCAGCAGGGCGACAGGGCGGTAACTGAGAATGTTCGTTTTGAAAACAATGTCTGCCGGGATGCCGGAAAAGGCTGGGGACATGTTCAGCGCTGGAATCCGAATGCGGCCCACCTCATGTTCTACGACACGACAGCAAAGACAAACAGTTTCGTCATCCACGGCAACCATTTTGAAAATACCGAAAACTACGGCATGCGCCTTTTCAATGCGTGGTATTCTTCAATTACCATGAAAGACAATGTCTGGATTATTCCGCATCATATTCTCTGCCGTTACCATGGTCGGCCCACCGAAGCCCTTGTGTACAAGTATCCCGACCGTCTCGACGTGATACATAGTGACAACAAGAAGGAAATCGAATCTCAGACGGTCGAGAAGCCACTAGTTCTAAAGGGCAAGAAGGCGTTGAAGAAGTTCAAGGAAAAATTCAATTTCGAATAATATCAATTATCTTCAATTCAAATAAATAATAAGAAAAAATCAAATCACGGAATGGTGACATAAAAAGACAATCTTATTTTTTCCATATCTAATACTTATACCTTAATAAAAATATTATCTTTGTAATAATAAATTTATTTTCAAACTCGAATTTTATATGAAACGGACATTTCTCTCTCTATTTTTAGCCCTTTCTCTGAGTTTTTCGCTCAGCGCCCAAGACAAGGTTACACAAACAGTGCTTGAACTTGGTCGTACCGACAACCATACCATGGTACATGCTGACTATATTGCTCGTAACATCGGAGGACGTCTCGTAGGAACTCACATGCTTCACCACGCCGAAGACTGGGTGGCTGAGCAATTTCGTTCTTGGGGACTTGAAGTAACCATGCAGGAAGCCGTAGAAATTGGTGTAGGCTTCGACCGCGGGCCGTGGTCTGGCCGGATGCTTTCGGAAGATGGCATGATGTTACATTTCGGCACTCCTGCTTATACAGCAGGGACACGAGGACCACAGAAAGGTCGCGTGCTGCTCGAACCCAAGAGTCAGCGCGAATTCGATCGCGTGAAAGGTGCGCTCAAAGGATCCTGGGTGCTGGTCGAAACAGGCCCGACCAACGGCTTAGCTATTGATGCCAGCGCCAAGGCTGACTCTTTACGTGCGGCCCAACTTGCTGAAGGAAAGGAAGGATCCGTACTCATGTACCGACAAATGGTGGACGCAGGAGTCTTGGGCTTTATCCGTCCGGCCAAGATGCCTATGCAGGTACTCTACAACCGTGCTACTTGCTTCGATATCACCATGGACAATCTACCCAAAGCGTGCGACATCGTCTTGGATGAACATCAATTTGCCTTGATTAAGCAAAAAGTTGTCGACCGTCAAGACTTCCAACTGGAGTTCGATATTCGGAACCACTTCTTCCCTGGCCCAATGAAATATCACAATATCCTTGCTGTAATCAAAGGCAGTAAATATCCCGACGAATATGTCATGATGGGAAGTCACCTGGATGCCTTCGACATTGCGACAGGATCAACCGACGACGGACAGGGCGTATGCGTAACGATGGAAGCAGCACGCCTGTTGGCTGCAGCCGGAGCCAAACCCAAGCGTTCCATCATGTTCTGCATCTGGACAGCGGAGGAATACGGGCTGATGGGCTCGAAATATTTCGTAGAGAAAAAGACCATTCCATGGAACAAAATCTCCAACTATTTCAACCGTGATGGCGGTCCGTTGGCAGCAGTCTCAATCACCGTTCCGCCAGTCATGTACGATGACTTCGCAGAGGTGTGCAAACCTTTGGAAAACTATAATCCAAAGATTCCGTTCAGCGTACAGAAGCGCCAAGGTGATCCACAACCCCGCCCTACGAGAGCAGGCGGCTCCGACCACGCCTACTTTGCCATGAACGGTATCCCTGCGATCTCTTTCCGCGAATCGGATGTGTTTGGTTATGATTTTAACTACCGCGACATCTGGCATACCGAAGACGACCTATACGACAAGTTGATTCCTGAATATATGGAGCACTCAGCGGTTGTTCAGGCTGTCACCGCTTATGGACTTGCTAATTTGAACCACCTTCTCTCGCGTGAAGGACTCTACAAGGAATAAATCATACAATCATTAAGGCTGAATATTACCATAATAACATATATCATGAAAACAAAAACGATCATTCTCCTCATGACTTTGATAGGTTTGACGGGAGCTTGCAAAGAAGAATTCACACCAGCAAAGCCAACACAGGAACAATTGGCTTTTCAAGACATGGAACTTGGGGTGTTTGTTCATTTCAGCATTGATGCCTTTGCTGAAAGAGGTACGATTCCAGGGCAAACCCCGGCATCAGCTTTTAACCCTACGGAACTGGATGTGAACCAATGGGTAGAAGCAGCCAAGGAAATGGGTGCCAAGTTCATGGTTCTCACAGCCCGTCATGAACAAGGTTTCTGCCTTTGGCCCACGAAGACAACCGATTACAGCATTCAACATAGCCCCTACAAAGATGGTAAAGGAGATATCGTGCGCGAGTTCGTGGATGCCTGCCGTAAGCATGGGATAAAACCGGGATTATATACCGCACCGTGGATTGACTCTCATTGGGAATCGATTTACTTAGGATATAAAGGTGGAGATACCGGGGATATCAACAAGCTCAATGATCCGGAACTGTATGCCAAGGCTTGGGCAAAGGAAAAAGAACAGATTACAGAATTGATGACGAACTACGGTGATTTGGTTATTTTATGGAATGACCATTTCGGCCGTTCTGATGCTTTGAGCGAAGAACATCTGGGTGGTAAATTAAGAACATTCTATGCTGATTTTACTAAGCACGCCCATGAGCTTCAACCTGGATGTTTGATACTAGGGCGTGATATCGAACATGTAGGACAAGAAAAAGGGTATGCCAGCTATCCACTTTGGAACTCGTTAAATACCATTGACAGCACGCTGTATTCCATTAGTGAGACCTATAGATGGGACTATCCTAACACTGGAAACCCACATGGTAAATTCTACCGTCCTCAATTAGCACCTACCACCGATGCGCTGTCAAAAGGTGGTTGGATGTGGCATAATTACCGTCAGCCACAGCCATTAGAAGTAACGATGAAATCATATTTCGAAACAATCGGTCGTGGTGCATCGTTAATCATTAATTTTGCACCTGATAGAAGAGGTCTCGTAGAGGATCAGGTGGTAGAAGCAGCGATAAACTTTGGAAATGAAATAAAACGCCGCTTCAGCAACCCTATTCTTACATCAGACTCAAAAGAAAGCAAGCAGGTTATTCGCTTTGAAACTCCGACAACCATAAGCCATGTCGTCACAATGGAAGATATAAGTGAAGGACAGCGCATTTCTGCCTATACCATCGAGGCCGAAGTGGATGGCAAGTGGCAAACAATTGTAAACGGACAAACGATTGGACATAAGCGCATTGACCATTTTGAAGACATTACCACCACTGCTATACGGTTTAAAGTAACGGATGCTGTAGCTAAGCCCAAAATGCGTAGTATCTCTGTTTTTAGATAATGCTTGGGTTTTCATCAGTACCTGCTAAAGATGGAAACAACCATCGAATTAGTTTTTTACGATTTTAGTAACCGAATTGAATAAAATACAAAAAGAGTAGATCAATCATAATACAAAAGCCATGGGAAAAGATAGATTCGACATTAAAGAAAAAGAAGGTGTAAGCCTGTTGACTGACGCCATTGTCATCATTGACAAGGAAACCGGAGTGAATTACCTCTATGTTCATCGTGGATACGGCGGTGGTCTCACTCCGCTGCTCGATTCAGATGGGAAACCCATCGTAACCAAGGAGTAAGAACTCACTCTTACAACGATGAATCTTTTGCAGTTTCAAAAGCCAACGTTTGCTTTGTCATAGTATCATCAAAAGTATTAATAAACTGAGTAAAAGAAACAAATATTTATTGTTTTTTGTAAGAAAAAATTTTTTAATTAACTTTACACCAAACAATTATAAACAATCAGTTTATAGTGTTTGAATTTATAAAGGGTTTAAACCTTTTCTTCTCGATTTTTTTGGATATTTCATTTATTTGTTTTTTATTTGAAAACAAATATGTTTTATTATGGTAGTTTTAGAAATTATTTCATGTGCCATCCTTATTATTGGACTCATTGTACTTGAGTATTATATCATTGCTCATGCACTTGATTCTGAAAAACCCTTAATCCAAATTAAGGAAATAGAAATTTCTATCGTTGATCATGAAGAAAACGATGAAAAATAATGATGGAAAAAACGACAGTTTATAGTGTTTGAATTTATAAAGAGTTTAAATCATTATGAGAAAATTATTATCCTTTTTTGTTGTATTAACGTCTTTTTTCTTCTTCTCGTGTTCTTCGGAAGAAGATATTCGTTCTGACGGTTCTCTTCCTTTTTACCTCAATGTCTATATTGAAGATGCTGAAGGTAATAGCTATCTGAATCCAGAACACGAACGATGTATAAACTTGGACAAATCAAAAGTGTATTCTGTCCTTGAGGATGGTTCGTTAAAATTACATTCAGATGATGACTATCAATATAATGATTATGCAACAGACGAGAATGGGAACCCCATAAAGTACAGAGTTTTTTCGAAATGTTTTGAATATGGACTAATGTTGGAAGATCCCAATGGGAAAAAGCATGAAAATTGTTTTGTTCATGTAGATGTGGGGCCGAAAGTCGGTGAAACAAGTCATACATTCATTTTTCAATGGGATAGGACAAAGTCTGACACAGTGTCTTTTATTCTTAGTGAACCTTATAATGGACATGGATATAAATATGGACTGATTTCCAAAACTGTTATTAATGGTAAGGAAGGAAATCCTTCACCTGTATTTTATCTTGTCCACTAATTTGTACTATTAATTATACATAATAGCGAGGTTAAACACTTTGTTTTATCTCGCTATTTTTATAGAGGTAATTGGGAGCCAATTCTTATATCAATTTAAAAGGTGTAGCAAGATAATCCAACACTTTTTTGTTCGCTTCATGTTTATAGTGTTTGAATTTATAAAGGGTTTAAACTGATTTGTCTTGTTTCTCGGATTTTTTGTACTTTTGTGCCCGAATTAATTCAAAAACAGATACTACATGCGACAAATGAAGTCATGGATACTCGCCACCATTCTTAGCATCAGCGGCGTTTCTACGATGCTTGTATCGTGCAAGAATGCCTATACCGAAAAAGTAACACCGACAAAAGTGGAAAATAAGGAGCTCATCCGCACCAGCCAAAGTTGGGACGGCGTGGAGCTGCCCGACTACCTGCAGGGGCGCCCCGAGCTGGTCGCCGTGAAGTACGTATTCCCAGTTGGTCAGAAGTTGGGCTGGCACCACCACCCGGTGATGAACTACGGCATACTGGTTCAGGGCGAGCTGACCATCATCGGACAAGACGGGAAGGAGAAGGTGGTCCACGAGGGTGAAGCCGTCGTTGAGATGGTGAACACCATCCACCATGGCGAGAACCGTAGCACTAAGCCCGTCATCCTCTACATGTTCTACCTCTCGCAGAAGGATCTGCCCCTTGCCGTACAGCACCCCGAGATCCCGTTAGACTGAGAAGCGGAACGTTTTAGCATTTGAAATTATAAAGATTTTAAAACAAGATATATTTTAAATTCGTAACTTCGAACCAAGAAACCAAAAAACAAGAGACTATGAAGTTAGCTGAAGGACTGAGCATTCGAAAGGATCTGCAGACACGCATTGAACAACTGAAGGCCCGACTGCTGAACAATACGAAAGTGCAGGAGGGCGAACAACCTTCTGAGCAACCATCAGAACTGATGAAGGAACTGGATGGCTGTCTGAAACAATTGCAGGAAGTGATGTATCGCATCAATGCAACCAACATGCACACCGTGAAGGACGGAAAGACACTGACGGAGATGATGGCAGAGCGTGAAGTGCTGGGAAAGCGCGTACAAGTGCTGCGCGAGGTGTTCGACAAGGCATCACAGCAGGCCGATCGCTATGGACGCAATGAGATAAAGTACATCAACACCATCGATGTGCCTGCACTGCACAAGCAAATAGACAAATTCTCACAGCAGTTGCGCAAGCTCGATATAGAGATTCAGGCACTGAACTTTATCACTGAAATGGAATAAAAAATTCTGGAGGTGCGGCCCGACGGACAGGGTGAGCTAAAAAACGAGTCCTTCGGGATTCTACTTTAGGATGTCAGTACGGAACGACTGACATGGCTTCTGCCAACTCATGGAGCATGTTCTGCACGACTCCACGGCGTACGATTCACATAGCACGCAGCACTACCATTTAGCTAACTGCCACCAAAGGCTGACACCTCTTTCTAATACCACCTATCTTATCAAATATATCCGAAGAGAAATACGGAAGGCTTTAGTCTACTTTGAGCAGGTATTGAACATCCCGTCGTAATAATGCTCAGCCAAAGTGGTGGAAGGAAGTTCTTACGTGAAAATACTGTAAACTGCGGATTTCCTATCCGCGCGGGTCACAGACCCGCTGCTAATCCCTCTGTGGATTTGGAGATCCACAGAGACATAAACAATCTACAAGAACAACAAAAAACTTCCCTGTGGATCTCCGGATCCACAGGGACATAAAACATCTCTCTACAGAAATTTTGATCGAGTTTCTATTGCATATACAACTTATAGTTCTTGACACTTCCCGGAGCTCCCTGCTCTGCCCTCGGAAGGTATTCAATGGCAGTGATCGTCTGTTCACCACCTAAGTCGAGCACCAGGATATGCGGGAATTTCACACCTTTGGCACTGCTCCAATAAGTACTTTCCTGCAAGTCGTATACCTTATCACCTGTCTGGTTACCGTTCTCAAAGTCTTCGCTGCTGACATACTTGACTGTCCATGGTTCGCGACTCAAACGTTTGCCATCGGCTCCTTGCAGATAGATTTCGGCAATGGAAGCCACATCCTTACCGTCTTGTGCATCCATACATATCAAGGCGAGGTAGCGTCCCTTGCTTGCTTTCTTCAGCTTTTGCGTTTGCCAGCCATTGCCCGCAGCGAAAGCACCTTCACCCACCAGGCTAAACTTATTCATGTCTAACTGTGTATCTTCAGCTGATTTTTCAATGTTTAGTTTATCCAATTCCGGATGATCTTGACCAAAACAAATAGGGTTCGATTTCGGACCGACTACATCCAAAACGATGACCTCATTACAGCCTTTCTTCAACCAACAGCCTGGAACATACAGCGTCTGCTGCGGTCCAATACTCCAGATACGCCCCATCGGATGACCGTTCACATATACCTGACCTTTGCCGAAGGCTTCAAAGTTCAAGAACGTATCACCAGTACTTTTTAGGTTAAAATAGCCACGGTAGTACCCGGCTTTACCAGGAATCATATCTTTCCCATTCGTAGTTAATTTAGCTTCATTCAATGCTTTAACTGCATTATCATAATCATCTGGAAACGTGCTGATTTTCCAATTCTTTAAATTCCATGAAACAAGATGGCCATTCATTTCCGACTGCACGGTTACTTCCTTCGTAATACCCTTATAATCCTTGATAGCACGGCCGAAGTTGATACGTCCCATGGCCTCAATGAGGATGGTAAGTGTAGCACCTTTTCTGACAGCCGGAATGCGTATGGACTTCTCGTTCTTCACACGGTCGATCTTGCCAATGTATTGTCCGTCGATAAACACTTGGGCATAGTCGTGGCAATCGGTCAGCGTAAGCACACTCGGTTCTGGTATCTCGGGGAGAAGTGTTGAGTATTTCATCGAGCCCCATCCCATATCCAGGTCTTCCATGGACAGGATGTCGCGGCTCTCAATCGTCTTGGCGATACCCTTATCGATACCGGCAAACTCATTCAGTTCAAATGTAGGCACGGTGATAATCGGTGCCGGCATCTTAGGTATTGCCGGCATCTTCTTGCCATCGTTATACTTTGCCATCATCTCTCTCAGTTCATAGAATTTCGGAGTAGCCTGGCCATACTCGTTGATAGGAGCATCGTAGTCGTAAGAAGTCACGTCAGGGGCAAATCCCGGACTGTTTGCTCCGGCCCAATGCCCGAACGAAGTACCGCCGTGAGTCATATACAGGGAGAAACTGATACCTTTCGAGAGCATCTCGTCCATACCGGCAACCATATCCTTCGAAGGACGTGTCTCGTGGCGTGCACCCCACTTGTCGAACCATCCGCTCCAGAACTCTGAACACATCTTTGGAGCATTCGGCCGCAATTCTCCCAAGCGTTTGAATTGCTGATCGATGTTGGCACCTGTACCAAAGTTCATTGTCCAAACCAAATCATCCAGACCATTCAATGTGAAATTGCTTGCCCAGTCACACTGGAACAAAGCCACCTTATCAAAGCCCGATTCCTTCACAATGTCACGAATGGCACTAACATACGCCTTGTCCTCGCCATACGACCCATATTCATTCTCGACTTGTACCATGATGATAGGGCCGCCGTTCTGAATGGTCAACGGTGCAAGTTGCTTACCTACTTCCTTCTCAAAGATCCGCACACGTTCCATAAAATATGGATCCTGCTCTCTCAGACGGATATCTTTTTTCTTAAGGAGCCACCAAGGCAGGCCACCCATTTCCCATTCAGCACATACATAGGGTCCAGGGCGGACAATCACGTACATCCCATTCTTTTGGGCCAGCCGACAGAAGTTCATCCCTAAGGCCTTGCACATCTGGATGCGATGTTCCCAGTAAGGACGCGGAATACGTGGATAATGCACTTCGGCAGCCTTCACGATAAAGGGTTTGCCGTTTAATAAAAAGGTTTGATCTCCTACGGTAAAAGTACCACCTTTATTCTGGGAGAAAGTGGGCTGAGCCATCAACAACAGCAGACTTAAAAGGGATAGGCCCAACCATGTTTTAGTATGTTTCATGATTTAAGAATTAATTGTTTGGACAAATGTAGGGAAAAATAGCTAACACACCAAATTATTGGTTTCTGTTTGCCTACTTTAACAACGCTACCGCATAAGGATTAGGATTGTTCTATTCCACCACAATAAAAATCTGGAAAGAGGTATCGCTCGAAACTGGAGTCAGGGAGAGATAGCCATGCTGGATCTTAGAAGATGATAAGACAAGAGGATGCTGCTCCATCATCCGATGATGAAATTGGAGGGCTTCCCCCGGCTTCGGATAGTATTCAATATGAAAAAAACCCTGCGAGGAAGGATCAAGATAGCGGTCGGACAGGATACGGGTGACCACGCCCATGTTCATCCGCAAGTTCATCTCGACACACGGATGAAGCAAATACGCCTCTCCCTCCCTGCAAATCATCATGTCGACACCAAGGTATCCTGTATAGGTACCATGCAGCAACTCCGCCAAAAGATGCTCCAACGTAAAACGCACCTCATTCAGCACGTTTAATGACAGAAATGCCGACAGCCGTTGTTCAATCACCGCATCCGAAGCCAGAAGATTGCGCTTATATACGCCATTATCATCGGTTTCGAACAGGGAATAGCCTGCAAAATGCACCTCTCCATCAACCTCGGCACGAAACTCCATGGCAAAGTCGACCAACCTCATATAGGCCGGCTCACCCACGATACATTGCTGGATATTGAGGGTACGCTGTATCCAACTTCGCTGCGGAGCCTCCACATCCGGAGAAGAAATGAACTGGATGCCACGCCCACTCCCAGACCATGGTGCCTTTAGTACCACACGATCGTACCGGACAAGGAAGGCATCGACGCCGGCCTCATCCTTCAAGACGGATGAGGTGCCCACTAACGGTCCATGCACCTTGTCTTTCAACAGTTGCAGCAGAGAGACTGCCGTCGTCCGGGCCGATAATCGGCGTATCTCATTCATCCGATTCTCATCCGGGAAAGCCGATGATGGCAAATTCTTTTCTTTCAGCGTTCTGCATAAAGCAGGATTCCATCCCCACGGAACGATTCGCTCATAAATAGGCTCCACTTCTGAAACACAGTTCACGCTTAATCCGAACGGACAGGCCGAGAAGTACCTTTTCGCTGTATTTACATCGGGTACAAGTATTGCACCGTCCCTTTCGGCGTACCAGGCAGGTAAGAAAGACAAGTCGTCCTTCATCTTCTGAACGGTATGCCGAACCACGAACCGCGATTTACCATGCGCTAAAGCCATGTCGTTCTCCGGATTAAACAAATACAAACTCGTTCCCATGCACATTCTGCAATTTCTTTAAGCGTAAAGATAATGCAAATAAAGTGGTTCATAAAATAATCCGCAAATATTCCTTTCTATTAGGATAATTTTGCAAACTCTACTTTGCAAAGCGAAATTGTTTTCTTAATTTTGCACCCAAATTGTAAGTGAAAAATGGAAACTTTTTACAGGACACATCATTACCTCGTAGAGCACGTTCAGGCACCTGTCCGCCGCATCCTGATGGATGAGATAAACTGGCAGGACCGACTGATCGGGATTAAGGGAACGCGAGGTATTGGGAAGACCACGTTTCTGCTTCAATATGCCAAGGAGAAATTCGGTTCCGACCGTTCGTGCCTGTATATCAACATGAACAACTTCTACTTTGCCAATCACACCTTGTCCGACTTTGCTCAGCAGTTCGTGGATAATGGCGGGAAGGTGCTGCTCATCGACCAGGTTTTCAAGTATCCTGCATGGAGCCAAGAGCTGAGGATATGCTACGACCGTTTCCCGAACCTTCGGATTATCTTCACCAACTCGTCGGTAATGCAACTGGAGGATTACCCCGAATTGGCTTCGGTGTGCAAGCTGTATCACCTCAGAGGCTTCTCGTTCCGTGAATTTCTGAACTTGAAAACCGGACATTCGTTCCATCCTTACTCGCTAGGCGAAATCCTTGAAAACCATCAGGCCATTGCCGAGACCGTATTGCGAAACTGCAACCCGCTCGACTACTTCAAGGATTATCTTCATCATGGATTCTATCCTTTTTTCCTGGAACATCGCAACTATTCCGAGAACTTGCTGAAGACCATGAACATGATGATTGAAGTGGACATCTTACTCATCAAACAGATTGAACTGAAATATCTGTCGAAGATTAAGAAACTCCTGTATTTATTGGCGGTCGATGGTACGGTGGCCCCCAACGTGAGCCAGTTGGCTAAGGAGATCCAGACATCGCGTGCCACCATCATGAACTATATCAAATACTTGTCGGAAGCCCGGCTGATCAATATGATCTATCCGTCAGGAGAGAGTTTTCCGAAGAAGCCGGCCAAACTGATGATGCACAACACCAATCTGATGTATGCCATCTACCCCATCAAGTTTGAAAAGCAAGACGTGCTCGATACCTTCCTCACCAATGCCTTGCACAAAGGTCATCAGGTATGCAAGGGCGAACGGGGCGCATCTTTCCTCATCGACGATAAGTACCATTTCCGTACGTGCATGGACATCGGCGATATCCGGAACAATCCACGCACCTACGTGGCTGTAAGAAACATGGAAGTGGGGCACGGCAATGAAATACCGCTGTGGCTTATGGGATTCCTTTATTAAAACGAGAAATTAATTACTTAATAAAATTAATGTATATGACTAAACAAAAGAAATTTATCACTTGTGATGGAAATGAGGCTGCTGCTCATATCAGCTATATGTTCAGTGAGGTAGCAGCTATCTACCCTATCACTCCGTCGTCTCCAATGGCGGAACACGTTGACGAATGGGCTGCCAAAGGCAGAAAGAACCTGTTCGGCCAAACCGTCAGTGTACAAGAAATGCAATCCGAAGGTGGTGCTGCCGGTGCACTCCACGGTTCGCTTCAGGCAGGTGCATTGACTACAACGTTTACCGCTTCACAAGGTTTGTTGCTGATGATACCAAATATGTATAAGATTGCCGGTGAGTTATTGCCTTGCGTATTCGACGTATCCGCACGTACATTGGCTTCTCATTCCTTGTGTATCTTCGGTGACCACCAAGATGTGATGGCTTGCCGTCAGACAGGCTTTGCCATGTTCTGCTCAGGTTCTGTACAGGAGGTTATGGACTTGACTGCCGTTCCTCACCTGGCAACGCTGAAGACTTGCGTTCCGTTCATAAACTTCTTCGACGGATTCCGTACCTCTCATGAGTATCATAAGATTGAGATGTTGCAAGATGAAGATATCCTCCCATTGGTTGATATGGACGATATTAAACGCTTCCGCGACCGTGCCATGTCACCTGAACGCCCTGTTACCCGCGGTACAGCCGAGAATCCTGAAACATTCTTTACACACCGTGAGGCCAGCAATGCTTATTACAACAATGTTCCTGAAGTTGTTGAGGGACTGTTGGGTAAGATCAGCACCATCACCGGTCGTGAATACCACCTGTTCTCATACTACGGTGCAAAGGATGCCGACCGCATGATTATCTTGATGGGCTCTGCTACTGAAGCAGCACGCGAGGCAATCGACTACCTGAATAAGAACGGTGAGAAAGTGGGTATGATCAGCGTACACCTATATCGTCCGTTCTCAGTAAAGCATCTGTTGACTGCTGTTCCTAAGACCGTGAAACGCATCGCTGTCCTGGATCGTACCAAAGAGCCAGGTGCTGAGGGAGAACCGCTGTACCTCGATGTGAAGAGTGCTTACTACGATGTAGAGGATAAACCTCTTATCGTTGGTGGTCGCTACGGCTTGGGCTCACATGACACCACTCCTGCTCAAATCATCTCTGTATTCAATAACCTGAAACTGAACGAACCGAAGAACAACTTCACGATTGGTATCGTTGACGATGTGACCTTCACTTCTCTTCCACAGGTTGAGGAAATTCCAATGGGTGGCGAAGGTATGTTCGAGGCTAAGTTCTATGGTCTGGGTGCCGATGGTACCGTAGGCGCTAACAAAAACTCGGTAAAGATTATTGGTGATAACACCGACAAGCACTGCCAGGCTTATTTCAGCTACGACTCAAAGAAGTCGGGTGGCTTCACTTGCTCGCATCTCCGTTTCGGCGACTCTCCTATCCACTCTACCTATCAGGTAAACACACCGAACTTCGTGGCTTGCCACGTACAGGCTTACCTGCATATGTACGATGTAGTTCGTGGTTTGCAGAAGAATGGTACTTTCTTGCTGAATACCATCTTCGAAGGTGACGAACTCGTTAACTTCCTGCCAAACAAGGTAAAGAGATATTTTGCAAAGAACAACATTACCGTTTACTATATCAATGCAACGAAGATTGCTCAAGAGATTGGTTTGGGTAACCGTACCAACACCATCCTTCAGAGTGCTTTCTTCCGCATCACTGAGGTAATCCCTGTCGACTTGGCTGTAGAGCAGATGAAGAAGTTCATCGTGAAGAGTTACGGCAACAAGGGTCAGGATGTTGTCGACCTGAACTATGCTGCAGTCGACCGTGGTGGCGAGTACAAGCAGTTGGCTGTTGACCCGGCATGGGCTAACTTGGCTGACGATGCTGTTGTCGAGGATGATGCTCCTGCATTTGTTAAGGATTTGGTACGCCCGATCAATGCTCAAAGTGGTGACCTGCTGAAGGTATCCGACTTTGTTAAGCATGGTACCGTCGATGGAACATGGGCAGTAGGCACTGCTGCATACGAGAAACGTGGTGTTGAAGCTTTCGTTCCTGTATGGAATCCCGAGAACTGTATCCAGTGTAACAAGTGTGCTTTCGTTTGTCCTCACGCTGCTATCCGTCCGTTCGTCATGACCGACGAAGAGTTGGCTGGCATCAACGCTCCTTCTATCACCATCAAGGCACCGAAAACAATGGCTGGTATGCACTTCCGCATCCAGACAAGCGTAATGGACTGCTTGGGCTGTGGTAACTGCGAGGATGTTTGTCCGGGCAATCCGAAGACCGGCAAGGCTCTGAAGATGGTTCCGTTCAATCCAGATGCTGAAGACATGAAGAAGGAAGCTGCTTACTGGAACTACATGGTGAAGAACGTGAAGTCAAAACAAGACTTGGTAGACATCAAACAATCACCGAAGAATTCTCAGTTTGCTACTCCTATGTTTGAGTTCTCAGGTGCATGCTCTGGCTGTGGTGAGACTCCATACGTGAAGTTAATCTCTCAGTTGTTTGGTGACCGTCAGATGATTGCCAATGCAACAGGTTGTTCTTCGATCTACTCTGCTTCTATTCCTTCTACTCCATATTGCAAGAACGAGAAGGGTCAGGGCCCTGTATTCAACAACTCTCTGTTTGAGGACTTCTGCGAATTTGGCTTGGGTATGGCTTTAGGCAACAAGAAGATGAAAGAGCGTGTTGCCAAACTGTTGCAAGAAGCAACTACCAACGAGAATTGTCCTGCAGAGTTCAAGGCATTGGCTGCTGAATGGATAGAGAAGAAGAACGATGCCGACGAGACCAAACGTCTGGCTGCTCTGCTGAAGCCTTACATTGCCGGTGGTGCCGAGGCAGGCTGTCCGTTCTGTGCTGAACTGAAGAC
Source organism: uncultured Bacteroidales bacterium (assembly GCA_902779535.1). Lineage (GTDB taxonomy): Bacteria > Bacteroidota > Bacteroidia > Bacteroidales > Bacteroidaceae > Phocaeicola. The sequence continues at coordinate 81,020 of CACZBX010000007.1, forward strand.
ATTGGATCATTATCTGGTGAAGAGAAGTCAATGGATTATCGGTGGTGATGGTGCTTCTTACGATATCGGTTACGGTGGTTTGGATCACGTGATTGCATCGGGTGAAGATGTAAACATCCTCGTTCTGGATACCGAAGTCTATTCAAATACGGGTGGCCAGTCATCAAAGGCTACTCCGCTGGGTGCTATCGCACAGTTTGCTGCCCAAGGTAAGCGCATCCGCAAGAAAGATCTTGGCTTGATGGCAACGACATACGGCTATGTATATGTTGCACAGATTGCCATGGGTGCCGACAATGCACAATGCTTGAAGGCTATCCGTGAGGCTGAGGCTTATCCTGGTCCGTCACTGATCATTGCTTACGCTCCATGTATCAACCATGGATTGAAGATCAAGGGTGGTATGGGACGCAGCCAGGCAGAGGAAGGCCGTGCCGTTGAATGTGGTTACTGGCATCTTTGGAGATACAATCCACAGTTGGCTGATGAAGGCAAGAATCCGTTCAGTCTTGATTCCAAGGCTCCGGATTGGAGCAAGTTCCACGACTTCCTCATGGGTGAGGTTCGTTACCTGTCAGTTAAGAAGGCTTATCCAAACGAGGCAGAAGAGCTCTTCGCTGAGGCACAGCGCATGGCACAACTCCGTTATAAGAGTTACATCCGCAAGTCACAGGAAGACTGGAGTGCTGAAACAGCAGAATAATCCATTTGGATCAAATATGAAGAGGAGGGCAATTCGTTCTGAATTGCCCTCTTTCTTTTTAGTATTTATTCGATGGAAGTGAATCGATTCAAATCGCTTCTTCATAGTTCTTTAAATCATACTCATGAGGATCCGGAGCACAAGGATTTCATTATTTAATCAGCAAAATATTTGATAGATTACCATAACTATTTCGCTTTGTCGTCGTGAATCACCGAACCCTAATGCCGTGGATCTCTGGATCCACGACTTTATAATGAGCGGATTTTCAATTCGCATAGGTCGCAAGCCCGCTATCACTTGTCCCTGTGAATCCGGAGTTCCACAGGGACAAGCGGAACATAATACTACAAAAAAAGAAGGTATGCCTTTTGGCATACCTTCACTATTGTATCAGATTCGATTCCTTATTTGTTATACAATAACCATGAACCTTGGAAGTCCTGACGGTTTGGATACTTAGCTTTGAAACTTTCTTTAGCCACAGCAGCAGCATTACGATCATCAAACGAAGCACAAACCACACGGTACATATTGTTGTTGGCATTGAACACGATACGTGCATCATAACCCTCACCTTCCAAGAAAGCCTTCAGATTCTCAGCATTCGCCTTAACACCAAAACTACCACAAACTACACTGTAAGCACGCAGACTGTTACCCGATACCAAAGAAACTTTCTCGGTACGATAAGTTGCATCAGCAGCAACAGGTGCAGCAGCTTGTACCGGAGCAGTAGCCTCAACATACTGAGTTGTTTCTTGTGTCGTTGCCTCTGCCATTTCCTGAGCCTTAGCCTTTTCGTAAGCTTTCTTGTAAGCACTCTCGCTGGATTTACATGATGTGAAAGCAAATGCTACACATACACCCATAAATAATACCAAAATCTTTTTCATTTTTATATTTTTTTGAATTAGACAACCTGTTTACCTATGTGTTTAACACTATGCAAAAGTAAAATAAGTATAGTAGTTTACAAACATTACTTCGGTTAAAGTATGTTAATCGATGCTTTTTGCTCAGGTTTCTGAAAGAAAAAGAAAAAAAACCGAATCAGAATGGATTTCATTTCCTATATTTGTACATCTTAAAGAAGAAAATTATGAGAGGTTTAAGTATTTTAGCGGCTTTCATCGGCGGCGTAGTTGTCGGTGCCGCATCAGGTGTTTTGTTTGCTCCCGAAAAGGGAGAAGAGACCCGCAGCAAGATTGCGGAAGTACTTCGCAAGAAGGGTATCAAACTGAGCCGTACCGAACTGGACGAGTTGGTCGACGAGATCACCGACGCCCAGGAGGAGGCCTGAAGTAAACGCTGACAGGCGGCAGTAATGCCGCCCCTGTCGGCATAAACACACAGCAACATGATGTTCTCAAGCGACAAAAATATCGAAAACCTGCAACAACTCTACCAAGAGGTGAAGCAATATGTGAACTTGCAGCGCGACTATGTGAAAATAGAGTTGGTGGAAAAGCTCACCATCCTTGGCACATCGCTGCTGCTCGTCCTGGTGCTTATCATACTCGGCTTTATCGCCCTGTTCTACCTATCCTTTACTCTCGCCTACTTACTCGAACCTCTAGTAGGAAGTCTGAAGGGAAGTTTCGCCATTATTACCGGTCTGATCATCATACTCATTCTCATCATCGTCATGATGAGGAAAAGGCTCATCGAGAAACCTTTGGTAAACTTTTTAGCAAACCTGTTACTGAAAGAGGAGGACGAAGAAGATGAAAGATGAAATGATAACGCTGGAGATAATCAAACAGATGCGCCGCGAAAAGCTCAAGGAGATTCGGGCAGCAGGAACAACCATCAAAAACACCACTCACGGCATCTTCTCCCCTCAGGAAAGACAAACGGGAGTAAACGGACTTATGCAGCATGTAGGAACGGGTATCGCTGTCTACGACGGTGTCATGACAGGTATCAAACTTATCCGACAGATACGTAAGATGTTTAAACGAAGAAGATTCTAATTATTACAGATATGAAAAAACTACTCGCTGTCGCAGCAGCATGGTTGCTGTGTGTGACTCTTTTTGCGCAAGAGCAACCGCTCTGGCTGAGGCATTGTGCAATCTCACCTGATGGACAAACCATCGCGTTCGCATACAAGGGTGACCTGTGGACCGTATCCGCACAAGGCGGAAGGGCTACCCAACTCACCACCAATCCGGCATACGACGGAAACCCGGTATGGAGCCCTAACGGACTACAACTGGCATTCTGCTCTGATCGATTCGGCAGTATGGATATCTTTATCGTTAATAAAGAAGGTGGAAACCCTGTCCGACTGACGACTCACTCATCCAACGAATATCCTATGGCCTTCAAGGATGACACACACGTGCTATACGAGGCCATGTACATGCCCACAGCCGAGGACATGCAATTCCCTTCCGCACAATTTCCCCAAGTATATGAGGTAAGCACACAGGAAGGCTCACGGCCTGTCCTCTTCTCGGAATGGCCTATGGCCGACATCAACATCCATGGCAACCAAATTCTCTTCCACGACCGGAAAGGATATGAGGATGAATTCCGTAAACATCACACATCGTCGATCACACGTGATATCTGGCTATCGAACGTCAGCGGAGAACGCTCCTACCAAAAACTCACATCGTTCAAAGGCGAAGACCGGAATCCTGTATGGAATAAAGAAGGAAATGCGTTCTATTACCTCAGCGAGGAGAATGGATCATTCAACGTGTATAAACGGAACGTAAAAGGTGACAGCCGGCAGCAACTGACACACTTCACCAAACACCCGGTACGCTACCTGACGGCTGGGAACGGTACGCTGTGCTTCAGTTTCGATGGCGAAATCTATACCTTGAAGGAAGGCGGACAACCGCAGAAGGTGACTATACAGATACTCTCCGACCGCAACGACAAGGATGTAATCCGACAAATCAAACGTTCGGGGGCTACCGAGATTGCCGTCTCACCCGAAGGAAAGGAAGTAGCGTTCATCGTGCGCGGCGATATCTACGTCACTTCTGTGGAATATGAAACCACGAAGCAAATTACCAACACACCTGAGCAGGAACGCAACATCATGTTCGCACCCGATGGCCGGAGCCTAGTATATTCCTCCGAGCGCAACGGCCTCTGGCAAATCTACCAGGCAACGATCAGCAAAAAGGAAGAAAAACTGTTCTGCTATGCTACCGACATCAAGGAGGAACGACTCACCATGTCGGGAGTCACTTCTTTCGAGCCGCAATACAGCCCTGATGGCAAGGAGGTGGCTTTCCTTGAAAACCGCACCGCCATCAAGGTCATCAACCTGGCATCACGAAAGGTACGAACCGTCATGGACGGGAAGTTCGAATACTCGTACAGCGATGGCGACCAATGGTACCAATGGAGCCCCGACAGCAAGTGGATACTCACCAACTACATCGGCGAAGGAGGATGGAACAATAAGGACATGGCCCTGGTAAGCGCAACGGGAAACGGAGAGATCCATAACCTTACCGAGAGCGGATACTCAGATGGTAACGGAAAGTTCGTACTCGACGGAAAAGCAATCCTCTACGAAAGCGACCGTGAAGGATATCGCAGCCATGGCAGCTGGGGAGCCGAAAGTGACGTCTATATCATGTTCCTCGACCTTGAAGCCTATGAACGGTTCCGACTCAGCAAAGAAGACCTGGCCCTGGTAGAAGAACAGGAGAAAGCAGATAAGGAAAAGAAAGAAAAAGAAGAGGCTGCTAAGAAAGAAACAGCAAAAAACAAGAAGAAAGAGCAGCCAAAGAAAGATGAGAAAAAAGAGGTGAAACCATTGGTGTTCGACTTTGAGAATGCACGCGACCGCATCGTCCGACTTACGGTAAACTCTTCACGATTAGGCGATTTCATCCTCTCACCTAAAGGCGATAAACTCTATTACCAGGCTTCTTTCGAAGGAAGGCCTGACCTCTGGATGCACGACCTGAAGGAGAATACCACGAAGATTGTCATGAAAGGCATCGGAGGTGGCATGATGCACACCGACAAGAAGGGCGAAAACATTTTCCTGAATGCTGGAGGCATCAAGAAAGTCACCATTGCCAACGGCGAGAGCAAGTCTGTCAACTTCGAGGCTTTCTTCGATTATAAACCGGCACTGGAACGCCAATACATGTTTGACCATATCTGGCAACAAGTAAAGGATAAGTTCTACGATACAAACATACATGGAGTGGACTGGGAAGGCTATCGTACGTCTTATGCACGATTCCTACCTTATATCAATAACAATTATGATTTCAAGGAGATGCTGAGCGAGATGCTCGGCGAACTGAATGGCTCACATACCGGTGCCCGTTACTACCCTGACGGCGCTGATCTGCCGACAGCTTGCCTCGGTGTGTTCTACGACGATACCTATAAAGGCGACGGACTGAAGGTGAAGGAAATCATAGCCAAAAGCCCACTAGCCATCATTAAGACCAGACTCACAGAAGGATGCGTCATCGAAAAAATTGACGGACAGGACATCAAAGCCGGAAAGGATTACTTCCCGCTGCTCGAAGGAAAGGCCGGACGAAAGGTACGCCTGAGCGTTTATAATCCTACCAACAAACAACGCTTCGACGTTACGATGAAACCCATCAGTCAAGCGGCACAAAACCAACTGCTTTACGAACGCTGGAGAGAGCGTAACCGACTGCTCGTTGAAAAACTCTCAGGCGGACGACTGGCTTATGTACATGTGAAAGGGATGGACAGCCCCAGTTTCCGGCACGTATACAGCGAACTTCTGGGACGCTACCGCAATAAGGAAGCCGTCATCGTGGATACACGCCACAACGGCGGTGGATGGTTGCACGACGACCTGGCCACCCTCCTCTCTGGCAAACAGTATCAACGATTCGTAGCACACGGACAGTACATCGGTCGTGACCCGTTCAACAAGTGGGTGGCACCTTCGTGCGTGCTGATTTGCGAAGACAACTACAGCAATGCACACGGATTCCCATTTGTCTATAAAACCCTAGGCATCGGAAAACTCATCGGAGCACCCGTTCCGGGGACCATGACCGCCGTATGGTGGGAAACACTCATCGACCCGAGCATCGTATTCGGAATTCCACAGGTAGGCTGTATGGATAATAGCGGTACATACTGCGAAAACCATCAGTTAGAACCCGACATCGTGGTATATAACCACCCCGAAAAAGTCCTCAACGGTGAAGACGAACAACTAAAGGCTGCCGTCAACGAAATGCTTGCTGAGATAAAGTGAATCTTTCGTTTAGAATTTAGGATTTAAAGTATAAGAGTTATGGAGGCCGGTGGATTTTTCCATCGGCCTCCATAATGAATCTCCGGATCCATAGGAACGATGTTCATATAGTTCCGGCCGTGAAGAAATACACTATCTGCCCACCATTTGTTGTGCTGCTAAGACAAGGAACATGTAGTGTGAAGAACCACCTCCCAACACGTACTCTACCTGCTGCCACAAGAATGGGAACTCTAACAATTCCGGAAAATCCGGGCGTATCATCGCTGTACCAGAAACCACTCCACCAGGGATGTACGACCAGTCTGCACGGTTCAACCCATAGGCAACCGTTGCCGACTTAGCTCCGACCCCCGATGCAAACGAAGCGTTATTCGATCCGGGATGACAGCCAAGGATAAAGTTCAGAGCGTTATACACAGTTTCTTTCGGGAATAATTCTGGATATACACTCGACAGGAAATAATACTGGAATCCAAAACGTTGGATATCCCAAGCCGCACCCCAGATACTTGGCCAATAAGGAACGCCATACGGAGTTTCTGCCGATTGTTGACGAAGTGTTTCACTATAACCCCTCAATGCCGTTTCATACGCCTTAACAAAATCATGAGAACGGTTGTCACTTCTTGCTTTTAATTGTTGAACAAGCCGTGCTGAGTACCAACCAGTATTGTTTATTCGTTTCAACAATGCATCCTGATGAACGAAAATAAAATCTAAATACACTTGTTCTTTCGTTGCAAGGTATAGTTCAACAGATGGCTGTAAGCAATTAGTAACCAAAGAAGTATTATCCACATATTGCTGATAGATTGCCTTGGATATCGCCAGACATTCTTCACTTAATTGATCATTAAATCCCCGAAGCACCCGTGATGTAGCAGCCAACTCAGCAGCCGTCGACAAGGCTCTACCTGGGTTATCCTCCGTAAAGATCCAACGATCGTCATCATTTCCCAAGATACCGTCTGTCATGGCAGCACCATCCCCCAACAAGACGTATTGACGAAGACTGTTACAGATGATTCCACGGTACAGACGCCCCAACGCTTGATACGAACGAACGACTGTCAACGCACCGTTCTCTACCTGTTGCAGGATATCATTCCGTCCATCAGGTTCGTGGATCTCCACTGTATGTTTCTCATGGTTAATCGCCGTCACATCAATCTCAGGACGAAACGCTTCGTATGCCAACGCCAGGATATAAGATTCTCCAGCCTGAGACTCAACCCGTAAGTCGAAGTCACCGGCATCATGCCATCCACCGACATTCACACCAGGAACAATCTCTTTCTCCCCATACTTCGACAATCCAGGAGCTTGTGCATACCCATCAATATGATTTCCGGCAGGAGCCATACGTGCATCGTCTAAATGACAGGCATCGTGCCAGACCCTATATTTCTCGCTTACCCGCATGTGGCACATCTGTACCGGCAGGAAATACTCGATGACCGGCTGCCATACTCCCCGATCATAGATATTTTCATCAATCCGAAAGATTGTCGACTCCCACTGCCCAATTCTCAACTTATACAAACCTGCATCCGTGACCTCTGAAAAATCTGCCTTATAATAATGATAACGCAGGAATTGCCCCCACTCTTGCAATGTTACATTACGGACAATATGTTCACCTTTTTCATCAACACGAAGGACTTCCATATCCATCTTTAGTTTTTCACGATGATCCACCTCGATGACTGCCACCTTTTGCTGACCGGGATGGTATCCTACCTGAGAGATCTGGAATACCGGCTCATAACGCCAACCCATCACAACATTTGGACGGATAATCCATTTCACGGCTCCCTTGGTTACACCCGGTTGTATCTCACTTCGAAGGACAAACCAACCATTGTTATGGTTCATTCGTCCATCATACAACTTTAAATCACCGTTCAACGACTCTACTGACAATCTACTATAAGGATCGTCAGGACGTGAAACAAAAGTTTTTCCGACGGCATACGGAGTGCCAATGATATCATCTGCGATCAGTGGACTATACCCTTTGCCATTCAGTTGCTCAATGTCTGTCAGCTGTCCCTTTCCTGCAAAGAAATCGCCATCATGCTGATGATTGGGTTTTGTAAAAAACAAGGGAGCGTTCGGTTGTTGAGGGTAGATTCCAGTTTGGTGATCCATCATCCAAGGCTTCCCGAACAAAGAACCTGGGAAGAATTCCAAGTTGAACCCTACCTTCCCCAGAAGGAAATCAGGTACAGGCTTATCCAAATCTACTGATACGAGGATATTCAGCCCACTACTTTCCACTTTTACGGTATAAGTGAACTGATAATCGGGATACACCATCGGATTAAACCCAGTCAAATGCCGTGCAGAGTCAGGAAAGCACAATGTCGTAGTAATCTTATTCCCTTCCACTTTCCGACTTAATTGTTTGGGAACAGGCTGCCATTGACCTGGTGTAGCCTCCATACGGATATCACCATTGGTTGCTACACGATGCCCATTCATGATTACGCAAACGCCACCCTGATGTCCTTCGGGGTAGAAATCATTGAAAGCCATCACATCCACGCCTTCACAATTAAAGTATCCATCCTTTGTCAGTTGGAACTGCTGCGCCTGAACCAACTGTGCCGCCAGTAAAACAAAACTAAAGAGCCAAGTCCTCATGATTTAACGTATTTAAGTTTTCATTCATACAAATATAAGATTTTTTCCTATCTTTACCTCCACGATGAAACAAATAATTGAAAACATAGAAGGAAGGGAATGTCTGATCTATGCAGGCTGTCAGCCTTGTGCATTGCTGATCCAACCCCTTGGGAAGCATGAAAGGGAACGGATCGACCATGAAGTACAGTTGATTCGTGACGCTAGCCCCATCCCCTTTGTACTCTGTGCCTTTACCATTGAAGACTGGGAAGCAGAACTTACACCATGGGATGAACCTTTAGTATCACGGCGTGGTCCTGTTCCTGCTCGTGCCGAGGAGACTCTTCACTACGTCTGCGATAAGTTAATCCCCTCATTAATCCAACAATATGGTAAGCTACCTATAGCCTTGGGCGGATACTCACTGGCAGGATTGTTCTCACTTTGGGCCGGTTATGAAAGAGACTGCTTTGATGCTGTGGCAGGTATATCCCCATCGGTTTGGATTAGAGGTTGGAAAGAGTACATGACCATGCATCCGATTTGTTCAAAAGCTGTTTACCTCAGTTTAGGTAATAAAGAAGAACGCTCACGAAACCAGACTTTTGCACAGGTCGGCAATAACATCCGTCTGGAACATGAACTGCTATCGAAGGAGTTAGGATACGAGCATTGTGTGCTGGAATGGAACGAAGGAAACCATTTTATGGATAATGAACTGCGTACGGCACGTGGACTGACTTGGTGCTTGGAAAAGTTATCAAAATTCTGTTAGGTTTCTAAAGTGTTTTGTATATTTGTGCCAGAATAAAAAAAAGATGTATGAGACAGATTATATACCTGATGATAAGCCTGTTTTTCGCTTGCTGTTCTCCCGATAACACAGTAAATGCCGAACCCAACGATAATCATCCAACAACAAATAATTCGAATGATAAAACCATGACCGAAAAACTGTATATTACCATCGACGGACAGACCCAATCCGTAACACTTGTCGAGAACGTAGCGACAAAAGCATTGGTTAATGCCTTAAAAGAAACCTCCATCACCTACGAAGCATCAGACTACGGTGGTTTCGAGAAGGTTGGAGCTTTAGGGCAGTCTTTGCCTACGAACAATGCCCAGATTACAACAAGTCCTGGCGATGTTATCCTCTACAGCGGTAATCAAATCGTTATATTCTATGGCAGTAATTCATGGAGCTATACCCGGTTGGGAAAGATTGACGACCTCTCTCTGGATGCACTAAAGACTTTCTTGAAGGCAGGCAAAGGAAATGTCAACATTACCCTTTCACTGAAGAAATAAACATCAATTGAATCGGTGAAGAATTCATGAAGGATTGCTTTAAACTTTTACAAGTAACTGAAACACAGATAGAAACGCGGTGTTTCCAGAATTGAACGGTACAAAAAAGCGCAATAGCAAAAAATGGGAA
>CACZBX010000008.1 GCA_902779535.1 uncultured Bacteroidales bacterium
TCCAAGGCAGAAGTCATGCTGATCATGATACTGTTTCATGGTTCCGGGTATCGCTGTCTGAAGCATTTCTATCTGGAGCATGTGTCGAAGCATCTGCGGCATCTGTTCCCCGAGCTGGTATCGTACAACAGGTTTGTTGAGCTGGAGAAGGATGTGGCCATTCCCCTTGCATTGTTCATCAAGAAGGTATTGCTGGGAAAGTGTACGGGCATCAGCTTCGTAGACAGCACTCCGCTCAGGGTATGCAGGAATCAGCGTATCAACATTCACAAGACGTTCAAGGGCATAGCCCAAAGGGGGAAGTGCTCCATGGGCTGGTTCTTCGGGTTCAAGCTGCACCTGATCTGTAACGAGAAGGGGGAATTGCTCAACTTCATGATCACACCTGGAGATGTAGATGACCGCAAGCCGCTTGACTACAAGCCTTTTGTGGAATTCCTCTACGGAAAACTCGTCGGAGATAAAGGATACATTGGAAAGGAATTGTTCCAGCGCCTCTTCGTTGACGGCATCCAGCTGATAACGAAGCTCAAAAGCAACATGAAAGGAGCCATCATGAGTATGTCGGACAGGCTGCTTACCAGAAAAAGGGCCATCATTGAGACTATCAACGACGAGCTGAAGAATATCGCACAGGTGGAGCATTCCAGACACAGATCATTCGACAACTTCATCGTCAATATGCTTGGAGCCTTAGCAGCGTATTGTTTCTTTCCAAAGAAACCAAGCATCGCTTGCGAAAGAGCCATAGACACACAACTCACACTATTCTGAATTCGTCGAACTCACGTTATTTATAAACTTTGTCAAATTATAAGAAAAGAGAATAATTATTTGTTTTTTCATTTTTTATTTCTTTAATTTGTTTTTTAAGAATTTCAGAAAGGGGAATATGAAAGATAATCTCTTAAGGCGTATTTGGTTTTTCTATGTTGATGGTTTCAAAAGTATGACCATCGGGAAAACTTTATGGCTTATCATCTTGATCAAACTATTTATCATGTTCTTCATACTGAAATTGTTTTTCTTCCCGAATTTTCTGAAAGGAAAAACGGAAGAACAAAAGCAGAAATATGTCAGTGAGGAACTGATAAACAGGGCAATAACAGAATAAAACAGGAATAAACCTTAAAATTATCAATTATGTTCGAATCGATTGACACATCACTCATTGACTGGTCGCGTGCCCAGTTTGCATTGACGGCCATGTATCATTGGTTATTTGTTCCTTTGACCTTGGGACTAGCCATGATTATGGGAATTATGGAGACTGTCTACTATAAGACAGGAAGTGTTTTCTGGAAGAATGTCACTCAGTTCTGGCAGACGATCTTTGGAATTAATTTCGCCGTTGGTATTGCTACGGGTATTATCTTGGAGTTTGAGTTTGGAACCAACTGGAGTAATTACTCAATGTTTGTCGGCGACATCTTCGGTGCTCCCTTGGCAATAGAAGGAATCCTTGCTTTCTTCATGGAATCAACGTTTGTAGCAGTCATGTACTTTGGCTGGAACAAGGTTAGCAAAAAGTTCCATCTGGCTTCTACCTGGCTGACAGGTGTAGGAGCAACGATTTCTGCATGGTGGATTCTCGTTGCTAACTCATGGATGCAGTATCCGGTAGGTATGCAGTTCAATCCTGATACCGTTCGTAACGAGATGGTTGATTTCTTTGCCGTAGCATTTTCTCCGATGGCAGTGGTAAAGTTCTTCCATACTGTGATGAGCGGTTGGGTCTTAGGTGCTATCTTTGTGGTAGGAGTCAGCAGTTGGTACCTCTTGAAGAAGCGACATGTGGAGTTTGCGAAGGCAAGCATAAAGATTGGCGCTACGTTCGGTATCGTTGCATCGTTGATTGTTGCCTTGACTGGTGATATCTCGGGTGTACAAATCGCAAAACTACAGCCGATGAAGATGGCGGCTGCTGAAGGATTGGAGGATGGCGGAAACGGAGTCTCATTTACTGTTGTGGACGATATCAAGATTCCGAAGATGCTTTCTATTCTTGCAACACACGATATCGATGGATATGTGCCTGGCATCAACAATTTGTTAAACGGAGGCTATAAACTGCCAAACGGAGAAACGGCTCTTTCTGCAGAAGAGAAGATTGAACGTGGCAAGAAAGCGATTGTGGCGTTGGCAAACTACCGTAAGGCAGTGAAAGAAAATGATGCCGCTGCTAAAGCGGATGCGAAAAAAATCTTGGACGAGAATATGCCGTATTTCGGTTATGGTTATATCAAGGATCCAAAATCGTTAGTTCCACCTGTCGGACTCACGTTCTGGTCGTTCCGCATCATGGTTGGATTGGGTGGATTCTTCATCTTACTCTTTATCGTAGTATGGTGGTTCCATCGGAAAAACAAATACCAAGATATGCCTTGGCTGCAGAAAGTAGCTCTGTGGACGATTCCTTTAGGTTATATTGCTTGTCAGGCAGGATGGATTGTCGCAGAGGTTGGGCGTCAGCCTTGGGCTATTCAGGATATGCTCCCGGTAAATGCTGCCATCAGCAAGTTACAGACTGGTTCTGTCCAACTTACTTTCTTTATCTTCCTTATCCTCTTTACCATCATGCTGATTGCTGAGATCTGTATCATGGTGAAATCCATCAAGAAAGGTCCGGAAGAAATCGAACAACAAGCTTGATTTAACCTATAAAACTCATTGATTATGACTTACGAATTCTTACAACAATATTGGTGGTTCCTGGTTTCATTGTTAGGAGCCTTGCTCGTGTTCCTCTTGTTCGTACAAGGTGGAAATTCCTTGTTGTTTGCATTAGGTAAAAATGATGATGAACGTACGCTGTTGGTTAATTCCACAGGGCGGAAGTGGGAGTTTACCTTTACCACATTGGTAACATTTGGCGGTGCTTTCTTTGCGTCATTTCCTCTTTTCTATAGTACAAGCTTTGGCGGAGCGTACTGGTTATGGATGATTATTCTGTTTACCTTTGTCCTGCAGGCCGTATCCTATGAGTTCCAATCGAAGATGGGAAATCTATTAGGGAAAAAGACTTACCAATGGTTCTTGGTAATCAATGGATTGGTTGGTCCGTTATTGCTGGGTGGCGCAGTTGCCACATTCTTTACCGGATCAAACTTCTTGATCGACAAAGGCAACATGGGAAATGAGGTGATGCCGGTTGTCAGTTCGTGGGCAAATGGTTCACACGGACTAGACGCCCTACTAAATCCATGGAATTTAGTGCTTGGCTTTGCCGTTTTCTTCCTGAACAGAATCCTGGGAAGTCTGTATTTTATCAATAACATCAAGGATGAACAGTTGATACCAAGGTGTCGGCGTCAGATTTTCATTGATGCCATTCCGTTCTTATTATTTTTCCTTGCTTTTGTGGGATACGTGCTTCTGACGAAAGGCTATGCGGTAGATGAGCAAGGAGTTATCTTTATGGAGCCTTATAAGTATCTGCACAACTTTCTGGAGATGCCTGTTATCTTATTCCTATTTATATTAGGTGTAGTAGGAGTCCTTTACGGCATCATTAAGTCTGTATTTAGCAAGACTTATCGTAAAGGGATCTGGTTTGCTGGTATCGGAACGGTTTTGGTTGTATTGTCTCTCTTCCTTATTGTAGGTTACAACCATACTTCTTATTATCCGTCTTCGGCCGACTTACAGAGTTCATTGACTTTGGCAAATAGCTGTTCAAGTATGTTCACGCTGAAGACAATGGCATATGTCTCAGTTCTTATCCCGTTTGTGCTCGCTTACATCGTGTATGCTTGGAGGGCTCTCAATAAGAAGCCGATAACGATGGACGAGATCAAGAATGAAGATCATACTTATTAGTAAGTAGTATCAATAAAATAAGGTGTTTCAGAAGAATAAAACTTCATGAAACACCTTATTTTGTATATTCTAATTTAATATTGTATTAATCGAGCGAGGTATTTGCCTAAGATATCAAATTCGATGTTAACGATGGTACCGACCTTGATGTTATGGAAATTCGTATTTTCGAAAGTATAAGGGATGATAGCCACCTGGAATGTGTTATCTGTCGGATTACAAACCGTCAAGCTGACTCCATTCACCGTTACCGAACCTTTATCGACCGTGATATATCCACGTTTAGCAAGAGTCTTATCTATTTGATATTTGAACGTGAAATAATAACTTCCATGAGCATCTTTTACATCAACACATTCGGCAGTTTGATCAACGTGTCCTTGAACAATATGCCCGTCTAAACGGCCATTCAGCAACATGCTTCTTTCCACATTGACTTCATCACCGATCTTCAGGTAGGATAGATTTGAACGGTCAAGTGTCTCTTTCATCGCAGTTACCACATAGGTTCCTTGAGCAAGATCCAAGGAAACAACAGTCAGACACACTCCATTGTGTGAAATACTTTGGTCAATTTTCAATTCATTCGTAAAAGGACAAGAAAAAGTAAAATGAACATTCTCCTGATCTTTGACGATATTGACAACCTTTGCCGTAGATTCAATTATACCTGAAAACATATATCTTAATTCATTTGGTTTCAAAGAAAAACAGTCGACCGATAAGCCGGGTTCTGTCTTACAAAGAAGTGTCTGTCATTTATCTAGACTTAACGTTACCGTTAAGTTCAAGCGGTCTACCCTCTGACGTGGAGCGAGCAACTCTCATTAATGCCAGTATACATGACCTTACAACTCCTAAGATGCACAGCCTATATGTCACCATACAGCTGGTAAGCTCTTACCTTACCTTCTCACCCTTACTATAAATAGCGGTTATTTTCTTCTGCATTACTCTACTGTCACCAATAGCTTTCTGTTAGGAAGTAGGATGCTCTGTGTTGCCCGGACTTTCCTCTTATACCATCGGTATCAGCGACAGACTGGCCAACTGTTTCGTGGGCAAAAATACGAATATTTTTTGGTATTATCTCATTCTTCATCCTTTTCTTTACTGACATCGTCTCTGAATACTGCTGACACGATGATAAAATCTGTCATAACGGATGTAAAAATGTCAGTGCTTGCCGTAAAGTTCTGTTAAGTTGAATGGATTCTGTGTTAAAAGAGAAAAAAAATAGTGGGTGAAGTATACTAATGTATGGAAATTGCTATTAATTTAGCGTTTGAAAGTTAAAACAAGAGTGAAATTAACAAATAAAATGTATATAAGTTATGAAAAAGGTAACTAAATTATTATTAGGTATTGGAGCAGTTGCTTGTATTAGTGCTGCAGTTGGTGGTTTAACAGCCTCTGCCTTTATGAAAAGAAATGCACCGAAAAATGAGGTGAAGTTTTCTGATATCTTCCAACAAGACAACGCGCGGTTGGCTGCTTTTAATGGCGTGAACGCACAACCGGTTGATTTGACCGAGGCTGCAGAAATATCAATCAACGCTGTTGTTCATATCAAGTCAACTCAGGAATCTAAAACTCAACGCGTTAGAGTAACGAATCCGTTTGAAGATTTCTTTGGTGATATCTTTGGTAATGGCGGACAAGGTATGGAACGTGAATACAAGACTCCGAAACGTGAAGGTATCGGTTCGGGTGTAATCATTTCAAAGGATGGTTACATTGTTACTAATAACCATGTGGTAGAGAATGCTGACATTATCAGTGTTCGTCTGAACGATGACAGAGAATTCAAAGCTCGTTTGATCGGTACAGACCCAAGTACGGATTTGGCTCTTATTAAAGTTGAAGCAGATGACCTGCCAACGCTGAAGATTGGCGACTCAGATGCTCTGAAAGTAGGAGAGTGGGTATTGGCTGTCGGTAATCCGTTTAACTTAACATCAACCGTTACCGCTGGTATTGTTAGTGCAAAGGCTCGTACGTTAGGTGTCTACAGTGCTAACAACGTGAGTGGTGTTGAATCATTCATCCAAACAGATGCAGCTATCAACCAAGGGAACTCAGGTGGTGCATTGGTTAATGCACGCGGCGAGTTAGTTGGTATTAATGCTGTTCTTTCTTCACCGACAGGTGCATATGCTGGTTATGGTTTCGCTATTCCTACAAGTATTATGACGAAGGTCGTTACCGACTTGAAACAGTACGGATCAGTTCAGCGTGCTTTGCTTGGCATCCGTGGTGGTTCGGTGAGCGATGAAGGTCAGACTATGACAGAAGAAGCGAAGAAGAAATTTGAAGACTTAGGTTCGAAGGGTTATGGTGTGTTCGTGGCTGAAGTAACCGATGGCGGATCTGCACAAGGTGTTCTGAAAGAAGACGATATCATCCTTGAGATGGATGGTAAGAAAATTACTAACTTTGCAAAGATGCAAGAGATCTTGGCTATGCATCGTCCAGGTGATAAGGTAACCTTGAAGATTTTGCGTGACAAGAAAGAACAGACTGTCAGCATCACACTGAAGAATGCTCAAGGAAATACAAAGGTTGTAAAGAGCGGTGGCATGGAAATTCTGGGCGCAGCCTTCCGTGAAGTACCTGACAACTTGAAGAAACAGTTGAATCTGGGATATGGATTGGAAGTAACTGGAGTAAGTGAAGGTAAGATGAAGGATGCTGGAATCAGAAAAGGCTTCATTATCTTGAAAGCAAACTTGCAATCAGTGAAAACAGTGGAGGATTTGGAGAGCATCATGAAAGAAGCTCAACAAACACAAGAGCAAACCTTGTTCATCAGTGGTATCTTCCCTTCAGGAAAGCGAATGAATTACGCTGTTGACTTGAGTCAGGAATAATTTCAATAGGTAGAATAAGATTAGGGAGGCAACCTTTCAGGGTCGTCTCCCTTTATTTTCAGGTACATTAAGCAAGATTAATGATAATATTTCAAGTTTTTCTTGATAATAATTCATTAATTTGTTGTATATTTGCACACTAATTCGATTTTTTGAGAATGAGACAATTAAAGATTACCAAAAGTATCACAAACCGAGAGAGTGCGTCTCTGGATAAGTATTTGCAAGAGATTGGCCGTGAGGACTTAATTTCTGTAGAAGAAGAGGTGGAACTAGCTCAACGTATCCGAAAAGGTGACCGTCGTGCTTTGGAAAAACTGACTAGAGCAAACTTGCGTTTTGTTGTATCTGTTGCAAAACAGTATCAAAACCAAGGATTGAGCTTGCCGGATTTGATCAACGAAGGTAACCTCGGACTGATTAAAGCAGCTGAAAAGTTTGATGAAACCCGTGGTTTCAAATTTATCAGTTATGCTGTTTGGTGGATTCGTCAATCTATTCTCCAAGCATTGGCCGAACAATCACGTATCGTTCGTCTGCCGCTCAATCAAGTTGGTTCGCTGAATAAAATCAGTAAAGCTTTCTCACGATTTGAACAAGAGAACGAGCGTAAACCTTCTCCGGAAGAATTGGCTGATGAGCTGGAGATTCCTGTTGACAAAATCTCTGATACGCTGAAAGTCTCTGGTCGTCACGTCTCTGTTGATGCTCCTTTTGTTGAAGGAGAAGACAACAGCCTTCTTGACGTACTTCCTAACGAAGACTCTCCAATGGCAGACCGAGAATTGGTAAACGAATCCCTTTCGAAGGAAATTGACCGAGCACTATCTACGTTGTCCGAAAGAGAAAAGGATATCATCCAGATGTTTTTCGGAATTAATACGCAAGAAATGACGTTGGAAGAAATTGGTGACAAATTTGGTCTTACACGCGAACGCGTACGCCAAATTAAAGAAAAAGCCATTAGAAGATTAAGAACTAATTCACGTAGTAAATTGCTCAAGGCTTATTTAGGATAAGCTAGGTTTAATTTTCAAAAACGAATAAGCCTAAGCTTTGATTTTTCAGGCTTAGGCTTTTTAAAATGAAAACTTATGAAACTAATAAAGTATATCGTATGTCTTTTGACCGTTTTACTGTTTGTCGTACCGACGAACGCGAAGTCAAATATTAAACTCAAAAAGAGTGACAAACAAGAATCCGTTTATATTGTGGGTGTATCCGCTTCGTTCACGGACTCACTGATGTACTTTACGGATGTTGAAGTCTTAGAGGGTATTCACCTGGATAAAAATAAATTCCTCCCTAACCGTATGCAGTATAGTCTGCAACTGAAGGACTATCTGGAGCGTGAGGAAGGCTTAACAGATAGAACTTGTTTTGTCTTGTTCGATACCAACCGTAAGAAACTGGATAAACGAATCTTGAAGATGAAGCGTCGTTACCAAAAAGAATCAAAGATGTTTATACAGCAGGTAAATCCAAACACGTTTCATTTCACTCCTCTCAAAGACGAAGAGAATACAGAAGAATAACTATATAGAACTATGGGATGACTGCAAAAGCCATCCTTTTTTTATTCATAGATTGCAAATGAAGAAACTACTGTTTTTAAGTTTTATAATATGTGCCTTGTCGCTAACCGTATTTAGCTGCAAACATTCATCTGTTTCTGACAAGTTTGTTCAGAAAGCAATTCAAGAGAACAAATCATATCCATTGAAACTCAATGATTCTATCATCGTCGATAGTACTCATTTCGATGTACATTCCAATACCTTGAGTTATTTTTTCACCGTATTGAGTGATTTGGATAATGAGCAATTGTTTAAAGATAATTATGACTTAATGAAGGCCGCTTTGAAAGCAGGAATGGAGAATTCTCCATACATGAAACCTTATCTAGATGCCCACTGTACGATACGTTATGTCTATTACTCTGGACGAACACGAAAAAAAATCGAAGAATTTGCATTTAATTAAAGGCTTAAACCGATGTTAGACAATTATTACTATCCGAATGATAAAATAAAGATTTGGTCGAAGAGTTATACGTTACTTACTCTTTGCGGATTCTTTTTCTTCATCAGTACATATCTTTTCCTTTATGTAAGCACCATGCATCTGGTACAAGATAAAGGAATGTCGTTTAGTGAGGCTTCACTACTGATTTCATCGTTTGGGATAGGCCTGTTCCTTACAGGCATCTTCAACAGTTATTGGATTGATGCGTATAAACGTAAGTCGGTATGTCAGTTTTCGATTATACTTTTTATTCTTTCAACGATAGGATTTCTCTATACCTCCAATGCACTCTTATGGATTGTACTACGAGTTGTGCAAGGTGTTGCTTTTAGCTTGGTTATCATGACAACTAACAGTACGTTGGTCATTGATGTGACCCCGTCTCATCATCGTACGGCAGCGAACACTTCGTTTTTATGGCTGAGTAGGTTGGGGATGTTGATTGGTTTAGCGTCGGCTCCGTTGCTTTCCGAGATCTTTTCATTTACTGAATTGATTTATATTGTGATAGGCTTAGCCTTCTTCTCACTAATCCTTACATTCTCGGTAGAAGTTTATTTCCATGCACCGCTTGATCCACCAATCTGTTCGCTCGATCGTTTTCTATTACCTCGGACCTTTGTTCCGGCCATCAACCTTGCCGGTATCGCTTTCGTACTTGGAACGTTGATAGGTTATTCCACCGACTATCTGTTTTTTGCTTTCCTAACGCTCGGTTTTCTCGTCGGATACATGATTGCGAAATACAAGTTGAGCACCTTATCTTTGAGAAGTGGATTTGAAACGGGAGGTATCCTCATGATATTGGGCTTATTGCTCGTGATCTTAACGTTACAACTGAATATATTCTTCTATTATTTCAGTATTTTCATTATGGGAATAGGTCTAAGTATCTCTCTGACATACATCTTATTCCATTTTGTCGGGTTAGCACATCATTGTGAGCGAGGAACAGCCAATAATACTTATGTATTAGTTGGTGAGTTCTGCATCTTGCTTGGTTTCCTATTCGAAAATTCTTGGACAACCGAAGGCAGCGAAAGAATCTGTTATGTTGACATGCTTGTCATCCTTTGTAGCCTGATATTCTTCGAGGTTGTCACTCGGAAATACTACAACCGTCAGGACTGTCGCTGAATCCCGCCTCATTCTAGTGTTACAAAAATAATAATACATTCAAATGTGGTTGATTTATCTCTTAAAAGATGAGAGATAATTAACGTTTTTCATTATCTTTGCTTCATTAAAATTTCATGATAAAAAGGCTATGAAAAACGAAGTAATGGGAATGAAGATCAAGCTGACAGCAATGAATTTCCTGCAGTTTGGAGTATGGGGTGCTTATCTTACCTCAATGGGTACATATCTTAGTACGATTGGGATGGGCTCTCATATAGGATGGTTTTATGCGATGCAAGGAATTGTGTCCTTGTTTATGCCTGCAATTATGGGTATTATCGCTGACCGTTGGATTCAGGCTGAGAAAGTTTATGGTGCTTGTCACTTTCTTGCGGCAATCTTCATGTTTGCAGCAGGGTTCTATGGCATGTCATCCGGTACTTCGGCCAGCTTTTCTACACTCTTTTTACTTTATTCGTTGAGTGTGGCCTTCTATATGCCGACGCTCGCTCTCTCATATTCCGTTGCCTATACATGTTTGGATCTCATTAAGCTTGATCCGATACAGCATTTCCCGCCGATTCGTATCTTTGGAACGATTGGATTTATCTGTACAATGTGGCTGACGGATGTTTTAGGCTTTCAGGCAACTTATGGACAGTTCCTTCTTTGTGCTGCCATCGAGATTGTTTTAGCCATCTATGCATTTATTCTCATTCCTCCTTGCAAGACCAATAAAGATAACAAGATAACTTCGTTTGTCGATGCGTTCGGTTTACGGGCATTCACCTTATTCAAGGATAAGAGAATGGCGTTATTCTTTATCTTCTCCATGCTTCTTGGTGTCTCGTTGCAGATTACAAATGGTTTTGCCAACCCTTTCATCACCAGTTTCAGTAGTATTCCTGAATATGCCAATACATTCGGCGTAAATCATGCCAACATTTTGATATCACTGTCGCAAGTCTCTGAGACATTGTGTATCTTATTGATACCATTCTTCCTGAAGCGTTTAGGAATCAAGCGAGTGATGCTTATTGCAATGATGGCTTGGGTGTTCCGCTTCGGACTGTTCGCTACCGGTAATCCGGGGAATGGTGTTTGGATGTTTGTTCTTTCCATGATTGTCTATGGCGTTGCATTCGACTTCTTTAATATCTCCGGCTCACTCTTTGTGAACAAAGAGACAGACTTGTCGATTCGCTCGAGTGCACAAGGATTATTTGTACTGATGACGAACGGAGTTGGTGCTACCATCGGAACGTTGAGTGCTCAGGCTGTCGTAAATCATTTCGTTGACTTCAATAGCAGCGAACCTCAGGTAGCAGGATGGAGCCATGCTTGGATGGTATTTGCCATTTATGCATTAATCGTAGCTGTTCTGTTTGCTTTGGTCTTCGATTATAAACATGAAAAACCATAAGACTTGATATATGGATGATGAAATTGAATTAAAAGTGGTCGACATGTCGTCGATGTTGCATCCTGCACAGGCATATGCCTTACTTTTGCAGGAGAAAAACGGAAAACTCAAGTTACCAATTATCATTGGTGCATTGGAGGCGCAGTCTATCAAACTTGCCATGATGAACTTGGAAATTCCACGCCCATTGACACATGATCTAATTATTACACTCCTTCAAAAACTAAATGTACAACTCGAAAAGGTATTAATATATAAGGTAAAAGATGGAGTCTTCTATTCCTATCTTTCTTTCTACCAAGAAGGAAAGGTTTTTCAACTTGACTCACGGACATCTGATGCCATTGCATTGGCACTTCGACTAAAGGTTCCAATCTATACCTATCGGAGTATCTTGGAGAATGATTCAATCACTGAGGATGAGAATGGTAAGGTATCGGTGAATATCAATACCATCGACTTGGCTTCTTTGAAGAAAGCATTGAAGAAAGCCATCTCAACTGAGAATTACGAGTTAGCTTCTACACTACGCGATGAGATCAAGCGTAGAGAAGAAGAGTCATCACAAAACGAATAAAAGATGCATCTGTTTTATACGCCTGATATCCTACAAGACAATGAACTGCCCGAGGAAGAAGCCTTGCACTGCATCCGGGTTCTTCGACTTTCTGCCGGCGATGAGGTCATGCTGACTGATGGAAAAGGTTCTTTCTACAAAGCCACTATTAGTGCATGTTCCAACAAACGGTGTCTGGTGAATATCGTAGAATGTATTCCTGAAGAAAAATCCTGGTTGGGACATTTACATTTGGCGATGGCCCCGACAAAAAACATGGATCGTATTGAATGGTTTGCAGAGAAAGCCACTGAGATCGGATTTGATGAGCTATCTTTCTTGAACTGTCGTTATTCAGAAAGGAAAGTTGTAAAAAACGAACGGATCGAGAAGATTCTTGTCTCGGCGGTTAAGCAGTCACTGAAGGCATCAGTACCTATTCTAAACGAGATGACCGACTTTCAGCGGTTTATCACAAAGGATTTCGAGGGTCAGAAGTTTATTGCTCACTGTTATCCCGGTGAGAAACCCTTACTGAAAGATATAATCAAAAGAGGAGAGGACGCATTAGTCCTGATTGGTCCGGAAGGAGACTTTAGTGAAGAGGAAGTTGAAAAGGCCATTCAGGCAGGATTCCAGCCAATCAGCCTCGGTCGTTCGCGTCTTCGCACCGAAACTGCCGCACTGGTGGCCTGTCATATTATGAATTTAATCAATCAACTATAAAGATATGAAAAGAATATTCCCCATATTTCTAACCGCATTGGTCGTATTACTTGTCGGCTGTACCCAGAAATATGCATATACAAATATCATTCCCAAGGATGCATCCATGGTGGTATCGATCGACTTTAAGCAACTTTACGAAAAGAGTAATATCGACAAAAGTAAGAAAGGAAAGGATTTAAAGTCGTACATCGAAAATATAATAAAGGATTTCTTCTCGGACATGGACGAAGAAGAAATTAATGCAATCCTACAGAATCCAAACGAATCAGGGATTGACTTTACCGAGAAAGGGTATCTCTTTATAGGTAGAGAATCAAATACTTATGGATTGGCATTTAAAGTATCAGATAAAAAGAAAATTCTTCAGTTTGATACCCCCGAGAATCAGATTTCTTTTAAAAAGGAACAAGATCTCTATACGTGTACAACCAGTGATTTCATTATAATGTTCGACGACTCGGCCTTGCTTGTTCTCTCATCCGAGTATCCATCTGATGAAAGCCTTCGACAGTACGCTTTCAGTTTGATGAAAGAAAACAAGGAGAAGGAAACACCGTCTGAGCTGACGAGCCTCTTTGCCAAACAGGCTGACATTGCTGCATACTTTGATTTGAATTTCATTCCTGATAGATTACTTGCATCAGCACGTATGGGGATGTCGGGTGATTTACTTTTGAAGGATCTGAAGTTCATTACTTCTGTCAATCTTGAGAAAGGCAAGATCAGTGTGATCCTTGATAATATCACCGATAATCCTACTTTAGTTGATCTTTTCGAACAATATGGGAAAGCCTTTTCACCAATGAGCGATAAGTTCCTCGAAATGTTTCCTATAAACAGCTTGATATATGTTGGAACTCATTTGGATGGCTCCACTTTCCATCAACTCATTCAAGAGAATCCGGCAATCAGTTATGCACTCACGAATTCGGAGATCCCTATCGATTTGAATAGAGCACTCTCAGCGATACGTGGTGACTTGACCATCGGCATTCAGTCATTAACCGACCGTACCTTCAGTCTGTATGCCGAGGTTAACGACACTTTCCTGCAAGAGACATTGAACGAACTCCAGACATTTGTTTCAACTGCTCATGGCATGGCTTCCATCCAAAAGGTGAAAGACAATTTTTACCTCTTCCAGGCATATCCAGATTTAAAGATTTGGTTCGGCGGATATAGGAATATCTTCTTCCTAACCAACAATTCCTATTGTGCGACTTACTTTGGCGAGGCACATAAACTCTCACTGAAGCAAAAACAATGGGCGTCGAATGTATATGGGCATGCTATTTCTGGTGCAATCGATGTCAGCCGGTTGTTGAAGAACGTGGACATTTTACCCTATGATCAGACCGGGACGATGCTCCGTCCGTTCGAATACATTCAGTTCGATGCCAAGGATTGGAAACAATTACAAATCGATGTTATCACTGAGAATAAGGGAAAGAATATTTTGGAACAGCTTATAGATTTGGTATCAAACTTTAAATAATGATGGAATCGATTCGTCTTCAAAGCGTTTGTCCTACAATCTTTCAATCGCTCGACTTATCTGCTTCGGATGTTTGGCGAAAGAATCTCTCTTTTCGAAAAGGAGACCATTATCTTCTCGAAGCAGCCTCCGGCACAGGAAAATCGTCCCTATGCAGTTATCTTTATGGCTATCGTCACGATTACGAAGGGTTGATAACCTTTGACGAAAAAGAGATTCGATCGTTAAAGGTTAAAGAGTGGACAAAGATTCGTAAGACCTCTATCAGCATCTTGTTTCAAGACATGCGTCTATTCCCTGAGTTAACGGCTTTCGAGAACGTACAAATCAAGAACAGGCTCACACATTATCAGACAAAGAAAACGATCTTTTCGTTTTTTGAGCGATTGGGCATTCAAGATAAGCTGAACAGTAAGGTTGAACTGCTTTCTTTCGGCCAACAACAACGGGTCGCATTCATCCGTGCATTGTGCCAGCCATTCGACTTTATCCTGTTGGACGAGCCAATCAGTCATCTGGACGATGTCAATGCCATGATCATCTCTGAATTACTTCTTGAAGAGATACAGAAGACGGGAGCCGGAATCCTTGTCACATCAATAGGAAAACATCTCCCGTTAACGTACAATCAAACATTGGTCTTATGAATTTGATTTGGAAACTACTTCGACAGCATATCAGCATCGCACAACTCCTCGGTTTTGTACTGGCAAACCTTTGCGGTGTCTTTATTATCCTGTTAGGACTTCAGTTTTATCGGGATATTGCACCTGTCTTTAAAGATAATACCCTAAACAAAAAAGAATATTTAATCTTAAGTAAACCGGTAAGTACGTTAGGATCCGTACTTGGAGGCAAGTCGGGTTTCTCTCAAAAAGAGATTGATAACTTGAAGATGCAAGGGTTTACAAAGAGTGTCGGTGCATTCAAAAGTTCGCAGTTTCAGGTTGTCGGTGGGATAGGAGCAGAACAGTTTGGTGTTTCGATGGCTACAGAAATGTTTTTTGAATCCGTTCCCGATGCGTATGTCGATGTAAAAAGCAAAGATTGGACCTACATGGAAGGCTCACGTTCCATACCAATCATCTTACCAAAGAACTATCTGAACTTATATAACTTTGGCTTTGCGAAGACTAAAAACTTACCACAACTGACCGAACAAGTTATTAAGATGCTGAGTCTGAACATCCGCATCCGAGGTAATGGTCGTTCGGATGATTATAAGGGAAGGATAGTCGGATTTTCCAATCGTCTGAATACGATTTTAGTGCCAGAATCTTTTCTAGATTGGGCCAACAATCTCTATGCTCCTCAAAAAAATGCCCTTCCTTCCAGGCTCATCCTTGAAGTAAATAATCCAAGCGACGCACGCATCGTGAAATTCCTCCAGGATAAACGCTATGAAACAGAAGGCGATCATTTAGATGGAGGTAAGATGACTTGGTTTCTTCGCATACTCGTCAGCATAGTCATGGGCATCGGCTTGATTATCAGTGTTCTTTCATTCTTTTTACTGATACTCAGCATCTATTTGTTGCTACAGAAGAACACCCAAAAGTTAGAGAACTTATTGCTTATCGGCTATACGCCAGCCAAAGTGGCACTTCCGTATCAAATACTGACCATTTTCTTAAACTGCTTAGTCATTTCCTTGTCGGTACTGGCCGTACTTCTTGTCCGAAATATATATGTAAATTATCTATCCGGTACGTTCCCTGTTGTTGGCAACGAAGGCATTACTTGGATGTTAGTGGCTGCAATCGTTCTCTTCCTTTTTGTATCCATCTTAAATACATTAATTATCCGCCGAAAAGTGCTGGATATCTGGTTTAAGAAGAATTAAGAAGTTAAAAGACAATCTTTAATGCTTTTCTTTGTATTTTTGCATTTGAAAATGCAAAATACAACAACTATGTACACTTCATTTGAAATGGCTCAACATATTGCACAAGTATTTTCGCCACTTAGCGTTGAAAGTATTCGTGCGCTTTCAGGTATTATCTTCAAACGTAAATTTAAAAAAGGGGATATTGTACTTGAAGAAGGTGCAGTTTGTAGATCCATGTTGATTGTAGAAAAGGGATTGTTGCGCCAATATTATTTTAAACACGACCGTGATTTGACCGAACATATCAGTTATGAGGATGGACTCATCATCTGCATTGAGAGTTATTTTCGTGAGGAGCCGACGAAGATTATTATTGAAGCCCTCGAGAATGCGATAATATGGGCTATTCCCAAAGAACAATTTGAATCGCTTGCCTATAGTAATCCGGAGATAGGCCTTTTATACCGTAAACTATTAGAATGGTCGCTCATCGAATCGCAAGTCAAGGCTGACTGTCTTCGTTTCGAGTCGGCTTCAGATCGATATATGAAACTATTACAGCGACACCCCGAGATTGTTAAACGAACTCCACTCGTATATATCGCATCCTTACTGCAAATGACTCCCGAAACTTTAAGTCGGGTTCGTGCCGGTAAATAAGATCATTGCTATGCTGTGATCAATGATAAAAAGATACACCCGTCAATTTGAAATATTCGGCAAATAAGGTTTTTCACATAGGTGACAAAAGTTTATCACATAGGTGAAAAAGGTTTATCACGTAGGTGAAAAGAGTTTATCACATGGGTGATAAGCTTAGTTATTTAAATTGATAGATTAATCCAAGCCGACTTTCGAATGTCTCGAAATGAACATTGGGATGAAATGAGTAATATGTCTGGCGAGCAAAGTAGGAGAATTCCATGCCAACCTTCCAGTTTTGATTCAGATTCAGTTCGATGACCGGGTTGACAACGGTGAGAATCACATTTCCTTTATCGCCCTGAGCATTCAGGTAAATAGGGTTGATGGTTGAAACATCCTTGTTTTCGTAGCCTTTCCATGTATATATGTTATAAAGGTGTACGTTCAAGGCAAAGAGTCCGTAGCGGCCAAAGTCCAATAACGTACGGTTCTTGATGCTGAATCCACTACCCATGTTATAGTTTCGGTCAACAAACTGGTAGTAATCGGTGAGGGATCCACCCAAGAGGATGGCACTCAAGTAAACACTTTGCTCCAGATTCATCAGACTATTATACTGTGGAAAACGATAAATGATGCCAGGTCCGACACTGGCTGCCTCGGAAATCTTATATGGAATAATGCCTGATCCATCGAAAACTTCTTCCGAATCGTAATAATTGAAGTGTTGGAAGATACCAAACGTGAAATCTATACCGTCACTGGATTGACGACTGCGGCTCCATAACTGTCCTAAAAGATTGATTTTGTGAATCAGAGGCTGATTGGATGAGAGACCAAACGATACATCCAGATGAAAATAGTCGTAAGGTTTGAGTCCGTTGTCGAACGGATTGCCATAAAAGAGCTTCATCTCGATATAAGGATTCAACTCACCTTTGAATAAATGATTATCCGAAGCCAAGTAACGAGAACCAACACTCATTAGGAAGTTCACCGGAATCGACTCGTAGTCATGATATTGATGAAAACGATTTCGTACTTTCCACATATCCCCATCGATCATTCGGTTCAGTCCTTGCATTGGATTTATCAATAAACCCAGAAACTCCCTTCCAAATCGGGCAAATCCACGCTTTGAATCATCAAGAACAAGTTGTGACAAACGGTGGGTCACTTCACCTAATGCAGTTCCTCCAATACTCGTGGCCAATAAATCGTTGATAGCCGGCGGTTCGGTCTCTCCCAGGAACTCCCACATCAGACTACCGCCTACAGCATACGGGAA
This sequence comes from uncultured Bacteroidales bacterium, assembly GCA_902779535.1. Classification (GTDB taxonomy): domain Bacteria; phylum Bacteroidota; class Bacteroidia; order Bacteroidales; family Bacteroidaceae; genus Phocaeicola. Next base: position 17,798 of record CACZBX010000008.1, read on the forward strand.
CGATTCCCAAAAAGAAAGGCCGTTAGAGCGTGCAGAGTTGAAATAAAGATTACCATGATAGGGGTGTGCGAACAGATTGGTCGAGAACTGGTCATTATCCCAAACAAAACCATGCTCGAAATTGTGACGAATAGATTTCGCACTGATACGTGCAAAGTCTTCGTTCATCACGAAACGGTCGAAAGCCCATACGCCTACATTCATGCCTGCAGCTTGTACAACTGCACGCCAAGGACGACGGGTCAATCGCAAAGAATCTTGAAATACAAAAGTGGAATCTTGCGAAACATTAGTCTGCCCCTGAAGATCCTGGCCAAGTAATAGGAAGAAAGCCAACAATCCTAGGAAAACACGTTTCATCGCAGAGATTAATTTGTTTATAATAAGACTACACCAAACTCGAGCAAAGCCTTGTTCCCGAAACTTTTATTTTTATCATAATGACGAGTCCAGCTATAGCCGCCCGAAAGGAAAAGTCCAAACTTCTTGCTGATCGCGTATTCGATGTTCAGTCGTGGCTGCAACGAATACATTCGTTCCGGAATCTCGGTGTTCTCATTCTCAAAACTTTCGATATGATAAAAGCCGATATCACCACTGATCGATAACTTTTGGGTTAAATCATAAATAGTTCCGGCACGGTAGAACAATGTTCCCGAGAATTTCTCATTGAGTCCGAGGAAATGGGTACCGAAACCGAGCATCGTGTAAAGGCTGTGGTTACGGAAACGAACGGCAAGGTTGAATTTACTCAAGTTTCCTCCGTAAGTCAGGACTTGTATACGGGTGGATGGATTCACATTGACGAGTCCAATCTTCAAGGCAGTCGAATCTTTACTATGGTTGATGACACCGATCTGTACGCCCTTCACATCTCCGCCACAAAGATTCAGGATACCTACTTGGGCACCAGTTAAATTACCGGCATAGTTGGCTACACCCAACTGTACACCTTTCATTCCTTGTTGGGCGATATTGGCAATACTTGAGATTTGAAAAGCATTTTGACCCTGAACGGCGATGTTCGTGACACCTGCAATCTGAACACCTTTGAGCATATCGGTAGCAACATTGCTCAAACCTGCGATTTGCATGCCATGAGAATTCACTGAAATGTTTCCGACACCGGCAATCTGTACACCTTTTGTCTCGTTTCCGCTGATGTTCAACAGTCCGGCCGTCTGCATACCACTCAGTCCGTCACCTGAAACATTCATTAATCCGGCAATAGCCATGCCGTATTGTCTTTCACCGACAAAGTTGGCCAGTCCACCAATCTCAAGGGCTCTTGCCGTACCTCCGGTCATATTGATCAAACCACCGATACTTACGCCGCTGAGATATCTTCCGCCAACGTTACCAAACGTAGAAATGTGCAGGCCACGTAACTTGTTTCCAGCCACATTCATCAAGCCTGCGATATGCAAACCATTGCTATTATCTCTCGAAGCATTGACAACACCTGCTATTTGTATGCCATTTGCTTCATACACAACAATATTTCCCAACCCCGACAACTGAAGTCCGGTCATCTTTTGTTGGACAACGCTCGAAAAGACATTGATGCCGATTCCACGTTGAAAAGGAACATTTGTCATCAGACCAATGTTCAAATACGAAATGGAAGAATGTTCCCGCGTACCCGTTGCGTTCAACGAGATATTGGGAATTTTAGATAGTTTATTGGTTTGTTGTGCAGATGTGGGGGAGATAAATCCCACACATCCTAACAACAATAGTGTTAAAAATCTATTCATGAAATAACATCTTGATATAAGAATCGTTTAATACTCTTCTTTGGTGTTTTCTCGAACTCTTCCGGATAAATCTTGATGGTAGAAATTTGAGAATAAGAAGGAAGAACCTTGTTTAACTCAACACGATTATCTTCCATTACTTTTATCAGTGCATCTTCGTTCAGACTTTCTGCAGAGACTGCGTCGGCATCTGGATAGACTAAGGCAGCCAATTTGCCATTAGCTTGCTGAATAATCAAACTTTCGGCCACATAAGGGAAGTTGTTCAAACGCTCTTCAATCTCCTCAGGATAAATATTCTGTCCTGAAGGACCAAGGATCAGGTTCTTACTTCTTCCGCGAATCGTCAGGTTTCCTTCTTCATCCATCGTACCTAAGTCGCCTGTGTGCAACCAACCATCCTCTTCTAGAACAGCTTTAGTCGCTTCTTCGTTCTTATAATATCCCAACATCACGTTATCGCCCTTGCAAAGGATCTCACCAACGACGTGCTGAGGGTCGGGACTATCAATCTTTATCTCCATACGAGGAGCGGCCTTACCGCAAGATCCAAGTTTAAAGCGCTTCCAATCTTCATACGAGATGATTGGAGCACATTCCGTCATACCATATCCAACGGTATATGGGAAGTCTATACTATGCAAAAACTCTTCTATTTCACGGTTAAAGGCAGAACCGCCGATAATGATTTCATAGAAATTGCCACCGAAAGCGTTGACAACACTCTCACATACCTTTGCTTTTATCTTATCATTGATAATAGGAATGCGCATCATCAATTTGGCTGCAGGGTGTTCCAGTTTAGGAAGCACGTTCTTCTTGATAATTTTTTCGATGATAAGTGGGACAGCCACGACCAGGGAAGGTTTGATTTCACTAAAGGCGTTGAAAATAATCTTCGGACTGGGCACACGGGTCAGGAAGTAAATATGACATCCCACGATAAACTCGTAGATAAACTCGAAGGCCAAACCATACATGTGAGCCATCGGCAACATTGAAACCAGTTTATCGCCTACTTTCAAGTTTAACACGCTCTTGGCAAATTCAGCATTCGACCAAAGAGCACGATAGGGAAGCATTACACCTTTTGAATTGCTCGTAGTACCAGAGGTATAGTTGATTAATGCCAGTTCTTCTGGTTCATCCCGACGGTAATCGACATGTTCAGGACGGAAATCTTTCGGATATTTCTTACCAAACAACTCATTTAAATGTTCACGAGCATAGGTAATCTTTTCTGAACGGGAAACCAGCAGGCTGTAATCATTCATCAGAATGATGGCCTCGAGGTTGGGCATCGCATTCTCGTTCAGGTTTTCCCAAACTTGATCGCCAACGAATAAGATTTTCGCTTCGGAATGGTTGACAATCGTGTGCACATTATCAGCCTTGAACTCATGAAGAATAGGTACAACGACCGCACCATAGGTGAGTGTGGCCATAAAAGTGACGCCCCAATGTGAGCTGTTTCGTCCACACACTGCTATTTTATCACCTGGTTGAATACCACATTCTTGAAAGACAATATGAATTTTCTCGATTTTCCTAGCAACATCTTTGTACTGTAGCGTAGCTCCTTTATAGTCGGTCAAAGCATTATAATCCCAATGCTTCTTAATACTCTCTTCTATAAGGGCAATAAAACTTTGTTCCATAAATTAATGCACAATATTTGATATATTGTGCAAAGATAATATAATCCTAATGATACAACAATGAAATCTGAACAAATAATCAAATAAGAAGGAAAAAAGAACACAAAAGAAGATAAAACTATTGATTATGGATGTTCAGGATAGATTCTTTCGCCAAATATTTTCGTTCCTATTCTTATCAATGTACTTCCTTCTTCGATGGCTATCGGATAATCATCAGTCATTCCCATAGAGATTTCGCGGAAAGAAGGGTTGTCTGAGAAAACGTTTTCTTTGATTTCATCGAAGAAATCCTTCAGCGAATGAAATTCAGAACGAACTTGGTCGACATTGTCGGTAAATGTGCCCATACCCATGACGCCACATAGTTGAACATTTTTCAAGTTTTTCCATTCACCTTGCCGTAACATTTCCCTACATTCATCGAAGGAGAAGCCGAACTTGGTTTCTTCTTTGGCAATATGGATTTGAAGCAGGCAAGGGATAACCCGTTGGGCTTTCTCTGCCTGCTTATTGATTTCTTTCAAAAGCTTCAAGGAGTCAACCGAATGAATCAGGCTGACAAATGGAGCAATGTACTTTACTTTATTCGTTTGTAAATGACCAATAAAGTGCCATTCAATATCCTTAGGCAGGAGTGCGTATTTTTGTGTCATCTCCTGCACATGATTCTCACCAAAAAGACGTTGCCCCGCATCATACGCCTCTTGTATCATCTCTACAGGATGATATTTCGAAACAGCAACCAAGCGGACTTGTTCGGGAAGTTCGGCCTTAATCGAGGATAGCATCAAAGATATGTTCATAACAACGATGTTTTCTTATGCTTTTCCTGCTTCTGGAAATTCAGGTTTTTCATTTTTCTCGGCTCTGAAAGGATAAACATCCATGATTGGAGTCTCTGCAACGGAAGCAATGACATAATCCACCATTGTTCCCTTCATTCCTTCATCTAGTTTCTTAACGGCATCTCTCAAGTCGGCAGCCTTCACCAGGACATAACTGGCTGTCTTCTTTTCTGAACCACTCTTTTCATCCAACGTGATGAATAATAATTTCACCTTAAACCATCGATCGGCTGCTTCTTCATCCGACGAAAATAGTTCAGTATAGTTTGCACGTTTAATATCTGATACCGTGAATTCACCACTGATATAGGGAGAAACTTCTTCAATAATTCGGGCTTCTGCTTCAGTAAAGCTTAAAGCATCAACCAGATAAGGTTCAGTAACTTTCTTATTCATGCCATTTTCCATGACTTTCTCATAGCGCACTTTGCACTCAAACCAATTACTATTCATTTTCTTTTTGCTTGTTTATTATACCGTGCAAATTTAATCGTTTTTTTAGAAAGAAAAGGAAAGTCATCTTTTTATTTTCCGCAATAGAAACTGATAAACGTTTCATCATTTCGTGCTTTCTTCGTATTTTTGCAACGATATATTACAATCTGATCAGAGAGACCATGAATTGGAAACTTTTTATAGCGAGGCGCATTTATAAGAAGAACGAAGGTGGAAGAGAAGTATCCAAACCTGCAGTTCGTATTGCCATGCTTGGAATAGCCATTGGGCTGGCTATCATGATAGTCTCTATTGCCGTGGTCATCGGATTTAAGCATCAGGTTCGTGATAAGGTTGTAGGTATCGGATCGGACATCGTTATCTCCAATTTTGAAGCACAAAACACGTATGAGACTTCCCCGATAGTGGCAAACGACAGTTTATTTGCTCAATTGCAGACTTTGGAAGGTGTTCGTCATCTACAGCGTTACTCAACAAAACCGGGTATGATCATGACCGATACGGATTTTGAAGGCATGGTCCTGAAAGGTATCAGCACCGAGTACGACTTATCTTTCATCAAACGTCATCTGATAGAAGGAGAAATTCCCCTGTTTACTGATACGGTGGCCTCGCAACAAGTCCTGATATCCCAGACCAATGCCCTAAAACTCAAGTTAAAAGTAGGAGACAAGATTTATACTTATTTTGTCGACGATGATCATATTCGTGCCCGTAGGCTAACCATTGCCGGAATCTATCAAACTAATTTTACGGCGTACGATGAATTGTTTCTCATATCCGATCTCTATACGGTAAACCGTCTGAATAATTGGAAAACTGATCAAGTGTCGGGTGTGGAAATTCAAGTGAAAGATTACGATAAGTTGGAAGATGTGCGTGAACTGGTACACGAAAAGGTCGAAGTGCAAACCGATAAATATGGTGGAATTTACTTTACCCAATCTATCGAAGACCTTCATCCTGAGATATTTGCTTGGCTTGGGCTCTTGGATATGAATGTTTGGGTAATCTTAATCTTGATGATTGGAGTTGCAGGCTTTACAATGATTTCAGGTTTGCTGATCATTATCCTCGAACGGACCAATATGATTGGAGTCCTAAAAGCTTTGGGAGCCAATAACTGGTCGATACGAAACATTTTCCTGAACTTTTCGATGTTCCTCATTGGAAGAGGTATGCTTATAGGAAACGTAATTGGGCTGTTACTTTGCTTTCTGCAATATCAATTCCACATTATTAAATTAGATCCGAGTACGTATTATGTCAGTTATGTTCCGATTGAAATGAATTGGGGAATATTTATCCTGTTAAATGTCTGTACGTTCATCGTTTCTGTCCTTATGCTGATAGGGCCGTCTTATCTCATCGCACATATTCATCCGGCAAAATCAATCCGATTCGAATAATTCAAATCTCTATTTTGATCACGCTACCGTAAGGTCTTAAATGTTCGAAGGCATGTTCGAGTGCAAAGTGTTTTGCAAAGATTTCTGCATCGATCAGCACCCCGCCATGGGCGAATATAACAACATTCTTATAGCTTTTTTCTTTCAGTTCTGACAGAAAAGCAGCGACGCGGTTGTATTGATCAGTAAACGATTCACCATTGGTTGTTCGAACATGGATATAATCGTCGTACCATTCCTGCAATCGTGGATCTTTTATTTCATCAAAGCGCTGCATCTCCCAATCGCCAAAGTTGACTTCTTTTAAACGGTCGTCCTTTTCTGCATCCTCAAATCCGCAAAACGAAGCCAACCGAACACATCGACTCAGAGGACTCGTATATGCTTTATCGAACGAAATGGATTTGAGTTGCTCATAAACCAAGAGTGCTTCCTGCTCAAATGTATCTTTCAAAGGGACATCTGTTTGACCATAACAGGTTCCTTTGGGCACGTTTACAGAAGTATGACGAACAAGATATACGTTCATAAATGGATTGATAATGCAAAGATGGTGATATAAAAGGATAATTCAGCACAAAGAAATAATGTTCCGCAGCAATCGCCTGTATAACCCTGTATTTTTCGTTTCATCAACAAAATAAGCAGGGATACAATTATTGCAGGGACAATCAAAGCAATCCAATATTTAGCCGGTAGAAAAAGGAGGGCGGGTAGTATAGCTACGAACAAACCAAAAACAAACTGTCGAACATCCATCTTGTCGTATATAACTTTGTTTTTAGCTTCTTCCTCTTTTCGTGCGTATGGAAGGACGTTCACAACCTGTGAAGCGCAGAACTTAGACCAAATATCTCCGCAGAAAAGTACTGCGCACACAAAGGGAATAGATAAGGCACAGATTGTCTGGAAGAATAACAGAAAATAAAAGATCAAGCCCAGTACGCCATAGGTACCGATGTGGGAGTCTTTCATAATAAATAATATACGCTCTCGGTCTGTTCCTCCACCAAAACCATCACAGAAATCAGCCAATCCATCCTCATGCAAAGCCCCTGTTATCAATAAGCGTGAGAGCATTGCCAATAAAACGGCAATGGAAACCGGAAAGATGAAAGACGCAGCATACAAAACAAGTGCCATCATACCACCCGTCAAGTATCCGACCAGTGGCCAATAATCAACCACTCGCTTGAAATACGCTGCAGGAACATCGCCTAATCTCCAAAAAGGAAGGCGAGTAAAGAAAATGAAAGCAGCCAATAATTGTTTCATATCAAAAATACTTCGTTATCGATGCATGTGCAAACGTATCCATCTCGTTAATCATCCGAACCGCAGATTCAATAATCGGATAACAACAAATGGCCCCCGTTCCTTCACCCAGACGTAAGCCCAAGTGTAGCACAGGCTTTGCATTCATTGCCTGCAAAACCAGTTTATGTCCCGATTCATCGCCTTGGTGAGCAAAGATCGCATAGTCTAACACATGCGGATAAAGTTTACTTGCAGCCAACATGCAGTTGGTCATGATAAAACCATCAACCAACACAATCATTCCTCTCTCTGCTGCGCGTAACATTCCTCCGACAGCCATATTCATTTCAAAGCCACCAAAATAGGAAAGGATATCTTCTACTGATCTGTCACCCTGATAATTGTCGATTGATCTACGTAATATCTCATATTTATGTCTGATGGCCTCATCATCCAGTCCGCTGCCTGCACCCACACAGTCTTTCAGCGGGATGTTTGCCAACAAATGCATCCAAATAGACGAAGGAGAGGTATTGCCGATACCCATTTCTCCGAAACTTACAATGTTACATCCTGATTCATAGACCTTATCAACGATGGAAGCACCGCGTTCTATACATAAATCACGCTCTTCTTCAGTCATCGCAGGACCATGCAAGAAGTTCTTCGTACCTCGTCCGACACTCAAGTTCACAATGCCTTTCTCATAAGGCAGGTCGTAATCTACACCGGCATCAACGATTACTAACTCAAAACGATGCTGCCTGCAAAGAAAGTTCACACCTCCACCACCATGTGTGAAGTTACTTAACTGCTGCCACGTAACTTCCTTTGGCGATTTGCTCACACCTTCTTCGACGATACCATGATCGCCGGCTAATAAAATGTTATGAGGTTTATGAAGTGTAGGAGAGAGGGTTTGTTGAATCAAACCGATTTGAAGTGCTAAGTCTTCTAACACACCCAAGGCACCTTTCGGCTTGGTTAGATTATTGATTTTATCTATTAAAGCTGGCTTGATTGCTTGATCAGGTTGTGCTATATGAAACGTTTTCATCTAAAAATATCTTTTATATTAACGCTGTTCCTTTGATTAATACAGGTATGCCTGAAACCATTAAATAAACGACATCTGCCTTTGATGCGATATATTGATTCATCCATCCCTGTAAGTCAGTAAACATCCGTTGAATCTTATTATCTGAAACCGACCCCGAACCAATTTCGTTTGTAACAAAGATGAAGGTTGCGTCTTGTTGGGTGAAACGATTAAACTCTTCTTTCAAGGCTTCCAACGAACGGTTCACATCCGAGGCCAAGTCGAAAAAATAGTTTGTGCACCAGAGGGTGACACAGTCGATTACCACAACGCGACCGTTAACATCAACCGAAGAAAGTTCTTTATCCTTTTCTACATTGGTCCATTCTTTACCTCTGCGTTCTTTATGGATACGGACACGCTCCTTAAATTCCTCATCCCAGATACGGGATGTTGCAAGATATACGGGGTTTTGAGAGAGAGTCAATGCCATCTTTTCGGCATACATACTCTTTCCTGAACGTTCTCCACCTGTAATTAATATTATTTTTTTCATGTCCGGATTATTCATTTATCCTCTGCTGTCCGAAGAATAATTGTCGTCGCTCCTAATGTGATGATCGCACCATCCTCTATTCGAACTCTGTCTTTAGGACCCAGGATTTCGTTCATCAGGAATGTGCCAACCACACTGTCGTTATCCCTTAACGTATACACGATATGACCTTTTTTATTCCTGGATACGTTAATATAACAATGACGGCGGTCCATGCTGGGATCAGATGTTTCAATAGGTACATCCACTTCCATCCCCGGATGGCGTCTGCCAATCAGATTATCGCCTTCCTTCAAGGGGATTACTTGCTTGAAAGCAAAGACATTCTCCACGACTACAATGCTGCCAAATTGCTCTTTATTGGCTTGTTCATCCGGATTATCATCTCTTTGGAGCGGTCTAAGTTTTGATACACCCATCCGGATCTTGAATTCTTTATGACATTGGTCACAAACAAAGACTAAGGACTGTCCATCCTCATACTTTGTCTCATCAAATATAATATAATGATCACATTTCGGACAACGAACTCTTTTCATCTATCTTTTATTTAGAACTGAGGAGCCAGGCATTCTTGTATTCATCCTGCTGTTTAAGTTCATTCAGTTTGCTGTATGCAGCATTCTTATCTTCGAAGCTCTTTAACACGATACGGAAATGGCCATTTCCTTCTTTTATCTTAAGATTATGCAAACCTTTACTTTCCATCGTTGCGATTGTTGCCTGTGCATCTCTCTGCGTTTCCAGGCTCGCAATGATAATATGATACTTCATGACAGCCACAGAAGGTGTAGAAGTAGTTTTCTGAACAGGAGCAGGTTTGGTCTCCACCTTAGGCTGTTCGTCAATAACCTGTTTTACCTTTGGCTGCTCGACAGGTTTTGGAGCAACAGTTTCTTTCTTGGATGGAGAAGGAGTTTTAATTTCCACCTTCTTTGGTTGACTCTGCACAGGAGCAGCTATCTTTTTTTCAGGAATATCAGGATGAATTACGTTCATGGCCAAGGACTGTGACTTGATTACTTCAATGAAATCATTTGAAGAGAGCGAAGCATAATCACCTTGATCCATATACGTATTCTCAACAGGGACAGATATCATAAAGAATAATAGGACGGCAGCAGCCACAGCAACTGCATCGGCAATCCATCGAGGAGCATGAATCTCTCGTTTAGAAGGTTCCTTTGTCGTTTTAGGCCTGAATTCAACCACTTTTGTTTCCTGCTTGCCTAGCTTTCCGACATAGAAATGGTTCAAGGCATACAGAGAAGGGGTCATGACATTCGGCTCTTCGGTGCGGAACTCAAATTCATTATGGATGTTGCAACAAAGATTTCCAATACCTTTCAGATAGACATGTCCATCTTTATAGAGTTGATCCTTCAATTCAGCCACCTCGTGCTCAATCTTTCGATTGGCATCGCGGAAATCCATGTGATAGGTCTGCATATAGAACTGTACCAACAAACCATCATTGATGGTCAGTTTAGGATTAAAGCCAATAGAACGCTTCGGAGGATAGTATATCTGCTCCTCTTCATCGTAATAGGCTGATTCATTGTGAACAATAAATCCACCTAAACCTGGGATAATGACACAGTCATTCTCCAGTAACAAGATTTCTATATGTTTGGCCAAATCTTTCACATGGCAAATTTAACAATATTATTCTAATAACCTCTAACTTTTTTCCTAAAAAAGAGGACTACTCCTTATTTTATTTGTATCTTTGCGGAAAAGGGTTTCACCAAGTAGTTCTTGGATGATTGACTGATTCGTAATTCATGAGGTGGTTGTATATATCTGGACTATTTAGCGTCCTGTTCATGTCGTGTATTTCTTCTCATACTCAAACGGAAAAGCCTGAGAATGAGGAAGCTAAGCGTATGTTACAAGGCTTATGGCTCGACGAACTGTCCGACGAAACGGTTATGAATGTCATGGGAGACACGATCTACTATTCCGATATCCTGACAGATCCTGTTTATTTTAAAGTCATCGACGATAGCCTTCTCACGTATGGATCAGTTGTTAATTCGTATAAGATCCTCAAACAAGGTGAATATACCTTCGAATTCTTAGCACTCTCGGGTGATGAAGTACATCTTCATAAGGCTGAACAGGCCGATTCTGTATCATTCATTCATAAGCAGGAAGTACCGATTTACGATAATGTCTTGAAAAAAGATTCGGTTGTGTACTTCAATGATCATCGTTATCATGGCTATGTGTATATTAATCCTTCTCACATCAAGGTGACGAAACCGACTGTTTCGGAAACGGGGATGGGCATGGATAATTTTTACTATGACAATATCATCCATATCTGCGTATACGAGGGGAAAGATCGGATTTTTGCGAAAGATATCACCAAGCAGATGTTTGAGAGTTATATTCCTCACGACTTTTTCCAGTATGCCATCTTGTCCGATATGGATTTCAACAAAATCGATTCTCGAGGCTATCACTTCCAGGCAAATCTTTGTGTGCCTGACGATGCCTCTTGCTACCTAATTAATCTGATTGTCTCACCGGATGGACAGATTAATTATGAATTGGTCAATTAAGATTATAGCTTTCCTCTTTCTTCCAGGTACGAATCTTTGAATCCCAAGAAATAAAGTACGCCATCCAGTCCAATGGTGTTGATGGATTGCTGTGCATTTGCCACCACTTTCGGCTTTGCATGGAAAGCAATTCCAAGTCCGGCAGTAGAAAGCATTGGCAAATCGTTCGCACCATCCCCAACGGCAATGGTTTGTGCAATATCCACGTTCTCAACTTGGGCAATCAACTTCAGTAATTCGGCTTTCCGACGTCCATCAACAATCTCACCCAAAAATTTTCCCGTCAGTTTCCCGTTCTCAATCTCTAGCTGATTCGCATACATGTAGTCGATGCCAAAGCGCTGCTTGAGGTAATTGCCGAAATATGTGAATCCTCCCGAAAGAATAGCTATCTTATATCCGTAATGCTTCAAGACATACATCAGGCGTTCAACGCCTTCCGTGATAGGAAGATTCTCTGCTATATCCTGCATTACGCTGACATCCAATCCCTTTAGCAGGGCAACTCGTTCGGTGAAACTCTCTTTGAAATCGATTTCACCCCTCATCGCACGTTCGGTAATTGCACGAACCTGATCGCCAACGCCAGCCCGTTCAGCCAGTTCGTCAATACATTCTGTCTGAATCAAGGTGGAATCCATATCGAAACAGATCAAGCGACGCATCCGACGGTACATGTTATCCATTTGTAATGAGAAGTCGACACCCATTTCCGAGCTCAGATGCATCAGGCTCCTTTGCATTTCTTCCTTATCACGAGGAGTACCACGCAAAGAAAACTCAATACACGCACGGACACTGGCCTTTTCTTCATCCAACGGAATACGACCAGTCAAACGCTTGATCGAATCAATATTTAGGCCTTGCCCGGCAATAATACCTGCAACTTTAGCAATTTGATTTGCCGAAAGTTTCCGCCCGAGTATGGTCAAGATATAACGATTCTTACCTTGCATGCTAACCCAATTGGAGTAATCTGCCTCATCGACAGGGGAGAAGCGGATGGAAACACCCAAATCGGTCGACTTAAACAATAGTTCCTTCATGATATTGCCGGAATCTTTTTCATCACTCATAAAGAGGATACCTAAAGATAGCTGACTATGGATATCTGCCTGACCAATATCCAAAATGGCTACATCGTATTTTGATAATGTCTCTGTGATAGAAGCAGTCAGGCCAGGACGGTCGACACCGGTAATCGTGATTAAGATAAGTTCTTTTTTCATCTTGAGGAACGTATAATTTGGACAAAAATAGGTATTTTCTGATTGAAATACTACATTTTGACAGAACTTTTTTATCCGATGAAAAGGACAAAAATGTGTTATAAAACATATTTTATTGCAAATATATTTGGTCGGTATTAAATAAAGCTGTAATTTTGCCGAACTCTACCACAAAAAAGTGGGTTGAGAATCAACATTTTGCAACTAAATTGCTTTGTTGAAAAAATATTAATAACCAATCATCTGAAATGGAATTTATGATTAAAAATGTAAAAACCATTTTTGTATTGTTATTCGTCACTTCAATCTTATCTCTTTCTTTTATTGGTAAGGATAAGAATTCGATTGGACTGAATATCGGAGATAAGGCTCCGAATATTCGTCTTCATTTAGATGAGCAGGTTATAGATTTGCGACAAATGGAAGGGAAGATGGTTTTCATCAGTTTCTGGGCAAGCTTTGATGCTTCATCCCGACTGAGAAATGCAAACCTATATCATGCATTAAAAGAAGTGGATCATATAAAAATGGTATCAGTATCATTCGATGATTATCAAAGCATTTTCGAGGATGCAACTCAAAAAGACTTGATCTCGTCGGATTACTGCCTGATGAATCGTTTTAATCGTTCTTCAAATGTCTATGAGACTTATCAGATAGGGAAAGGTTTTAAAAACTATCTGTTGGATGAACGGGGTACGATCATTGCAAAGGATTTAAATCCTAAAGACTTAAAAATGTACTTGAACTAATTTGTTCGTACATGAAACGATGTGAAGAGGGTGTGTTTACGCATCCTCATTTTTATTTATCGAGGTTTATTCTTCATTTATCGAGTTTTTCACCCTCATTCATCGTGTTATTTTGCTAAAAAACTGAGCTTTTATTCAAGGACTCAGTTTTTTTTAGGATATTCCAAATATTCTGAATACGCTGTTGTGTACATGCATATATTAACCTCACACCTTTTTTTTTGAGGATTTGGGACTTTGTGAACCATGTTCCTGAATTTCACTCGTCCCTGTGAAGAATTATTTCACATTACCTTTTAAAATAATCATTTTGTGGGTGAAAGAATTTACGAATCAACAGCCTAATAATTTTTGTAGAATCAAATTTTAACCTTATCTTTGCTAAATATGTAAAAAGCATACAACTGATAATCTAATTTGCTAATTTATAACGAATAAACAGCTATATGAAAAAACAAATTGCACTTGCATTTTTCCTCGCTGCCACGTTCTCGGCACAGGCTCAGCAAGGTGGTATCTCGTCGGAGATGCTTAACCAAATCAAAAAAAGTTATCAAAACTCAGCATCCGACAAGGCAATTCGTAATGCCTTGGGTACGAACAGTATCGACCAGTTGGCTGTCAATCAGGAAAACCTGGCCAACTTTGATACACACTTCACCTATAAGGTAAAGTCGATCGGCATTACCAACCAGAAGTCATCGGGCAGATGCTGGCTGTTTACAGGTATGAACGTGCTGCGTGCGCAGATGATCAATCAATATAAGTTGGACGGGATGGAATTCTCGCAGAACTATGTATTTTTCTACGATCAGCTGGAGAAAGCCAACCTCTTCCTGCAGGGAATCATTGATACAGCAAAGAAGCCGATGGAAGACCGGACGGTAGATTGGCTCTTCCAACACCCGCTGAGCGACGGCGGAACCTTTACCGGAGTGGCCGACTTGATTCAAAAATACGGACTTGTTCCGGCAGCAGTGATGCCAGAAACCTACGCCAGCAACAATACCAGCAAGATGCGCAGCCTGATAGGCTTGAAACTGAAAGAATTCGGCTTGCAACTGAGAGAGGCTGTAGCCAAGGGCGCGAAGACATCGGCTATTCAGCAGCAGAAAACGGAGATGCTGGGGACTGTTTACCGTATGTTGGCCATCAACCTGGGAGAACCGGTGCAACATTTTACATGGGCACTGAAAGACGGGGAACCGAAGGAATACACACCGGTACAGTTTTATAAAGAGTTCTTGGGCAACGACTTGACCAACGACTACGTACTTTTGATGAACGATCCGAGCCGCGAATACTACAAGTGCTACGAAATCGACTACGACCGTCATGTGTATGACGGACATAACTGGATCTATGTGAACCTTCCGATTGAGGAAATTAAGGAAATTGCCATCGCCTCTATCAAAGACAACACCAGCATGTATTTCTCGTGCGATGTGGGTAAGTTCATTGACCGTGAAAGAGGCTTGTTGGATGTCAAGAACTTCGACTATGAGTCGTTGATGGGCACTACCTTCGGCATGGACAAAAAACAACGCATCCAGACCTACGCCAGCATGAGCAGCCATGCCATGACTTTAATGGCTGTCGACCTCGACAAAAACGGCAAGTCAAAGAAATGGATGGTTGAGAATAGTTGGGGTATGACCGGCTATAAGGGACATTTGATCATGACCGACGAGTGGTTCAACGAATACATGTTCCGTCTGGTAGCACAAAAGAAGTATGTCCCGGCGAAGGTGCAGGAACTCCTCAAGCAGAAACCGATCCTGTTGCCGGCATGGGACCCGATGTTCTCGCAGGACAACTAATCCGGCACGAATGATAAAAGTTTGGGATTTTTCAGATAATAACTTCCCAAACTTTTATTATTTATTGAATTTTATCTAATTTTGCACCTATCTTAAAAATATCATTTTTTATAACTCAATATGGCAAATGTAATTAAATTGCACAAAGGCCTTGATATCAACTTGAAAGGAAAACCGGTTGAAGAGTTATTTGAAGTGAAAGCACCTGAGACCTATGCATTGGTCCCAGACGACTTTCATGGTATAACTCCAAAAGTGGTAGTCAAAGAACAAGATGTTGTGAAGGCCGGGGATGTTTTGTTTGAAGACAAGAAACATCCGGAAGTGAAGTTCGTGTCTCCGGTTAGCGGAGTGGTTACGAGTGTGACCAGAGGCGAACGTCGTAAGGTACTTAACATTTCAATTGCTGCTTCAAAGGAACAAACTTATGTTGACTTTGGAAAGAAAGATGTCTCGAAGATGAGTGGGGAAGAAGTTCGTACCGCACTGCTGGAATCGGGACTTTTTGCTTATATCGTTGAACGCCCGTATGCTGTCGTAGCCGACCCACAGGCTCAGCCGAAAGCAATCTTTGTTTCCGCATTCGACAAGAATCCGTTAGCTGCCAATTTTGAATATGTTTTGAAAGGTCAGGAAAACGATTTCCAGACAGGTCTGAACGCACTGGCAAAGATGGCAAAGACCTATCTTGGCATCTGTGTATGTCAGAAGAACCCTGCATTGACCAATGCTCAAAATGTGACAGTCAACGTATTTGACGGACCGAATCCTTCTGGTAACGTAGGCGTTCAGATCAATCACATCGACCCGATCAACAAGGGTGAAGTGGTTTGGACGATCGGTGCAGAAGAGGTTATCTTCATCGGCCGTCTATTCAACTTGGGACATGTCGACTTTACACGCACCATCGCCCTGACAGGTTCAGAGGTGAATGCTCCTGCATACTGCAAGGTAAAGGTAGGTGCTCAACTTACAAACATCTTTGCTGGCAAGGTGGATGCATCGAAGGAAGTACGTTATATCTGTGGAAATGTACTGACAGGAAAACAGGTGAAGGCAGATGATTTTCTAGGCGCAAAGGCTACCAGCCTGACTGTGATCCCCGAAGTGAGCGACAAGGATGAGTTCCTTGGTTTCATCATGCCACGCTGCAAGCAATTCAGTATGAACCGCAGTTATTTCAGCTGGCTGCAAGGCAAGAAAGAGTATGCACTTGACGCACGTATCAAAGGTGGTGAACGCCACATGATTATGTCAGGCGAATACGACAAGGTATTCCCGATGGACATTTATCCGGAATATTTGATCAAGGCTATCATTACCGGCGACATCGACCGCATGGAAGCTTTGGGTATCTATGAAGTTGCACCAGAGGACTTCGCACTGTGTGAATTTGTTGATTCAAGTAAACTGGAGGTACAACGTATCGTCCGTCAAGGACTGGATATGCTTCGGAAGGAATTGTGCTAAGTCATTTTAAAAAGAAAGATTAAATGAAAGCGTTAAGAAATTACTTTAATAAAATAAAGCCAAACTTTGAAGAGGGAGGTAAACTGCATGCTTTCCATTCGTTGTATGAAGGTTTCGAATCATTCCTGTTCGTACCGAATGCAACCTCAAAGTCGGGTGTCCACATTCATGATTCCATCGACAGTAAGCGAATCATGTCTATCGTGGTGATTGCATTGATACCGGCTATGCTGTTCGGTATGTACAATGTAGGTTATCAGCATTTCTTGGCCATTGGTCAGCCTAATGCTGGTTTCTGGAGTTTGTTTGGCTATGGCTTCCTGGCCGTTCTGCCAAAGATTATCGTATCCTATGTCGTTGGTCTGGGTATCGAATTTACCACAGCTCAGTGGAAGCACGAGGAGATTCAGGAAGGTTACCTGGTAACCGGTCTGCTCATCCCTTTGATTGTGCCGATCAACTGTCCGTTGTGGATTCTTGCCATCGCCGTTGCCTTTTCCGTTATCTTCTGTAAGGAAGTGTTCGGTGGTACCGGTATGAACATTTTCAACCCGGCCTTGATTGCCCGCGCATTCCTATTCTTTGCTTATCCTGCAAAGATGTCGGGTGATGCTGTTTGGGTTGCTACCGATTCAATCTGTGGTATTGGTGCCGGAAATGTAGTCGACGGTTTCTCAGGTGCAACAGCCTTGGGTAATGCTGCAGTAGCTAGTTCAGCAAGTGCTTGCCCTGCTTTTTCATGGGACATGGTGACTGGTTTGATTCCGGGTTCAATCGGTGAAACCAGCGTGATAGCGATTGCCCTGGGTGCAATCCTGTTGTTATGGACCGGAGTAGCAAGTTGGAAGACCATGTTGTCAGTATTTGTTGGAGGTGCAGTCGTAGGATATCTGTTCAATCAGTTTGGTCCTGACACCGCTATTGCTCAGATGCCTTGGTACGAGCACATCTGCTTAGGTGGATTCTGCTTCGGTGCTGTCTTCATGGCAACCGACCCTGTTACGTCTGCACGTACAGAGACTGGTAAGTACTATTATGGATTCCTGATCGGTGCCATTGCTATCGTCATCCGCGTGCTCAACCCTGGTTATCCAGAAGGTATGATGCTCGCTATCTTGCTGATGAACGTATTTGCTCCGTTGATCGACCACTTTGTTGTACAAAGCAATATCAGCCGCCGTGCAAAGCGTGTGAATAATAAGTCTAACAATTAATGCCTACGGAAATGAATACAAATAGTAATACTTATACTATCGTTTATGCTTCGGTAATGGTGGTTATCGTAGCATTTCTGCTGGCGTTCGTAAGCTCAGCCTTGAAATCAAAACAAGATAAGAACATCGAGCTCGACACCAAGAAGCAGATTCTCTCGGCATTGAATGTCCGTGACATTAAGGATGCTGATGCTGAATATAATAAGATCATCAAGGCGGATATGTTGTTGAACCAGGATGGTTCTTTAGCAGAGAATACACAAGGTTTTACAACAACATTTGAGAAAGATGCAAAAGAGAATAATCGTTTGCATGTATTTGTAGCCGACGTAAATGGAGAGAAGAAATATGTAGTTCCTGTATATGGTGCCGGACTTTGGGGTGCTATCTGGGGGTATGTTGCACTAAATGCGGATAAGAATACCATCTATGGTACTTATTTCTCGCATGCAAGTGAAACTCCGGGCTTGGGTGCTGAGATAGCTACCGAGCATTTCCAGGGTGAATTCAAAGACAAGAAAGTCATGGATGGTGAGAAGGTGGCATTGAGCGTTGTCAAAAACGGTCATGTAACCAACGCCGCACATGAAGTAGACGGTATCTCAGGCGGTACCATCACTTCAAACGGTGTCGATGCCATGCTGAAGACTTGTCTGGAGAACTACAAGAGTTTTTTAACGAAAAATGAGGAGGAATAAAGGATGGCAGAGTTATTTTCAAAAAAGAATAAAGAAGTCTTTATGGCTCCCCTTGGCTTGAACAATCCTGTAACCGTTCAAGTCCTCGGTATCTGTTCAGCATTGGCTGTAACATCAAAGTTGGAACCGGCTATCGTCATGGGTTTGTCAGTAACCATCATTACTGCTTTCAGTAACCTGGTTATCTCATTAATCCGCAAAACTGTTCCTAACCGTATACGTATCATCGTACAGCTGGTTGTAGTCGCTGCTTTGGTAACCATCGTCAGCGAAATCCTGAAAGCTTACGCCTACGATGTAAGTGTACAGTTGTCTGTATATGTTGGTCTGATTATTACAAACTGTATCCTGATGGGGCGTCTGGAAGCATTTGCCATGCAGAACGGTCCTTGGGAATCTTTCCTGGATGGAGTAGGTAATGGTCTTGGTTATGCAAAGATTCTTGTAATTGTGGCTTTCTTCCGTGAATTGCTCGGATCAGGTACATTACTCGGATTCAACATCCTGAACTACGAATGGATTAAGAATCTTGGTTATCTGAATAACGGCTTGATGTTGATGCCACCGATGGCGTTGATTATCTGTGCTTGTATTATCTGGTATCAGCGTGCTCATCACAAAGAATTACAAGAGAATTAATGCTAAATTCTAAATAACGAAGAATTATGGAACATTTTTTTAGTTTGATAGTCCGTTCAATATTTGTGGACAATATGATATTCGCGTTCTTCCTGGGTATGTGCTCATATCTGGCCGTATCGAAGACCGTGAAAACATCTTTGGGATTGGGAATTGCAGTAACTTTTGTAATGGTGGTGACGCTTCCAGTGAACTATTTGCTTCAGACAAAGGTGCTGGCTGACGGAGCCTTGATAGAAGGTGTCGATCTGAGTTTCCTTAGCTTTATCCTGTTTATTGCAGTCATTGCCGGTATCGTACAGTTGGTGGAGATGATTGTGGAACGCTTCAGTCCGTCACTCTACAACTCACTGGGTATCTTCCTTCCTTTGATTGCTGTGAACTGCTCTATTATGGGTCTTTCCCTGTTTATGCAACAACGTATCGGCTTAGGCGAAAGTGATCCTAGATTTATCGGCGATATCTGGGATACGTTCGCTTATGCAATCGGTTCAGGTATCGGTTGGCTGCTGGCTATCGTCGGTCTGGCTGCTATTCGTGAGAAGATGGCGTACTCGAATGTACCTGCTCCTTTGAGAGGTTTGGGTATCACCTTCATCACAGTAGGCTTGATGGCTATGGCATTTATGTGTTTCTCAGGTTTGAAATTATAAAGAAAGGAATATAACAATGAATATCAATTTAATTTTAGCGAGCATTGTAGTATTCCTCATTGTAATACTGCTGCTTGTCATCATTTTGCTGGTTGCTAAATCTTATCTGCTTCCTTCGGGTAAGGTAAAGATTTCAATCAATGGCGGCGATAAAGTATTGGAAGTAGAATCGGGTAACTCCCTGCTGAACACATTAGTTACAAACGATGTTCATTTACCATCAGCTTGTGGTGGTAAGGGATCATGTGGCCAGTGCAAGGTTCAGGTTCTTGCAGGAGGTGGTTCAATCCTTCCGTCAGAAGTCCCTCACTTCACACGTAAACAACAGCAAGACCATTGGCGTCTGGGCTGTCAGGTAAAGGTGAAGAATGATTTGGATATCAAGGTTCCGGAATCTGTTCTTGGTGTAAAGGAATGGGAATGTACTGTTATCTCGAACAAGAACGTTTCTAGCTTTATCAAGGAGTTCATCGTTGCTTTGCCTCCAGGTGAACACATGGACTTTATTCCTGGTTCATACGCTCAGATCCGTATCCCGAAGTATGATTGCATCGACTACGATAAGGATTTCGACAAGAATGATATAGGTCCTGACTATCTACCTTCTTGGGAGAAGTTCAATATCTTCTCACTGAAAGCACATAACCCAGAGGATACCATCCGTGCTTACTCCATGGCTAACTATCCGGCAGAAGGTGATCGTATCACCTTGACCGTACGTATCGCAACGACTCCGTTCAAGCCACGCCCACAGGTTGGTTTCCAGGATGTTCCGACAGGTATCGCTTCATCTTATATCTTCTCACGCAAACCGGGTGACAAGGTGATCATGAGCGGTCCTTACGGAGACTTCCATCCAATCTTCGACTCTAAGAAAGAGATGATCTGGGTTGGTGGTGGTGCTGGTATGGCTCCGTTGCGTGCTCAGATCATGCACATGACGAAGACGTTGAACTGCCGCGACCGCGAGATGCACTTCTTCTATGGCGCACGTGCTTTGGTTGAAGCATTCTTCGTTGAAGACTTCCTCGAACTGGAGAAGGAATTCTCTAATTTCCACTTCCATCTGGCACTTGACCGTCCGGATCCGGCTGCTGATGCTGCTGGCGTGAAGTATACTGCTGGATTTGTTCATCAAGTCATGTACGATACCTATCTGAAGGATCACGAAGCTCCTGAAGATATTGAATACTACATGTGTGGTCCTGGACCGATGTCAAAAGCTGTTCAAGGAATGTTGGATAGTCTGGGTGTTGATCCTGAATCCATCATGTTCGATAACTTCGGATAATTCCGATGATTATATTAATTATAGCCCGATACTTCAAGGTATCGGGCTTTTTTGTATCTTTGTGTCATGACTCATAAATGAATATTATCGCATGGAATCCTTGGACAAACTTATTCAGAAAGCTTTGAAACACCTCGGCATCGAACAGTTAAACCCGATGCAGATGGCATCAGTCGATTCATGGAACAAAGGGAAGGACATTGTCTTGCTTTCACCTACAGGATCAGGAAAAACGCTGGCATACCTCTTGCCCGTTCTACATTCACTGAAAGAAGGAGAGAAGGGCGTACAGGTGATCGTATTGGTTCCCTCGCGGGAACTGGCGCTTCAAACCGATCAGGTGTTTAAGGCATTGGGCACTTCATTTACTTCGATGTGTTGCTATGGTGGAAGGCCTGCCATGGACGAACACCGAAGCATGCAAGGCATTCAGCCGTCTGTGATCTTCGGTACTCCCGGTCGGATGAATGACCATCTCACCAAGGGAAACATCGATCCGAGAAGTGTAGGTATCCTTGTGATCGACGAGTTTGACAAATGTCTGGAATTTGGGTTTCAAGCAGAGATGGCAGAAGTCCTTACGAAACTACCTTACCTTCAACGACGGTTCCTGCTATCAGCGACGGATGCCGACGAAATACCTCAATTTACAGGGGTGACTAAATCCATCAAACTCAACTTTCTGAATCCGGAAGAACAACTATCCGAACGGATACATATATATAAGGTGTTATCGCCTCAAAAAGATAAACTGGAGACATTGTATCACCTTCTGTGCTCATTGAATGCACAATCCACGCTCGTATTTTGCAACTATCGCGAAAGCGTGGAAAGAGTAGGAGCATACCTATATTCCCAAAAGTTCCCCCATGGAGTCTTTCACGGAGGAATGGAGCAGGACGATCGGGAACGTGCCATCTATAAGTTCAGAAACGGCAGTTGCCACGTATTAATATCGACCGACTTGGCTGCACGGGGCCTTGACATTCCGAACATTGATGCCATTGTCCATTATCATTTACCACTCAACGAAGAGGGCTATATTCATCGGAATGGGCGTACGGCACGTTGGGATGCAGAAGGACGTGCGTATATGATATTAGGTCCCGATGAAACCTTGCCCAAGTACCTGAAAGAAGAACCTGACACTTTTGTCTTCCCGAAACGAATACCCAAGCCATCGCAGCCACTATACGCAACACTGTATATCGGTAAGGGAAAGAAAGATAAGATCAACAAGATTGACATCGTTGGATTCTTATGCAAGAAGGGAAATCTCAAGCAAGAGGAAATCGGAAAAATTGACGTTAAAGACCATTATTGTTTTGCCGCAATTCTTCGCAAAAAGTTATCGCAAACACTTAATTTAGTCAGAAATGAGAAGATTAAAGGTCAGAAAACCATTATTGAAGAGGCTAAATGATAGCAATATGTCAAACGAAGTATGAATTATTGTAAAAATTATTGGTATTTCCTTTGGAAGTCACAAAATAATACGTATATTCGCCATCGTTAATAAAAATATTGTTTAATCTAAAACATACATCAGACATGAAAAAGCACAATTTTAATGCGGGACCATCTATTCTTCCTCGCGAAACTGTTGAAAACACAGCGAAGGCCATTCTTGATTTTAACAACTCTGGTTTGTCATTGATGGAAATAAGCCATCGTCACAAAGACTTTCAAGCAGTGATGGATGAAGCAGAAGCTTTATTTAAGGAAATACTGAGCATCCCTGAAGGATATTCCGTATTGTTCCTTGGTGGTGGTGCAAGTCTTGAATTCTGTATGGTACCGTACAACTTCATGGAAAAGAAGGCGGCTTACCTGAATACAGGTACTTGGGCTAATAAGGCATTGAAGGAAGCTAAAGGACTTGGCTTTGGTGAAGTTGTTGAAGTTGCTTCTTCAAAGGCAGACAATTACACGTACATTCCAAAGAATTACAGTGTACCTACTGATGTGGATTATTTCCATTTCACCTCGAACAATACGATCTATGGTACGGAAATACATCACGATTTGGACTTGAATGTTCCGGTTATCGCAGATATGTCATCCGATATCTTCTCTCGTCCGGTTGACGTTTCTAAATATATTTGCATCTATGGAGGTGCACAGAAAAACCTGGCACCTGCAGGTGTTACCTTCGTCATTGTAAGGAATGATGCTTTGGGAAAGGTTTCACATTATATCCCGACCATGTTGGACTATCGTACGCATGTTGAGAAAGGTTCGATGTTCAATACTCCTCCAGTAGTTCCTATCTACGGTGCGCTGATGACATTGCGTTGGTTGAAGGCTCAAGGTGGCGTAGAGGAAATGCAACGTCGTGCAAAGGCAAGAGCTGAACTTTTATATGGTGAGATTGACCGTAACAAGTTGTTCCGTGGCACCGTTACTTGTGAAGAAGACCGCTCTTATATGAACATCTGCTTCGTTATGAAGGATGAATATAAGGATTTAGAGCCAGAGTTTGCTGCATTTGCAACTGAACATGGCATGGTAGGCGTGAAGGGTCACCGTTCAGTAGGCGGTTTCCGTGCTTCTTGTTATAACGCATTGCCAATCGAAAGCGTTCAGGCCTTGGTTGACTGTATGAAAGAATTTGAAAAGAAACATTAAAAAGAATGACTATGAAAGTATTGGTTGCAACTCAGAAACCGTTTGCCAAAGTGGCTGTCGACGGTATTCGTAAAGTCGTTGACGAAGCAGGGTATGAACTTGCTTTGTTAGAGAAATATGAGGATAAAGCTCAATTATTAAATGCTGTAAAAGATGCAGATGCTATCATCATTCGTAGTGATGTTATCGATAATGAAGTTTTTGATGCTGCCAAACAATTAAAGATTGTTGTTCGCGCCGGTGCAGGTTACGACAATGTTGACTTAGCTGCCGCAACCGCTCATCATGTGTGTGTGATGAACACACCGGGACAGAACTCAAATGCTGTCGCAGAATTGGTATTCGGATTGTTAGTAATGGCTGTTCGTAACTTCTATAACGGCAAGTCAGGCACTGAGTTACTTGGAAAGAAATTGGGTATTCTGGCATTTGGCAATGTAGGTCGTAATGTTGCTCGCATCGCTAAAGGTTTCGGTATGGATATCTATGCTTACGATGCTTTCTGTCCGAAAGAAGCAATCGAGGCTGCCGGTGTTCACGCTGTCGACTCAACAGAAGCTTTATTCGAAGTGGCTGATATCGTTTCTTTGCATATTCCTGCTACTCCTGAAACGAAGGAATCCATCAACTACGCTATGGTAAATAGAATGCCTAAGGGTGGTATCCTTGTCAACACAGCACGAAAGGAAGTAATTAACGAGGCAGAGCTCATCCGCCTGATGGAAGAACGTGAGGATTTGAAGTATGTTACCGACATCATGCCGGTAGCTAACGAGGAGTTTGCTTCCAAGTTCGCAGGCCGTTACTTCTCCACTCCGAAAAAGATGGGTGCTCAGACTGCTGAGGCAAATATCAATGCTGGTTTAGCCGCTGCTCACCAAATCGTGGCTTACTTCAAAGAAGGTAATGAAAGATTTAGAGTAAACAAGTAAAGTATCACTATGGCAACAGTAAAACCTTTTAAAGGCATTCGTCCTCCACAGGATTTGGTAGAACAAGTTGTCTCACGCCCTTATGATGTGTTGGACTCTGATGAAGCTCGTAAAGAATGTGAGGGAAATGAAAAGTCATTGTATCATATTATTAAACCGGAAATCGACTTTCCTGTAGGCACTGCTGAGGATGATCCACGCGTTTACGAAAAAGCTGCGGAGAATTTCCAGAAGTTCCAGGATAAAGGATGGTTGGTTCAGGACGAGAAGGAATGTTATTATATCTATGCACAGACCATGAACGGAAAGACTCAGTATGGTCTAGTCGTAGGGGCATACGTTCCCGATTATATGAATGGTGATATCAAGAAGCATGAACTGACTCGGCGTGATAAAGAGGAAGACCGAATGAAACATGTTCGTATCAACAATGCGAATATTGAGCCGGTTTTCTTTGCTTATCCTGACAATGCGGAGCTGGATGCAATTGTTCAGAAATATACAGCTCAAAAACCTGTATACGATTTCGTTGCCCCTGATGATGGCTTCGGACATAAATTCTGGATCATCTCGGATGATCATGACATCAAGGCAATAACGGAAGCATTTGCAAAGATTCCTTCCATGTATATCGCAGATGGTCACCACCGCTCGGCTGCTGCTGCATTAGTAGGTGCAGAAAAGGCCAGACTGAACCCGAATCACAGAGGTGACGAAGAGTACAATTACTTCATGGCTGTCTGCTTCCCAGCAAACCAACTGACAGTAATCGACTATAACCGCGTGATGAAGGACTTGAACGGTTTGACTCCAAGCGAATTCCTTGACGCTGTCCGTCAACATTTCGATGTGGAAGAAAAAGGTAGCGAGATCTATAAGCCAAAGGCATTGCATAACTTTGCCTTGTACCTTGAGGGGAAATGGTACAGCTTGACAGCCAAAGAAGGAACGTATGATGATAAGGATCCTATCGGAGTTCTCGATGTCACAATCTCGTCACATTACATTTTGGATGAGATTCTAGGTATCAAAGACCTCCGTTCCGACAAACGAATCGACTTTGTTGGCGGTATCCGTGGGTTAGGTGAACTGAAACGCCGTGTTGACAGCGGGGAGATGAAGGTAGCCCTTGCACTCTATCCGGTTTCTATGAAACAAATCATGGATATTGCGGATACAGGAAACATCATGCCTCCGAAGACGACATGGTTTGAACCGAAGTTGCGCTCTGGTTTGGTTATTCACAAACTGAGCTAAAAAACAGACATTTTTCTGTTCTTATTTTAATATTTGCCTAAAATCCTCGAGTTTCTCTCAATAGAATTCGAGGATTTTGCTATTTTTGTGGAAACGTAATGTAAATGTTATGAAAAAGTATTTGTCTTTATTATTGTTGTGCGTATTAGCATGTTTGTTTGAGGGATGTAAACAGAAAGTCTCCTCGGTAGATGAAATAACCATACGTCCAATTCCTGTTATCTTTGATACGGATATGGGAAATGATGTGGATGATGCCTTGGCATTGGACATCCTCTGTAAAAGTATGGATAAGGGAGATATCAACCTGCTAGCGTTGATGTTAAACAAAAAAGGAGAAGGAGCAGCGAAATACCTGGATATCATGAATACATGGTATGGCTATCCACAACTCCCGATCGGTATTGCAAAGAATATTGAAGATAAAAATGAAAGCACCAACTATGCTCAGTCGGTTTGTGATCTGAATATCTTCCCGACTACTTTGACAGACTATCAGAACTTACCGGATGCACACATCTTGTATCGTAAAATATTAGCAAGTCAGCCCGATCATAGTGTGGTAATCATCTCAACAGGCTTTTCAACCAATCTTGCCCGCCTGCTTGACACTCCAGCCGACGAGTACTCCAAGTTAAATGGTAAAGAACTGATTCAGCAGAAGGTTAAATACATGAGCCTGATGGCAGGAGCCATCAAGATGGCTGACCATCGGGAATTCAACATTACACAAGATTTGCCGGCAGCTCAGAAACTATTCGCAGAATGCCCGGTACCCCTTGTCACCTCACCGTTTGAAGTAGGCAATGCCATCAAGTATCCGGCAACGAGCATTGAGAATGATTTCAGTTGGGCACCGCAACATCCGATGGTTGAAGCGTATAAGGCCTATATGCAAATGCCGTACGACCGTCAGACATGGGATTTGACGGCTGTCCTTCATGTCCTGCATCCGGGCGAATACATGACCTGTTCGGAAGAAGGGAAGATTACGGTCGATGAAAAAGGCTTGACACATTTTGAACCAAAGAAAGGTGGTATGCAGTACTATCTGATGACGAATGATGAACAGAATAAGAAAGTTTTGGACTATTTCCTAAAGATTATTCCTCAAAAGCCTAAAAACAAATAAGTTATTTTTGGACTATAATTCATCATTGAGATTTGTAAAGAAGTGAAAATCGGGAAAGTTGATTGATTTTCCCGATTTTTTCTTTCATGTTGCTTCAAATATGCGTTCATTGTTATCAGAAATCTCAAATATTTTATTATATTTGTGGAGTTTTTAAAATAAAGGAAAAATGAGTACTTTGACCATTGTTATTGTAAGCGTATTTATCTTAGGATACCTCTGCATCGCATTGGAGAGTGTCTTGAAGATAAACAAGGCGGCCATTGCCTTATTTATGTTTGTAATCTGTTGGACATTCTACATGGTTAACCCCATGCCATACTTAATTGCAAGCGGATATACTGGTGGTGAAGAGGGAATGCTGGCTCATATCCGTCATATCATCGAAAGTCATTTGGGCGAGACGGCCGAGACGCTATTCTTCCTGATGGGTGCCATGACAATTGTTGAGATTGTCGACTCGAACGGTGGATTCAATTTCGTTCGAAATGCGTTAAGGACGACCAGCAAACGTAAGTTGATGTGGCGTATGGCCTTTTTGACGTTTATTCTCTCTGCTATTCTTGATAACTTGACTACAAGTATCGTGATGATTATGTTGCTCCATAAGTTGGTGTCGAATCATAATGATCGTCTGGTATATGCTTCCATGATTATTATCGCAGCCAACAGCGGTGGTGCTTTCTCACCGATCGGTGACGTAACGACCATTATGCTGTGGATCGGAAATATGATTACGACAGGTGGTGTTATCAAGGAAATCTTTATCCCATCATTGATATCAATGGTTGTACCGGTCTTCATCTTGCAGTATATGTTGAAAGGTGAATTGGTTTATCCTAAAGAGAAGGTCGACGAAGAAGGACACGAACTGTCTCAATCGCAACGTCAGATTCTGTTTGTGATAGGAGTGGGCGGCTTGATATTTGTTCCGGTATTTCGTTATCTGACCGACCTTCCTCCATTCATGGGTATCTTGTTAATCCTTTCTATCCTTTGGATTGTTACCGAGATCTTCTACAGCGGCGTTCAGGTAAAGCAAGGAACTTTTGCCAATCGCGTATCAAAAGTCTTAAGTCGTATCGACCTGCCTACCATCATGTTTTTCCTAGGAATCTTGATGGCTGTAGGCTGTCTATCTGAAATAGGCGTGCTTACTGCGTTAGGTCAGTCATTGGACAAGATGTCGGGTGGTAACCATTATTTGGTGACAGGTGTCATCGGTGTCCTCTCAAGTATTGTGGATAATGTTCCATTGGTTGCAGGATGTATGAAGATGTATCCGATTGCTGCTATGGGCGACTTTGCCGTTGACGGCATCTTCTGGCAACTGTTGGCTTACTGTGCCGGAGTAGGTGGTTCGATGTTGATTATTGGTAGTGCAGCCGGTGTTGTTGTAATGGGTATCGAGAAGATAACCTTTGGGTGGTACATGAAAAAGATTTCATGGATTGTATTCGTAGGCTATATAGCCGGAATGTTCTCCTATTATTTGATTCGTACTTATTTGTCCTAAAATAATTTGTTCGATAGCCGCAATTAGTTTGATTAGCTAATTGCGGCTATTCTTTTTTTCATATGAGAAGAGTAATTTTGTCTGTTTTTCTGTTTTGTTGGGCTTCATTTTTATCTGCTCAATTTGAGATTTCCTCTTATAGTACCGTTCATATCGCATGTTCGTCTTCAGAAGAACAGATCGTTTTTACTGCATTGGATTTATTGGAGCATGATCTGGCAAATGTTCTCTCATGTACGGCTGTTCGGAATGGACAAGATGGAGAAATCATTATCGGGACGTTTGGTAAGAACGGTCAGTTAGATATAGATTCATCTTTTTTGGCCGGCCGTCATGAGGCCTTTGTGTTGAAAGTTTTAGATAACGGCAAACTAATGATTGTCGGAAGTGATGCCCATGGTACAGCGTATGGTATCATAGAGTTAAACCGTCTGTTAGGCGTTTCACCCTGGGAGTGGTGGGCTGATGTTACACCCGTGCAAAAGGATTCTTTTGTTTTACAAAAAGATTTCTTTTCGTATCAGGCACCCTCAGTTCCTTACAGAGGCATTTTCATCAATGACGAAGATTGGGGATTATTACCTTGGAGCAGTCGGACGTATGAACCGTATTATCGTGCGGCTTCGGTTAATCCTAAAACCAATGAACGTATATTTGAGTTATTACTTCGCCTCCGAGCCAATACATATTGGCCTGCCATGCACGAATGTACGGTACCTTTCTTCTTGACAAAGGGCAATCGAGAGGTAGCAGCCAAATATGGTATTTATATAGGCGGCTCTCACTGTGAGCCAATGGCTTGCAGTACACCCGGTGAATGGCCTAAACGAGGTGTAGGTGAATATAATTATGTGAATAATAGTGAGAATGTGCTGAAGTTCTGGGAGGAACGTGTGAAGGAAGTTGCTCATCAAGAAATACTCTATACACTTGGAATGAGAGGTCTTCACGACGGAAAGATGATAGGAACGACCACGATGGCTGAACAGCAAAAATACCTCCAGAAGGTTATATTTGACCAGCGAGAACTATTGAAAAAATATGTAAATAAAGATCTGAAAAAAATCCCACAGGTTTTTATACCATATAAAGAAGTTCAATTAGTTTATGATGCTGGTATTGATGTGCCTGATGACGTTACGTTAATGTGGTGTGACGACAACTTCGGATATATCCGACACTTTCCCAATGAAGTAGAAAAGGCTCGTAGTGGTGGAAACGGTATCTATTACCATGTGTCTTATTGGGGAGTACCACATGACTATCTTTGGTTAGGCACATTTAGTCCAGCATTGCTGTATCAGCAGATGAAGGCGGCCTACGACAATGGTATTCAAAAGATCTGGATATTGAACGTAGGCGATATCAAGCCCATCGAATATCAGATAGAACTCTTTATGGATATGGCATGGAATATCGATGAGGTTGCTGAAAAAGGAGTAAATACCCATCTTACCAATTTTTTAATTCGTGAATTTGGACAAGATGCTGGTCGCATTTTATCCCCCTTAATGAAAGAATATTATCGTTTGGCTTATATTTCTAAACCGGAATTCCTAGGGAATACCCGTGTTTATGAGTCGTTCAACAATTCTTTAGTAAAGGATATGCCATGGGATGAGGATTATATTCTTGAGCGATTGAGATCGTTCAAGATACTTTCTGATAAAGTAGAGAAAAAAGATGAAGAGATGTCCGAAATGCGGAAGGATGCCTATTTTCAATTAGTTAAATATCCTATTCAAGCATCGTATCAGATGAATAAGAAGTTGCTTGCGGCACAATTGGCCCGACATGGAAAAGGAAGATGGGAAGTAAGTGATTTGGCATACGATAGCATTGTTTCTTTAACCCGTACATATAATATTGGCATTCATAATCAGGCGAAATGGTTTCGTATGATGGATCATCAGCCCCGACGACTTGATGTCTTTGAACCTGTCCGTCATGAAAACTCGAAAGATCCAATGCCTGCAATGCGAAGGCCTTTTGTGAAACTGAATGGAACGGAATATACAAAAGGAGTGGCTTTCGAGTGTGAAGGCCTGGGATATGAAGGAAAAGCTGTAAGTTTGCCTATAGAATCGTCTCTGGAATTCGAAATTCCAATGACTGAGAAGGATTCTATAGAGGTAGAGGTGCGATGTGTGCCGACACATCCGATCAACAACTCGATGCTTCGGTATGAAATCTGTTTAGATGGAGGTAAGCCCACTATTTTTAATGTTGAAGCAAAAGCAGAGGAGCCTGAATGGAAGGTAAATGTACTTCGAAACCAAGCGATTCATAAGGTAAAATTTGCAATGAGGAAGAAAAAGACGCACAAGATTAAGATAAAGGCGTTGGATAGTGGCTTGGTACTCGATCAGTTGTACTTTTATTAGTCTTTTTCTTTATCTTCTTTTCAGATACTTCATCCAAGCATAATGCTTTCGCCTTTGAAGGTAAGTAGGATTGTGCATCTGGCTGTATGCTTCTCGCTCAAAAGAGATCTGCCGATATGCATTACCTTTCATCAGCAGACGAACCATCCATTCTGTGATGTACCAAAGGTAAAAGAAGATAAACAGCATTTCCCTCATCTGTAGCGTATGAATATATTCATGGCGATAATCTACTTCATTTAGCTTGAAGCCTTTCTTTACAAAGATGACTCCAAAGAGATTGATCGCCATGAAATGTCGGAAAGGGATATACCGGTTATGAATGATAATCATTGGACGGTTTGAGGCTTATCCACTTTCTTGAATAATTTGTTCTTCAGCCATTCTCGAACAGGCATATCGTAAAGTTTATATGCAGCGTACGCTATTCCGATAGAAAGAATGAAGATGCTTACTCCCATAAAGATGTGCATGCTCAACGGTGCATCCAAATGACTGCGGCGCCATGCTATCTGGATATATACCAACGTATGGTGTGTGATATACAGTGGATAGGAGATATCTCCCAAGAACTTGCAGATAGTCATCGTCTTGCCTCCTGTAACGGTACTGCCCGCACCAATCGAGACGATCAGCGGGAACATGATCAGGATACAGAAAGCATCGTAAATACCGTTCATCCACCAATTCTCAGGTGCAGGACCGCCCACTCTTGGCATGGCAAACATGATAAAGATTAGCAATGCACACCAATAGAAACCACCTCTTTCCAGGTGAATCAGTTTATTGACGCGAGAGAGGAGTAAACCCATAAAGAAAGGGTAGAGTAGGCGAGTAGAGCCAATCAGAAGATTCGTCGCATCAATACACCATCCACCGATAACGGTATAAGCAGCATATTTTCGTTGCTCAAGCACTCCGAACACATCAATGTTCATGCAAAGCATGATTGTGAGCACGGCGAAGAAAGCAACGCACACTCCCAATGCCTTCTTGGATAGATGGCGAAAGATAAGAGCATACAGAATATTACCGATGTATTCCCACAACAGTGTCCAAGCCGGACCATCCAGCGGGTTTGTTTCACTCCAACCTCGGATATCCCACTTGATAGGTACGGGAATCATCGTACAGCACATGAGGAAAATCAATATGGCCAACCACCATGGCGTTTCATTAATCAGACGGAATGCGCTCCGTTCTTCTCCAGAGATGCCGGCGGCAAAGTAAAAGAGCAGAAGTCCCAGGAAAGAACCAAAGATAACCATCGGATGTAAACGGATCAATCGACGTTTAAAGAAATTCTTCAGATTCATCTTGTTCCAACGGTCATCGTAGGCATAGCCAATGACAAAGCCGGATAGCACGAAGAAGAAATCTACAGCCAGATAGCCGTGATTAAGAATTTGATACTGTGGACCTCTGGAATAGGTCTCGAATAGATGAAAGCATACTACGAGGATAGCAGCGACTCCACGAAGTGCATCCAAAATCTCATATCGAGGTTTTGATGCTAGATAGGTTGTTGATCTGTCCATTGTTTACATGTAAATATGGATGCAAAAATAGTAATTTTTTTGAAAGGGAACTGACTTAATAATGTATTCTCTTTAAATTATTTACTTATATTTGTAAAAACTAAAAAGTTACAATATGAAGGTATTATTGATAAATGGCAGCCCTCGCAGAAAAGGAAATACGTTTGTCGCACTAAGCGAGGCTGCTAAGACATTAGAATCGAATGGAATAGAGACCGAGATCGTACAGATTGGTGTAAAACCTGTTCGAGGCTGTATTGCATGCGGACAATGCAAAGCGAAGCAGTTGGGG
The DNA here is from genome assembly GCA_902779535.1 of uncultured Bacteroidales bacterium. GTDB lineage: Bacteria > Bacteroidota > Bacteroidia > Bacteroidales > Bacteroidaceae > Phocaeicola. Next base: position 50,790 of record CACZBX010000008.1, read on the forward strand.
CAATGTGCTTTCGATGATGATATCTGTAATCGGATTGCTGAGAAGTTAGACAGCATAGATGCATTGATCGTCGGCTCACCTGTTTATTATGGACAGCCTAACGGCTCAGTACTCTCGCTCATTCAGCGTTTGTTCTATTCTGCAGGAGAAAAAGTAGAGAACAAGCCAGCGGCAGCCGTTTGTGTATGCCGTCGTGGTGGAGCATCCGCAGCCTTTACGACGATGAACTTACCTTTCCAGATGATGAACATGCCAATTGTTTCCTCACAATATTGGAACATTGTGTATGGACTGGAAGAAGGACAGGCCGCACTGGATGCCGAAGGGATGCAGACCATGCGGACTATGGCTAATAACATGGCTTGGTTGTTGAAGAAGATTCATGAGTCAGGAAATCCCAACTATCCCGAGCGTGAACCATGGCAGCCCATGCACTTCATCAGGTAACAAATAAGGCATACAAAAAAGAAGTGCATGAACCAAATTGCTTTGGTTATGCACTTCTCAATTATAATTAAAGAACGAAAATGGCTTATTTATTCTTCAGTAAGTCACGGATTTCGGTCAACAGTGTTTCTTCTGCACTTGGAGCAGGAGGAGCAGCTGGCTCTTCTTCTTTCTGTTTCTTCAACTTCATCATCGCACGCAGTACACAGAAGATAGCGAAGGCGATAATTAAGAAGTCAACAATGTTCTGGATGAAAATGCCATAATTCAAAGTAGCAGCTTCCTTAATTACTTCACCGTTTTCGATCACAGCATCCTTGATCACCCACTTAAGATTAGTGAAGTTTGCACCACCACCGAGCAGGCCAACCAATGGCATAATAACATCAGAAACTAATGATGAGACAATCTTACCAAAAGCACCGCCGATAACAACACCGACAGCCATGTCAAGGACGTTGCCTTTCATAGCAAATTCCTTAAAATCTTTCAAAAAACTACTTTTTCCCATTTTTTTTATTTTTAAGATGATTTATAATGCGAATATAAAAACAATTTCTTACTTTTGCACCGCAAAAGACAAATAAAGTTGAATGTTTTACAACATTTTTTTGGGGATTGTCAGAAATTCTTTATTATAGAACTTTTAAAATAGAAAAGTAAAATGATTAAAATTGCTATTAATGGTTTTGGCCGTATTGGTCGTTTAGCTTTCCGCCAGATGTTTGAGGCTGAAGGTTATGAAGTTGTTGCTATCAACGATTTGACTAGTCCTAAGATGCTTGCTCATCTTTTGAAGTATGACACAGCACAGGGTGGTTTCGCTGGTAAGTTCGGTGAAGGAAAACATACTGTTTCTTATAAGGATGCAACTTTGGCAGAAGATGGTAAGACTGTTGTTGTTCCGGGTTCTATCACAGTTGACGGCAAAGAAATCACAATCTACGCTAAACCTAATGCAGCAGAACTTCCTTGGGGTGAACTTGGTGTTGATGTAGTTCTTGAGTGTACTGGTTTCTATACCTCTAAGGCTAAGGCTTCAGCTCATATCCAAGCTGGTGCAAAGAAGGTTGTTATCTCTGCTCCTGCAGGCAATGACCTCCCAACTATCGTTTACAATGTAAATCATAAGATTTTGACTCCGGAAGATACAGTGATCTCAGCTGCTTCTTGTACAACTAACTGTTTGGCTCCGATGGCTGACGCTTTGAACAAGTATGCTCCTATCGCTTCTGGTATCATGTCAACTATCCACGCTTATACTGGTGACCAAATGATTCTTGACGGTCCTCAACGTAAGGGTGACCTTCGTCGTTCACGTGCTGGTGCTTGCAACATCGTTCCTAACTCAACAGGTGCTGCTAAGGCTATCGGTCTCGTTATCCCTGAACTGAACGGTAAGTTGATCGGTTCTGCACAGCGCGTTCCGACTCCTACTGGTTCAACGACTATCTTGATCGCTGTCGTTAAGGCTAAAGATGTTACAGTAGAAGGCATCAACGCTGCTATGAAGGCTGCTGGTACTGAGAGCTTCGGTTATACAGAAGACCAAATCGTTTCTTCTGATATCATCGGTATGAAGTACGGTTCATTGTTCGACGCTACTCAGACTATGGTATCTAAGATTGACGACGATACTTATCAGGTACAGGTTGTTTCTTGGTACGACAATGAGAACTCTTATACTTCTCAGATGGTTCGCACTATCAAATATCTTGCTGAACTCAAATAAGATAATCTTCAGATTAGATATGAGCCGCTCACATGAGCGGCTTTTTTTGTGCTTTTTATGAATGGATTCGTTCAAAATCGCTATATTTGCCATTAAAAGAAAACAATTGTATGAATCAGTACGATTTGATTACCATCTTAGGCCCTACCGCATCAGGAAAAACATCTCTTGCTGCTGCGCTGGCCTATCGGCTCGATACTGAGATTATCAGTGGAGATAGCCGGCAGGTATATCGTCGGATGGATTTAGGAACTGGAAAAGACTTGGACGATTATTGGGTTCAGGGGAAACACATCCCTTACCACCTGATAGATATTGTAGAACCTGGATATAAATATAGCCTTTTCGAATATCAACGCGACTTCCTGAAGGCTTATCAGGAAATTGTTGCAAAACATAAACTGCCCATCCTTTGCGGTGGAACAGGATTGTATATCGAGTCGGTTTTAAAAGGCTACAAACTGTTTGATGTACCTGCAAACCCTGAGCTGAGAGCGTCCTTGGCCGACAAGTCGTTAGACGAACTGACGAAGATCTTATCTTCGTATAAGAAACTGCACAATAAAACGGATGTGGACACGGCACAACGGGCTATCCGTGCTATTGAGATTGAGGAGTTTTATCTGAAACAGCCAGCCGAACGACGGGATTTCCCCTTGCTGAACAGTTTGATTATTGGCGTGAATATCGAACGTTCCTTACGGCGCGAGAAGATATCTAGACGGTTGAAGGAACGTTTGGAGAATGGGATGGTCGATGAAATCAGAAATCTGTTGGCCAGTGGAGTCAAGGCGGAGGACTTGATGTATTATGGACTCGAGTATAAGTTCCTAACACAATATGTCATTGGTGAACTGTCTTTCGAAGAGATGTTTTCACAACTCGAAATAGCCATTCATCAGTTTGCCAAACGGCAGATGACATGGTTCAGAGGCATGGAGCGGAGAGGGTTTACCATCCATTGGATCGATGCGACACTTCCAATGGAAGAGAAAGTTGAACAAATTATGAGTATGATATAAAGACGAAAAGTATGGCAATTGATCCAAACAGATGGGGAATAATCTATAATCCGAAGGCTGGTTCCAGAAAGAAACAAAAACGATGGAACAAGATTCGGGAGTACATGGAGAGTAAACAGATTCGTTTCGACTATGTGCAGTCCGAAGGATATGGCTCTATTGAACGGCTGGCCCGAATCCTTGCCGATAATGGATATAAGACCATTGTTGTCGTGGGCGGTGACGGAGCGATCAACGATGCCGTAAACGGAATCATGACTTCCAATGTTTCCGATAAGACGGAGATCGCTTTCGGAATCATTCCAAATGGTATCGGAAATGATTTTGCCAAATACTGGGGTCTGGACGATGATTATAAACAGGCAATCGACTGGATTATCAACCGGCGGACGAGGAAGATCGATGTGGGTACATGCAGTTACTGCAATGGGAAGCTGCATATCCAACGCTATTTCCTGAATGCCGTGTACATCGGCCTGGGAGCAAAGATCGTTCAGATACGAAGTGTAACTCGCCGGTTCTGGGGCATGCAGACTTTGTCGTTCCTCTCGTCGATGTTCCTGCTCGGCTTCGAACGGAAGTTGTACCGTTCACATCTTTGTATCAATGGTGAACATATTCGGGACAACCTAATGACCGTATGTATCGGCAGTGCCAGAGGATATGGACTTACACCGAACGGTGTTCCGTACAATGGCTGGCTGGATGTGTCGGTAATCTATCGGCCTCAGTTGCTTCAACTTCTCAGTGGGTTGTGGATGTTACTGCGCGGACATATCCTGAATCATAAGAATGTTCGTTCGTATCGTACCAAGGAGGTAAAGGTACTTCGGGCACAAAATGCTGCCATCAGTCTGGACGGACGAATGCTGATGGAGATGCATATGCCATTGGAAGTATCCGTATTGCATGAGAATTTATCATTAATAATACCTAAATAGAGATGATTACTTACCAAGATTTCATTCATTCAGAGAATTTCTTTCTGTTGGCCGGACCTTGCGTGATTGAAGGGGAAGAGATGGCTCTTCGTATCGCAGAGAAAATTGTTCGAATAACAGATAAACTACATATTCCTTATGTATTTAAAGGTTCATACCGTAAGGCGAACCGCTCCCGAATCGATTCTTTCACCGGTATCGGCGATGAGAAAGCGTTGAAGGTGTTGGCAAAGGTCCGCAAGACCTTTGATGTGCCTGTCGTTACCGATATCCATGCTCCGCATGAAGCCGAAATGGCTGCCGAGTATGTCGATGTATTGCAAATACCGGCTTTCTTGTGTCGACAAACCGATTTATTGGTTGCGGCTGCCAAGACACAGAAGATTGTCAATATCAAAAAAGGACAGTTTCTTGCACCCGACTCCATGAAGTTTGCAGCCGAAAAGGTGATTGATGCAGGTAACTCAAACGTTATGTTGACTGAGAGAGGCACAACCTTTGGTTATCAAGATCTGGTAGTTGATTTTAGAGGTATTCCTGAAATGAAGTCGTTCGGTTATCCTGTCATACTCGATGCCACTCATTCCTTGCAACGGCCTAACCAGACCAGTGGCGTGACTGGTGGACAGCCTCAACTGATTGAGACGATAGCCAAGGCAGGAATCGCTTCCGGTGTTGATGGTTTGTTTATGGAAACACACGAAGACCCATCTGTCGCCAAGAGCGATGGTGCAAACATGCTGAAACTTGATCTATTAGAAGACCTTTTAGTGAAGTTGGTAAGGTTGCGTCAAGTGCTCTGAGAACTCGGATCACTCTGAGTACTCGGAGTTATCCGATCTTACTAATCTTCCTTAGTTTGTCGATATCCATAAGCTTGATTTTTCTCCCGTCGATGGCGATAATCTTCTCGGAAGCAAAATTCGATAAGGTACGGATAGCGTTCGACGTTGTCATGTTTGAGAGGTTTGCCAAATCTTCCCGAGAAAGATAAATGCTCAAAGTGGACTCATCTTCCTCCAATCCGTATGCATCTTTTAAAAAGAGGAGGGATTCGGCCAGGCGACCGCGAATATGTTTCTGTGTAAGGTTGACAGTGCGTTCATCCGAGATGCCTAAGTCTTTGGATAATTGCTTAATGAAGAACATGGCCAGCTCATTATTCTCTTTCAATAACTCGAGGATGATATCCATGGGGATCAGACATGCCGTGCAAGGTTCAAAGGCAGCAGCGGCGGTGACAAAATCTTCTTCTGCGAAGAATGCACGATAGCCAAAATATTCATTGTTCTTAATGACGCGGATAATCTGACTGCGCCCGCCAACACCTTCCTTATAGATTTTTACTTTCCCCTTCAGAAGACAAATCAGATGACTTGGATTCTCACCTTCACAATATATTGTCTCATTCTTTTTATATTTGTGAATGGTATAATGCTGTGCCAAGAATGCCCTTTGTTGGGCGGATAAAGGATTCCATATATCTGGAATATAGGCTCCGATCTCAGCATCTGGATAATCACTCTTCACCATACAATTATGCTATAAAACCATGTTATTTAGCACAAATGTAGAAAGAAAAAATAAGAATAGATAAAAAATAAGTAAAAAAATAAGGAAGAATGTTGTTTTCTTCCTTATTATATCATTTACTTGGTGAACAGTAGTTCGCGGTACTTAGGCAATGGCCAGATTTCGTCGTCGATCTCTAATTCCAAATGGTCGATATGGTCACGGATTATCTCCAGATACGGACGAACATGTTGGTCATAGCTGAAAGCCTTGTCGATTTCATTATCCAGATGGTTGGCAACCTTCCGGGCTTCCGTCATCTCTTTGACATTTTTCTTGATAGCCAGTACGCGTCTTTGTATCTCACGAATCAGTTCTTTTCGGTCGGAACCTAGTTCATCGTATTCTTCTTCCGAGAAGATCTCTTTCATGTAATGCAGGTTCTTCAGTAATCTGTTTTCATAGATGACAGCCGTCGGAACGATGTGGTTGATGGCAAGGTCGCCGAGTACACGACTTTCGATCTGTACTTTCTTTGTGAACTTCTCCAGTTCAACTTCGATGCGGCCTTTCAACTCGTTTTCGTTGAAGATATTTTCACCAATCAGTACGGAACGGGCCTGAGGATCATTGAATTTCATGATGGATTCAGGAACACTATGTACGTTGGTCAGTCCTCTGTGCATCGCTTCCTCTTTCCATTCATCCGAATAGCCATCACCTTCGAAACGGATGTTCTTCGATGCAATGATTGTTTCTTGAAGAACCTTGTACAGTGCATGTTCTTGGTCAAGGCCTTTAGCCATGTAATCATCAATCTGTTGTTTGAATTCACGCAACTGATGAGCCATTGCTGCATTGATCGCAATCATTGCAGCAGCACAGTTAGCCGACGAGCCTGCAGCACGGAACTCGAACCGATTACCTGTGAAGGCAAAAGGAGAGGTGCGGTTGCGGTCGGTACCATCTTGAATGATGCTCGGTATTCGTCCAATACCTAACTGCAATTGGCGTTTTTCTGCAGTAGTCAACTTGGCGTCATTCAAACGTTCAACCACTTCATCGAGCATGTGCGAGAGGTGTTTCCCCAAAAAGATGGAGAGGATAGCGGGAGGAGCCTCGTTTGCTCCCAACCGATAACTGTTTCCTGCACTGGTTATCGACGCGCGCAGCAAATCCTGGTTCTTATATACCATCATCAACACATTGACGATGAATGTCATGAAGAGCATGTTTCCTTCGGGCGTGTTTGCAGGAGCAAACAAGTTGACGCCGGTATTGGTGCACAACGACCAGTTGTTATGCTTGCCCGAGCCATTGACCCCCTTGAACGGTTTCTCATGCAAGAGAACGTTGAACTTATGTTTGTTGGCGATTCGTTTCATCAGATCCATCAGTAATTGGTTATGATCGTTCGCCAGGTTTACGTCTTCAAAGATTGGGGCTAACTCAAATTGGTTTGGAGCTACCTCATTGTGACGAGTCTTCACCGGAATGCCCAACCGGTAACACTCCAGTTCCAATTCTTTCATGAACGCAGTTACCCTTGGTGGAATAGAACCGAAGTAATGGTCGTCCAGTTGCTGATCCTTTGCCGAAGAATGTCCCATCAATGTCCTTCCTGTCAGGCATAAGTCGGGACGGGCGTTATAAAGGGCGGTGTCGACAAGGAAATACTCCTGTTCCCAGCCCAAGTTAGCGCATACGCGGGTTACTTTACGGTCGAACATCTGACAGATGGCCGTTGCCGCCTTGTCGACAGCGCCCAATGCTTTCAGAAGTGGCGTCTTATAGTCGAGCGCTTCTCCGGTATACGAGATAAAGATGGTCGGGATACACAGCGTTTTGTCAACGACAAAAGCAGGCGAAGAGACATCCCAAGCAGTATATCCACGTGCTTCGAAAGTATTTCGGATACCGCCACTTGGAAAAGACGAAGCGTCAGGTTCTTGCTGAACAAGTAGTTTGCCCGAAAAACGTTCGATGACGTCACCGTTTTTATCCAATTCGATAAAGTTATCGTGTTTCTCGGCTGTACCATCCGTCAACGGTTGAAACCAGTGAGTATAGTGAGTGACATTCAACGTCTTTGCCCACGACTTCATGCCGTTAGCAATCATGTCGGCCATCTCTCGGTTGATAGGAGTACCGTTCTCGATGGCATCCATCACGGCACTGTATGCTTCGCTCGGGAGGAATTCCTGCATCTTCTTGCGATTGAAGACATGATCTGCGAAGTAGTCAGACAGTTTACCGGATGGGTAAATCACTTCTTTGGGACGGCGGTTTGCTAATTCTTGTAAAGCAAAAAATCTCATTTTGGACATAATGTCTACATTTTTCTGTTTCTTATTGCAAAATTACATTATTTCAAATAAAAACAGGCATTTTGAAGAATCTATTTTTTCTCATAATAAATAAGTTGTATATTTGCTCTACTGAAAATGATAAATAATGAATAAAGACTTCATACGAATGATGGCGCTTTTGCTTCTCTTTTCTCTGCCGATGGAGGCGGAGGAGAAAGGGAGGCATCTTCCTGATAAGCCAGCCGTAGGAGATACCCTCATTCAACATATTTATCAGTCGGCGCACCGATACTCACAGGTCGTTGAAGAATATATGGCGCAACTATACATCAAGGAACGCTTAGAGATACACAAAGGGAACCGGTTGATACGCTATGTCCCCTCCATGTATCGCTTCGAGAAAGGTATAAAGAACTACATCAACGAATCGGTCAGCGAAGTTCATTTTACCGCGCCCAACATCTTCGACCGAAAGATCATAGCAGTATCGAACACTTTGCCAAGAGACAAGGGACAACTGACGGATCTCTTCGACTATATTACCCTGAATATCTACTCCACGACCATGATGTCCAACAAATTATTGTCGCCCTTGGACCGGAAGAACGGTAAGTTTTATACATATCTGCTGGATGCCATTGAGGGGCCGTCCGACTCTTTGCAATACAAGATCCTGATTGTGCCGAAATTCAAGAGTACCCAGCTGGTCGAAGGTTATATGTGGGTGAACGATCATACTTGGACCATTCAGAATATCTATTTTGAAGGAATGCAGGACGTGATTCGCTTTAAGATAAAGGTCGAGATGGGCGAAGACGAGACCGAGTTCCTTCCGATAAAATACGACTTGAACCTTCGGTTTAAGTTTGTTGGGAATGATATTGAGATGAACGGCCTGGCCCTGATGAACTATGAGCGGATCAAGCTTTACCAGGAAGGTGAGAAACGCAGAGGACGGCGTAATAAACATCACCACGACCTCTCAGGCTCCTATAATCTGTCGGTGGATACGACGAAACATGCCAACGATAAGAACTACTTTGCTGCAATCCGGCCGATATCTCTTACCGAGGAGGAGGATATTATATACAATAAATGGTATCTGCGTCATAGCAGCATCGATACCACTCGCGTAGAAAAGAAAAAGAAGTCGAAAGTGCTCTGGGGACAGTTGGGTGATGCCTTGATCAGCAGCTACTACCTGAATATTTCCAATATCGGAAGCGTGAAATGTTCTCCGTTGCTGAACCCTGTGAGCTTGGACTATAGCCATTCCCGAGGAATCACGTATCGCCAGAAGTTCAAGTACAACCGCTTTTTCACGAATACGGAGCGCTTGCTGAAAATCACCCCTCAGATTGGTTATAACTTTCGGGATCGGATGATCTATGCCAAGATGGATGCCTCGTTCCAATACTATCCTCAAAAGCGAGGAGAGCTTGAAGTACACATGGGAAATGGAAACCGTATCTTCAGTAGTGTGGTCTTGGATCGCCTGAAAAAGGTAACCGACAGTATCATCGACAAAGACAAATTGAAATTGGATTATTTTAAAGATGTCTATCTGAATCTGTTCAATAGCATTGAGGTCGTTAATGGGCTAAACATAAAGGCCGGTATATCAATGCATTGGAGGTCGTTGGTTAATGATTCACATAAAGAGCTCGAACACAAGGTTTCGACAAAGGAATGGGCTCAGATCCGCGACATCACCTCGTCGTATAATAGTTTTGCTCCGCGAATCCAGATACAATATACTCCCGGATTATACTATTATATGAACGGAAAAAGAAAGATGAACTTACGTTCGAAGATGCCTACCTTCATGGTCGATTATGAACGAGGGATAAAAGGTGTGCTTGGTAGTAATGGTGCACACGAACGGTGGGAGTTCGACATCCAGCAGAACATTCCTTTGGGAAATATCCGGAGCATTGGCTATCGTATCAGCGCCGGTTTGTTCACGCAGCAAGACAATATGTACTTTATCGACTTCGAGAACTTCCGTAAACACAATATTCCTGAGGATTGGAACGACGAAATGGGTGGAACATTCCAGTTGCTCAGCGGAAAGTGGTTCAACTCATCTCGCAAATACCTGCGCGGACATATCACCTATGAGTCTCCTTTCATCATCTTACAACCTTTCAATAAGATCCTCGAGAAAGTCCAGCAGGAACGGCTCTATCTGGGTGTCCTAAACATGCCGGGCCTGCATCCATATATCGAATTAGGATATGGAGTAGGCACTCATATCTTCGATGCGGCCATCTTCTTCAGCAGCATGAACGGTAATTTTGATAAAGTAGGATTCAAATTTACCTTCGAACTGTTCCGCGATTAGACCAATCGGGATCGGGCTTACGGAATAGTCCGACTGATCATCATCTTCTTTCTGAAAATTAGTCTTATCACGAAGGTGATAAATGCTTTTCACCTACGTGATAAAAGTTTTTCACCTGTGTGAAAAAGGTTTATCACACAGGTGAAAAGATTAAATAACTTATTCCCATTCAATCGTTGAAGGTGGTTTTGAGGAAATGTCGTAGCATACGCGATTCACTCCTTTCACCTTATTTATGATTTCGTTTGATACGTTTGCCAAGAAGTCATAGGGCAGATGAGCCCAGTCGACTGTCATCGCATCCATGCTCGTAACGGCACGCAATGCCACGGGGTGCTCGTAGGTACGTTCGTCACCCATCACACCGACACTTCGGATGGTTGAAAGCAGAATGGCTCCCGCTTGCCAAACTTTATCGTAGAGGGAGACGCCGTCGTCGCAGATATAGTTATGAAGGTTCTCGATATAGATCTCGTCAACATTTTGTAGGATGGCCACTTTCTCGGGAGTAATATCGCCAAGGATGCGGACAGCAAGTCCGGGGCCGGGGAACGGATGACGCTTAATCAGTCGTTCAGGCATGCCCAGCTGACGACCCACCCGTCGAACCTCATCTTTGAAGAGCCATTGCAGGGGCTCGCAGAGCTTCAACTTCATCTCCTTGGGCAGTCCGCCTACGTTATGATGACTCTTGATGGTCTTTCCGGTGATATTCAGACTCTCGATCCGGTCGGGATAAATGGTTCCTTGTGCCAACCACTTCGCATTCTTGATCTTCATGGCCTCTGAATTGAACACCTCGACAAAGTCGCGACCTATAATCTTACGCTTTTGCTCAGGGTCGGTCACACCTTTTAGGTCGCTGAAAAACTTCTGGCTGGCATCGATACCTATCACATTCAGGCCGAGTCCTTCGTATGCCTTCATCACTTTGTTGAACTCGTTCTTGCGAAGCATACCATGATCGACGAAGATACATGTGAGATTCTTTCCGATGGCTTTATTTAATAAGGTGGCACACACGGAAGAGTCGACACCGCCGCTCAATCCCAGAATCACCTTATCGTTGCCCAACTGTTGTTTCAATGCCTCAACGGTGGTCTCAACGAAGGAGGCTGCGCTCCATTCCTGGCGACTGCCGCAGATATCCACCACAAAGTTTCGCAGCAATTCGGCTCCTTGTACGGTGTGATAGACTTCCGGATGGAACTGTACGGCCCAAATCGGTCGCTTCGTGCTGGCATAGGCCGCATATTTCACATCGGCTGTTGAAGCAATCATGTGGAACTCGTCGGGGATGGCGGTGATCGTATCACCATGGCTCATCCAAACTTGTGAATTGGTCTCAAATCCTTTGAATAATGGGTTTTCCGTATCAAAGTATTGGAGTTTTGCACGGCCATATTCACGCGTATCGGTCTTTTCAACCTTACCGCCCAAGGTGTGCGAAATGAATTGTGCGCCATAACAAATGCCAAGGACAGGCACACGCCCGATAAACTGACTCAAATCTACTTTGAAGGCCTCCGGGTCGTGAACAGAGTAGGGGGAGCCACTCAAGATAACACCGATGACCGACGGATCATCGTTAGGGAATTTGTTGTAGGGAAGAATCTCGCAGAAGGTATCCAGTTCACGAACGCGACGGCCAATGAGTTGGGTGGTCTGTGAACCGAAATCGAGAATGACGATTTTTTGCATATCAGATGGTATTTTGTATTTTGTTGCAAAGTTACGGATTTTCTTTTCTGTTCCCGTTATTTCTTCCAATTTTTTGATAATGAAATAGATTTATCGTAAATTCGTATGATTTTAAAATTCAGGTTATGAGAAAACATTATTTTTTATTTTTGACATTGATCTTAGGTATATGTTTAGTCGGCTGTAAGCCATCGGATAAAGAACCGGCTTATAAGAATCCCAACCTGCCGGTAGAGAAACGTGTGAATGATTTATTGTCGCGTATGACGTTGGACGAGAAAATCCTCCAACTCAATCAGTATGCAACGGGGCCGAACGACAATCCGAACAATATCGGTGAAGTGAAGCGTCGGCTTCCTTCCGAGATTGGTTCACTAATCTACCGTACAGAGGACCCTGAACTGCGCAACAAACTGCAGAGATCGGCGGTCGAAGAGACTCGTCTAGGCATTCCGATCATCTTCGGCTACGATGTAATCCACGGCTTCCGTACGATTTTCCCGATTCCGTTGGCCCAAGCCATGTCGTGGAATCCTGAACTGGTACGACAGGCTGCTTCGGTTGCTGCGAAGGAGGCATGGTACTCGGGAATCGACTGGACGTTTGCCCCGATGATTGATGTGGCTCGCGATGGCCGGTGGGGACGAATCGCTGAGGGATATGGAGAAGATCCTTATACGACGGCCGTCTTTACCAAGGCTGCCGTGCAAGGCTTTCAGGGTGAAGATATGTCGGCCGACGGGAAAGTGGCTGCTTGCTTGAAACATTTCGCCGGTTATGGCGCTTGCGAGGGCGGACGCGACTATGGCTATACGGAGATCTCTCGACAAACGCTTTGGGATACTTATCTTCCTCCGTACGAGGCGGGGGTGAAGGCAGGCGCTGCCACCGTGATGAGCGCGTTTACCAATATCTCAGGCGTACCGGCTACCATCAATAAGTACCTTCTTACAGATATTCTGAAAGAAAAATGGGGGCACGACGGTTTTATCGTTTCCGACTGGGGTGCTATCGGTCAACTACTGAACCAAGGTGCAACGGCCGACAGCATGGAATGTGCGGTCAAAGCATTCAATGCCGGACTGGAGATGGATATGATGTCGGATTGCTACGGCAAGTTCCTGAAGAAGGCAGTCGAAGAGAAGAAAGTATCAATGGTGCAGATTGATGAATCGGTTCGCCGCGTCTTACGCCTGAAGTTCCGTAAAGGTCTCTTTGAACATCCTTATACGCCGATAACCACCGTTGAAGAACGTTTCTTGTTGCCTGAGAGCAAGGAACTGGCACAGAAACTCGCTGAGGAAACAATCGTATTGCTGAAGAATGAGAATCAGATCCTGCCGCTATCGTCGAAGAACCTGGCCGTGATCGGACCGATGGTGAAGGATAACTATGATGTGATGGGCTGTTGGACGGCTCATGGCAACAAGGCTGATGTGGAAACAATCTGGGACGGACTGCAGAAAGAGTTCGCCGGACAGGCCAACCTCCTGTATGCACAAGGCTGTGAGATCGAGAAAAATGACGCAAGTGGCTTTGCTGAAGCTTTAAGCGTGGCTCGGCGCTCGGATATCGTCTTGTTGTTCTTGGGCGAAAGTCGCTGGTTTACCGGCGAGGATGCAAATCGTTCATCCATTGCCTTACCGGCTATCCAACAAGAACTGCTTCGTAAGTTGAAAGAGGTGGGCAAGCCGATCGTATTAGTACTGTCAAGTGGTCGTGCTGTTGAGATAGGAACACTCGAACCCCTTTGTGATGCAATCGTAGAGATGTGGCATCCGGGGACCATTGCCGGAACACCGATCGCCCGTGTCTTGTCGGGTAAGGTGAATCCTTCCGGAAAACTGGCACTCACTTTCCCATACAGCGGCGGACAAATGCCGATTTATTACAATGCCCGTCCGGGTGGACGCCCATTACAGGGTAAATATACCGATATTCAGACGACTCCGCTGTACGAATTTGGTCATGGCTTGAGTTATACAACTTTTGAATATGGTGACTTGAAAGCTTCGGCAACAGATCTGAAAAAATCGGATAAACTGACGGTAACCATCGATGTGAAGAACACGGGCGATCGGGAAGGAGCCGAGGTGGTACATTGGTTTGTTCGTGATCCTGTTTGTTCCATCACTCGTCCGATGAAAGAACTGAAACATTTTGAGAAACAGACGTTGAAGCCAGGCGAGACAAAGACCTTCACCTTCGAAGTGGACCTCCTTCGTGACTTTGGTTTCGTGGATGGAAACGGTAATCGTTTCCTCGAAGCAGGAGAATATCAGGTGATTGTCAAGGATAAGGTCTTGAAAGTAATGGTGGAATAAGTATTTGTCCCTGTGGATTTCATATATTTGTACGGGCCGACCTTGTGTCGGCCCGTTTATTTATAGAAAGTTCCTATGGAACTCAGGTCCACAGGGTTCTAACTGCGGGTCTGCGACCGCACGAATGAAATATCCGTATCTACAACCTCGGGGATTACAAATCCCCGAAACAATCAATCCCCGAGGTACAATGAAACGTTTGTATTATAGTGAGTCATCCGCAAAAAGAAAGTAACAAACTTTAAAATCATAGTAAAAATGTATGAATAGAAAGAAAAAATACATTGAAAACGATAAAAAATGGGAAAAATGTTTTTTAGTTTAAAAAAATTATTTAACTTTGTCTTGTTAAGATGCAGAGACAAACTGAATGATTAGATTTTAGCCAACTTTTGTTCAAAAGGGTAAAAATATGTTGTAAGACATGTTTTTTAATTTGGCTAGATGAAAAAAAGAGTTCATATTTGCATCGTTATCCTGAAAACAATCTTTTTACCTTAAAAAAACTAATACCTATTGAAAACTTAAAAAGGAGCCTTTGTGAAAAGGTTCCTTTTTTATTTTTAATCCATTTTATATTGCAGAAATAATAGATTTTAAAAGAAGATTTGTGTTTTAATCACATTTATTTACTATATCTTTGAAGATAAAGTCGTAAATTTGCAAATTCGAAAGAATGCAAGTACATGAAACAAAGTATCAAATATATATTTCTACTTTCTTTGACACTCTTCATGACAGTGTCATCATTCGGTCAACGTTTGACTGGTGTCGTTACAGACTCAACAACGAATGAACCGCTCCCGTATATTACTGTTTATTACCAAGGAACGAGTGTAGGAACGATAACCGATATCGATGGACGCTATGATGTCCAAACACGAAAAGGTTGGAATCAATTGACTTTCTCGGCCGTCGGTTATATTACGAAGGTTGTCAATATTATCCCCGGAGTAACGAAGACCATGGATGTAAAACTTGCTCCAAACGATATGATGCTGGAGGAAGTTGTCGTAAAACCCAAGCGACAGAAATATTCCAGAAAGAATAATCCGGCAGTTGAAATGATGAAGAAAGTGATTGCTGCCAAGAAAACAAACAACCTGGCCAATAACGACTATTATCAGTATAACCGATATCAAAAGATTACGCTTTCTCTCAACGAAGTCACTCCTGAGATGCTCGACAAAGGTATGTATAAAAAAATGCCTTTCTTGAAAGATCAGATAGAACTTTGTAACGAGACCGGGAAGTTTATCCTTCCTCTTTCAGTGGATGAGACAGCTTCACAGAAAATCTATCGCAAGAGTCCGAAATCAGAAAAGACGATTATCAAGGGTATCAATTCGAATGGTATCAACGATTTGTTTGCTACCGGAGATATGCTGAACACGGCCTTGAAAGATGTCTTCACAGATGTAGATATCTACCAAGACGATATTCGTTTGCTGCAATATCCTTTTATCAGCCCGATCTCAAGCAGTGATGCGATCTCATTCTATAAATACTATATTATGGATACGATACAAGTGGAAAGCGATAAATGTTTTCACTTGACATTTGTACCGAACAACTCTCAGGATTTTGGTTTTACCGGACATCTATATGTGCTGGCCGACTCTTCATATTTAGTAAAGAAATGTTTGCTGAACTTACCGGCAAAATCGGGCGTGAACTTTGTTGACAACATGAGTATCATCCAGGAATTCGAATCTTTGCCTAATGGAGACCATGTCTTGACTGTCGATGATATGATTGTTGAGATGAAGATTGTCAAGTTTGCACAAGGTTTCCAGATCCGAAGGATGACCCGATATTCCGAATTTGCCTTTGATGAATTGCCCGATAAGTTGTTCAAGATTAAAGGGGATGAGAAAAAAGAGGCAGACGCCATGATGCGGGATGAAAACTTCTGGAATGAATACCGGCAAGTTCCTTTGTCGGAACCCGAAAACTCTATGAGCTTGTTGGTGAAACGGATGGAACAACTGCCCGGTTTCCAATATATCATTTTTGTTCTGAAAGCATTTGTCGAGAACTTTGTGGAGACTGGTTCGAAGGAACATCCAAGCAAGATTGATATCGGTCCGGTAAACACCATGATTTCTCAAAACCATATCGACGGACTACGACTGAGACTGAGTGCACAAAGTACCGCAAACCTTAATCCACACTTGTTTGTCAAAGGATATTATGCTTACGGATTCAAAGATCATCGCTCGAAATATATGGGTGAGGTTGAATATTCGTTCGATAAGAAAGAATACCTTCCACGTGAATTCCCTAAGCACTCCATCACATTGAGTTATCAGAATGATGTCATGTCGCCGACTGATAAGTTTATGAAGACGGATAAGGATAATGTCTTCACCTCATTTAAGACCACAAAGGTCGACCAAATGAGTTATGTAAAGAATCTATCGTTGAAATACGAAAAGGAAACTTATTTCGGCTTGAAGACACAAATAGAGTTGAAACGGACAGAGGATGAACCGACAGGTGACCTTCAGTATATTCGTAATGACGGACAACAGACATTGGTCAAGAAGATGAATACCATGGAGGCTTCTTTGCTGTTCAGATATGCTCCGGGAGAGACTTACGTTAATACGAAGCAGCGTCGGTTGCCAATATCATTTGACGCTCCGGTCTTCACGCTATCGCACACAATGGGTTTCAACGACTTCCTTGGAGGTGATTACAAATATAACTTCACTGAATTAGGCGTCTATAAACGGTTTTGGTTCTCATCGTGGGGTAAGATTGATTTGTTTGTTAAAGGTGGTATTCAATGGGATAAAGTTCCGTTCCCCTTGTTGATCATGCCTGCCGCTAACCAATCATATATTCTTCAGCGAGAAACGTTCAACCTGATCAACAATATGGAGTTCCTGAACGACCGATATGCTTCATTGGATGTTTCATGGGACTTGAATGGTAAGATCTTTAACCGTATTCCACTATTGAAGCGGTTGAAATGGCGTGAATTTATCGGATTCAAAATGCTCTATGGCCAATTGACAGATAAGAACAACCCGAACCTGAATCCGAACGATCCGGACTTATTCCTGTTCCCGACAAGAAACGGGCAGCCTACCAGCTTCGCAATGGATAAGAAGACGCCTTATATGGAATGTTCTATCGGTATTCATAACATCTTTAAGATCCTACACGTAGACTATGTCCGCCGTCTGAACTATTTGGATAACCCTGACATTAATAAATGGGGCTTCCGTTTTATGGTCATGATGACTTTCTAAAAACGAGTGAATTATGTCAGAACCTTTAGCAGAACGATTAAGACCGAAAAATCTGGACGATTATATCGGACAGAAACATTTGGTGGGTGAAGGTGCCGTACTTAGAAAGATGATTGATTCAGGAAGAATTTCTTCGTTCATCTTATGGGGACCTCCGGGTGTAGGTAAGACGACACTGGCCAAGATTATTGCAAATAAGCTTGAAACACCCTTTTATACCCTGAGTGCTGTCACTTCCGGAGTAAAAGATGTACGTGATGTTATTGAGAAAGCAAAGAATAGCCGATTCTTTTCCCAAGCCAGTCCGATACTTTTTATCGATGAAATCCACCGTTTCAGCAAATCGCAGCAAGATTCACTGCTTGGTGCCGTTGAGACAGGTGTTGTGACGCTCATCGGTGCAACGACTGAAAACCCTTCTTTTGAAGTTATCCGTCCTCTGTTGTCACGTTGCCAAGTATATGTACTAAAATCATTAGAAAAGGAAGATTTACTTGAACTCCTTCACAATGCCATTACGAAAGACTATTTCCTCAGTAAAAAACATATTGAGATCAAGGAAACAGGTGCCATCCTCCGTTATTCCGGAGGTGATGCACGGAAACTCTTGAACATCCTTGAACTGGTTGTTGAAGCAGAAGGTGAGAATGAAAACATTGAGATTACCGATCAAAAAGTTGCAGAGCGTATTCAACAGAATCCTTTGGCTTACGACAAGGAAGGAGAGATGCATTACGACATTATCTCTGCCTTTATAAAATCTATTCGGGGAAGTGATCCCGATGCTGCTTTGTACTGGCTGGCTCGCATGATTGAAGGAGGAGAGGATCCCGCCTTCATTGCCCGTCGTCTGGTTATCTCAGCATCCGAAGATATCGGATTGGCCAATCCTAACGCTTTATTACTGGCTAATGCTGCCTTTGATGCAGTAATGAAAATCGGTTGGCCCGAGGGACGTATTCCTTTGGCTGAAGCAACGGTCTATTTGGCCACCAGTCCCAAGAGCAACTCTGCCTATATGGGTATTACTGATGCTTTACAATTAGTTCAGGAAACAGGTAACCAGCCAGTGCCTTTGCACCTACGGAATGCACCTACCAAACTAATGTCTCAACTGGGATATGGCAAAGACTATAAATATGCCCATGATTACGAAGGACATTTCGTCGTGCAACAGTTCCTTCCGGATGAATTGCAAGATAAACGATTCTGGCATGCTCAGGAAAATCCGCAGGAAGATAAGCTGAAAGAACGAATGATTCGGTTATGGGGAGAAAGGTACAAAAAATAAGAACAAATAATCAGATATTGGTATGATGAAAATCGTTGTTTTAGATGGATATGGCTTGAATCCCGGAGATTTGTCCTGGGATGCCATGAGAAAGTTAGGTGAATTGACGGTATACGACCGCACTGCTCCTGATGAGTTGTTGCAACGTGCCCATCAAGCAGAAGTGTTGATAACCAATAAAACGGTGATAACGAGGGAGAATCTGGATCAATTACCTGCAGTAAAGTACATCGGTGTACTTGCAACAGGATATAATATTGTGGATGTAGCTGCCGCAAAAGAAAAGGGAATCGTAGTAACGAACATACCTGCCTATAGTACTAAATCGGTTGCTCAAATGGTATTCGCTCACTTGTTGAATATCACGCAAAGAGTAGGACATTACGCTCATGCAAACAAGAACGGACGTTGGGATCAAAACCCTGACTTCTGTTACTGGGATACGAATCTAATCGAACTTGACGGAAAGAGCATCGGCATCGTTGGCTTGGGTAACACTGGCTATGCCACAGCACTGATCGCTTTGGCTTTCGGCATGAAAGTATTTGCCTATACTTCAAAGCAACAGTTCCAATTGCCTGTAGGCATTCATAAAATGGAGTTGGATGAACTTTTCAAGACTTGCGATGTGATCAGCCTTCATTGTCCGCTAACCCCATCAACCAAAGAACTGGTCAATAAAGAACGACTTGCCCTCATGAAACCAAACGCCATCCTCATTAATACAGGTAGAGGTCCTCTCGTAAACGAACAGGACTTAGCCGATGCCTTGAATGAAGGACGTATTGCTGCAGCAGGTGTTGATGTGCTTTCCACGGAACCACCAAAAGCTGATAATCCTCTGCTGAAAGCAAAGAACTGCTTTATCACGCCTCATATTGCATGGGCTACCAATGAAGCAAGAGTACGACTAATGGACATTGCTGTGAATAATCTGAAGAGTTTCATTCAAGGGAAAGTAGTTAATAGTGTTACAGAATGATTAAATTATTTGTTTTTGAAGAATAAAAGCGCGAAAAGTAAAAAAATATTCTACAAAATATGTTGTATAACATAAATATTTCTTATCTTTGCAGTGCTCTTATGAAGACAATCATCAGTCATGATGAAAAACAAATATAGGTTTAATTAAAAAGTAAAAAGAAAATGTTAACAGAAAAAGCTGGTACGTTGGCAGGTGTTATCTGGAACGCACTAAATGGTACAGAAGGATTAACAATTAAGCAACTTAAGAAAGCTACAGGTCTGAGATCAGAAAAAGATTTGTATTTAGGTATGGGTTGGTTGCTGAGAGAAGGTAAACTGGAAACTTGCGAAGTTGAAGGTGATATCTTTGTCAAATTAGCTTAAGAGATTAAACAAACATCTTATAAATGCGTTGGTACAACAGGGGTTGTAACTAACGCATTTTTGTTTTATACTTATTTGAACCTTTCTGCGACTTCCTCATGATGGATGAATTCATTCATATATGAGAAAGTTTTTTTGTTTCTGCCCCTAAATTCCACTATATTTGCATCAAATATAATAGAAGATGAAAAATATCCGAAATTTCTGTATTATTGCACATATCGACCACGGGAAGTCAACATTGGCCGACCGTTTATTGGAGTACACACATACAATAGAAGTGACCAACGGTCAGATGTTGGACGACATGGACTTGGAACGTGAACGAGGAATCACCATTAAAAGCCATGCCATTCAAATGGAGTATGAATATCAGGGTGAGACATATATATTGAACTTGATTGACACTCCGGGACATGTCGACTTTTCATATGAGGTCTCACGCTCAATAGCTGCTTGCGAAGGTGCTCTACTCGTTGTTGATGCCACACAAGGTGTGCAGGCACAGACGATTTCGAATCTGTATATGGCCATCGACCACAATCTTGAGATTATCCCGGTCATTAACAAATGTGATATGGATAATGCCATGCCCGACGAAGTGGAAGATGAGATCGTGGAATTATTAGGATGCGACCGTAACGATATTATTCGTGCGTCGGGAAAGACGGGAATGGGAGTCGACTTGATCCTGCAGGCTGTCGTTGAACGTATTCCACATCCTATAGGCGATGAGAATGCTCCTTTGCAGGCTTTAATCTTTGATTCGGTGTTTAATTCGTTCCGAGGTATCATTGCTTATTTCAAGGTGGTAAATGGTGTCATTCACAAAGGTGATAAGGTAAAGTTTTTCAATACCGGCAAGGAATATGATGCCGACGAAGTGGGAGTACTGAAGATGGATATGATTCCACGCAAAGAACTGCGGACAGGTGATGTAGGATATATTATTTCAGGTATTAAAACATCCACTGAAGTACGGGTAGGAGATACCATTACTCATGTGGATCGTCCATGCGAGGAAGCAATCTCTGGCTTTGAGGAAGTGAAACCAATGGTATTCGCCGGTGTCTATCCCATTGACCCAGAAGATTATGAAAACCTTCGTGCTTCACTCGAAAAGCTACAGTTGAATGATGCATCCTTAACCTTCCAACCAGAATCATCAGTGGCCTTAGGATTCGGTTTCCGTTGTGGCTTCCTGGGTTTGTTACACATGGAGATTGTTCAGGAACGCCTCGACCGCGAATTCGACATGGATGTAATCACTACAGTTCCGAACGTGTCGTACTTGATTTACGACAAACAAGGGAATGTGACCGAAGTTCACAACCCAGGCGGTATGCCTGACCCAACACTTATCGATCACATCGAAGAGCCATATATCGATGCAACAGTTATCACATCAACAAAGTTTATCGGACCGATTATGACCCTTTGCCTCGGTAAACGGGGAGAACTGGTCAAACAAACCTATGTCTCGGGAGATCGTGTGGAAATACGATATAACATGCCTTTGGCCGAGATTGTCATCGACTTTTATGACAAATTGAAAAGTATCTCGAAGGGATATGCCTCGTTCGACTATCATCCGATGGGATACCGCACATCAAAATTGGTAAAACTCGATATCTTATTGAATGGTGACTCTGTGGATGCCCTTTCCACGTTGACCCATGTCGATAATGCGTATGAGTTTGGACGCAGAATGTGTGAAAAGTTGAAAGATCTAATTCCAAGACAACAATTCGATATCGCCATACAGGCTGCAATTGGTGCAAAAATTATTGCTCGTGAGACGGTCAAGCAAGTACGAAAAGATGTTACAGCAAAATGCTACGGCGGTGATGTAAGCCGTAAACGGAAATTGCTTGAAAAGCAAAAACGAGGAAAGAAACGTATGAAGCAAATCGGTAATGTGGAAGTTCCTCAAAAAGCCTTTCTTGCAGTTTTGAAGTTAGACTAACTCTTTATCAAAATTACTTAATATCTTTACAACCATGAAATTAAAGTCAATCTTTTACATCCTATTTTTAGAGAATGACTTTAAGCAACGTAAAGCACAGATTGCACAACCCGAAGTATTTAAAATATTTTCAACAGACATCAATACGAAACAACGCGAAGCGTTAAGTTTCTTATATGCATACATGCCTTTGGCGGATATGGTCGACCACGATGGTACCTATTTCCTTGAGAACGTAGATGCGTCGTTCAAGGCAAAGAAGGAGATGGCATGGGGAAAAGATATTCCCGAACGTGAGTTTATGCATTTTGTCCTTCCAATCCGTGTTAATAATGAAGACTTGGACGACAGCCGGAAGGTATTCTATGAGGAACTGAAAGAACGTGTGAAAGGTCTTTCCTTATACGACGCTGTTTTGGAAGTGAACCACTGGTGCCACGAAAAGGTAACATACACACCTTCAGATTCCCGTACCAGTTCACCACTGGCTTCTGTCAAGACAGCTTATGGGCGTTGTGGCGAAGAATCTACGTTTACAGTTGCAGCACTTCGTTCTGTATGTATTCCAGCACGACAAGTGTACACACCTCGTTGGGCTCATACCGACGACAACCATGCGTGGGTTGAGGCGTGGGTAGATGGGAAATGGTATTTCATGGGTGCTTGTGAACCTGAGCCTGTACTGAATTTAGGCTGGTTTAATGCACCGGCGTCTAGAGGTATGCTTATGCACACAAAGGTGTTTGGCAAATATAATGGACCTGAGGAGGTGATGAAACGCACGTCTACCTATACTGAAATCAATGTTATTGATAATTATGCTCCTACCGCACGTGCCGACATTAAAGTGGTCGATGAAAACGGTCAAATAGTATCTGGAGCTACGGTTGATTTCAAATTATACAACTATGCGGAATTTTATACGGTGGCACGTAAGATGACCGATGAACAAGGACAAACGTTTTTGACGGCAGGTAAAGGTGATATGCTGGTCTGGGCTTTTAAGGAAGGAGCTTTTGGATATGCTAAAGTAACCTTTGGACAAGATAAAGAGATCACCGTCAAATTGGATAAGCATGTGAATCATATTACGCAAACAACAGAGTCTTTAGATATCATTCCGCCTATTGAACATCCTAACATTCCAGATGTAACTGATGAACAGCGGAAAGAGAACGATATACGAAAAGCAAAAGAGAATTCGATACGTAATGCTTACATCGAAACTTTTATGACAGATTCTTCGGCTCGTACATTTGCTCGTGAACACGGTCTTGATGAGAATGCTGTCGCACAGATTCTCGTTGCTTCCAGGGGTAACCATCCGGTTATTACAGAGTTCATGTCGCATCTCAAATCGGAAAACTCGAAGAAGGGTGGTATTGATATGTTGCAACGCATCTCCGCCAAAGATTTACGAGATGTAAAGTTGGATGTGTTGATGGATCACATGATGTCTCATCTTGTTATCAAGAACGGTAACTACTATAAACGCTTTGTCCGCAATCCGCGTATCAGCAATGAACTGCTGACACCTTACCAGAAGTTTTTCGACAAAGTCGTTCCTTCAGCCGATGTCAAAGCGTTTCGAGCTGATCCGGAAAAGATTGTCGATTGGGTATCAAAAAATATCAAAGTGGTAGATGATTGTAACTTGGGAGGTTCACCGATCTCTCCGGCTGGCGTATGGAAAGTCAGGATGGCCGATTCACATAGCCGTGATATATTCTTCGTAGCCCTTACCCGTGCAATGGGCATCCCTGCACGTATCGACGAAGTTACGGGAAAAGTTCAGTACATCTTTGATGAAGAAGCCATTGATGTACATTTCGGAGATGAAATAAAGGAATCATCTCAGAGCGGACAACTATATGGTACATATTCACCGGTTTCACACCTGAACAACCCCAAATACTACTCTCACTTTACCATCTCAAAGCTGACAGACGAAGGGGCGCTTCAATTGCTCAACTATAATGAGGGAGATGCAAACAATGAAGGCGATAGTTATGAAAGTCTATTAAAGCAGGGTACCCGTCTGGATGAGGGTACCTACGTTCTCGTATCTGGTACGCGTCTGGCCAACGGTGGCGTGCTGAGTCAAATAACCTTTTTCACAATTCAACCTAAGGAGAAAACGATTATCGAACTAAAAATGCGTGAGGCTGAAAACGAAATAAAGGTTATCGGTAATTTCGATTCCGAATCACTGTACCAGCTTATCGGTGAGGATTCACAGAAATCTATTCTCTCGACCACAGGACGTGGGTATTTTATCGTCGGTGTACTGGGCGTGGGGCAAGAGCCTACCAATCATGCCTTGAAAGATATTGCCCTGTTGGGTCATAATTTCGAGCAATGGGGGAGGAAAATACTTCTTCTTTTCCCTAACAAAGATACTTATCAGCGGTACAGAGATTCCGATTTCCCAGGACTTCCTAATACTATTGTGTATGGGATTGACACCCATGACATTCAAAAGCAAATTCTCGATGCCATGAAGTGGGATGCCCGTAACGGTTTACCTGTTTTCATCATCGCAGATACTTTCAATCGTATCGTTTTTGCTTCACAAGGATATACCATTGGGTTGGGCGAACAACTGATGAAAGTGGTTAAGAAACTATAAGGATGGTATACTGATCACTCAGGCAATTCAGTAGCATGGATAACTTCGTAGCAATCGACTTTGAAACAGCGAATTACAGTCCTTCAAGTATCTGCAGTATTGGAGCTGTAATATATAAGGATGGGAAGAAAGTAGATGAGTTCTACAGTCTTGTTCATCCTGAACCTGATTACTATAGTTATCGGAATGTAAAGATACATGGTATCACGCAGCGTGATACGTGGAACGCTGCCATATTCCCCAAAGTATGGGAGCAACTTGTCCCCAAGTTGGGTGATTTACCCTTTGTTGCTCATAACAAGACCTTTGATGAGACTTGTCTGAAAGCAGCATTCCGCACATATTCGATGGATTATCCTGACTACACGTTTTATTGTACGCTGCAAGCATCACGACGAATCAAATGTTTGGCTGATCATCATTTGGATACGGTTGCTGCATTCTTTGGATATGACTTGAAGAATCATCATCATGCCCTAGCAGATGCCGATGCTTGTGCATGGATCGCAAAAGAATTATTATGATGGACGATACGTTTAAGACAATAGCTGCTCCCGCAGAAGGAACTTATTCAGAGAAACGAAGTAAGTTCCTGGCATTTGCCATCCCTGTTCGCACACAGGATGAGGTAAAGGAGTTGGTAAAAGAATATCAGAAGAAGTATTATGATGCCCGCCATGCCTGCTATGCCTACATGTTAGGACATGAACGTAAAGATTTTCGCGCTAATGATAACGGTGAGCCATCTGGAACAGCCGGCAAACCGATTCTTGGACAGATTAACTCAAATGAACTCACCGACATACTAATCATCGTCGTTCGCTATTTCGGTGGCATCAAATTAGGTACCAGTGGACTGATCGGTGCATACAAAACTGCAGCGGCTGATGCTATTGCCAATGCAACGATTATCGAGAAGACAGTAGATGATGATGTGACTGTTTTCTTTGAATATCCATTCTTAAACGATGTGATGCGAATCGTAAAGGAAGAAGAACCTCAAGTCGTTGAGCAAATGTTCGAAATGGACTGTAAAATGACTTTACGCATCCGTCGCAGCAAGATGGGACGTCTTCGTTCTAGGTTAGAAAAAGTTGAGACAGCTCGAATACAAGAATGATGAAAAGAATAAGCCCTATCGATGTAATCATCTTAGATTTTGACGGTACTCTGGCCGATACTCGACAATGTATCGTTCAGTGTACCAATGCTACACTATTCGACCTGGGGCTGCCACTTGTCGATGAAAAAGAGATTGTTGCTTGCATCGGACTTCCATTACGCGAAATGTTTGTCCGTGCCGGAAAGGTGAAAGAGTCCATCGCCGATGCATGTACGTCACGTTATCGTGTCCTCTTTCCCGATATTGCCAGTCGATCGGCAGTTCTTTTCCCAACGGTCAAAGAAACCTTGGAAAAACTTTGTCAATGGGAGAAACAGCTTACCATTGCCACAAGTCGCGAAAGAGAATCGTTGATTCCTCTTATCGAGCGCTTTGGGATTGTTCCCTATATCTCATATATCGTGGCTGAAGAAGATGTGAATCGGAAGAAACCTTTTCCCGATATGGTACTGAAGACGATGAACGACTTACATCTGAACCATGAAAATGTATTGGTGGTGGGCGATACGATTTTTGACATTGACATGGGGCAGGAAGCCGGTTGTCTGACATGTGGCGTCACCTATGGCAATCAGTCAAGAGAGCAAATCGAACGACAGCATCCAGATTTCATCATTGATCGATTCGATCAACTTGTCCAGTTGGTAAAATGCTAAAAGAAACTTTTATGGTATTCAAATAAATAAAAAAGGATATGAACTCAATCATATCCTCTTTATCATTTGTATCTATAACTTACTTAGAGAATGCCATGTGCATTGACGGACTTGTCGATACGCCCAATCAATCCTTGTAACACGTTTCCAGGACCACATTCCGTGAAATCATCTGCACCGTCAGCAATCATGTGTTCTACAGTTTGCGTCCATCTTACAGATGAAGTAAGCTGAGCAATCAAGTTTTCTTTGATTTCTACTGGATCAGTGTGAGGCAAAGCATCTACATTCTGATATACCGGACATTTAGGAGTCTGGAATTCTGTTGCTTCAATAGCTGCTGCCAGTTCTTCCTTTGCTGGTTGCATCAACGGAGAGTGGAAAGCACCACCCACCTTCAAAGGCAATGCACGTTTTGCACCTGCAGCCTTCAACGCTTCACAGGCTTTTTGAATGCCTTCCATCGTACCACTGATAACTACTTGACCGTTACAGTTATAGTTGGCAGGAACAACTACATCTCCACCATCCATAATCTCATGACAAATCTTTTCGATAGTTTCGTTCGGTAAACCGATGATAGCCGCCATTGTAGAAGGAGCGGCCTCACAAGCTTTCTGCATAGCCATGGCACGAGCATAAACTAATTTCAATCCATCCTCGAACGACAGGGCACCTGCTGCTACCAATGCAGAAAACTCACCTAACGAATGACCAGCAGTCATCTCTGGCTGAAAAGCCTCGCCCATACACAATGCTGAAATCACAGAGTGAAGAAAGACTGCTGGTTGAGTCACCTTGGTCTGACGTAAGTCTTCATCTGTGCCATTAAACATGATGTCGGTAATGCGATATCCTAAAATTTCGTTTGCCTTTTCAAAAAGTTCTTTTGCCAAAGGAGCATTCTCATAAAGATCTTTTCCCATTCCTGAAAATTGAGCTCCTTGACCGGGGAATACAAATGCTTTCATATTCAACTAATATTCTTTTTTTTTAATTCGTCGGCGAAGTTACAACAAAAGGTAGGGTTTACCAAATATTTTAATCTTTTATTGATAAATAGCGTCGTTGGATAAAGCGTAATTCACTCTCCAACATCTCGAGTTTTGACATGCTAAAACCTGCTTTCTGGGCTTCCTTAATGGGTTTTGTATAGAGATAATCAATCTCCATAGGACGACGGAAGTCAAAGTCAAGTTTCATACTTGGTGAATACGGTACCATCTGGCGTGTCATCTGAATCATCTTGTCGGCAAACTGTTCGTGAATGTTCTCTACGCCTAAATGTTGAGCGGCATGAATCACCTCCAGCATCTGGTCGTGGATGAGCCGTTCTGTCTCTGGATTTGACAGAAGTTGGTCAGTCGTCGTATTAAGGG
Source organism: uncultured Bacteroidales bacterium (assembly GCA_902779535.1). Taxonomy (GTDB): domain Bacteria; phylum Bacteroidota; class Bacteroidia; order Bacteroidales; family Bacteroidaceae; genus Phocaeicola. The sequence continues at coordinate 78,776 of CACZBX010000008.1, forward strand.
CGACCGTCATGCCGTTGAAAGGCATGTTCCACACGGCTTTCTTCCAGCGTGCCTCGCGATATTCTACCAGTGCAGCCTTAACACCGGCATGGGTAAAGTCATCGATAACTGCTTGTAACTTCGCGCTATCCTTACAGGAATAATTACCGATATTGATACTTCCATAACATTCATGGCGGATGATACCCGGTTCGGTCTTAGAAGAGCAGATAAATGCAAGACCTGCAGCAATCGAAAGGTTAGGGAACATGATTTGTAAGTCGGCTTCTAGTCCGATACCATTTTGAATCAAAATGACCAGTGAATCTTCTTTCAGCAAAGGAGGAAGTAAGTGAGCAAGCAAACAATTGTTTACCGATTTCAAACCGACCAATACCACGTCACATAAAGGCATTTCTTTAACATCTTTGTATGCATGTATTGAAGTAATTGAAAAAACACCGTCGCATGAGAGAACTTTTAATCCTTTCTCACGTACTATATCATAATCTCGATGGAGGAGAAAGTGTACATCCTTTCCGCTATAAGCCAACTTTGCACCATAATAGCCACCGATAGCTCCAGTACCAATAATTCCGTATTTCATAATGCTTGGTATAATTTGATCAGCAAAGATAATCATTCAGCCTAATTTTATAAAAAAAACGAGGAGATTTGCACTTTTTTCGTATATTTGAAACTTAAAACAACTCAATTCGTATTTGATGCTAAAGACGCTTTATAATCTGATAGGGGAATATAAACGAGCTGCACTGATCGCTCCTTTTTTCACTGCATTGGAAGTGGTTATGGGAGTCCTGATACCATATGTAACTGCTTCAATCATTGACAAGGGTATCATGACTGGCGATATTCAGAAAATCTATTATTACGGTGCCATCATGGTAGGATTGGCATTGATTAGTCTATATGCTGGAATAACCTCAGGGAAGTATTCGGCATATGCTTCTACAGGTTTTGCATACAACCTTCGCGATGCCATGTACAAACATGTACAGACATTCTCTTTCTCAAATATCGATAAGTTTAGTACTCCAGGATTGATTACTCGCATGACAACGGATGTATCAAATCTGCAGAACGCTTTTCAGCAAATCATCCGCGTCACCGTGCGTGCACCGCTAATGCTGATTTCGTGCTTCAGTATGAGTGTGTTCATCAATGCAAAACTAAGTCTTATCTTCATCTCGGCCATGCTCATCCTGGGCGTATTGCTGTTCTTGATTGTCAGTCGTACGATGAAACTCTTCTCACAAGTATTTCAACGTTATGACGACTTGAATTCCAGTGTCCAAGAGAATATAGCAGGTATAAGGGTGGTAAAGTCGTTCGTGCGCGAGGATTATGAGAAGAAGAAGTTTTCTAAAGCAGCTACCAACCTGTACAATTTATTCGTGAAAGCTGAAAGTTTGTTGGCATTCAACAATCCGGTCATGAACCTGGTAGTGTACGGATGTATCATTCTTCTTTCGTGGTTTGGTGCTAAATTGATTGTAGCTGACGAACTGACCACCGGTGAGTTGACATCATTACTGGCATATGTGATGAACATATCCATGTCGCTGATGATGCTCTCGATGATTTTTGTCATGCTTACTATGAGTTCTGCCAGTGCCAAACGTATCTTTGAAGTGCTCACTGAAAAGCCTAGCATAAAGAACCCGAAGGAGCCACATATGGATGTTTCCGACGGTAGTATCGATTTCGAACATGTATGCTTTGCTTACGAAAATGGTACCGGTGAAAATGCGTTGAACGATATTACCCTTCATATCCAATCGGGCGAAACCATTGGTATTATCGGTGGTACCGGATCAGGAAAATCAAGTTTGGTTAATCTTATCAGTCGGTTGTACGATGTAAAAAGTGGTGTGCTACGTGTAGGAGGTAGGGATGTGCGTGAATACGACCTCGAGACTTTGAGAAATAGTGTTTCAGTAGTATTGCAGAAGAATATTCTTTTTTCAGGAACAATTCTAGAAAACCTTCGTTGGGGCAAGGAAGATGCGACAGAGGAAGAATGCCGTGAAGCATGCCGCATTGCTTGTGCCGATGAGTTTATTGAACAATTCCCGCAAGGATATCATACGCACATCGAACAGGGTGGTACGAACGTGTCAGGAGGACAGAAACAACGACTTTGCCTAGCACGTGCCTTGCTGAAAAATCCTAAAATATTGATCCTTGACGACTCTACCAGTGCTGTAGATACGGCAACAGATGCAAAGATCAGAACAGCATTTGCTTCTGCCATACCTGATACGACAAAGTTGATTATTTCACAGCGAATACTCAGCATGCAAAACGCTGACCGAATATTGGTTCTCGACCATGGACAGATAAGCGGCTTTGACACACACGACAATTTGTTGCGTACAAATCAAATCTATCAAGATATTTATCGCATGCAGATGGAAAACGATGGAGACTTTGATGAATCGAAGGAAGGAGGAGCAGAGGCATGAAAACAAATATACCAACAGGAAGACATGGACATGTAGCGCGACCTAATGTTAAACTACGGAAAGGAGCGGTAAAACGTGTCTATCAGTATATCTTCAAACATTATAAGATGGTTTGCCTCATCGTGGCAATCTGCATTCTTATTTCATCCGTCACCTCGGTAGTTTCTACGTTATTCACCAAAGAACTGATAGATAAGTATATCTTACCAATGACGCAGAGCGCGGTACCCGATTTCTACCCACTGGCTAAGGCTTTGTTCATCCTGGCAGTGGTACTGGTCTTGGGTATCATCTGCTCTTATACTTATAACCGTTTGATGATTAATGTCAGCCAAGGTTCGTTGAAGCGCATGCGAATCGATGTCTTCTCGCACATGGAATCACTTCCCATCAAGTACTTCGATACACATGCACACGGTGATATCATGTCGGTCTATACCAACGACATCGACACCCTCCGACAGATGATTGGTTCAAGTTTACCGCAAGTATTCAGTTCGGTCATCAGCCTTGTGGTTACTTTCGTCAGCATGGTTGTGCTGAGCATCCCTCTCACAATCATCTCCATCGTCATGTCTGTTATCATGGCTTACACGACTACGAGTTTGGGAAAACGATCGGCTTCTTATTTCTCTGCTCAGCAGAAGAGCCTTGGTGCTATGAATGGATTTATTGAAGAGATGATGACTGGACAGAAGGTCGTGAAGGTGTTTTGTCATGAGGACGAGAGCATTGCCGACTTTGAAAAACTGAATGATTCCCTCCGCGAGAATGCATATAACGCCAATCGGGTAGCCAATATTGTCATGCCAGTGAATGGTAATCTCTCGAACTTTGGCTATGTGTTGATAGCTGTATTGGGATCACTGATGTCACTGTCGGGAATGATCGACTTGTCTATCGGTACGCTGGTGGCCTTTCTTTCACTCAATAAGAGTTTCTCACGCCCTATCGCACAAGTCAGCAATCAAATAAACAGCATCATTATGGCGATTGCTGGATCAGAAAGAGTGTTCGACTTACTGGATGAAAAACCTGAGGTTGATAAGGGCATGGTGACTTTCGTTAATGCCAAAGAAAGTGAGGATGGTTCCTTGTACCCAACCAACGAGCGCACAGGGAAGTGGGCATGGAAACGTCTGATGCTTAACGGAAAATACCTATATACACCTGTCGAGGGAGCGGTTGTCTTTAATGATGTCGATTTTTCTTATAATCCCGATAAGCAAGTGCTCTTCGATATCATGATTGATGCTAAGCCCAACCAAAAGATTGCATTTGTGGGTGGTACCGGTGCCGGTAAGACAACGATTACAAATCTAATAAACCGCTTCTATGATATCCAAGACGGCAAGGTGCAATACGATGGGGTTAACATCAACTACATTAAGAAAGCAGATTTGCGGCGAAGTCTGGGCATCGTTTTACAGGAAACACACCTCTTCACGGGTACGGTGATGGAGAATATCCGTTACGGACGACTGGATGCGACCGATGAGGAGTGTGTCGAGGCAGCAAAACTAGTATATGTCGACAGCTTTATCCGACGTCTGCAAGACGGTTATCAAACAAAACTTTCGGGCGACGGATCAAACCTGAGTCAAGGAGAACGGCAGTTGCTGTCGATTGCCAGGGCAGCCGTTGCTGATCCTCCGGTACTGATTCTTGACGAGGCAACCTCATCCATTGATACACGTACTGAAAGATTGGTACAGCAAGGTATGGACTCGCTCATGAAAGGACGTACAACCTTTGTCATTGCACATCGCTTATCAACGGTTCGAAATGCCGATTGCATCATGGTCCTCGAAAGAGGAAGAATCATTGAACGGGGTACACATGAAGAATTAATACAACAAAAAGGAAAATATTATCAGTTATATACAGGTAATTTCATACAGAATTAAAAGTGAAGAGAATGGAAGGAGATTTTACATTCAACGGAAAATATAATGGCCTGGTTCATTTAGACTATTTACCATGCTTGAACTATGCCATGTTTCACAATGGTTATGAATCATGTGATTCCTTCGAACTTCAAAACAACGATGATGAGGATTGGAATCATGTGCAACTGATTGTCGATGGCGAATTAATACAGACTTCAGAGGTATTGATTGATGCCATACCGAAGCGGCAACGTTTGGAGGTAAAAGATATCAAGATCGCACCGGATGTTACTAAACTTGTAGAGTTGACCGAGCGTGTAGATACGTTCTTTTACCTGACCCTATGTATCGATGGCGAGGAAGCCATGCGGAAGGAATACCCCATTTCGCTTATGACATTCGACCAATGGCCGGGAGCTTCCGTAGTACCCGAACTGTTGGCCAGTTTTGTAACGCCAAATCATCCAATACTATCACGCATTAGTGTCAATGCCTCGAAATTTATGGAGAAATGGACGGGAGATAGTGCTATGGATGAATATCAGACTCAGGATCCTAACCGTGTGCGTATGCAAGTTGCTGCCATCTACGAGGCACTTCGATCGGAATCTATCGTGTACGTTACTCCTCCCGCCAGTTTCGAAAAAACAGGGCAACGTGTACGCCTCGTCGACAAGGTGTTGAACGAAAAGGTGGGAACGTGTGTCGACCTCTCTTTACTCTATGCTTCTTGCCTTGAAGCCATTGGAATACATCCTTTGCTCATCCTCATCAAGGGACATATGTTCGTGGGAGCATGGCTCACTCCGGATATCTATTCACAAACAGTGGGCGATGATGCCTCATTCCTCCTAAAAGGAGCTGCCGATGGTATCAACGACTTAGTGTTGGTGGAAGCAACGGCGTTGACTTCATCGCAGGATCTGTCGTTCGACGATGCGGTCTTTATGGCCGAAAAACACTTGAAAGATGAAAAGAACTTCATCTTCTTCATCGATGTCTTCCGCTGTCGGCTAAATAATATTCGTCCGATTCCACAAAGGGTTGAGGAAAATGGTAAATGGAGCGTGAAGACGGAGGGCGTGAAACATTCAAATGCGACCGAAGAAGTGATGCACCTGAATCGTTATGATATCAAAACAGATGAACCCAAAGGGAAGATAACGAAACAAATCCTGTGGGAACGCAAATTGCTCGATTTCTCGTTACGTAATAACCTCATCAATATCCGTATCGGGAAACGTGTCATTCCGTTCATTTCATTTGATATCGATCATCTGGAAGATCTTTTGCAGGAAGGAGAGACCTATCAAATACTGCCATCACCGTCGAAAAACAAACTAGATCCAGAAGAATCGGGCATTTATGACTCGTCAAAATGGAAAACGTCGATGGAGGAATTGATTACAAATGAAATCAAAAATAAAAAACTCTATTCTTATCTTACCGACACCGAACTTCAGAACACACTGAAATTCATCTATCGTACATCACGTACTGCCATGGAGGAGAACGGTGCTAATTCACTCTTTGTAGCTGTCGGCTTATTGAAATGGTACGAAACGGCACGAAGTATCAAGCAACGGTTCGCACCAATCCTCTTGTTGCCGGTCGATATTATTCGAAAAGGTGGAGCCAAAGGCTATGTGATACGCATGCGAGATGAAGATACGATCTTGAACACAACGTTGGTCGAACTATTAAAACAAGAGTTTGGATTGAACCTCTCCGGTTTGAATCCGTTGCCGAAAGATGAAAGTGGTGTGGATGTAAAACAAATTCTCGCAATTGTTAGAAACAGTGTCCGAGAAATGAAAGGATGGGATGTTTTGGATGAAGCCATGTTGGGCATCTTTTCATTTAATAAGTTCGTAATGTGGAATGATATCCATACGAATGCAGATAAGCTGAAAGAAAATCCCGTCATCAAGAGTCTGATAGATGGACGTGTTCAATGGAAGGATGATGATAAAGAAGTGGATGCCCGACAAATTGATAAAGAGGTTGAGCCAGCCAACTTTGCCATACCATTGGATGTGGATTCATCGCAGATGGAGTCGGTCATTGAGTCGGGACAAGGAAAGAGTTTTATCCTTCATGGGCCTCCAGGAACCGGAAAATCGCAAACCATTACGAACATGATTGCCAATGCTTTATACAAAGGGAAGCGAGTATTGTTCGTAGCGGAGAAGATGGCAGCATTGTCGGTAGTACAGAAACGATTGGCAAAGATCGGGTTGGATCCTTTCTGTTTGGAGATGCATTCGAACAAGGCAACTAAGTCTCATTTCTTGTCGCAATTACAGCAAGCGATTGACGTGGTTCACATCAAGTCACCGAAAGAGTTTGACAAACTATCGAAGGAACTGTTCGAACGTCGACAATCGTTAATTGGGTACATGGAGGCATTGCACCGTCCTCATTCGTCAGGGCTTTCGCTCTACGATTGCATTACCAATTACTTGTCGGTGACAGGTGATGAAATACAGGTATCGGAGGATGTTGTTGCAAATACGAACAAGGACCGGCTGACGAAGATACGGGAAACGATAACCGACTTGGATACGGTGATGAAGATTACCGGACATCCGCAGGAACATCCACTACGTCATCTCAAACCAAAGACTTTGGATGCTACTGATACAATAAAAGAAAAATTAGACCGGTATAAACGTATCTTCATCCAGCTGATTCAGCAGAAGCCGTTCTTTACTAACCAACTGGCCTTAGGACTTCCTGACACGGCGGATGGATTGAACAGAATGCGTGTGCTGAGCGATCTGTTGGCACATATTCCTGTGCTAAATAAGGCCGTGCTAGATTTGTCAGCCAATAATGAATTGCTGGAGGAATGGAAAGATGCCGTTCAGAATGGTAAGCGGAAGGACGAGATAAAAGAACGTTTACTGAAAGATTTTTCGGAAGATGTGCTGAAACAGGATGCCCAGGCACTACAATTCCAATGGAAGACAATCCAGACGAAATGGTTCTTACCGAAATTCTTTGCTAAACGCTCGTTTGTCAACAAACTGAAGGTGTTCAACCCAACGTTAAAGTCGGAAACTGTACCTGGCTTATTAGAAGATTTGGCTCGTTATCAGCAAAGCAATAAGATCGTTGCAGAACACTCCGGTGAATGGGCTGAGAAGTTCGGTTTGCTTGGCAGAGAAGGAAAGGAGAAATGGGATAGTATATTGTCCACATTGGAAGATGCTCCAAAGATTTATGCCCAGCTGCGCAATCATGCGAATGAAGCCGGATTGCCAATTATCGAAGTGCTTTCAGGTTTTTCACGCCAATTAGGGAATGATTGGAATCTCTTCAAAGAAGCAAATGGATCTACCTTGAATCAACTGAACGAATTGTTTGCTGAGCTTGAAAAGACTGAACAAGAATTGCAGCCATTGTGCGATATGGAGTTACCGAAAGAAAGAATTGGCACTCGCATACCACAACTGATTGACCAATGGATCGATAATCTACATCTCATGAAGGATTGGTATCAATGGTGCTATCGGGAACGTGACCTCAACGCAGAGCAACTGAAGGGTGCTGTCGACTATATTCAAGAACAACATAAGTCGGGCAAGGAAGCTGCGGATGCTTTATTCAAGGGTATCAGCCATCAGATGGCCGTCCGTATCGTGAATGCTGATCCATCCTTGCAACTGTTCAATGGCTTGTTATTTGAATCAGTCATTGAGAAGTACCGCCAGTTAACAGCCGATTTCCAAGAAATTACGAAGAAAGCTTTGTATAGTAAATTAGCGGCTCGCATTCCAAATATGTTGATGGAAGCATCGAATAGTTCAGAACTAGGTATTCTAAAACGAAATATTGCCAATGGCGGACGAGGTACTTCCATCCGTAGGATTATCGACCAGATACCAAATTTATTGCCAAAGCTTTGTCCTTGTATGCTCATGAGTCCGATTTCGGTTGCTCAGTATATTGACTTGAATACCGATAAATTCGATATTGTCATCTTCGACGAAGCTTCTCAGATGCCGACGAGCGAGGCTGTTGGTGCCATTGCACGAGGTAAGGCACTTGTCGTCGTAGGTGACCCTAAACAGATGCCACCGACTAGTTTCTTCTCGACAACACAAGTCGATGAGGAAGAAGCTGATATCGATGACATGGAAAGTATCCTCGATGATTGTATTTCGTTATCGATGCCTTCCCGCTATCTGACATGGCATTACCGAAGTAAGCATGAAAGTCTGATAGCTTTCAGCAACGCACAGTACTATGATGGGAAACTTTATACCTTCCCTTCAGTGGATGACCGTGTTTCGAAGGTTCAATTGGTCAAAGTGAATGGTAGTTACGACAAGGGACATACCCGTAGTAACCGTGCCGAGGCAGAGGCCATCGTGAAAGAAGTCATCCGTCGATTGAAAGATGAAGAATTGTCGAAGCGAAGCATCGGTATTGTATCGTTCAGTATCGTTCAACAAAATCTGATAGAAGATATATTGACTGAGGAACTGGCTAAATCACCGGATCTAGAGGCGAAAGCATACGATGCAGAAGAGCCAATCTTTATTAAGAACCTTGAAAATGTACAAGGCGATGAGCGCGATGTGATCCTCTTCTCGGTAGGTTATGGACCGGATAAGAGTGGGAATGTCTCGATGAACTTTGGTCCATTGAACAATCAAGGTGGTGAGCGACGGTTGAATGTAGCCGTATCTCGTGCTCGTTATGAGATGATCATCTTCTCGACACTTCGTCCGGAACAAATTGATTTACGCCGTTCAAAGGCAAAAGGTGTTGAAGGCTTGAAGAAATTCCTTGAGTTTGCGGAGCGTGGTACTTCGGCAATCTCCATCAATCAGTCGAATCGGACGACACAAAGTGAAATGGTGAATGTTATTGCACAAGACTTGAAAGAGAAAGGCTATACCGTTGACACATTTGTGGGTAGATCGAACTTTAAGATTGATTTAGCTGTCCTGAATCCAAAGCACCCCGACACCTATCTTCTCGGTATCCTTTGCGATGGCAAGAACTATTATGAAACCAAAACAACCCGAGACCGGGAAATCTGTCAGCCGAATGTTCTGAATATGCTGCATTGGCACATCATGCGCATCTGGTCGGTCGATTGGTTCGAGAATAAAGAAAAAGTTCTGGAAAGAATCGTAAAGAAATTGGACGACCTACAGAAAGCAAAAGAAGAGAAACAAACAGTCGAACCAACACCTACCTACAAGGCAAAGGCATTCAATGTGGCTGATGAGCCTGTGGTAGAGTTTAAGAACGAACGGGAAAAACCGTATGTATTTGCTAAACTCAATGTACAGAAGACAACAGGTATTGAGAAAATGGAAGCTAGTGCAGAGAGAGTCCGTAAGCAGTTGCGTGAGATTCTGTCGGTTGAACAGCCAATGACAAACACTTTATTATATAAGCGTATTGCATCGCAATGGCAAATTCCAAGGGTCACTCCACGTCTTCAGCAATTCATTGATTCGCAATTGATTTGTTTTTATATGGATCAGTTGTCCACATCCGAGACGCGTATCTATTGGGAATCGAAGGAGGCTTCCATTGATTATCCATATTATCGAGTTGATTCAAAGCGAGATATTTTGGATATTCCAATTCTTGAGGTGATGAATGCTGTTCATTTTGTAGTAGAACAGCAGATTTCCATTCCTCTTGACGACTTGAAGAAGATGGCTTCTCAACTTCTGGGCTTTGCTCGTAGAGGTGCAAATGTAGATATGCAAGTTATGAAAGCCATCAATCTCTTGATTGGACGAGGCATCTTGGTCGACAACAATGGGAATATGATGTTAAAATAGCAAGCATAAGCGTGTTTTAAAACAGTATCGGATGATGACATACCCAAAAGTCATCATCCGATATTTTTTACTAGGAGTCAAGAGTACGTTCGTCTTTATTCTCCGGTAGAATGACGGTACTCAAGTATTTTATTCTGATAGTCTGCAAAAGCATCCGTTCGTCGGTCCTTTGCTTGCTGGTATAGTAACTGTGCCTCCAAGAGATCAGACATCGTGGTTGTACCTGCCTGATAGTATTCACGATTCAAGCGGAGATTTTCTTCCGATTGTTCGATGCTTTGTCCCGCAATTTCCAATTGTTGGTATGCTTCTTCCACATCGTGCCAGGCTTTCATCATACGAATTTTCAACATCTCAGCATCATTCTCCAGTTGATCTGCCGCCTTCAGCTTCTCCAATTTCTTGTGTTTTATCGCATGTGAGCCACCCCACCAATCGCTGATCGGCACGCTGACAGAGGCAAATACCATTCCGAAAGTATGGTCGTTGTCGAGGATATTGTGATAGTTATACCCGGCACCAACAGCCAAGGAAGGTAAATTCTTTCCAATTTCCATCTTATATTGAAGGTTTGTTGCTTCTACCTGTTTGTTCAGCAGTTGGTATTCAGATGTACCTAACAAAGCCTGTTGATGATCTTTGCGAAGATGAACCGGTGATGATGCAACATCGTCATAGGATAGTACAAAGGTGGTATCTTGTAATCCACAGTATTGTGCCATCAACATCCTAACAATGCTGATACCATGCTGTAGTTTCACCTTTTGACTTTCGATATCATTTTGTCGGAGTTGTACTTGCAAAAGATCATTCCTCATGGTAACTCCTGCCTTTACGGCTACCTCAACATTTTTACGAATATCTTTCAGTAAGTCGTCAACAGCCTGTACCGTTTTCATCTTCTCCTGTAAAGATACAAATTGCCAAAAATATTGTTCTGCATTCCTTTCTACCTCGTTTTCGGAGAGTTGTAACTGAAGTTGGCTGACTTCTTCGCCCACCTTTGCCAGTTTATTGCCATTCACAATTTGTCCGCCGGCAAAGATTGGCTGCATCGCTGTAACTCCGGCAATTGTTCCGTTCTTCATCATGGAGATACTTATTGGATTGGCGAGTGCCATTAACGCCTCTGGAGGAAGGGATTGTGCCAGGGCTGCACCCAATTCGGTGGGAATCATTTCAGATGGATTCATGTTCATCTTTGCCATTCCTCGGTTAGCGTTGAACCAAAGTCCCGTACCACTAATGTTAGGGAAGTACTTTGTAAGTGCTTCCTTGCGTGTTTGACGAGCAGCATCCACATCTCTACGAGCATTCCGAACAGTAACGTTGTTCCGGCGCGCAGCTTCCAGTATTTGTTCTAATGAATATGACTGTTGTTGGGCTGAAGCTGATACGATGCCACAAAGTATCAATGCGAAAGAGATTATTCTTTTCATCGTTATATCATTTCTTTAAATTAACTTTCCAATAAACTACAGGTAAAACAGTTACTACCATGATCAAAGAACCGATACCAACAGCAAAAATAGTTACGCCGACAGGCATCCAGAAGGATGAACCGGCAATGATCATCGGTACGACGCCGACTGCTGTGGTAGCCGTTGTCAAGAAGATGGGCACCATCCGCCGTTTTCCGGCTTGGTATGCAGCGTCTTTCACTGCAACATTATACTGTTCAAAATATTTCTTGCGTTCTTCTTTGTGTATCTTCCTCGGTAAGGGGTGTGCTTGAACATACGCCTTCATCAATTCATTCGCATGCTCAAAGATCAGGATCTCATTACGCATAATCATACCCATCAAAGTAATGGCGCCCATGACAGAAGTTAGTCCTAACATCCTGTTCATCAAGGCTAAACCAATCAAGGCTCCCGGCAACATCAGTCCAAGAGCAGAGATACATACCGTGGTAATACCATATTTCTTGAAGTTGAACAGCAGGAAGAAGAAAATAATGACTACGGCAATTGCCACACCTCCGAAGATTTGTGGTAATGACTCGGCGTTATATTCTATTTCTCCGCCCACCTCGCTGCGTACACCTTGAGGCAGTTCAATTTTATCTTGCATGATCTTGGCGATTCGTTTTTCTACCGGTGCGGCATAAACACCGTTTGCAAACTGAGCCGTCACCGTGATACATCGTTCGCCTCCACGGTGCATGATTCTACTTTCACTCCATTTCGGCTGTACTTTTGCAATTTGCCGTAGTGGTATTGTGCTGTTCGAACGATTGATGCTCGAAGAAATCATGCTCATTGGGGTTGGAATACCCAAGTCGGCAATGTCAGAGAATGTCATATCGTCATCATCCTTTACAATGATGGGGACCTCATAATCACCTTCCCATATTTGTCCAACGCGCAAATCATTGGTGGATGAACTGAGAGTTAACTCAGCGGTGGCACGGGTAATGCCTAATTGTGCGGATACTACAGGGTCTAACTGTACGCTGACAATAGGTGAGGGCTCGAAGAAATCGGTATGTACCCATTCCAGTTCAGGCATCTCACGCATTTGTTCCATGAGTCGATTAGCTGCAGTGTGCAGCGAATCAATATTCTCTCCATAAAAGCGATATTCCAGTTCTGGGACTTCAAGGTAGTCGAGTCGCTTAAATCGTACGTATGCTTCGGGAAAGTATTCACTCCATGCAGTCTGATATTTAGCCAGCAACTCAAGTGTAGCCTTTTGGGATGTCGTATTTACAATGAACTGTGCATAGTTGTTCCCGGCCATTTGCGGTGCATAACAGGTCATGAATCTAGGTGATGAGCAGCCTATAAAGCTGGTAATGCACTTCACATCCTTGTCGTCCTGCATCACATTGCGAAGAGAATCGGCAATAATCCGTGTGTCGTGTAGTCCTTTGCCTTCGGGAAGGAAGATCTCGACCGCAAATTGATCACGATCAGCATAGGGGAACAGTCGTATTTTCAAGAAAGGAGCAATCAGGCAGGAGAGGAGTACGATAGCGATTCCACCAATGATTGTTTTCCACGGATGAGCGAAGGTAAAATCCAGTACCTTATTGTAAGTTGATTGTACCCAATTGGTGATTGCGTTTCCACCGGTACTCACTTTGCCAGGTTTGATGATCAGTACTTCCAAGAACGGGATCACTGTAACAGCCAAGAGTAGCGATACCATAAGGTTGATGGCCATTGTCCAAGGAAAATCTTCCATCGCATCGTTGAAAGCACCTTTCATCGTCAGCAACAAGGGGAAGAAGATGACGCTGATGCAGAGTGTTGCCAGCATCATCGGCATGAAATATTGTTGCGCCGAAGCTATGGCCGCTTGTTTTGGCTCATAGCCTTTCCCCAAATATTCCAGATAACCATCGATGACAACAATAGAATTGTCGACCACCATACCCAATACAACGATCAAAGCGGCAAGAGTGACGATATTCAGTTCTATTCCGGCAAAGAACATGATGGAAACGGAGATAAACGTGCTGAGCGGAATGGTAATGGCAGCGACGATTGCCGAACGAAGAGGAAACAGCACCATCATGACAAGGATAATGATAACCATTGAGATGAGCAGATCACGAAGGAAGTCACTAATACTCATGCCCACCACCTTAGGTTGGTCGGCTATTCGAGTGATGTTCACATCTTCGGGCATCTCGTTCAGCCTAAAATCGTTCAATACCTCATCGACCTCTTTACCATACTGTACAATATTGTTGCCTGGCGTCATCTCCAGCGACAGAAGGACACAGGGATGACCATCCTGTTCGATATAACTCTTGGAACTGTCGTATTCGCGAACTACGCGTGCCACATCTCTTACCCGTGCTACTTTTCCTGTAGCGGGATCACTGAAGATAATCATATTGGCAATTTCCTCCTCACTGTTGCCCATCGGTTCTACATGGATCGGAACCTGTTGGTCATCATCACTGATGCTTCCGCTCATGGTAGTAAGGCCTTGCACCTGCAAACGGCTGAACAGCATTTGCTGTCCGATACCGTATGCTTGCAATCGTTTACGGTCGACATATAGGCTGATTTGTTCTTTCTTTTCCCCATATAATCGAACGTTTGCTACGGAAGGGATCCGGCGCAGTCGGTCGCTCAGTTGGTCACTATAATCCTGTAACTCACGGTAACTGCGTTGATTGCTGTCGATGGCAATCAGCAAGGCTGAGGTATTGCCAAAATCATCATTAGCCACGACGGCCAGTACACCGGATGGCAGACTTTGTTTGAAGAGTGCCAGTCCATGTTTTATCTTACTCCATACCTCATCCTTATTGTTTACATCATCGTTTAACTTCACCATGACGATGCACATTCCGTTTTGTGAGGTTGTGGTTGTTTTGGCACGGTTCACCTCTCCATAAGTAAAGAGGTACCGTTCAAGTGGGCGAGCCACTTGTTCCTCCACTTCTTCGGTTGTTGCGCCCGGATAAACTGCCACGACGACACCCTGTCGGATGGTAAAGGCGGGGAACTCATCCTTTGGCATAACATACATACCGTATATGCCCAGCAGAAAAAGGATACTGATGATGAGTAATGAGATTGAATAATGCTCCAATGGCCATCTCAGCCATTTCATACTTTGCTTTTCCATCCTTAATAGATTACGTTTGTTCCTTCACTTAATTTCTGATACCCTTCAACGACTACTTGTTGGTCAGGCTCCAGTCCACTCCGCACCGTGATACGGTTGCCGATAGTGGTACCAACTTGTATGGTTGTACGGTGTGCAGCCTTCGCTTTGTCGACTGTCCACACGAATAATGAGCCATCTGTCATGCGTTGGACACTGGTAACTGGTAGCGTCAGTGGACTCGCTCCATGCTCTTTTCCTTGAAAAGTCACATTTGCCACCATTCCAGGCAATAGGGAACGCTCCTTATTCTCCACATGAATACGGATATCGTAGGTATGAGTGAGAGGGTCAGCTTGGACACCTTTCTCTATCCGCCCGCCAATCAACTCCTTGTTGGCAGCCTCTACCTGAATAATGGACGGTGTATTCTCGTGGATGGATCCCATTTCATTCTCTGGCATAGAAACCTTTACCTTGACAGTGTTGATGTCGAGAATGGTGACAACAGCTTGTGAGGGGACTGCCGTTTCACCTGCACTGATCATTTTTCGTCCGATCACCCCGCTGACAGGAGCTGTCAGCCGACAATCGTTTATGTTTTTCTGAGCCATAGCCAATTGTGATTTTGCCTGTGCCACCTTACTTTCAATCTCAACCCATTTTACTTCGGGCAGTGAGCCATTTTCGTGTAGCATGCCATAACGTTGATAGGCATCATTAGCCTGATTCATCATGGCTTCGGCGCTGGTGAGCATGTTTTTTGCTTGCGTGTCATCCATCTCGGCAAGGAGTTGTCCACGTTGAACGACTTGTCCTTCGCTCACATACACACGGCGAACCGTACCCATTGAGGTAAAACTGACGGAGGTTGCTTCACGTTCTTCAACCATTCCTACATACGACTGTCCTTCACGTGCATCCATGCTACGAACTGTCTCTACTTTTACACGGATGGGGGCTTTTGCTTGCTGTTTCCCGCTCTTTCCGCAACTGCTTAGCACGATAACCGTGGCTAACAGTGCCCATTTCCAATTGGCTTTTGTCATATTATCCTTAATTATTCGATTTTGAATGCGAAATTGGACATTTTTCAGGATTCTATCATGCTTTATTTTTCATTCATTTTGTCCTATTTTGACAAAATCCACCAAAAAGAACAAATAAAAGTCAAAATATACCACCATTTTTCTGAAAACTATCCCCATTTTTACAATTGAAAATCAAAAAATAGGATATATGGAACAAAACACAGCTGATTTAGCCAAAATAGCATTGATCAATCATCCGGTAGAAGCCGATGTAAAAGTGAACTATTCTGATGAAGACATTATCATGATCGATAATGTACGCATGCTTGCTGAGCCAAGCGTGACGAAATTACAGATGAATCTGATTGCTTTTTGTCGCAAAGGGAAGGCACAAGTAAACATTAATGGTGTTCCTACGTTGTTCAAGGAGAACCAAATCCTGGTGTGTCCTTCACAGGTCGTTTTTTCTGATTTCATGCTAAGTCCTGACTTTGATTTTAAGTCTATTTTTATCAGCAATTCGAAACTGCAGCATTTTTTACGTGAAAAGATGAATGTGTGGACCCAACTCTATATCAAAAAGGTTTGGGTGAGTTCGCTTGAAAAAGAAGAAGTCGATTTCTTGCTTCTTTTTTACAATATGATCAACTTGTGTATTCATTCCAGAATAGAATATGCCAACAAGTCGGAGGTGACACAATCATTACTGCGTGCAGGCATATTAGCGTTCTGTGGTTTACTTGAAACAAAGATGTTGGTTAATTTACCTGTCAATGAGGGTAGGAGATCGTCGAACCAACTCTTTCAGCAGTTCATGAACTTGTTGAGCAACAACACCGCGAAGCATCAGACGGTAGCATATTATGCCGACCAATTGTGCATATCACCCAAATATTTGTCGGCGATATGCAAACAAAGTACGGGTAAGACAGCCAATGAATGGATACGTGAGCATGTAATGGAAGATATCCGTTATTATTTGCAGCAGACCGACCTCAGTATCAAGGAAATCTGTGATCGGTTGGGGTTCCCCAATCCATCCTTCTTCGGCAAATATGTGAAAGAACATTTTGGCATGACCCCATCAAAGATGCGTAGGGGATGAAGAAAATAAGCATGATGCTTGTTTAAAACAACAGCAGAAGAAGGATAGATGAAAAAAACTGTTCATCCATCGTGTTTATTTAATCGTTTGTCGAGTTTTTCATCCTCATTTATTGAGATTTCATGCTTAATTGTCGAGTTTTCTTATCCAAAAACTCAGTTTTAAAGAGCGGTACATTCAGAGTATTCCAATTATCCAGAGAAAAAGAAAAAAAGGAAGTGATTGATTCACTTCCTTTTCGTAGCGCAACCGGGATTCGAACCCGGGTTTCAGCCGTGAGAGGGCCGCGTCCTAGACCCCTAGACGAATGCGCCGTAAAACTTCCTCGCGGAAGCTGGGGGATTCGAACCCCCGGTACGGTTACCCGTACGGCAGTTTAGCAAACTGCTGGTTTCAGCCACTCACCCAAACTTCCTTTCGGTCATTTAAGCATGTGCTTAATCACAAATGCGGTGCAAAGATAAACTCACTTTTCCAAATGTGCAAACCTTTTCTAGTTTTTTTTCAGATAAAATTTACACATCGAATGTAAGTTTCTTATTTGTTTTCTGTTGCTGCAAATATGGCCTGAAATGGATGAATATCAAAATAAGGCATGGCGGCTACAAAGTGTTCAACCAGTTCGGCGGAGATGGATTCGTAGCTTTCCCATTTCTTGTTTTTCGAGAAACAGTACAACTGCAGCGGAATACCGTTCGGAGTGGGTGCCAATGTCCTGACCATCAAGGTCATATTCTGATTGATCATCGGATGGCGTCGTAAATAAATCTCCATGTATGCGCGCAGCAACCCGGCATTTGTCTCTATCGTACCATTGACAATGCCAGCAGGATTCTCGGTGTTGACAATTGTACCTTCCTTGGCCTGTTTCTGCTTGATTTCGATAAACTGTTTTAAGTCGGGATCAAACTTTTTCATTCGTTCAAGGAAATCTGGCGTGCAAGGTTTGATGGTATTCAACTCCAAATAGATATCCTTGATAATCCGCCGTCCGTCGGATGCCTGCATACCTTGCCAATTCTTGAACGAACTGGATATTAGGTTATATGGCGGTAAAGTAACGATACTCTTGTCCCAGTTCTGAATTTTCACCGTGTTCAGTGTGATATCGGTAACGATACCATCGGCATTAGCACTTGGAACTACAACCCAGTCACCAATGTGTACCATTTCGTTCTGGGATAGTTGAACGCCGGCCACCAATCCGAGGATAGAATCTTTAAAAATCAGCATCAACACAGCAGCAAATCCACCCAAGCCGGCGTAGATGGCTATCGGAGACTTATTAATCAGGATGGCCACAATCGAAATCACGATCATACAAGAGACAATGACTTGTACGACTTGTATCAGTCCACGGATGGGTTTCCCTTTGCCCGATTGCTTCTGCCGCTCCATGGCGGTATCGCCAACAGCCTTGATAATAACGTTGAAAGCGATCAGCAAAGCGACAAAGAAGTATAGCCACGTTATCTTAGAAGTAAAGGCATACCAGTTTGACTTCTGGTCGAACACCACTTGCAACAAGGCAGAAATCATGATTGGTGGTAACACGTATGCTACACGCTTCAATGCGTTCTCCCTGACAAGCGTCTCCAATAGGGGGTATCTCTTTACTTTCAGCACACGTTTGATGAAATGCAGCGATATCTGATAAAAGAGTCGGGAGATGAAAAAAGCCAAAATAACGATCAGAACCAGAAAGATCAAGCCATCTAGCTTGTCGGCAAGACCTTCCGAACACCCCATCCATAGTAAGATTTGATGAATCCAATTAAGTAAGGATTCGGCTAATTCGTTGGTAAACATAATCTTTTTCATTTCTTTGCTTTAGTTTGAACGATACGAGTTCCGGCCGGCACATCTTCGGTCACCCAGATATTGCCACCTACTGTCGCATGATGACCGATGGTGATTCGACCAAGTATGGTTGCATTAGAGTAAATAATCACATGATCCTCCAAGATTGGATGCCGTGGAATACCTTTAATGGGAAGACCGTCTTCGTCTAAAGGAAAACTTCTGGCTCCGAGCGTAACACCTTGATACAGTTTTACATAATCACCAATAATACTAGTTTCTCCTATTACTACGCCTGTTCCGTGATCGATGGTGAAATAAGAGCCGATCTGGGCTCCTGGATGGATATCGATACCAGTCTCGCTATGAGCCATCTCAGTAATGATGCGTGGTATGAGAGGTACTCCCAGTTCCAAAAGTCTATGCGCGATACGATAATTTGAGATAGCGCGAATGGCAGGGTAACAACTGATGACTTCACCATACGATTTAGCAGCCGGGTCACCATTAAAAGCAGCTTCCACATCTGTAGCCAAGATAGCACGAATCTCGGGCAAAGATTCAATAAATGCTGCTGCCAAAGCGGATGCCTCATGTCGTTGTTTATCAGTACATGACGTACATTCATCATCGCTGCCAAAACAAAGCCCTGCGAGGATCTGTGTCGTCAGTAAATCGAACAAACGTTCGATG
Source organism: uncultured Bacteroidales bacterium (assembly GCA_902779535.1). GTDB lineage: Bacteria > Bacteroidota > Bacteroidia > Bacteroidales > Bacteroidaceae > Phocaeicola. The sequence continues at coordinate 98,141 of CACZBX010000008.1, forward strand.
TTCACCCCGATATGATAGTTGACGGTACGGCTGCTCACTGAAGAATGTCCGAAGAATCCTGGGAAGAGCACCGCACGACATAGTTCAATAATCTCATGAAGTGTTTCACCTGAGGGAAGGGGATTGCCATCTTTATGGTGATGGAATAAGCGTACAAACGATTTGTTTTCCGACAATTCGTTTACCGTTTTGTTCAAAATGCTTGCTAGATCTACATTCATACGTTGTATCTGTCTTATTTTGGAACAAAGATAAGCAAATCAGATGGAGAAAGAAAATATTTACTGCTTATCCGAAGATAAAATAAAAAGAAGAGGGTATGCCGAAAGACATACCCTCTAGAGTAAATCTAAAGAAAATCTTACTTATTACTTCTCTTCAACAGGCTGGATGCATTTCCAGATAATTGCTGAAAGGACAGCACCAACGAACGGACCAACAATAAAGATCCAAAGGTTAGTCAAAGCAGTACCACCCTGGAAGATAGCAGGAGCGATAGAACGAGCCGGATTCACAGAAGTACCAGTGTAACGGATACATGCCAAGTGAACCAATACCAAACTCAAACCGATTGCCAAACCAGCGAAGTTGTTGGTAGCACCGTTTGTCTTTGATGTAGCTCCCAAAACAACCAATACAAATACACAGGTGAAGAAAATCTCAGCCAACAGACCGCCCAGAGGAGTAACCCCTGCCTGCAAATCGTTTGCTCCTGTTCCTACCAAACCTGCATTAGCTGTCAATACCCAAAGAATTGCGGAACCGATGAATGCACCGATTACTTGGAAGAGCATGTACATACCTGCATCTTTTCCTGAAATACCCTTGTTCAGATAAACACCTAAGGTAATTGCTGGGTTGATATGGCATCCGGAGATACCACCAATGGTATAAGCCATTGCTACAACAGCCAAACCGAAAGCCAAAGCTGTGCCGATTACTGTCCCTGCATTGGCAACATCTGCGCAATTGGATGAGCAATTCAAACTAACTGCTACACCACATCCCATTAACACCAGCACCATGGTGCCGAACATTTCTGCTAAATACTTTTTCATAAGACAAATAATTTAAAAGTGAACATTCTTACTTCAAAATTATAAAACGTACTTTATTTTATCAAGTTTTTTAAAAGTTTTTTTAGAAAGTTCATAAAAAAACCGACGGATATTCGAACATATCCGTCGGCCATTATGTCAGATTTCGTAAATAAAGACTGCTTAAATCAGTTCAATGCTTCGTTTAACAAATGCATCCAATGCTTCACCTTTCAACAGATTGTTTTGAAGTAAAGCCAAGTCGATCAGCTGGTGAACGACTTTGTTAGTTTGGGCATAGTCAGATATAACCGCATCTTTTTGACTTCGTTTGGCGGTCAATTTCTTTTCAACCTCTTCAAGTTCATCTTTTTCAGCCTGAGGAACTTCATCTTCCTTCTTTCCGTCTTTGGCTTTATGCAATTCTTCATGACGATGATCCAACTGCTCAATTTCTTCTTCAATAGGCTTCAATGCATCCTTGCATGCATTCTCAGCATCTGTCAAGACATTCTTGATTAATTTATGATCAGCATTCAGTACGACATTGTACATATCCGGCATCTCGCCATAGAATCCCATACCTCCTTGAATACGTGCCATTTCTTTCATACGACGCATATACTCGCTTTGAGTAATCATGACAGGCGTTGCCGTTTCGCCTAAGGCTTCTGTCTGAACATTAAACTCATTGTTCGTCATCTTTGGCAATTGTGAATTGAAGACAGTGGTCAACATACCGATTTGTTCAGGGAGCAAGGTGTTCTTGTTCGCGTCTTCTTTTACAATCAGACGGTCGATTACATCGCTGTCAACACGGGTAAAGTGTGATTTCTCAAGCTTACGCTCCAACATGCTGACCATCGCAACATCTAATTCTCCGTCCAGCAACAATACATTGTAACCTTTCTTCTGAGCTGCGTCAATATAGCTAAACTGCTCGTCCTTGTCGCGTGCGTAAAGGTAAACTAATGTACCATTCTTGTCGGTTTGTTCTGACTTGATAAGTTCTTTATATTCATCCAATGTGTAATAATGGTCGTCGGTATCTTTCAGCAATGCAAATTTCGTTGCACGCGTATAGAACTCGTCGAGGGTCAGCATACCATAGTTGATAAAGATTTTCAAGTCGTCCCATTTCTTCTCGTATTCCTTACGGTCGTTCTTGAAGATTTGATCCAAACGATCGGCTACTTTCTTTGTAACGTAAGTAGAGATCTTCTTCACGTTGGCATCACTCTGCAGATAAGAACGTGAGACATTCAACGGAATATCTGGTGAGTCAATGACGCCATGGAGCAAAGTCAAGAAATCAGGAACGATACCTTCAACACTGTCGGTTACATATACTTGATTACAATACAGTTGAATCTTGTTTTTCTGCAATTCTACGTTCCGATGAACCTTCGGGAAATAAAGAATACCAGTCAGGTGGAATGGATAATCCACATTCAGGTGAATCCAGAACAATGGTTCGTCGGACATTGGGTAAAGATCACGATAGAATTTCTTATAATCCTCATCTTTAAGTTCTGACGGACGGCGAGTCCAGATAGGAGTGGAGTCGTTGATGATTAAATCCTCTGCTGTCTCGACCTGTTTTCCATCTTTCCATTCCTTTTTCTTTCCAAAAGCGATTGGAACAGGAAGGAAGCGGCAATATTTCTTCAACAGTTCATTGATGCGAGCCTCTTCACCAAACTCCTTGCAGTCGTCATCAAGGTAAAGAATTATATCTGTACCACGGTCTGCCTTGTCAACTTCTTCAATCGTATAGGCTGGTGAACCATCACACGACCATTTAACAGCCTTTGCACCATCTTGGTACGACTTTGTAACGATTTCGACTTTCTTTGAAACCATGAATGCCGAGTAAAAACCCAAACCGAAGTGTCCGATAATGGCATTTGCGTCATTCTTGTACTTCTCAAGGAAATCGTTAGCTCCGGAAAAAGCGATTTGGTTGATGTATTTGTCTATTTCCTCAGCAGTCATGCCAATACCACGGTCGGAAACCGTCAACGTATTGTCTTTCACACTGACATGAATGGTTGTATCGCCAAGTTCGCCCTTGAAATCACCCTTAGAAGAAAGTGTTTTCAACTTTTGTGTCGCATCAACGGCATTTGAAACTAACTCACGAAGAAAGATCTCATGATCGCTATATAAGAATTTCTTTATAACGGGGAAGATATTCTCAGTAGTAACCCCAATATTACCTTTTTGCATATTGTTATATTTTTAATTTATTCATGCCTTGGTTATGGCAAAAAAAATGCCAGATGAACATTCATCTGACATTTTGTCTAATAAAAGCATTTATCACTTCTTTAACTCAATCATAATCTTCTCTTTTTCCTTATCAAAGGTCGCCATGATTGAATCACCTTCCTTGAGGTCATGACTCAACATAAACTCCGATAACTCATCTTCCAGATAATGTTGGATGGCTCGCTTCAAAGGTCGGGCTCCGTATTCAACATCATAGCCTTTGTTAGCTAAGAATTCCTTTGCCTCACGGTTGATGTCAAATTCGTAACCGATCTTCTGGATTCGTTGTGTCAGACCTTTCAATTCGATGTCTATAATCTTAATCAGCGAGTCCAAATCCAGTTGCTCAAAGTTGATTACCTCATCTAGACGATTGAGGAATTCCGGTGCAAAACGCTTATGTAAGGCTTTTGAGATGACGCTCTTTGAGTTCTCTTCCAGGCTTTTGTATGCATTACTGGTAAAACCAATACCCTTACCAAAGTCTTTCACTTCACGACTACCCACATTCGAGGTCATAATGATGACGGTATTCTTGAAATCGACCGTCCGTCCTTGTCCGTCGGTGAGTCGACCTTCATCTAACACCTGCAACAGGATGTTGAACACATTTGGATGTGCCTTTTCTATCTCATCCAATAATACGATAGAGTAGGGTTTTCTACGTACACGCTCAGTCAACTGGCCGCCTTCTTCAAAACCTACATATCCTGGAGGCGCTCCGATAAGTCGAGAAACATTGAAATCCTGCATATATTCACTCATATCGACCCGAATCACTGCGTCAGTGGATCCAAACATCTGCAAGGCCAATTGTTGAGCCAAGTATGTTTTTCCAACACCTGTAGGACCGACAAACATGAATGTTCCAATAGGACGGTTCGGAGATTTCAAGCCGAGTCGGTTACGCTGGATGGCTTTCACCAAAACATCAATTGCCTTATCCTGACCAATTACCTTTGACTTCAGTTCATCCTTCATGCTGAGAAGCTTTTCACCCTCCGTCTTAGCCATACGCTGAACAGGAACCCCCGAAATCATTGATACGACATCTTCAATCTGTGCCTCATCCACAATCTGCCGCTCCTCTTTCATCCTCTGTTCCCATTGATCACGCATAGCGTGCAACTGTAATTCAAGCATCTTCTCTTTGTCTCGATAGTTGGCTGCAAGCTCAAAGTTTTGTGACTTCACTGCATTGTTCTTCCATTCTTTAGTCTCTTCAATCATCCGTTCCTGATTCTCAATTTCTTTTGGAACACTAATATTTATTAGGTGTTCGCGCGAACCAGCTTCATCCAACGCATCAATCGCCTTATCGGGGAAATAACGGTCGTTAATATAACGCTCAGTCAGTCGGACACACGCTTTTAATGCAGCTTCAGTATAGATTACATTGTGATGATCCTCATATTTATCCTTTATCTGCTTCAATATCTGGAGCGTTTCTTCCGGAGTTGTCGGATCAACGATAATCTTTTGGAAACGACGTTCCAAGGCACGGTCTTTCTCGATACTCTGGCGATATTCATCTAACGTTGTCGCACCAATACATTGTATCTCTCCACGTGATAAAGACGGCTTCAACATATTGGCAGCATCCATTGATCCCGCTGCTGCTCCCGCTCCGATAATCGTATGAATCTCGTCAATAAACAGGATAATATCTTTGTTTCTTTTCAATTCCGACAAAATGGCACGTAATCGCTCTTCGAATTGGCCACGATATTTCGTTCCGGCCACAACGGCAGCCATATCCAGAGCCACAACACGCTTGTCATATAAGATGCGTGATACCTTCTTCTGAACAATGCGAAGTGCCAATCCTTCGACAATGGCAGATTTACCAACACCAGGCTCACCAATCAAAACCGGATTGTTCTTTTTTCTCCGTGTTAAGATTTGAGCCAAGCGTTCAATCTCTTTGTCTCGACCAATAACTGGATCCAATTTCCCTTCTTCTGCCAACTTTGTCATGTCCGTACCGAAAGAGTCAAGGGCAGGCGTGTCGTTCTGATTGGAACGAGTCTTTGTTTGGGAGGATGGATTACTCCCCATACTACTGTGTGAGAGGTCATTATCTTCCTCATCTTCATCCTCGCTAAAGCCTAAACCAGAGCGAACATCCGGTTTCAGTGAAAGTTGGTCATACAACTTCTGATAAGTAACGCCATATATCTCGAGCAAGTTCTTTGCTTCGTTCTTTCCTAATTTCATGATTGCCAATAATAAATGTTCTGCATCTGCGACGTCGCTGTTCAACAATTTAGATTCCAAAATGCAAAGTTTCAGTACTCTCGATGCTTGCTCATTGAAATTCAATTCTTGATGTCCACCCTGTACATCTACATTAGGTTGCATTTTAAGAATATCTTCCAGGCCGTTCTTAATATCTTTTAAGTCAACATGTAAAGTTGTCAGCAGATCGATAGCCTTTCCGTCACCTTCACGTAACAATCCCAACAATAAATGTTCGGGACCGATGAAGTCGTTCCGCAATCGAAAAGCCTCTTCCTTACTATAGTTGAGGATATCTGTCACACGTTGTGAAAATTGATTTTTCATATTAATTCTTAAGTCCAATTTGACAAATATAATTCTAATTTTGAATAATTACTTATTTTTCGATGAAATATTTAACAAATTACATGCCAAATATTGATACGCCCCACAAAGGAGGTGCATAAAAGCGTTTACATTTCATAACAATAACCAAAAAAAACTCAACGCAACGATATTTTTGCCCAATATTTTTTCGTATGTTTGGTAAATGTCGTACCTTTACAAGGTTTTTAGAGACATGTTTTAATAATAACATTTAAACTTAATGCAAGAACAAGATCGAATCATAAAAGTGAACATCGATGAGGAAATGAAGTCATCGTACATTGACTATTCTATGTCAGTGATTGTTGCTCGTGCCTTACCTGATGTTCGGGACGGATTCAAACCAGTGCACCGCCGTATCCTTTTTGGAATGCAGGAACTGGGGAATACGTCGGATAAACCTTATAAGAAAAGTGCAAGAATCGTAGGTGAGGTATTAGGTAAATACCACCCTCATGGTGATTCATCAGTATATGGTGCCTTAGTCAGATTAGCACAAGACTGGGCTATGCGTTACCCACTTGTTGACGGTCAGGGAAACTTTGGCTCAATTGATGGTGATAGTGCCGCAGCAATGCGTTATACGGAAGCTCGTTTGAGACTCATAGGTGAGGACATGATGCAGGATCTGTATAAGGATACTGTTGATATGGTCAATAACTTTGATGATACGCTGAAGGAACCTACGGTCATGCCAACCCGTATACCTAATTTATTAGTAAACGGTGCATCTGGTATTGCCGTTGGTATGGCTACAAATATGCCGACACACAACTTGTCTGAAGTAATTGACGGTTGTGTTGCCTATATTGATGACCCGGAAATCACGACAGAAGGCTTGATGCACTTTATCAAAGCCCCAGATTTCCCTACAGGTGGATATATATATGGTATAAGCGGTGTTCGTGATGCATACGAAACAGGAAAAGGACGAATTGTCATGCGTGCCAAAACTGAGATTGAGACAGGTGAGACGCATGACAAGATCATCGTAAAGGAAATACCGTATAACGTAAACAAGAAAGAACTCATCGAGTATATTGCTTCCCTTGTTAATGAAAAGAAGATTGAAGGTATTTCGTATGTAAACGATGAATCCGACCGAGAAGGTATGCGTATCGTGATCGATGTAAAACGTGACGCAAATGCTAACGTTGTTTTGAACAAACTGTTCAAGATGACGGCTTTGCAGACTACTTTTAGCGTAAACAATATCGCTCTCGTTCATGGTCGTCCTAAATGTTTGAGCTTGAAAGAGTTGATTGCAAACTTCGTAGAGCACAGACATGAAGTCGTTATCCGTAGAACAAAGTTCGATTTGCAAAAGGCGAAGGATCGTGCTCATATTTTGGATGGCTTGATCATTGCCTGCGATAATATCGACGAAGTGGTACACATCATTCGGGCTAGTAAGACTCCGGCAGAAGCTCAACGAAACCTCGAACAACGATTTGAATTGGACGAATTGCAGAGCAAGGCAATCGTAGATATGCGATTAAGTCAATTGACAGGTCTGCGCATGGATCAATTGCATAGTGAATACGAAGATCTGCTGAAGCAGATCGCATACTATGAACAGATTTTAGTTGATCCGGAACTCTGCAAGAAGGTAATCAAAGACGAACTCATCGAAGTGAAAGAGAAATACGGTGATGCCAGACGTACAGAAATCAGATATGATGCTGACGACAGCTTCAATCCTGAGGATTTCTATGCTGACGATGATATGGTCATTACAATCTCTCACTTGGGATATATCAAACGTACGCCGTTGGCCGACTTCAGGACTCAGAATAGAGGAGGTGTTGGTTCGAAGGGAAGTGAAACGCGTGATACCGACTTTGTAGAACATATCTATCCGGCTACAATGCACAACACCATGATGTTCTTCACCCGTAAGGGTAAGTGCTATTGGCTGAAAGTATATGAAATACCTGAAGGAACGAAGACTTCTAAAGGCCGTGCTATTCAGAACGTATTGAACATCGAACCGGGAGATGCCGTTACGGCATATATTCGCATTAAGAACTTGGGCGATACTGAATATATCAATAATCATTGTATCATGTTCTGTACTCGTCAAGGTATTGTGAAGAAGACATTGTTGGAACAATATTCTCGACCAAGACAAAATGGCATAATCGCCATCAATATCAATGAAGGCGATGAGGTAATTGATGTTTGTCTGACTCGTCGTGAAGATGAGATTATCATTGCCAACAAGAACGGACGTGCTATTCGTTTCAATGAACACAATGTTCGTATGATGGGTAGAACAGCAACAGGTGTACGTGGCATGAAACTCGATGGAGACGATGATGCTGTGGTTGGAATGGTCCAGATTAAGGATCCGAAGACACAGACGATCATGGTTGTTTCCGAACAAGGATATGGAAAACGTTCAGAGATTGAAGACTACCGACTGACAAACAGAAGCGGTAAGGGTGTTAAAACTTTGAACATTACAGATAAGACTGGCAAGCTTATTGCTATTAAGACTGTAACAAACGACAATGACTTGATGATTATCAATAAATCGGGCATTACGATTCGTTTAAAATTGGCTGATGTAAGGATTATGGGTCGTGCTACTCAAGGAGTCCGCCTTATCAACCTGGAAAAACGGAATGACCAGATTGCATCTGTATGCAAGGTTAATTCTGAATCTAATGAAGACAAGATGGAAGAAGATATTGATGAACAGAACGTAGTACCAACATCTGAACCATTGGTAAATGAAGAACCTCAACAAGAGGAAAACAATGAAGAGAGTGAAAATTCAAATAATTAAAAACAACTTTTAAATCCACAAGATTATGAAAAAGGTATTATTTACAGTGGCTTTATGTGTAGTTGGAACCTTTGCATATGCTCAGGTTAGTGTCGTAAAGGAAGCAAAAGGCTTGATGAAGTCTAAACCAGACCAAGCAGCCAAAGTAATCCTGCCTGCATTGACAAATCCTGAAACAGCAAATGATCCGAATACTTGGAAAATGGCTGGTGATATCCAAAAGGCTATCTATGATGCTGAAAATGTAAATTTGTATTTGCCGGGAAAAACTGCCGATACAGCAAAATTGTATAGCAGCTTGTCTCAGATGTTCGACTATTATCTGAAGTGTGATGAACTGGAAGATGCAATGGTTAAGAGCGGTGCTTTGAAGAAAGCAAAACTGAGAAAAGGTAATGCTGAAAACATGAAGAAACTTCGCGTTAATCTGATTAACGGCGGTGCTGATGCTTATAATTCAGAGAATTATGCTGGTGCATTAAAGTATTTTGGTCAGTTTGTTGATGTAGCTAAGGCTCCGATCTTTGCTGACGATCCTTCTGTTATCAACGATACACTGAATGCTCAATATGCAAACTATGCTGCATTAGCTGCTCGTATGCTGAATGATAAAGACAATATCATCAAGTACTCTACTATTGGTAAAGATGATAAGGAACAAGGTTGGAGAGCTTTGTCTTTCTTGGCAGAGATTTATGGTGATCCTCAGACTGGTGACTCAATCAAATGGTTTGAGACTATTAAGGAAGGTTTCCAGAGATTCCCGGAACAGAACTATTTCGTTGGTAACTTGATGGATAATTATATCCGCAAGGGTCAGCTTGACGAAGGTATGAGCCAAGTTAACGAGCTTTTGGCTAAGGGTGAGACTCCTTATTTACTCTACGTAAAGGCTGTCTTGCTGTATGAAAAGAAGGACTATGCTGCATCTGAAGCTGTTTGTGACCAAATCATTGGCATGGGTAAGGAACTCGTTGCTGAAGCTTATGCAAAGAAGGGTGACTGCTCATTCTTCCCAGCTCAGAAAATTGTTGAGGAAAACGCTAATATCGATGTAGATGATCCAAAATACAATGCGAACGATGCAAAGATTAAGGCTTTGTATGAGAAAGCTCTTCCTTCTTACTTGAAAGCTAAGGAAGTTGCTCCTGACAACAAACAGTTGTGGGGTAACTACTTGCTCAACATCTATTGGAAGTTGAACAAGTCTGAGTATGAAGCTTTAGAGAAAGAATTGGGTTACTAATAGAATCCCTAAAAGTAATAAAGGGCTTAGCATATTGCTAAGCCCTTTTTATTTCAGCAATCTTTGATTTCTCTGATATTCAGAGTAATCAGAATACTCATAGTTCAGATAAAATAGCAAACCCATAAAAACAAAGCTGGGTTCGATTTCGAGCCCAGCTTTGTTCTATTTAGAAAATTCTATTAGATATTGAATTTTTTCTTTAGTTCAGCCCATCCAGATTTCAAATCATCGATAGCTTCATCAACATCTTCCTTGACATCATCAATCTTGTCGCCATACTTTTCTTTCAATTCAGCAACAGTCTTTTCATAACCTTCCTTAACGTCAGAAATACCTTCACCCAAATCATCTTTGAACTCAGCAATACCTTTGTTTACCAATGCCTTTAATTCAGCTTGGATCTCCTCACTTTGGTGTGTTTCAAAGTACTTCACAGCGTCTTGGTATTTTTCACGGGCGATGTCATCAATCTTACCAACACTTTCCTTTAACTCTTTCAATTTTTCTTCTAACTCTTTGTTCATAATTGTTGTATTTAAAATGAAATATAGCTTATATTCTCTTAGCCACTAAGTTTCTGTCACCAAAGGCATCATCTACGCGTGCCACATTTATCCAGAACTTGTTTTCACGAACAGATTCAATAGGATAGGCTGCTTTTTCGCGTGAGTAACTATGATTCCATTCTGATGCTACCAATTCGTATTCTGGATGCGGGGCATTGACCAAAACATTATCATCCTTTGCAACTTCACCATTCTTCACCTCCTGAATTTCATTCCAGATGCTCTTCATCACATCGATAAAGTTATCCAATTCAGCGAGACTCTCACTTTCTGTTGGTTCAATCATCAATGTTCCGTGAACAGGGAAGGAGAGTGTAGGAGCATGATATCCATAATCCATCAGACGTTTTGCAATATCTGCTTCACTAACGCCTACTTCATCGTGTAGATAGCGGCAATCCAAGATCATCTCATGCCCAACATATCCAGTCGCACCACTATATACGATTCCATACGTATCTTTCAGACAGGCTGCCAGATAGTTTGCACTTAAGATAGCCATCTTCGTAGCCTTTGTCAAACCTTCTGTTCCCATCATGCAAATATATCCATAGGTTATCGGAAGAATACCTGCACTACCATAAGGAGCAGCAGCAACAGTATTGCGTGAATTACCAAAGAACGGATGTCCTGGTAAGAATGGTACCAGATGTTCAGCTACACAAACAGGGCCAACACCTGGACCACCACCACCGTGAGGACTAGAAAACGTCTTATGCAAGTTCAAGTGACAGACATCTGCACCAATGGATCCCGGATTGGTTAAGCCAACTTGAGCATTCATATTTGCACCGTCCATATATACGAGACCGCCAGCGTTGTGGATGATGTTGACAATTCATGAGTGCAGCCAGATTGTCTTTGTTCTCTTCTGCTTTTTTCTGTAAGTCGGCAACATCCACATTACCTTTCTCATCACATGCACAAGTAACCGTGGTGAAACCACACTGTACTGCAGATGCTGGATTCGTTCCATGAGCAGATGAAGGAATGATGATGATATTCCGATGTCCTTGCCCGATACTTTCCAGATATGCACGAATAACACGCAAGCCCGTGTACTCACCGGCTGCACCAGAGTTTGGTTGGAAGGTTACCCCAGCGAAACCTGTAATTACCTTCAATTGTTCTGTTAAGTTATGAATCAGCTTCTGATAGCCTTGTGCTTGATCTGCCGGTACCAAAGGATGGATTCCCATCCAACCGAGATTGCTTAATGGAAGCATCTCAACGGCAGGATTACCCTTCATGGTACATGAACCCAAGGAAATCATTGAATGTGTCAACGAGATATCCTTACGTTCCAGGCGTTTGATGTATCGCATCATCTCTGATTCAGTATGATATTTATTGAAAATCTCATGAGTAAGATAAGAAGTCTGACGTGCCATTTCACCTGAAATTTTTGCTGCAGGTACATCCGTAACTTCAGCAACTTCCATTTCAGCAGCAATTGAGAAGATGGCGATCAGTTGGTTCACATCTTTCAGGTTCGTTGTTTCATCAATGCTCAAGCCGATATCACCGTTTTCAAAGTAGCGAAGGTTCACCTCTCGACTTAGTGCAATGGTACGTATCTTCTGTGCCGTAACATGTTCCGGCAATGTCAATCTCAGCGTGTCGAAGAATAACTTGTTCTGTTGTACATAACCTAATTTCGATAGTTTTTCATTCAAAAAGGCTGCAATGCCATGAATACGTTCAACAATGGTCTCAATACCGTCGTGACCATGATAAACAGCGTAGAAGCCAGCCATGGTTGCGAGCAAAGCCTGTGATGTACAGATGTTTGAAGTCGCACGTTCGCGCTTGATGTGCTGTTCACGTGTTTGAAGAGCCATTCGGTAACATACCTTACCATATTTATCTTTTGAGATACCTATGATACGTCCTGGCATAAAACGTTTGTATTCATCGCGTGTAGCAAAAAAAGCAGCTGATGGACCGCCGTAGAACATTGGAATACCAAGACGTTGTGTACTACCAAAAGTAATATCGGCACCCCATTCACCAGGAGGCATTAATAAGGCCAAAGCCAGAATATCGGCAGCAACAGCTACCTTTGCACCTGCTTCGTGAGCCTTTTCAACGAAAGCACGATAGTCGTCTACATTACCATTGCTGTTCGGATATTGAAGAATACAACCAAAGATATCAGGAGTGAAGTCCAACGTGCTGTAGTTGCCCACTTTAATGGTCATTCCTTGAGGTATACCACGAGTTGTCAAGACTGCTTTAGTTTGCTCAAAAACGTTCTCATCAACGAACAGCGTTGTTGCACCTGCCTTCATTTGTGCGCGTGAGCGAAGATTCATCATCATCATAGCAGCCTCGGCACCCGCTGTTGCTTCATCCAATAGTGAACAATTGGCAAGAGGCATACCAGTAAGGTCGGACACAACAGTTTGAAAGTTCAACAATGCTTCCAAACGACCTTGTGAAATTTCCGTTTGATAAGGAGTATAAGATGTGTACCACACAGGATTCTCGAAGACATTTCGTTGGATGACTGCCGGAGTAATGGTGTCATACCATCCTTGACCTATATATGACGTATACAACTTGTTTTCAGATGCAAGTTGAGCGATGTGTTCCGTGAATTCACGTTCAGTCATTGGTTTATCCAATGCCAAAGGCTCTTTCAGACGAATATTTGACGGTATGGTCTTGTCTATCAATTCGTCTACACTTTTAACACCGATTTTCTCCAGCATCACTGGGAGGTCGGCGCTCTGAATACCGATATGTCTTTCGGCTAATAAATCAGTTTTCATATTCATATATTTTAAAATTATACTATCGTAAGAAGGGGTTGATTAGTTTCTCGTCACCGATTGTCGTCGTATCACCATGTCCAGGATAAACGATTGTCTTATCTGGAAGTGTAAGTAGACGACTGCAGATTGCTTCTTTCAGCGTATCAAAGTTTCCTCCAGCCAGATCAGCTCTGCCGATACTACCATGGAATAAGGAATCACCGCTAAACAGGCAGCCATCTTTTTCAGCATAAAAGGCCAATCCACCAGGGGAGTGTCCAGGAACATGAATTGTTTTCAAAAAAGCATTACCAAACCGAATTATCTCACCATCAACCAGATATTTACCTAATTCTATAATGGGATCGGACAGCTTTAAGCCAAACATCATGGCTTGGCTGACAGCGTTGGTAAGCCAGAACTCATCTTCTTGATGGGCTTCAGGCTTGACACCATAGGTTTTATATACGAATGAGTTTCCAAAAATATGGTCTAGGTGCAAGTGTGTGTTCAATAGATGCTTCACTTGCAAGCCATTCGAATCAATATATGCTTTCAGCGCTTGCTTATCCTGTTCATAGTAACATCCAGCATCGATGATCACACATTCGTTCGTCTCGTCGGATAGCACGTAGCAGTTGACTGGAAACATGTTGAATTCAAACTTCTTAATCTTCATAGTCATCTTATACGATCGGGACAAATACTAATTTCTTTCCTTCGAAATAATCTTCCTCAAAGAAGGAACTTACGCTGAGTAGTTCGGCTTTTTTCTTGAACGGTTTGATTTCATTTTCAAGTTCTCCACCTTTCAAGCAGAAAACGCCATTGGGATAAGAGTTCTGTTGTTTTTTGCCGATATTTTTTTGAACAAGTTTCACAAGATCGGGAAGAGGCATAACAGCTCTACTGACGACAAAGTCGTACTTGTCCTTGACTTCCTCTCCACGTACATGGCTGAACTTCACGTTTTTCAAACCAATAGCTTGAGCCACCTCCGTCGCTACTCTGATCTTTTTACCGACGCTATCCACCAAGTGAAAGGACGCTTCCGGAAACATGATTGCTAATGGAATGCCAGGGAATCCGCCACCCGTCCCTAAGTCCATCACTTTCGTTCCAGGTCGGAAATTTATAACCTTTGCTATTGCCAAAGAATGGAGTACATGGTGTTCGTACAGATTCTCAATGTCTTTTCTAGAAATGACATTAATTTTACTGTTCCAGTCGGTGTACAAATCGTACAATGCAGCAAACTGTTTTTTTTGTTCATCGGTCAGATGAGGAAAATATTTCAGTATGACATCCATAGCTTACGATTAAAAAAGAATATACTTTGACAACTCTGAATACGGAATCTTAATGAATGATGGTCCATCAGAGTAAGGGAATATCTCATACTGGTTATAGAGGAATTCAACACCGTCTACTTCTAATAGGAAGTTCTCAGGAATGTACATCTCGGATTCAGAAATCAAGAGGTTCCCATGATCGATGATATCAGCAAAGGTATCGAATTTTTCTTCAGGAAAAATCTCTGCATGTTGCTTTACGATCTCTTTTTTAATCAAGTCGATGATGATATTCTCAGACCCCGGCAGGAAAACATCCTCTTTCTTAAGGATATTTCCTGTCTTCTTATCAATATTTAGCCATTCATGCCATGTGTTGGGATGGGCTCCACCACGATATTCCATGATGGTGGAAACATAATTGAGAATATCCTTCTTACCTTCTATGAGCGAAGTTTTCTGATTATATTCATACGAGTACCATGAAGGAGTAGATTCATTTTCATCCGTTTTGTTTTTCAGGTCTTCCACATAT
Source organism: uncultured Bacteroidales bacterium (assembly GCA_902779535.1). Taxonomy (GTDB): domain Bacteria; phylum Bacteroidota; class Bacteroidia; order Bacteroidales; family Bacteroidaceae; genus Phocaeicola. The sequence goes on from CACZBX010000008.1 coordinate 113,245, forward strand.
AGATCGAGGACATCGGCCTTGTAGTCTGCAATATATTTTACGAAGAAAGAATCAACTAAAGCCTCATTGGGTATATCCCTATACTCATGACCGAATAGTTTTTCTTTTAAATTACGGTTTATCTTTTGAATGATTGAGTCGTTCGAACTCTCATCGAGATATGTGAAGACCTGGGCAAGACTACAAGTAGGAGAGTCTTGATCTTCGGTCAGATGAATTTCTGCTTTCTTTTCAATGGTTTTTGCATCGAACTTGACATTATGTTTCATATATGTACATCTTGTTAATAAAAAACAAGACATAACAATGAAACCAAATACAGTTAGTTTACTTATTTTTTTATTCATTATCATTTTGAATTTGTTCTGTATAAGCATTGAATTTCGCTTTTTACAAAGATAAACAATACTTCATGAATTGAACGTCAAAATAACAAAAATTAATCACGTCAATCTCTAAAATCCAAATGGGTTTTCATGACTCCTGTTTACTTCGACACGAATACCAAAATTCCCATTTGAGGTCTTAAACTCAAAACCTCCTTTGAAGTTGTTCCTTTGCCATGGCAAAGCACTTGGATTGTGTACTTTATAGCCGTCAGCATTATATTCACCATAGGTTGTCAGTCGGGCACCGTTATTCAGACGAAAGGTTGCACTTTGTAGGCTCATAGGCATCTGATAAAAGGAATACAGTCCATAAGGTGAATAGGAAGAATAATAAACCTGTCCGTATGTCCAGCGGTTCGAAAAGTTAAATAATCGACTGTAGTTCAGTGTCGGACTGGCGAAATGATCATTAAACGAAGCGATCGGATTTGAAATCCGGTAGTCGGGTAAAGCTAAAGGACGCATATCCATCAGAAAGCCGTCTTCGAGTGTCTTAACACCTTCCAACTCTTTCAATAGGTTTCGTTCATCGATATCATCTGGAATTACAATCTCTTGCTTATCGACAAGCGTATCTCTCACAACATCTTGTTGTGAAAAACCGTAAAGCGGCAATAGAATTGAACAAATAAAACAGATAATATGCCTCATCGTTTTACTATCATTGATTTAGGGCAAAGTTAGGAAATTAAAAATAGAAGTAATGTACAAATGAAGATAATTTCTGAGGAAGTTGTATCTTTACACACAAATTAAGAAATGATGAAAATAGAAAACTGGGGCATTGTCCCTTATGCAGAAGCATGGAATCGGCAGGAACAGTTATTCAACGAACTGATAGAGGCCAAGAAGGACGGTCAACCTTATGTGAACCGGATCATTTTTGTACAGCATCCTCACGTTTATACATTGGGAAAGAGTGGGAAGGAAGCCAATATGCTTTTAAACGAAAAGCAGTTGGAACTGCTTGGTGCGCAACTATTCCATATTGATCGGGGCGGAGACATCACTTATCATGGTCCGGAACAACTGGTTTGCTATCCTATCCTAAATCTGGAGGATTACAATTTGGGACTGAAGAGCTATATTCACTTGCTGGAGGAATCGGTGATAGATGTTTGCAAAGACTATGGGATTGAAGCTGGTCGTGTGGAAGGAGCTACGGGTGTATGGTTGGCTATCGGTACACCAGCCGAACGGAAGATCTGTGCAATCGGTGTACGAAGTAGTCATTTCGTGACAATGCATGGACTGGCTCTAAACGTGAATACCGACCTACGATACTTTGAATATATCAACCCGTGCGGGTTTATCAATAAAGGAGTGACTTCCATTGAGAAAGAAGTAGGACATAAAGTGCCGTTCGAGGAAGTAGTTCGTAAATTAGAAAAGGCAATTTTGAGATTACTGGGAGAAGTTGCTGAATAGGTCAGACATTTTGTCTATTTAGTCAAACATTATAGCAAAAAGGTCAAATGTCTTTAACAAAACATTTGACCTTTTCGTGTTATTTACGGTATTTTTCCATCAGTGCATCCACGGCTGTATCACCAAGTTCTTTCGCTTTCTCGAAATAGGTGAAGGCTTCTTTCGTTTTCTTCTTCTGGGCTAGTACGTATCCCATCATTCGATATGCAGGAGCTAAGCTTGCATCCAGTTCGATAGCCTTCTGAAGAGGAGCTTCAGCCTCATCTAGTTGTCCGACACGGATGTGAACGGAGCCTTTTTCCATCCAGAAAACAGCATCGTTCGGTTCCATCTCTACTGCTTGGTTGATATCTTCCAACGCTTGCTTGTACATTCTGCAGTTTACTTCAGCCTGTTCACGTTGATAGTAGAAGTTTGCATTTACTGTTCCATTGAATGCCTTGTATGTATCGTTGAAATCCAAAGCAGCTCCACGATAGTCCTTTGCTTCCATCTTGGCTAATGCACGTTCATAAAGATACGGTGCAGCTTCCGAAGTGTAAGGAACAACACACTTTGCTACGGCACTATCCATCAAGGCGATTGCATCTTTGATATCTGTTCCTTCAATCATCTGCTTTGCCTTTGCAGCCGAAAAGAAGGTGGCAGCCGTTGCCAATTCTGTCTTATTGATTTGGCTATACGACTCGTAGGCATCCGAGTATTGTTGCAAAGCATATTGTATATCACCTTGAATCTGATAGTATCCTGGTTGAGGATCTTCTGCAACGGCCTCTTGAATGACAGATAACGTCTTCTCGAACGTCCAATCAGGATTTCGTTTATCTTCCTCGGTACCAATGAGGTAGGCATAAAGCATCTTAGCTAGGCTATACTTTGCTTCAGACTTAATCGATGCTACTTCCAACGCCTTGTCAATATCGTCTTGAGCCAACTTCCACGTATCAGTCGTATTCGCCTCCATATTTAAGGCTGCACGACGAAGATATCCCTCATAGTTATTTGGATGTTCTATCAGGAAGTCCTCCAATGCTTGTGGATAGGCTTCTTTGTTGGAAGAAAGCATATAAAGATAAACTAGAGCCTGGTCTTCTTTTTCAGGAAGGGCCTTTTGTATCTTAATCTTATTCAAGGTCACATCATTGGCCGACAAAGCACTGATTTGTAAGCTAGCCCCATAACTTGCCCCAATAGCGTAACTCTCTGTAGCCTCATCCGAAGCATTTTTCTGAATCATACCGAGCACTTCTCCATTAGCGTTCATAATCGGACAACTAACGGTCTTTGCCGTTGTCTGAATGGAGAGGGTATAGTAGAATCCGTCGTTACCGATGGAATCGACTGCAGTAACTTTTCCAGTCTGAGCCGTTGCATTCTTTTGAGTGGAGTACGGAAGCAGATAAACCGTTTCGCCAACCTTTGCCGGAGAGCTTGCAATCGTTAAAGGCTCAATCTTCCCATCCGAAACCGTTCTGAATTTGACCACATCATAAATAGAGTTAGCACCGGAAATCCGTTCTACTGGTAGTTCCTTTCCGTTTGCATTCACGACAACAGCCCTCTTGACATTGTCGAATAATGTATAATCAGACAAACCTGTTCCCTTATTATCAATGTAAAAGCCATTGCCGGTTGCTTTGATTTGGTTGTTTTCGTCGTAGGCAACCACCGAGAAGACAGCCTTCCGTGCCTTCTCAACCCACTTGGGCGCTTGTGCAAAAGTCATTGTTTGCAAAGTGATACATCCAACCAATAGCAAGATTTTCTTTTTCATAATCAATATATTTATTTCTATTCTTTAAAACCACGTTGTTTAACAGCCTCGTATATCAGGATACCTGCAGCGACAGATACGTTCAGCGACTCTATTTTTCCCATCAATGGAATGCGTACCCACTCATCGCAATACTTCAAGTGCTCGTAAGGGACACCGGTGTCCTCAGCTCCCATGATAATGCAAGTAGGGTCGGTATAATTGGCTTTCGAATAATCGTAATCGCCTTTTTCAGTTGCTGCAAGAATACGAAATCCACTATCCTTCAAAAACTTGATGGTAGCAGTCAGGCTTTGTTCCTTACACACAGGAAGAGTCATTAAAGCACCGGCTGAAGTCTTCACAGCATCTGCGTTCACCGTCACACTGTTCTTTGCCGGGATGATGATCGCATCTACACCGGCACACTCACAGGTACGGGCAATCGCACCGAAGTTACGTACATCTGTGATGCCATCGAGCATCAGAAGGAGTGGAGACTTCCCTTGTTCGAACAAGAAAGGAACGATATCTTCCGTTAGTTGATAGGTGATCGGGGATACAAAAGCTACGACGCCTTGGTGATTTTTTCTTGTGATTCGGTCGATCCGCTCTACCGGAACACGCTGAACAGAAATCATTCTACCACGAAGAGCAGCAAATAATTCCCTTGAGAGGTCACTTTGCATGTCTCTCTTTATCAATATTTTATCAATCTCCTTTCCGGCATCCAATGCTTCTATGACTGCACGTACACCGAATATCATTTCATTCTTTTCTATCATAATGTTTCTTCTTTCTTTAAACCTAACAAGACTTTCGCATTGTTCAATGCTTCCTCAGTAATCACTGACCCACTCAGCATATTGGCAACCTCAACTACACGTTCTTTATCATTCAGCCGGACGATGTGGCTGGTCGTTTCCTGTTCGTTATCTTCTTTGTATACCTTATAATGTACACTCCCTTTGGCCGCAATCTGTGGAAGGTGAGTAATACTGATAACCTGACGGTTCTGTTTTCCCATATCTTGCATCATCAGGGCCATTTTCTCGGCGATAGAGCCAGAGACGCCGGTATCAATCTCATCGAAGATGATGGTAGGCAGGTTCATGGCACCTGCTATCAAGGCTTTGATGGAGAGCATGACTCGTGAAATCTCACCGCCCGAAGCGATAGATGCGACTTCTTGCAATGGTACGTTCTTATTTGCAGAGAAAAGGAAGTTGATGTGATCAATACCACTTAAGGATGGCTCGTCCTCTTGCTCCAATTGTATAGCAAATCGAACGTTTGGCATACCTAAAGGAATCAGGTATTCTTTCATCTGCTTTTCAATCACCTTGATTGCTGCCTTTCGTTGATCAGATAGGCTTCGTGCCTCTTGCATGACTTGCTGGAGACATGTTTCTTTTTCCTTTTTAAGATGCTCGATTTCCTCGTCTGAGTTCGTGATGGATTGCAGCATCTGACTATATTTGTCTTCCAATGCGAGAAGATCCTTAACGGTATCAACTTTGTGCTTTTTCTCCAAAGAATAAATCAAATTCAAACGTTCGTTGACATAGTCTAATCGGTTTGGATTAAAGTCCACATTGTCCATAGCCGAGTTCAAGTCGTGACGAAGGTCTTCCAATTCGATGCGACAACTCTCTATGCGTTCTCCCCACTGGCGGGCAGGTGAGTAGATATCTGAGATACTGTCGATGGTCTGCACACATTCCCTCAGTTGGGCAAGGAGTCCGGCTTCATCGCCGTTCAACAACATATCGACTTTAAAGAGACCCGACTTGATGTCTTCGGCATGATTGAGAACGTCAGCTTCTTCTTGTAGTGTTTCTTCCTCATCTTCTTGGAATCCAGCTTGGTTGATTTCATTCCATTGAAAACGGATATAATCCTCATCCTGTCTGTTCTTTTCAACTTGTTCAATCAACTCATCAAGTTGTTGTGAAACGGCTTTATATTTATTGAAAAGTTGCTGATAAAGATTCAGCTGATTCTTAGTATGTGCAATGGCATCAACGACGCCAAGTTGAAAATCTTCATGATTCAAAAGAAGGTTCTTGTGCTGACTGTGAACATCAATCAACTGTTCACCCAGTTCTTTCATCATAGAAAGGGAGACAGGAGAGTCGTTGATGTAAGCGCGACTCTTGCCCGATGCATAGAGTTCTCTGCGGATAATGCAATCGTTGGCGTCATACTCCAATTCATTTTCATCAAAGAATCCGTGCAGGCCATAGTCGGATATATCAAAAGTAGCTTCCACCGTACATTTGCTCATTCCTACTTTGATTGCTTTGATATCGGCACGCTGACCTAATAATAGGCCCAATGCTCCAAGAATAATCGATTTACCAGCACCGGTTTCACCTGTGATGACAGAGAACCCCGACTGAAACGTTATATCCAGGGTGTCGATCAAAGCATAATTCGATATGTGTAATGATTTTAGCATACTTCTTTCAATTATCGTCTGCAAATGAGTATAGCCGCTTCATCTGGCGGCTATATCATAAAAGTATCAGTTATCGAAACGAAACCATCTGTCATTTAGTTAGACCTGCGTTCTTGAATCGTATCTTTGTCAATACATTCTTCGTGTTCAAACTGAATTCACCTTGTAGGATCCAAGCGTAATAGCCAGGGTCTTGTTGCAGAACATCCACCACATGACGTCCTTTGTACTTTCCAAAGTTGAATGTCTCAATACCTTTTTCATCATAGATGATTCGTCCGGCAAAATCGACATTCTTTTTGAAGGAAGAATAATCCGACAAGAATGTGACATCGTTTTTCAAATCATTAGGATACTTATCCAACTGAGCTTTCAGCACTTCGTATGTTGCCCGCGTGTCACCCTCGGCCGAATGAGCATCCTCCAAATTCTTATGGCAATAGAACTTATATGCTGCCGACAACGTGCGCTGTTCCAGCTTGTGGTAGATAACCTGTACATCTATAAACTTACGTTCAGTCAGGTCGAAGTCAATACCTACACGAAGAAACTCTTCAACAAGAACGGGAATATCGAATCGGTTCGAGTTAAAACCAGCGATATCACAACCTTCAATATCGTTGGCAATCTCCTTGGCTACTTCCTTAAAGGTCGGACATTGTGCCACATCCTCATCGTGTATGCCATGAACGGCCGTCGATTCTTCCGGAATGTGCATCCCCGGGTTTATTCGCATGGTCTTTGCTTCTTCTTTTCCGTTTGGATAAATCTTCAGATAACAGATTTCGATGATACGATCTGTCATTATATTTGTACCCGTTGTTTCCAAATCGAAGAAAACAATCGGTTTCTTTAGGTTCAGCTGCATATCAGATAACTTAAACTATACGAAAATCAATCATTCAGCATCATTGGCATCAATAACATCAGCACATCATCGTTTTCTTCCTGCTCGGATGGAAGGATGACACCTGCACGTGAAGGATCAGCCAGCTCAATAATCACTTCATCAGAAGCCAAGTTGTTAAGGATGTCAATCAGGAATGTTGATTTAAAGCCAATGCTCATTGGATTGCCTGAATATTCGCAATTCAATTTCTCTTCGGCTGATGTAGAGAAATCGATGTCCTGTGCAGAGATCTGAACCAGATTATTATCCAGATGTAACTTTATCAAACTGCTTGCCTGTGAAGAGAACACAGAGACACGACGTAAAGCACTAGTCAAAGTCTGACGGTCAATACGAACTTTGTTCGGATTGTTTTGTGGAATAACAGAATTATAGTTCGGGTAACGACCTTCAATGAGTCGGCAGATAAGTTTATATTCGTTGAATACGATAATGGCATTCTTCTCGTCAAAATCGATTGTCATCTTATCTTCACTCTTAGTTACCAATGCCTTCAAGATATTTGCCGGTTTCTTTGGCAAGATAAAGGCTGCTTTTGCTGGGGCTTGGGCAGCAGTCGACTTTTCACGAACGAGACGATGGCCATCAGAAGCAACAAAAGTGATATCTGTCGTTGTCATATCCATATAGATACCGTTCATCACCGGACGAAGCTCGTCATCGGCTGTAGCAAACAACGTGCGGTTGATACCATTGAGTAATATCTTTGTTTCCATTTCAACGTGGATAGCACTCTCACCTAAGCCCGGTGCAAGAGGGAAGTCCTCGGCGTTCTGACCAACCAAGCTATATTTTCCATTTTGATAGTAAATGGTTATTTCCATACTGCTTGTGTTCACATCAAATGTGATAGGTTGTTCAGGTATTTCTTTTAGGGAATCCAGGAATTTCTTTGCGGAAACGGCAAAACGTCCTTCGCCATCGCTATCATTTACTTCGAATGAAGTAGATAAAGTACTCTCACTGTCTGAAGCAGTTAACGTAATCTTTCCTTCTTTGACTTCCATCAAGACACAATCCAGAATAGGAAGGGAATTCTTTGAGTTAATCACACGACTGACTGCTTGCAAATGGCTATATAAGCCTGTACTTGATACAATGAACTTCATAGTTTATCTTCTTTTTATATGATGTGTCAAAGTTACGAAAACTTTGCATACAATAATTTAAAAAATAGTGAAAAATTCGTTTGCATCAAATGAAAATTGTAAATTCGTGCCGACAATAATAAAATGATTAAAAAATGGAATTAGCAGGAAAAGTAATTGCAATTTTAGATGTCCGCACAGGACAGTCGAAGACAACCGGAAACAGCTGGATGGTTCAGTCCTACGTAATTGAGACACACGATCAATATCCGAAGAAAATGGTATTTGAAGTGTTTGGTGAAGATAAAATTAAACAATTTAATATTCAGGCAGGAGAGGAGATTAATGTTTCTTTCGACATCGATGCTCGTCAATGGCAAGATAAGTGGTTTAACTCGATTCGGGCTTGGAAAGTTGAGCGAGTAAATGCAGAAAGCCCTGTTCCTCCCGTTGACGCTCCGTTCCCTCCAATGAATCCCGTTGTGGGCGAACCTGTGAATTTCACGGATACGGATAAAACAGATGATCTTCCTTTCTAATAAGGATTAAATAGGGAAGGGGGTATGTGATGGCATACCCCCTCTTTTGACTAATAAAAAAGAAAGAGGGCACTGCCAATAATGGTAATGCCCTCTTATTATGATATAAAGTAGTTTTATTCCTCTACGGCAGCCTGGGCGGCGGCTAACGGGAACTGATTATCAGCACTTTACGGCGAATCTGGGAAACATTTGGGAAACATTATGAGCATGTACTGCACATTCTGCACCCGATTT
>CACZBX010000009.1 GCA_902779535.1 uncultured Bacteroidales bacterium
ATATGTGGACGAGGTCGTTCGGGTAACCGATAATGATGCCATACGCTCTTCCCGCCTGCTGGCCCGAAAGGAAGGATTACTGGTAGGAATCTCATCGGGAGCAGCACTCTACGGAGCCATCCAGGTAGCCAAGCGAAAGGAGAACGAAGGGAAAACCATCGTCGTCCTGTTGCCCGATACCGGTGAGCGCTATCTGTCGACCGTGCTCTACGCTTTCGAGGATTATCCTTTATAAATCAAGATATGGACACCGGCACTACATTTATCATAGCCGACAACCAGCCCATCACTCGGGCAGGCCTGCAACAGTACATCGTCACCTTTTTCGATGGGAGCAAGCAACTGTTTGCATCAAGCAAGAAAGAGTTGTCGACGATCCTGGATACTTGTCGTGCCGGTGTTGTCATCCTCGACTACGCCCTCTTCGATTTCAAAGGAATCGAGGACCTCCTCATCATGGAAAAGCGATTTCCACAAGTCCACTGGATCTTATTCTTCAATGAACTGAGCGAGCCGATGATCCGACAAGTACAAGGGAACGCATCCATCAGCCTGCTTGCAAAAGATGCATCAGAGGGAGAAATCATTTCCGCCCTGCAAACTGCCGTAAAAGGAGAGCAATTCATCTGTCAGGAAGTACAAGAAATGCTGCAGGCAGTCTCTCCCACCGAAGAATTCATAGCGCTGACTGCCAGCGAGACTGAGATTCTGAAACTGATTGCCCATGGGAAAAGCGTCAAGGAGATAGCAACGCTGCGCCACTCGAGCATCCACACCATCGTCACCCACAAGAAGAACCTCTTCCGTAAACTGCAAGTCAACAATGTTTACGAAGCCACAAAATACGCCATCCGTGCAGGATTGGTCGATCTGATCGAATATTACATCTGATTATCCCAGCCCTTTGGAAAGTTCGTCGAGCGTACGGCCTTCGAAAGCACAGATTGCCTCCTTATACTCTAGCGGAATCTCAGCAGGAGCCTGTTCCTGAACACTGTATCCCACCATAACCGTACGACACTCGCACTTCACCTCGTTCGTATCGGTGGTCACAGCCTGCTGTAACAAGGTAAAACTCTTATGTCCCAGATGAACGACAGCGGTTCGGATCTCCAGGTTATCCGTAAAAAAGACAGGGGCCAGAAAATTGGCATTGATATTCGCCACGACAATCGCCAGTTTAGACAGGTCGATAGAACCCAGCACACGACGTATGTAGGTCGTCTTAGCCAAATCATACAACGAGAAATACACAGAATTGTTTACATGACCCAACTGATCAACATCACTGAACCGGATTTGTGCCGGCATGCTGTGGTTAAAACGGATTTCACTCATGGCGCTTTTTATTTGTGGCAAAGATAAATACTTTTATTCAAAAGAGCCTCAAAATAAAAGATTATTCTTAAATTTGAGGAGTTTTATAAAAAGGTAAGTGATGAAGAAGAAATTTAAGCCGGCAACCATCTGCGTACAAGAAGGATGGAAGCCCACTAAAGGAGAGCCGCGCGTGCTCCCGATATACCAGAGTACAACATTCAAATACGACAATAGCGAGCAGATGGCCCGCCTCTTCGACCTGAAAGACGAGGGATATTTCTATACCCGCCTGCAGAACCCGACGAACGATGCCGTGGCTGCCAAGATAGCAGCACTGGAAGGTGGTGTCGGCGCCATGCTGACTTCATCCGGTCAGGCCGCCAATTTCTATGCGATCTTCAATATTTGTGAGGCCGGTGACCATTTCGTATGTTCATCAACTATCTATGGTGGTACGTTCAACCTCTTCGGCGTGACATTGAAGAAGTTGGGTATTGATTGCACCTTCATCGATGGAAACGCTCCTGAGGAAGAAATCGACAAGGCTTTCCGTCCGAACACGAAGGCATTGTTCGGTGAGACCATCTCGAACCCGAGTATGGATGTACTCGACATCGAAAAGTTTGCACGTATCGCTCATAAACATGGAGTTCCTCTCATCGTCGACAATACATTCGCTACACCGATCAACTGTCGTCCGTTTGAATGGGGAGCCGACATCGTCACACACTCCACGACGAAGTACATGGAAGGACATGCCTCAACGGTGGGTGGAGTGCTGGTCGATAGCGGTAATTTCGACTGGGACGCTCATGCCGACAAGTTCCCTGGCTTGACACAACCCGACCCGTCGTACCACGGTCTTACCTATACGAAGGCTTTCGGAAAGATGGCATATATGACCAAGGCTACTGCCCAACTGATGCGTGACCTGGGATCCATCCAATCTCCACAAAACGCTTTCTATCTGAACCTCGGCTTGGAGACTCTGCACCTTCGTATGCCTCGTCACTGCGAGAATGCCCAGAAAGTGGCCGAGTGGCTGCAGGCCCATCCGTTGGTGAAGTGGATCCATTATCCGGGCTTGAAGGGCGACAAGTATTATGACCTCGCTCAGAAATATATGCCGAACGGAACATGTGGCGTGATTGCTTTCGGGTTGAAAGGCAGTCGCGAGGAAGCCATCAAGTTTATGGATGCATTGCACTTCGTCTGCATCGTCACCCACGTGGCCGATGCCCGTACCTGCGTGCTTCATCCTGCCAGCCATACCCATCGTCAGTTGAGCGATGAACAGTTGATTGAAGCCGGTGTAGCACCCGACCTGATTCGCCTGTCGGTTGGTATCGAAGATGTGGAAGATATCATCGACGACTTGGATCAGGCATTGAAACAAGTGAAATAAATCAATTTTAAACAGATACGTATATGAAACAGATTATTGGAATGATTGTAACAGCACTCATCTTCCTGAGTAGCTGTAGTAGTGTGCCCATTACCGGAAGAAAGCAGATTCTTTTGGTATCTGATCAAGACGTACTTTCGTCTAGCTTGACGGAATATTCAAATTACATGAAGTCGGCTAAGCCTTCTTCGAATACAAAAGGCAAGGCGATGGTTGTTCGCGTAGGCAAGAAGATTGCCGCTGCTACCGAGCAATACCTGAAGAATAACGGATTATCCAACGAAGTATCCAACTTCGCCTGGGAGTTTAACCTGGTGAACAGCTCAGAGGTCAATGCATTCTGTATGCCTGGTGGTAAAATCGTGGTTTACGATGGCTTACTGAAGTTGGTCAGCTCAGACGACGATCTGGCTGTTGTCCTCGGCCATGAGGTAGCCCATGCCGTGGCAAAGCATAGCAACGAGCGTATGAGCCAGCAGTTAATGGCTCAGTACGGTGGTGCGATCCTTGGAGGTGTCCTCGGCGGACAGTCATCTGCCATTCAGCAGTTGGGCAGCACCGTTTATGGATTGGGCGCTCAGTATGGTGTGATGCTGCCGTTCTCACGTAAGCATGAGTCGGAGGCCGACTACATGGGAATGATCTTGATGACCATGGCCGGATACAATCCGAACAATGCCGTTACTTTCTGGCAGAAAATGTCGGCAAACGGACAGAACACCACTCCGGAGTTCATGAGTTCGCACCCAAGCGATGCAACACGTATCGCAGCCATCAAGAAGAATCTTCCTGATGTAATTCAGAAGTTCGGAACGAAGAAGTAAATCTCACACATCCGATAGAAGTCTTTGGGTAATTCTGGTTGCTCAAAGACTTTTTTTATAAAATAAGGATAGCTCATGTAACAAACGATGCTCCTCATCCGTCATATTATCGAGAAAACAAAACCAATATGAAGAAGTTTTTATTTGTATTATTGTGTGCGATGGCCTGCCAGACAGGCTTTGCACAACGCATCAACGGATTATTTGAGGAGTTCAAACATGAGAAGAATGCCGATTACGTCACCGTCTCACCTTTCCTGATGACCATCGGGAAATGGTTCATCCAAATGGATCAAGGCAATGACCCTGATGACCTTGTAGCCAAAAGTTTCATCAAGGGAACGAAATCGATTAGAGTGCTCGACCTGGGTGACTGCGCTGAAGATGTAAAGAGTCGCTTTCAAGAATCACTTAAAAAGGTACATACCAACGGATATGAGGAGATGGTCAGGGCAAAGGATGACGGTGAAGATGTCCGCATCCTTGCAAAGATGGACAAAAAGTTCATCAAGGATGTGATCATCGCCGTCTCGGGTCATGACGACTGCTCACTGATTCAGCTGTCAGGAAAATTCTTGCTCGACGATGTCATGAATATCATCAAGGAAGAAAACAAAGACTGATATGAATGCGGCAGAGTTCAAGCAACAGTTTCTCCCCTACTCGAAGAGGTTGTACCGAATCGCCTTCCGTATGATGGGGAATGAACAGGATGCCGAGGACATGGTACAGGACACCTTCCTGAAGTTGTGGAAGAAACGCGATGATCTGCCCGAACTGGAGAACGTAGAGGCCTATTGCACAACGTTGCTGAAGAACACATGCTACGATGCCATTCGCGCCAGAAAGCCCGATGCCGACAGCCCGCCCGAAGAGCTGAACGTCATGGAGGAACGATCGACAAGTGATGTCGTAGAACAGCGGGACGAGGTGAACACCGTGAAGCGACTCATTGAGATGCTCCCCGATTTACAACGCCAGATTATCCAGATGAAGGATGTGGAGGACTATTCGTACGAGGAGATTGAAGAGAGAACCGGGCTGACGATGGTCAACATACGGGTAACCCTCAGCAGGGCAAGGAAGAAAATAAGAGAACAATTCATGCAAATCAGGAATTATGGGAACAGATAGAATGAAACAACTTTTGGAAAAGTTTTACGATGGGATGACCACCGAGCAAGAAGAACTTACCCTGAAGAAGTTCTTTCAGGGGGACGACGTGCCGGATTCGCTCTTGCGTGAAAAAGAACTCTTCCTGCAACTTACGGCAAATAGGATGACCGTTCCACCGAATCTTGAGGAACATCTCAGTCGAAAGATCGACGAATGGGAACGTGCAAGCCAACCTCGTACCTTCCAATTGCGTTGGATTGGAGGCATCGCTGCCAGCGTCGTCATTCTTCTGACCATCGGCAGCCTCCTTCCGATATGGAATCCAACCCCGAAAGATACGTGTGCCAGCGTGGAGGAAGCCTATCTGGTGGCTCAAAAAGCATTGACCCTATTCTCTACCAGCGTCAACAAAGGGCTCGACGAGGTGGAAGATGCCGGTGAGAAAACCACGAATACCATGCAGCACGTGGATAAGCAATTAAGATTATTGGATAAACAGTTACAACGAGTAAATGAATAATAATATGAAAAGAATCGTATTCCTCTTCATCATCACATGGTGCGCAACCTACTGTTTCGGACAAGAGAGTAGTCTGGAGAAGTTCGCTGATATGGATGGCGTCAAATCGGTTTATATCTCAAAAGCGATGCTAAGCCTGATGCCCAGCCTCGATGTAGACGGTGTTGACATTGGCAAGACAGCGACGAAACTAGATAACATTCAAATCCTCTCGACCGAGAAAACAGACATCCGCGAGAAAATGTCGAAAGAGGTCAAGGCACTGGCCAGCAAAGGGAAGGTGGAGGAACTGATGCGAGTGAAGGAAGATGGTGAAAATGTCCACATCTATATGAAAGATCTGGGCAATAAGAAAAACGAGTTCATCCTCTTTAACGACGATAAGGATGAGCTGACCATCATTATCATCACTGGATCGCTCACCCTTACCGATATACAGAATATTGTCAACAAATGATCTACCTGCGTCGTGTAGGCAAGGAGAATTCATGAGGCTCGCTCGTAGCACCGCTGCTCTCCATTGTGTAAAGGCGGAACTGAGCCAACCCCGATTTCAACCTCTTGTCTGCACGAATCGTCACGGTGTATCGGATCTGATTCCCTTGCGGCATGTACGAGATTTGACGCATCGGCGAGATGGTCAGATGCTTGATACCACTGAGTTCCTCGATAACCGGAACGATGTTATATGCCGGAGCACTACCCTCGTTCACTAAGTCGAACACCAACTTCGAACTTTCACCGGCCTCAATCACATGATCACGGTTTTCGTCGACGAACCGGATGTTCTGGATGCTGATATCCGAACGTGCTTCCACATATCCATTGCGGTTATACCCCTCTTCATTATAGATATAATCTTCGTTTACATCCCTACTCCTTCGGTTGTTCCTCGGTGTGGTGACAGCATTGCCGATGGCAGCACCTGCTACCGTACCAATCAAGGCACCGAACTGTGAGCCACGCCATCCATCCACATTGTCGCCTACAATCGACCCCACGACACTTCCAATCGCTGCGCCGGCAGATACGCCAGCCGGACTGCCTGTCATGCTCTGATAGCTGCATGAGGTAGTCATCACAACCAATAAGACTAAAACAATAACAGATTTCTTCATTTCTTACCCCATTTAATTGTTTGTGACAAATATACGCGTTCTTTTAAAACGTAATTATTTAAGTCCGTTAAAGATTCATATAAAACATTTCAAAAAGAAATTCTTCACGGCCACTTGATAATCGGCGCTCGCCGATTACGAAATTGGCGCGCGCCAAATAAAAATCGGCGCGCACCGATTGAATCATTGGTGGGCACCAATTTTACGATCGAGCATGGTGAATTGCAAATAAAGTGCTATATTTGTATTCCAACAGTATTCACAAATAAAAAATAGAAACATGAAAAAAATCTTTTTCTCCATTACTCTCTTACTGCTCTCCTTTGTATCCATGCAAGGGCAAGAAGCAAAATACGTGTTCTATTTCATTGGCGACGGTATGGGCGTCAACCAAGTGTTAGGAACAGAATATTATCTTTCGGCCGCAAAAGGCGAACTGGGCTTGACACCCCTGCTTTACGCTTCCCTTCCTTATGCAACGGTTGCTTCAACCTGGTCGGCCAGCAGCGACGTGACCGATTCAGCAGCCTCAGGAACGGCTTTAGCCTGTGGCGAGAAGACCTCGAACGGAACAGTAGGTATGCTGAAAGATCATCAGACCAGCGTGAGCAGTGTGGCTGTCTGGGCAAAAGAGGCAGGCAAACGCGTAGGCATCGCCACCAGCGTCAGCATCGACCATGCCACACCGGCATCGTTCTATGCACATGTCCCCAAGCGTGGCATGTATTATGAAATCGGTTGCCAACTTCCTGAGTCGAACTTCGACTTCTTTGGCGGCTCCGGGTTCCTGCAGC
Organism: uncultured Bacteroidales bacterium; assembly: GCA_902779535.1. Lineage (GTDB taxonomy): Bacteria > Bacteroidota > Bacteroidia > Bacteroidales > Bacteroidaceae > Phocaeicola. The sequence goes on from CACZBX010000009.1 coordinate 7,098, forward strand.
CGGAAAAGAAAGATGATCCGAACGCACCTAAGGTATTCGACCTCGTCTCAAAGGCTGGCTATACCATCGCAAGAGGCTATAAAGATTATCAGAAAAAAGCCAAGAAAGCCGAGAAGATGATCCTCTTCCAAAAAGAAGGGAAAGACACTGGGTCTATCCCACCTGCCATCGACCGTCAGAAGGACGACCTCACACTGGCCGACATCACGCGCGCCGGCATCAACTTCCTGATGAAAGAGCCTGATAAAGGTTTCTTCTATATGGTTGAAGGTGGACAGATCGACTGGGCATGCCATAACAACGACCCTGGCTACTGGGTTAACGAAGTCATCGACTTTGACGAAGCCATCAAGGTGGCTTACGAGTTCTATCAACAACATCCGGATGAGACCCTGATCGTTATCTCCGCCGACCATGAGACCGGTGGCTTGGTATTGACAACAGGTGGCTATATGCTGAATGTGGGCGACCTGAAATATCAGAAGACCAGTGAAGCAGGCTTTGAAAAGATACTTGGAGAACTGCGTAAGAAATTCAACGACAACGTGCCTTGGGGAAACGTTCAGAAAGTTATCTCACAGTGTTGGGGTTTCTATGACGGTCTGAAACTGAACGAGAAACAAGATAAACGAATCAAGGATATATATGAGAAGACCTTGACAGGACAGAGCCGTGATGCGAACAAGAAGGGAGAATTCAAGAGTTCAGAGCCTCTTGTTGCTGCCTGCAAGAACATCATGAGCGAGATTGCGCGCGTTCACTGGGCTACCGGAGCTCACTCGGCAGGATATGTTCCAGTATATGCTGTGGGCGCTGGTGCTGAACGATTTGCTGCCCGCACCGACAACGCTCAACTTCCGCTGAAGATTGCTGACGCAGCCGGATACAAGCATTGATGAACAGGAACGATAAAACAGATGAGGGATGTCCAAGCGGACACCCCTCATTTTATTTCTGATGAAGACAAGCATTCAGCAGGCCCTCACATCCATCTTCCAACAAATCGAGCACTAATTCAAAACCTTCGGGTCCTTCATAATACGGGTCAGGAACACTGCGGTATTGCTTATATTTCTGCAGATATTCTGTCATGCGATGAACTTTCGCCTTATCGGCCTCGTCCCGAGCCTTGTAAATGATATCCTCGTAGTTCTCATCATCCATCCCGATAATCAAGTCGAAGGCATCAAAGTCGGAAGCAGTAAACACCCGTGCCCGGCTGTCGAACTGATACCCTCTGCGAGCACCATGCTTCCTCATCCGGGAGTCAGGCAACTGCCCGATGTGCCACCGCCCGATACCGGCCGAGTCAATAAAGAATCGATGCGAAAGCCCTTTCCGCTCAACCAGTTGTTTCATGATACCCTCGGCAGCCGGTGAACGGCAGATATTACCGAGGCAGATGAAGAGCAAAGCAATCTGTTTTTCCTGTGACATACCAAATGAATTTGACTGCGAAGATACACAATCTTCCTCAATCAAACGAGAAGTATGGCAATAATCGCTCCAAATCCTCCTTGGAGAACTCCTCATAGAGTGAAAGTTGAGAGATATCCTTTATTTCTCCTCGCTTCCGACGGTGTTCGAGGATCACTTTTGCCTTGTAGAAATCCATGTAAGGATGATGGCGCAATCGTTCCAGTCCGGCTTTGTTTATTTCGAGTTTCTCCAATTCTGTTTCCTCAAGCTTGAACCACCGTAACATTTCCTCGGTCACGTACGGGATCTCTCTCAACTGGCTTATCGAATAGAAGCCCCCTAATCGCTGCCGGTAGCGAACGATTTGCCGAGCGATTCCACTCCCGATTCCCGGAATCCGCTTTAAATCGGCCGTGTCGACCGTATTCAGTTCAACTTGTATGCCCTCCTCAAACTTCTCGACATGCTCGAAGGTAGGCATCTGAGGCTTTCCCCTTTTGGAAGAATCAACATGCGATGCTGATTTTCCTACATTTTTTTTGTCGGGTAACTGAACATATGGAGCAGCCATCAGGAACTGACTCTCTGTCAACCCGTAAATTTTGGCTAAATCCTCTATCTTCCGAAATGTACCTCCGGCTCTTCGATACTTTAATAAATTCTGTACGACCCGAACGGGGAATCCCATTCGAATCAGCGACAGGGAATCGACCGTATTGGGATTAAAGGCAGACAAGTTCATTCGGTTTGAGACATTCTCGGGTCGCTTACTTTGTGACACATACCGTTTGTGATGCTCTGAACTATCAATTTTACGTAAAAGTTGAGCCTCCTCCTGAATCATTTCTTCAGTTATAGACCGCTCATGAGGAGAAGAAATGGAGAAATAAACAACAAAGTTCAGTCCGATAAGAAACAATAGTGCAATAATCGCATATCGCTCCAACTTTGAATAATAAAAGAAATCCTTCCACATAGCTAGCTAAATCATTTTGTAATTGTCTGGGCGAAGTTAGGAAGATTCCCCAACAAAACAAAATCTGATTGCCGAAACTATGTGCAACCAAATCGACTCACAAAACGGAGCCTTTTAGATCAGTCCTAAACCATTTGCAAAGACAAACAAGATTCCGAGTGGAGCAACATAACGAAGGATAAAGAGGTAAACCTTGAAGAAACCAGCCCCAATCTTTCCGCCATTTGTCACTTCCTCAAATGAGATACGCTTATCCAGGTGCCACCCAACATACAATGAAATCAGCAATCCACCGAACGGGAGCATGATCTTTGCAGTCAGATAATCCAGAAAATCGAAGAAGCCTTTCCCTGCGATGGTATATTCGCGAAGTAAACCAAACGACAAAGACGCAAAGATACCTATCGTAAAACAGCAACATGTAATGATGGTTGCCGAACGTTTACGTGAAAATCCCAGTTGCTCATGCAAGAATGACGTGGTCACCTCATGCATCGAAATCGTGGAAGTCAGCGCAGCCAAAGCCAAAAGCACATAGAACATCACAGAAAAGATGTAAGCCAATACCGGTACGTTACCAAAAGCCTGCTGGAATACATTTGGCAAGGTGATAAAGATCAAGGAAGGACCGGCATCCGGTTGGATACCGACAGAAAATGCAGCGGGGAAAATGATGATACCGGCCAAAATAGCCACCAACGTATCAATCAAGCCTACACTGAAAGCCGTCTTGACCAACTTCGTATCTTTTGAGAAGTAGGATGCATAGGTCGACAAACAACCCATACCCAAACTCAACGAGTAGAATGTCTGTCCCATCGCCGACAAGAACGTGGAATGATCGACCTTACTGAAATCAGGTTTAAACAAGAACTCCAAACCTTTACCCGAATTCGGCAACATCAAAGAACAAACCGCCATGACGATTAAAAGGATAAACAAGATAGGCATTAAGATCTTTGCCGAACGCTCGATACCTTTCTCCACACCCAACACAATAACGAAATGCGTCAGCAACATAAAGACTAAAAGCCAGATGAGGGGACGTATCGGGTCTTGGGAGAAAGAGGCAAAAGCGTCGATGAAATCGGCGGAATTCTTTCCGGCAAAACCATTTGTCCCGGCTTCGAGAATGTATTCCAACGTCCAACCGGCAACGACCGCATAATAGCCAAGAATCAAGAAACCGGTTAATACGCCCAAGTAGCCGACCCACTTCCACGCTGTACCAGGCGAAAGTGTTTTAAATGCACTACCTGTACTGGCCTTCGAGCGACGACCAATCGTAAACTCTGCAATCATGACTGGTAAGCCCAACAAAAGAATACATGCCAGATATAGAAGGATGAAAGCCGCACCACCGTGCGTTCCCGTCTCATAAGGGAAACGCCAAATGTTACCCAAGCCAACAGCCGAACCAGCCGCTGCTAAGACGGCACCTATCTTACTTGCAAACTTAACTCTTTCATGTGAACTCATGTCTTTTTACTCCCTTTTCAATTTTTATCCCACAAAAGTAGAAATTTATTCATAAATTCAACGATTATTTTTCATAAAAAAGAAAATTCACATTAAAAAATATCAATTTGTAATTTTATATACTCTTCCAAATTCTTCATTAGCAGGTATACAAAATCCCCATACATAGGTATTGCACCATCTAAACAAAACATCTATCTTTGTTTAGATAAATACAAGAACCTAAGAACAATGAAGAAAATGATTTTATGTGCCATGTTCCTTGCCGGGACATGCAATTTGAGTTTGTTAAATGCTCAAGAAATGAGTAAAGCTCAATACCGAGTGGAGGGGATGAATTGTGAACATTGTGTTTCGAACGTAAAGCAAACTTTGCGGAAACAGAGTGGTGTCAGAAAGGTTGATGCTGATTTAGAAAAGAAAGTCATTACGATTACGTACGATGCACAAAAGATTAGTCCGGAGAAGATGATTCTTTCATTGAATGCTACAAAGCGTTATATCCCAACAACATATAGCGTCAGCGATGTGATTACACGAGTTGTATCCTATCGTTCTGATGATATGAAATGTGCAAACTGTGCGAAGAAAGTTGAAAAAGCAATCCAAACGTATGCTGGCGTCGACAGCGTAGGCGTTGACCTTGATAAAAAAGTTGTCACGGTGAAATACGATGCGAACAAAGTCAGCAAATCTACTTTTGAACAAACATTCGACAAATTAGGCTTCCTCACAACAACTTTCTATCCCAATGAAATCGTTGGCTATGCCCGTTACACGGTCAAAGCAGGTAAGTTGGACGAAGAGTCTAAGCAGCAACTGATAGATAATGTTGAAGGATTGGTTGAATTGTCATCTATTCCTACCAGTAAAGTGATCGCTGTCGCATACGACAAGCGCACCTTGAAAGATGCTGATGCCGTAAAAGCAGCATTGGAAGGTAAAGGCTATAGTCTGGATATTCAATAATCTTTCTTAAATAATAGGGATATGCACTTGATTGTCACGATCAAGTGCATATCTTTGTATCTATGAAATCAGTTCTTCGAAAATACCCACTCTCTATTGTCATCCTTTTGGTGATTTGTTACCTCTCATTCTTTAAACCACCAAAGACAGATTTGGATGAGATACAATACATTGATAAGGTCGCTCACATCTGCATGTATGGCGGGCTGGGTCTTATCATCTGGTTGGAATATTTGAGAAGTCATATATCCATTAACAAAGAGCGACTCTTCACGGGTGCCATTCTGTTACCTATCCTGTTTAGTGGGGGTATCGAATTAATCCAGGAGTATGGAACTACGCATCGCGGAGGGGACTGGAGTGATTTAATGGCAAACAGCATTGGAATCCTCATTGCCGCTGCTTTTGGGAATTATATTCTTCGCCCCTACCTCGAGAAGCATCCCCAATATAAAAAGAAAAGCGAATAAGATTATTCGCCTTGTTTCTTCCCCCATATCGAATATGGGACCTGAGTCAGAAAAGAATTGTAGTATCTCCGGTCGCCCGTCACTTCCTTTCCGATAAAAGGAGGCTTCTCAAAAGGTTCATCCTCACTTCCTAATTCCACCTCAGCCATCACCAAGCCTTCGTTTTCACCGTGAAAAACATCTACTTCGAAGATGTGCTCCCCGCTTTTCACCAAGTAGCGATGCTTATCTATTCGTCCCGGTTCCGACAGTTTCATCAGGTCAAGTGCATCATCAACAGATATTTCCTTCTCCCATTCATACCGACTTAGTCCAGCATGCATGGATGGTCCTTTAATCGTGAGATAAGCCTTATCATCACGAATACGTATCCGTACCGACCGACCTTTCCCATGGGTCAGATATCCTTGGACAATATGACTACAGGCAAAAGCCATTTCCTTAAAAGAATCGTCCAAGACCAAAAATTTACGTTCTATCTCCTGCGGCATAGATTATCATATAAAAAGTCTCGCAGGAGTTCCTGCGAGACCAACTTTTTTTATTGCAACACGATCACAAACAAGATAATCAGCATTAATATGATTAAACCAAAGCAAATGCCTTTAATCACCCTTCTTGCTTGTTCCTCATCACGCTTCGTGACCTTGTTTTTCTTGTTTTTCTTTCCCATGGTATGTTGTTTTAATTATTATCTACCCCAAAAATAATGAGTTTTAAAGAAAAAGCAAAATGTTTTTCCCATTAATTCTCTGTGCCCGAAAATTCCATCAGATAAGCCTTGATGAACTCATCAATCTTTCCGTCCATCACACCATTCACATCCGATGTCTGGTAGTTGGTACGATGATCCTTCACTCTACGGTCATCAAAAACGTAACTACGGATCTGTGATCCCCATTCAATTTTCTTTTTTCCGGCTTCCACCTTGGCCTGCTCTTCCATTCGATGCTGCAACTCCTTATTATATAAGATAGAGCGAAGATGACGTAATGCATTTTCTCGATTATGCGGCTGGTCACGCGTCTCCGTATTCTCAATCAGGATCTCCTCTTCCTCACCGGTATATGGATCTTTATACTGATAACGAAGGCGAACGCCAGACTCCACCTTATTTACATTCTGTCCACCAGCTCCTCCACTTCGGAAGGTATCCCAACTGATTCGCGCCGGCTCGATATTCACTTCAATGCTATCGTCAACCAGCGGAGTTGCAAACACGGACGCAAAGGAGGTCATACGCTTACCCTGAGCATTATAAGGAGAGACTCGCACCAAACGATGTACCCCATTCTCCCCTTTCAGGTAGCCATAAGCGAAACTTCCTTCCATGTTCATTGTAACCGACTTGATTCCAGCCTCATCGCCTTCCTGCAGGTCAGTAATTGTCACTTTATAGTCGTGTGCCTCTCCCCATCGCATGTACATACGCATCAGCATGGAAGCCCAGTCCTGACTTTCTGTACCGCCAGCGCCCGAATTAATCTTCAACACACAATCCATCTGGTCAGCTTCCTGCCTCAACATGTTCTTGAGTTCCAACTCTTCCACAGCCGCGATAGCCTTTTGGTATGCCTCATCCACATCTGTTTCTGAGACTAACTCATCTTTATAGAAATCAACCGCCAGTTCCAACTCATCACTCAGTGTTTTCACCTCTTTATATCCGTCAATCCATTTCTGGATTTCCTTCACTTTTTTCATCTGTGCTTCCGCCCGCTTAGGGTCCTCCCAGAAGTCGGGTGCCTGCGTACGCAGTTGTTCTTCCTCCAATTGCACCGTCTTGTTATCAATATCCAGATAATGTTTCAGTGCATTGGTGCGGTCTATTACATTCTTTAGTTGATCTGAAGTAATCATTTAATCGTTTTTTATTCCTGATACATTGCAGCGATTTCCTCCGCATAGTTCTTTGCCACTACGCTTCGCTTAATCTTCAGCGTATTCGTCAGTTCTCCACGCTCCAAGCTAAATGGTTCAGGTAAGAGCGTAAAACGTTTAATCTGTTCATAATGAGCGAACTGTTGCTGCAAGGTATCAATATGATTAGTATATAATTGTTTTATTTGTTCATTCTTCAGCAGTTCTGCCATCGAAGCGTACTCGATTCCTTTCTGTTGAGCATACATCTCTACAAGAGCATAGTTCGGAACGATCAAAGCTGAAACGAACTTACGTTGATCGGCTATAATTGTGATTTGATCAATATAGCGGTCAACAACTAATTTCGATTCAATAGATTGGGGTGCAATATATTTCCCGTTCGAGGTTTTGAACAAATCTTTTATACGTTCCGTCAAGAACAGATGACCGTCCTTTAAATAACCTGCATCCCCTGTGCGGAACCAACCATCCTCGGTAAAAGCAGCTTTCGTAATGGCTTCCTTTTTATAATAACCACGAGTGATACTATCACCTTTTAACAGAATCTCATTGTTTTCGCCAATACGTACCTGCATGTGCGGCATGACTCGGCCAACACTGCCGATCACATGATCAAATTCCTCCTCACATGAAACAGTAGCCAAGGACTCTGTCAGACCATATCCAGCCACCATATTGATACCTACACTCAGGATAAACTCTTGAACAGCGGGTGGTATTGCTGCGCCAGCGGTTGGGAAGAATCTTCCATTTTCCAAGCCAAGTCGCTTTCTCAACAGACTATATACCGTTTTTTCAAAAAACTTATAACGTAAATGCAACCATACAGGAGGTTTTGCTCCATGACAAAGATAGCCCAAATTATGATTCTTCCCCACCTCTATGGCTTCCAGCAGAAGTTTCTTTTTCATGCCAGAAGATGTGTTGATCAGGTCTTGTACACCATGGTATACTTTTTCCCAGAAACGCGGCACACTACACATACAACTTGGATGCACCTCACGCAAGGTCTGTTGAATCTCTTGCGGACGAAGGTTAACAGCCAACGTACATCCTTCAGAGATACACCAATAGGTCCAACCCCTCTCGAAGACATGCGTATAAGGAAGGAAGTTCATGACCACATCGTTCGGCCCAAGTTCGGGGAAACGTTGGTGATGTGCTGCCAGAGCAGACTCGTAACAAATATGATGCAACAAAACTCCTTTGCTCTCACCTGTCGTTCCACTTGTATACAGGATGTTTGCGATATCCATGCTGTGCGACTCGGCTGTACGCTTATCGACCTCTTCCTGATGCTTACGATCCTCACCCAACTTCAAGAAGTCATCGAAGTAAATGGACACACGATCCCGTGGATCCAACTTCACGCTGCGGTCGAAAACAACAATCTTCCGAATATTTGTGCCCAAAGCCATCACTTTCGAAAGTACATCATACTGCAATTGTTCACCCACAAACATATAACGGATAGAGGCATCTGTCAACATATAATGCACCTGAGTTTCCGAACTGGTGGCATAAAAAGGAATGGTGACAGCACGAATGCCGTACGCACCAAAATCAACGTATAGGCACTCTGGCTTATTCTGCGAGAACACACCTATGTTCTCCTGAATGTCTACGCCCAATTCCAACAACGCATTAGAGACAGAGGAAACAATATCAGCAAACATGTTCCAAGAGACGGTATCCCAATTTCCTGTCTCATAGTTCTTATACTTTAAAGCTACACGGTTTCCAAATTTCTTCGCCTGATTTTGTATCAGGTTCGACATAAGAGAGCTACTCATGAATCTTTCAATTAACTAACATTTTACAAAGGTATCGTTTAATTTGTAAATATCCATATCGAATTAGGAACAAAATCGTATATTTGCATAACAAATTTAATTTTTATGAGCCACATGCCTGATTATACACACCAAGCAATCAGTTTATTAGAATCACTAATAAGTATCCCTTCCGTCAGCAGGGAGGAAAAACAAGCAGCCGACTTTCTTCAAGCATACATAGAAGATAAAGGCATTGTGACTCATCGCTCAGGCAATAACATTTGGTGCATCAGCCCAAATTATCAGTCCTCAAAGCCAACAATTCTGCTGAACTCACACATCGACACCGTGAAACCAGTTAGCGGATGGGTACGCCATCCGTTTACACCAACCCTCGAAGACAATCGAATCTATGGGTTAGGAAGTAATGATGCTGGTGCCAGTTTAGTATCACTCCTTCAGACATACCGGTATTTATCGACAACCTCTCAAAAATACAACCTTATTTTTTTAGCATCATGCGAAGAAGAGGTGTCGGGTAAGAACGGTATCGAGAGTGTGCTATCCCAGCTTCCTCCAATTACCATGGCGTTGGTCGGTGAGCCCACCGACATGCAACCAGCCATTGCAGAGAAAGGCTTAATGGTTTTGGATGTAATTGCACACGGAAAGGCAGGACATGCTGCTCGGAACGAAGGCGTGAATGCGATTTACCAAGCCATCGATGACCTTTGCTGGTTTCGTGACTATCGATTTGAGAAGGTATCATCCCTATTAGGGGCCGTCAAGATGACTGTTACCGTTATGCAAGCAGGTACTCAACATAATGTCATCCCCGATCAATGCACCTTCCTCGTTGACGTACGGAGCAACGAATGTTATTCAAACGAAGAGCTCTATCAAGAGATTTGCAAACATGTCAAGAGTGAAGTGAAAGCACATTCCTTCCGCCTGAACTCTTCTCACATTGATTTACAGAATCCGTTTGTTCAGCGAGCCATAGAGTGTGGAAAAGTGCCATTCGGTTCACCGACCTTATCCGATCAAGCCTTGATGAATTTCCCATCACTTAAGATGGGACCGGGTAGTTCCTCACGTTCTCACTCAGCCGACGAGTATATCTATATCGATGAAATAGACGAGGCAATCAAGACTTATACCCAACTATTGGACGGACTTGAGATATAGCCATCCCATACATGATAGATTTTCTTTATTTTTTATTTGATTCATATCAAAAAAATGTAACTTTGACTTGATTTTACTCAAGAAGGAACAAAAGATCAAATAACCATGAAGAATAAAGAAAAATATATTTCCGCACTATTATGTACGATAGCTCTTCTTTTTTTAATCTATCACTTAGACAAGACGCAACGTTTCTTGTTTTTCTACAGAGAACAACAACAAATGTTCTTGTATGATTTAGAATCCCTTTGCGACCGATACGTTACGCTCAGCGGATTCTCCTTGTTTTTCACCCATTTCATCGGGCAATTCTTTTCAATACCACTCATCGGACCAATCGCCACAGCCCTCATTGGTACGGCAACATCCTACCTGCTTTGGCTCGTAATCAAGCGGATCCATAATGCATTATACCTGCTGCCAATATGCTTTCTTCCCTTATTGTTCCAGGTCCACTCATTATTCGATTTCAATTATGAATACCTTGGATTCTTCTCTTTCTTTCTAACAGCAGTATTCTTATATCTATATGCTCGCTTTGCGCATGCAATGAAAGTACTACCTCGCATCGCCTTTGCAAGTGTTTTGTCGCTGGGATTATATTTTTTGGCCGGTTCTGTAGGGCTACTACTCGCATGTGCCATCTTGGTTTACGATGTGATACAAAAGGAAGAAAGGAGTTATCTTCAGGTCATTCCTGTGGCACTCGTACTTTTACTCGGTTTTTATTTCATCATTCAAGGTGAGATACAAAGCAGCCGCTATGCCTACCTGAATGATTTCAACTATGAGCCCACCATGCAACCAGGTCTGGCTATTCAATACTCATGGTTTGCTATTATAGGTCTATTTTGTGTTGCCCTTCTCTCACGATTTATTCCAAAGATAAAGAAGCAAATCGAATTAGGGCTTACGATGGGATGTTTCATTTTGGTCGCAGCATACTATATCCAAGACGCCAATAGAAGCCGTCGAAACGTTATTTATCCGATTATAGAGCTGCAAAATTATATTGTAAATGAGGAATGGGATAAGATTTTGAACAGCAAATATCTCAACATCAACAACTACCTCATCACCAACTATGCGAACTTAGCGTTATCGCATAAAGGAATGCTCTTGTCACATCTATTCGATTTGCCACAGAATGGAGCCAATTCCCTCATGCTTCAAGGTAATTTTGCAGAGACGACACCCGAGATCTGGTCCATCTCAACCCATATCCTCTATCAAATGGGAAATATAGCTTCAGCGCGTAACATTGCGTTCGACTCATTTGTAGCCGACCGCTATGGCAATCCCTCCATCACAAAGATGATGGCGAAGACGAATATTATTTTTGGCGACTATCCAATCGCAGAGAAATATATTAAAATTCTGGAGAAAACGTGGAGGTACAAGTCATGGGCCAAGACCTATCGCAAATTCCTTTATCGTGATGATCTGGTTGAAGCAGACCCTGAATTGTCCCAGAAACGGAAAGACCTACCTCCTGAAGGTACATACCCATTCGTACGAGGAGTGTATGTCGATTTGTTGAATATTCTGGATGGCGATACACCTGATCGAAACACCATCGAATATGCCATTGCTTTCCTTCTATTGACAAAGGATACCAAGAGCCTAAGTCAGTTTATGGACAAATATCATGGAACGAAAGTACTGGAAGAAGTTCCTGTCCTACTTCAAGAAGCCTTGGTTGAGAATAATGAGTTCAACCTCGATTATTGTCGCGAACATGGCGTAACAGAGGAAACGATAAACCGATATAAGCAATTCAATCAAAAGCTCAGAGACACACAGGTGAATGGTTTGAATCCGGAAGCCGCACTGAGACGCGAATTTGGACGGACATATTGGTATTATTCATTGTGTAATTTTTAAGATTGGAATATGAAAGCATTTATACCTTATATAGCTTACCTTCTCATCAGTATCTCACTAGTCGCTTGCAGCCATGACATCCAAATTACAGGCACGCTCGACGAAGATCCCACGATTTTCCCCGACTATAAAGAGGTAACCATCCCAGTGAACATTGCTCCCCTCAACTTTGTTGTTCAAGAAGCTAAGGGGCAATCCTTACAACTGGTCATCGAGGGACAGCAGCAAAAAATAAATGTTACAGGAGATGATGGATGTTTCCAGATTCCACAAAAAGCTTGGAAGAAACTATTGGAAGCAGAACAAGGACATGACATCAAGCTGACCGTCTGCAAGAAAGTAAATGGAGAGTGGAAAAGTATGAAACCATTCTCTATTTCGATCGTTCCCGATAAAGTAGATAAGTATATTGCCTATCGGTTGGTCGCACCCGGTTATATTTTCTGGGAGAAAATGGGTATTTACCAACGTAACCTCGAGAACTTCGATCAAACTCCGATTTTTGAGAATAAGATTACAACCTACAATTGTGTGAACTGTCATTCCTTCCCTAATAGAAATCCTGAAAAGATGGTCTTTCACATGCGGGCAAGACATGCAGGTATGGTTTATCTAGACCACGATAAGATAGAGAAGTTGAACACCAAGACTGATCAAACCATTACACCACTGGTCTATCCTTATTGGCATCCTTCCGAGAAATATGCAGCATTCTCAACCAATCAGACACGTCTGGCTGTCTTTACTCATAATGTGAACTATATGGAGGTCTATGATTTTGAGTCAGACATTGAGTTATATAACTTCGAGAAACATGAGATTTTCTCCAGCCCACTGCTTTCCTCAAAGAAAGCATTCGAGACCTTCCCGACGTTCTCACCTGATGGGAAGAGTTTGTATTTTTGTTCGGCCGACTCTGTCGCCCCTATGCCTGGCAGCTATCTAGACACACATTATAGTCTATGCAGAATAGATTTTGATGCAGAAACTGAGACCTTCGGGGACAAGGTGGATACGTTATACAATGCAAGGGAAACAAAGATGAGTGTTTCCTTCCCACGTATCTCCCCAGATGGGAAATACTTAGTATTTACCCTTCACAAATATGGCAATTTCTCTATTTGGCAGAAAGATGCCGACTTATATATGTTGAATCTAGCTGATAACAACATTTACCCATTGAAAGAAATCAATACGGATCAGTCGGAGAGTTACCACTCATGGAGTGATAATAATCGGTGGATGGTTTTCAGCAGTCGAAGAATAGATGGTTTATACACCCGACCTTTCTTTACCTACATCGATGAGAATGGAAAAGCGCATAAACCGTTCATGCTGCCACAGAAGAATCCGCAGCAATTTTACGATAATCTGCTATACTCCTATAACATTCCGGAGTTCATTAAAGACAAGGTAACCTTCGACCGGCACGCCATTGCCAAACATATGCGTGAGTCGGATGGAATTGATGTGACATACAAGAAATAGCTATCTGCCTAGCCAAAGTTCGGGATTCAACTTTGCTGTTTCCTTGCGCAACTGGAAGTGTAACACCGTGTTGCCATTGGTATCGGTCGCAATGGCACCAATCACATCGCGTGTGTTTACCTTACTACCTTTCTGCACGTTCACCGTACTCAGATTACAATAAACGGAGATGTACGCACCGTGACGGATCAGTACATTGTTTAAGCCATTGTATTTGAAGATGACAGACACCTCACCATCGAAGATAGCACGTGCCTGTGCACCAGCCTTTCCCTTGATGTCGATACCTTTATTATCCAGTTTCACATATTTCAATCCATCGACAGTATATGCACCATAATGACTCACGATGACATACGGTCCGGTAATTGGCATAGGCAAGATACCGCGATTCCTTTCGAAGTTACCCGACAACCGGCGGTCTTCTGTGTTCAGGTTGAACTTTTCGACGGGAGCAGCTTTCTTCACCTCCTTCGATTGCGTAGGTGTATTCGACTTTGTATTAGCCTTGGCATTCGCTTGTTTGGCCTTTGCTTCCTCTGCAGCCTTCTTGCGTGCTTCCTCCTCGGCACGTTTTCGAGCCTTGGCAACTTCCTCTTCAATTAATTTATCAATTTGCCGATTCAGTTGCTGAGCGGTTTGGCGTTTCTTGTTTATTTCTTGCTGAATACCCCTCTGTTTCTTCTGTAAATTGGCCACCAAAGTTTGACGGTCGCGCTCTTGGATTTGAAGTCGTGCTCTCTCCGCCTCACCCTGTTTCAACAAAGTTTCCTTAGCCGACTTGGTGGTCTCCAGTTCTTCTTTCTTTGCATTAACCTGTTGCTGTTTGCCTTCAATCTCTTTCCCTTGAACACGTTGGAAGTCGGCATACTGACGTACATAGCGCATGCGCCGATACATCTGGTTAAAGTTCTTGGCTGAGAAGATAAACATCAGTTTTTCCTGAACCGAACGGTTCTTATACATATATTGCACAGAAGCCTGATAATTCTCTTTCTTCTCGTTCAGTTCCTTCTCGAGTTCAGCCAGTTGCTTTCCTAAGCTAGTAATCTCGGCATTCAAGGCATTCACATCGGCCTGAAGGACTTCCAAGTATTGTTTTCTTTTCTCAATCTGTCCGGTGATAAGTGCAAGGTTATCCAGTTGGCTCTTCACATCTTTCTTTGTTGAGCGCAACAGAGTCTCTGACTCAGTGATTTGCTGTTGCAATTCATTGCGACGATTCTCCAACTCCTTGATCTTTGCTGTGGTTTGTGAAAACGCCTCATTCCCAACAAAGAGAAATGTCAGACAGATTAAAAGAAAACGCTTCATCACTTAAATAATATTTTCAATAAATCATCAAACTCCATTTTCTCATACCGGTCGGACAGCTGCGTATTAGCTTTCCAATCCTCATTTGTTGTCAAACGAGAGAAATTAAACTGAGCAGTCATCGACCTCCGTGCACCTTCCACGGCCACGAACATAGTTGTCGGGAATTGCTTTTTATCCAACGGCTTGAAATTTCCGTACTGCCATTTCAATCCATAAGGTGACCCCACCAGCCCCACATGAGTCTGTTTCAACAGTCCCTCTTGGATGGTGGTCTTAAACTGATAGGCAAAACGTTTAGCACTTCCCACCTCGAGCACCGCATTCTCTTCCTCGATATGTGCTACGAAGGCATTGACGTCCTGTGCCGTCAACTTCTTCTTCCCAGGCACGAAAATCTCGTTGAGGAATAAAGATTGAAAGGCATGATAATCCAAATCAGCATTCATCCGTTCCCGAATCTCCGAGAAAGGAACCTTCACATATTTCTTATGCAAACGATCGATCACCAAAACACCTTCAGGTGTTATCTCAGCTCGAGCGACCTCGATTCCAAGAACAGGGGCTATAGATAACTGAATAACCTCATCACGCTTCATTTTGAGCGATCCACTCACCTGTATGTCCTGTGTGCTTCGCGTGAGTGTCAACTGCATCTTGGCTGTCACTGCTTTCCAGTCGGGTGCTTGTTCGATGACGGCTCTGACATATTCGTCTGCCGACAGGTTACCTATCGTCATTTGACTCTTCTTCAAGCCTTTTGTCGACGAACAGGATGCGATTAACAGTCCTGCCACAAGAACCCATAAGTATGAGATATATCGTTTCATTTAGCAAAATATTTTTTATACGCAATCTTCTTTCTGAGGACGACGAGTCCAGCCTTATCACGTGGTGATTCACCCGCAACAGGTTCTTTCTTTGACAATTCCTCTGCCTTCTTCCAATACTCCAAAGCTTTCTCCTTCTCTCCGTTCATCCAGTAGATATCGCCACAATGTTCTGTCTCTATCGAACTTTGGTCACCTCCGTTCTGCATGGCCTGATCCATATAGATTTTTGCCTCTACATATTTTCCCTTTTCGAAAAGGATCCAGGCATAGGTGTCGAGGTAAGTATTATTCGTTGGCTGAGCTTGAACCGTACGATAACTCATCTCCTCTGCCTTATCAAGTTGTTTTCGTTCTACTGAAAGATAATAGGCGTAGTTGTTCAACGCCCCGATATTATCCGGTTTATAAACTAAAGCCGAATCATAGGCTGCATAGGCCAACTGATTCTTGTTCATCTCATGATACATATCTCCGATGATTGCGAATAAGTCAGACGCCAGATCCTTATCGGTCTTATCACTAATCTGGAGTGTTCCTTTTTTGAAGACCTCAAGTGCATTCTTGTTCTGTTTCTGCTCATGGTATGCCAACCCCATGTAGTAATAGAACTCGATAACCTCGGGCGTATATTCCAAGGCAGGCTTGCAAATCTCGACGATACGTTTCATATCCTGATGATTGATGGCATATTGCAACAGTTGAAGACGTGCAGGTGTATTCTCCGGGTCTAAGTCGAGTACCTTATTTAAAGCCGAAGTGGCTTCTGGTTCCATCTTCTTCGTCACCATATACTGTGCTGCCAGCATGGCTACATCAGCATTCTCCTGCTTCTTTTCAAGGATATGCTGAAACAGGTCGACAATCTTTGTACTATCACGGTCAGTATTCTCGGAACGAAGTATCAACTGACGCATCATATTCAACTTCGTATCGCTCGCTACATCCTCATCTAATAAAACTTTATTCAGCTGAATGCGGTACAAACTATCTTTTCCCTGCGTCTGATAGTAATTGGCCAACGATAAGTGAGCCGGGACATACTCAGGCTCTTTCTGAAGCACCTCTTGATAGGTTGTAAAAGCATCATCCGGCTTACCATTGTTCAAGTACACATCGCCCAGCAGGGTAAGGTAACGCATGTCATATGGATATTCATCAGCCAAGGCTTTGATCTCCTCGAATGCTTTTTCTTTATTATCCATTGCCACATACATCCTGAACTTCTCCATGCTTATTTGTTCCGACTTCCCGTCTATCGTTTCCATCTTATCCAGCACGTTGATGACTTCCTGATACTGTTTGGTCTGCGTGTACAGCTCAACCAGTGCCATCAAGGGCTCCAAACGAGAAGGAAATTGCTTCATCATGTCCTCGTAAACATATATCGCTTTTGCTGGTTCACGACGTTCCTGATAGTATGCTGCCAATGTCTGATGATACCAGAAGTTGTCAGGAATTTGCTTGACGGCCTCTTTCAACGCTTCCTCGCCTTTTTTTTCTTGACCAAAGAAAGAATAATAACGTGATATTTCATAAAGAGCGGCAGCACCGTTCGGATTGACAGACAAACAATGCCGGTACATTTCAAATGCACCGTCAAAGTCGCCTTTTTCTTTCAGACGTGCTGCTTCCAAGAAGAAATAGTCGTATTTCCGCTGCTGTTCTGGTGAGATATCAGCCGACGTCTGTTTATCTTGCCTGCTCTTTCCTTGCGGCAATGTGCTTTTTGTTCCACATGAAGAGAGAATGATACAGACGACAGCCACCCAGCAGAACCGACTTCTAAATAGTTGCTTCATCCGTTTATGCTTTTCCTGTATGGCCGAAGCCACCTGCTCCACGCTCCGTCTCATCCAACACATCAACCTGCTCCCACTCTACTTGCTCATGACGGGCAATCACCATTTGAGCGATCCGTTCACCGTCTTGAATGGTGAATGGTTCGGATGAGAGATTCACCAGGATGACCCTGATCTCTCCGCGATAGTCTGCATCGATCGTTCCTGGCGAGTTTAGCACGCCGATACCATGTTTTATAGCCAATCCACTGCGAGGACGTACTTGTGCTTCAAATCCTTTCGGCAAAGAGATATATAATCCTGTAGGAATCAAACAACGTTCCAATGGTTTCATCACAACGGGTTCGTCCAAATTCGCACGCAAATCCATTCCTGCAGATTGTTCGGTAGCATACTGTGGCAACGGGTGCTTGGACTGATTGATAATTTGTACCTTCATTTCTTAATAAAACTTATCTTTTCAATGCAAATATAGTGATTTGCAGTATATTTGTAAACTAAAAAACAAGTTTTATGAATTGGAAACAATTAATTTCAAATAAACGCTTCGGGATGGAGGCTCTTCATGAAGCACGCAAGGATGACCGTTCCGAATTTCAACGTGATTATGACCGCCTTATCTTCTCAGCTCCGTTCCGTCGACTGCAGAACAAGACGCAGGTCTTCCCCTTACCTGGAAGCATCTTCGTACACAATCGGTTAACGCATAGCCTAGAGGTGTCGTGCGTAGGCCGTTCTTTGGGTAACGAGGTGATGTTAGCCTTACAGGAGAAACATCCCGAACTAAAGAACACGCTTTTCTCTGAGATTGGCTCCATCGTTTCGGCAGCTTGTCTGGCACATGATTTGGGAAATCCTCCTTATGGTCATTCTGGCGAAAAGGCAATATCTACTTATTTCTCGGAAGGGAAAGGACTAAACCTTAAGAGTCGGCTCACGGAAAAAGAGTGGAACGACCTTATCCATTTCGATGGAAACGCAAATGCTTTCCGAATCCTCACCCATCAATTCAACGGGCGGCGCGAAGGTGGTTTCGTCATGACCTATTCTACGTTGGCTTCCATCGTGAAATATCCGTTTTCATCCCAATCGGCAGGAAAGAAAGCAAAGTTTGGCTTCTTCCTCAGCGAAGAGGATGATTACCGAAAGATTGCGGAGACGCTGGGCATCAAACGAATAAGCAACGACAATGAGCCTTTGAAGTATGCTCGGCATCCACTGGTTTATCTGGTTGAGGCAGCCGACGATATCTGTTACCAGATCATGGACATCGAGGATGCGCACAAACTGAAGATTCTAACCCATGACGAAACACGTGAATTATTTAGCCATTTCTTCGATGAAAAGGGCAAAAAACGTATTGAAGAGACGTACAAGATCGTGACCGATACGAATGAACGAGTTGCTTATCTACGATCAAAAACCATTGGACTATTGGTCGAAGATTGTGTACGTGTTTTCGTGGAACACGAGGATGAAATACTCAACGGTACTTTCGAAGGTTGTTTGATCGACCACATGCGTAGTCCGCTAAAAGAAGCCTATGAACTATGTTCCAAGACCGCTTTCTCAAAGATTTACCGCTCAAGTTTCGTGTTAGACGTGGAGTTGGCAGGTTACAAAGTGATCTACACCCTGATCGATCTGATGATCGATGCTGTTCTATCACCCGATAAAGCCTATTCATCGCTATTACTGATGCGAGCATCAAGTCAATACGACATGAAAGCGCCAACGTTATACGGGAAGATACAATCTGTCCTGGATTATATATCAGGTATGACCGATATATTCGCACTGGATCTCTATCGCAAGATCAACGGCAATAGCTTACCAGATCTATAATGGAATAAGAAATAGCCTTCACATTCACCGATTTTACAAATTAATTAGCGCATTCGGAGAACTCTGAGTACTCCGAATAATCAGAATACTCAGAGAATGACTGAAAAACATTGAGTTTTTGAACGCAAAAACTCGACAAATGAGGGTGAAAAACTCAATAAACGAAAGAATTTATTCGATGAATGAAAATAGGCACTAAAGATATCAAGTCCTACGAATTGTCGAGAATCTCATTTCGTTGTTGTGGATCTCATTTTGTCCTCGGGGATTTGTAACCTGCTTGTCCTCGGGGATTTGTAATCTGCTTGTCCTCGGGGATTTGTAATCCCCGAGTCGATAAATGCGGATATCCTATCCGCGCGGGTCAAAGACCCGCTGTTAATTCCCCTGTGGATTGCAAATCCACAGGGACAGGGATCCACAAGGACAGGGCCTCTACAGATAGCTGTCAACCTTTTCTAGGACAACACGAACTCAAAGCAAAAATATACCTTCACAACTTCACAGAAACTAAAGCATTATGAATCAAGCTTTTAAATGTTAACATTTGTATAAATGTGAAGGTAATACCTTCACAAAGGCGAAGTTTACCGTTAAACCAAGGATGCAAACTTGAGTCCAACAACAAAAAAGTGCCGCAAAGCGGCACTTTACATTTACGTAAGATAACTATAATCTACTCTTCTACAATACAAACCGTTACTCGGTTTTGCTCCGGAGTATCGAAAGGTTGAACAGAATCGCCCTTTGCATCGGTCGTAATACGATCAGCTGCAATGCCATTCTTTTTGAGATAGTCGGCCACAGCGGCTGCACGTTTCTTCGAGAGGGCTGTGTTAACCTTCGTGCTACCGGTCATTTTATCAGCATAGCCTATTAGTAAGACCGATTTCTGGACATTCTCCTTCATATAAGAAATCAAGCGATTCAGAGCTGGTTTCTCACTTTCACGAATATCTGCCTTGTTGATATCGAAAAATACATTTACCTTATAAGGTTCAACTTTCACAGGGGCAGGTTCGGTTTTTGGTTCTTCCTTCACAACAGTTGGCTTTGGTGATTCCTGACGAGGTGCCGGTTCCGGATCGTAGTAAACAGGTTCTGTTTTCTTGTAAGTCTTGCTCAAAGCAATCGACAAACCGATCAACCCATTCAAGTGGAAATCAGGGCCACCACCCATCTTCGAATTGAATTTGTCGGACATCATATTGCCATTTGCCTCGAGATTCAAGCCCACACGATCACTCAACCGCAAGTTCATCCCCAATCCAGCACGTCCAACCGGCAATACTTTATGGTCATCCCATAAATAATCCAGTCTGTATCCACGCGCACTCAATCCTAGAGCGTCATCATTATCGTACGCATAGTTTAACCCAGCACCGATAAAGCCATATACATTCATACCACGGCGAGGATTCCAACCTGCCAACAAAGAAGATAGATCAAACATCGCATCTACGTTTCCTTGCAAGTAATTGTACTTATATGTAACATCGTTGGGCCATCCGCCTTTAGCCTGCAGCCCACTTGCTCCCAAACGTAATGCAAAAGTTTTATTGAACTTATAACCAAGATTGACTGCAGCCGCCGGAGTAAACAAATCAGAAAAGCTTGGTCGGCCAACAGTATTTCCAATGCCACCCTGAAGTTGCATAAACCAATGGGAGTTAAACTCCGTCTTTCCATCTTCCTTCACCTTAGAAGACTGGGCTTGTACTACTTGCAGACTTGCAAATAACACAACAAATGACAATAACAACTTCTTCATGATCATAAATTTATAGAGATATCCTAAGCTACGTACAAATATACAGATTCCCTTTCATAAAAACAACATTTAATAAACGGAACTTTCCCAAAAATCAACAGAAACATTCTTTTTTTCAACAAAAACAGAAGAAAAGGCTTTGTTCTCAAAGGAAATTTACACATATTTGCATATAACAATTCTTTCTTACAAAGTATGGTACGGTCAAAGTTCCCAGATAATCCCAAATTAAGTTGCATTGTAGGACATATCTCCTTCATCCTTTTAAGCTTATTGATGATTGCATGCACATCAACTACCAAGCAGACAGAGAAACGGATCAGCCAGAAAGAAGAAATTCAAAAAGCCATCAAAGACAGAAGAGGTATTCAAGAACTAGGAACTTTGTTGGAATCGTACATTCAAGACAAAAACAGACAGGGTGAAATGCTCACGCGGATGGAATTGGGAAAGCAATACCGAGAGTCGTCCATGTTCAAAGAAGCCATCGACAACCACAATCACGCTTTATCAATCGCACTCGACCTAAAAGACACCACAGAGATTATCCAAATATCCAACCAACTAGGTACCAACTACAGGCGGATTGGAGCGAATGACCGGGGCGCGGAATATCATTACCAAGCTCTCACCTATTGTGAAGCGTTTAGTGACCAAACCTCCTACACGGCACAAAAGAATAAGGTTGTATCTCTCAATGGCCTCGGCAACTCATACCTTTCTCTTAAAAACCTGGAAATGGCTGAAGATGCTTTCAAACAGGCTCTTCAAGGCGAAAAAGATTTGAACAGTGATTTAGGACAGGCGATTAACTATGCTAATATCGGTGCCATCAAGGAAATGCAAAACGACCTTGACTCTGCAACCATATACTATCGGACCTCTTTGGAATACAACATGAAAGCCAAGTCGGATCTTGGAATTGCCCTTTGTTACAACCATTTAGGAGAAGTTGCCGAGAAACAACAGCAATGGAACAAGGCCATCAGTTCCTTCGAGCACGCCTTCGAAATCATGGAAAATAACAAAGACCGTTGGCATTGGCTGGAATCGTGCATCGGACTGGCTCGTATCCACCTCGTTATCAACGACATTCCGCATGTACAAGAGTACCTGGCCACTGGCATCGAGACAGCTAAAGCCATCGACTCCAAGGAACATTTATCAAGACTCATCCTGCTGAAATCACAATACGAAGAAAAGAGGGGATACATTTCACAAGCCTTGCACGACTACAAAGAGGCTATCGCATTGGAAGATAGCACTGATAATAACCTGATGCAGACGAACATCCAAAATCTTCGCGTGAAGTATGAGCGAGAGAAAAAAGAAAAAGAAATCAACTTTATCCGCCAGATCTACGAGAATGAACAAAAAACGAAGAAGACAATCTTATATACCAGTATTTCGGCTCTACTAACCACAATTATTATCATCGGACTGCTTGCTTATTCCGTACGACTGAAATCGCGGTCGCAGAAGATTATGCGCGAGATGGAGAAAACACGGGAGATGTTCTTTACCAACATCACCCATGAATTCCGAACTCCCCTTACCTTGATTCTCGGATTAGGCAAACAGATAGAGAACGGAGAAATACAAGAAAGCGAACAATTAAAGTCATCGGGTGGACTCATCGTACGACAAGGAAACAACCTGCTACAGCTGATTAACCAATTGCTAGACATATCCAAAATCAAATCAGCAATTGGAGAACCCAATTGGAGAAACGATAATATCGTCCCCTTCATCTACATGATTATAGAGAACCTGCAAGAACTAGCACAAGAGAAACGAATCGACCTAGTGTATCAGTCTGAACAGAACTATATACAAGTCGATTTTGTACCAGACTATCTCCAAAAGATTATTCAAAACTTGGTGACCAACTCCATCAAATTCACAAATCAATACGGCAAGATAACCGTTAGCTCCACATTACAAAAAGAGCAACTTGTCCTGGAAGTGAAGGACACCGGCAATGGAATTCCAGAAGATATGCTTCCACATATCTTTAAACCTTTCTACCAATCGAAGGACGATTCTGAAAATATTGGAACAGGTGTAGGACTTTCCTTAGTTAACCAGATTGTACAGGCATTGGATGGCACTATCCATGTGGAAAGCAAGTTGAAAGAAGGAACAACCTTCACCATCTATCTTCCGACGAAGCACGGAGAAGGTAACTGGGCCACTCTAACAGAGGGAAAGACAGAGCCTGAGATGATGACACGAATTCTCATCGTTGAAGACAACAAAGATATTGCATATTACATCGGTTCAATCTTCAAGGGTGACTATCAGATATACTATGCCCGCAACGGTGCAGAAGGATTGCTTAAAGCAAACGAACTGGTTCCCGACCTGATTATCACAGACATCATGATGCCTGAAAAGGATGGTTATGAACTTTGTGAAGACATCCGGAAGTCAGACTTACTCAGTCATATTCCTATCATCATCATCAGTGCAAGAGCCACTGAGGAAGAAAGGATCAAAGGCATCAAAGCAGGAGCAAACGCATACCTTTACAAGCCCTTCAATGCCGATGAGTTGAAATCACAAGTAACTCTGCTGCTCGAACAGAGGAACACACTCCGTAAGAAATATTCTCAGAAAAATGAGGAGAGTATTCTACAGAACGACAAACTCGCTCCGAGCGACCAGCAATTCATCAATAAACTAAACGACTTGATTCATGCCCAGATGAAGACCGGCGAACTAAACGCCGAGAGCATCGCATCCTTGATGTGTATGAGCCGAAGCCAACTGAACCGCAAACTAATGGCCATCGTCGGACAAAACATCACAAACTATAGCCTGCAACTACGCATTGCCAAGGCAAAACGATTATTGGATGCCGATGTCAATACTCCGATTGGAGAGATCGCCATGGCCTGTGGTTTTGAAGACGTCTCTTATTTCTCTCGCGTTTTTAAACAGTTATGTCAGATGACACCAAGTCAATATCGGAAACGATTGTAGAAAAAAAACACACTTAGGCTTATTTTTTGTACCAAAATAAATTCTGAATTTCAAGTAATTACAATTATTTTGTAAACGTTTAATCCTAAAATATAAAAACAAAAAGGGACGAATAATCCGCTATTTTCGTTCTTTTCGCCTAACAATAACATTCAACAACCGCTACCTTTGTATCAACAAACACATCTACGTATATTTCTTACTCACAGCGATAACGAGTAGTTATCTTGCTGTTTTATAACTTCTTTATATGAAAATGTCCGTTTGCAGTGATGCAAACGGACATTCTTTTATAACTGACTGAGCTTTAAGACAACTTCAGATTACGAGGAGCTATGATCTTTAAGGCTTCAGGGTGTTCCTTTACGTACGATTCAATATGACGCACTCGCTTCTGCTCAAGAATCTCATCCACCGCAATCAAGATTCCGGTTTCCTCGACATCGCCAAATTCATAGTTAATGGCTGTACCGAAAACGCGCATGGTAGGCGAAAGCCCCATATAGGCGTTTACCAACGGTGGAATATTAAATCCAAGTTTCCTAACCTCAGTATTCAAAATACGGTAGTTATCTTTGAAATTATCGCAATTGAACAACTGCTCCAACTCAGCCTCATCGGTTTCCAACAACAAAGGTTCTTCAGGGACGACCAAAGCATCTTTGTCGTAGAAATGCTTCTTCAAGAAATAAAGAATCATGTCCCGACCACGACGGTTGAAACTCGGATACATCGTCATCTTTCCAAAGAAATACTTCATGTTCGGCTTTACAACGGTCAACGCTCCTAAACCATCCCATAAATTATCCAAAGCAAACAGACCTTTCGAGCCGGCACGAGTCGATTGATATTCAAGTGTCACAAACGACCGTCCCAACTCTACCGTATAAGGCAAAAACTCCTTCAAGAACTTTTCTGAGAAATTGAACATGTGTGCTGTGGCAAGAATCGGTTTTCCGTTCTCATCGAATTCGACATCTTCACCCGACAGGTAACGATAGCCTCCCAAAATTTCTTCCGCTTCGGGATTCCAAACGATCAACTGCTTGTAAGGATGATCCATCACATCATACTCATCTATATCCATCGACTTCCCCGTTCCTCCTCCGGAAGCACGGAACGCAATTTCACGCAGCCGCCCAATCTCCTTCATCACATTAGGTGACTCATGA
This sequence comes from uncultured Bacteroidales bacterium, assembly GCA_902779535.1. GTDB lineage: Bacteria > Bacteroidota > Bacteroidia > Bacteroidales > Bacteroidaceae > Phocaeicola. The sequence goes on from CACZBX010000009.1 coordinate 32,349, forward strand.
GCAGTCGTAATATAAATCTCATTATGACTTTTATTCGTGAAGCGAAGTCGCTTTTCTTCCGTCAACTCCGATTTGATAATCTCCTTACTGATAGGAGCAATAATCTCTTCCATATATACTAATACTTATCTTCACATTACAATGCATAAGCAACTTCCTTGACATATTGAGCCCACTCCGTCAACGACTTACTCTTATCGAAGGTCTGCCATGGAATAGGTTTTCCAATGACCAGTCTGAAAGTTTTATGCTTATTCTTTATCATCTCATCAGGCAAAAAAATCATGGCCAAATTGAACTTAAGCTTCAAATGCTTACAAAGATCTGCTTTTCGATAAAAGCTCTCTGAATTCTGGCCATAGAAGTGCATCGGGACGATATCTCGATGAGTCCGTACACTCTCTGCGATAAATGTCTTTTTCCATGGTAAGTCCTGAATGACGCCGTTAACCTTTCGGGAACAAACACCAGCAGGAAACATAATCATCTGGTTATCTGAATCGAATGCGTCCTGCACCAAGTGAGGCAAATTACGCGACTGAGCCCCGACTTTATTAATCGGGACACACAAGGAAGCCATTCCATGCAGATTCATCAACAAGTCGTTAACCAGATATTTAATCTTTCCAGCAAAATGTACGCCCAAGAAGTAACCGATGGAAATACCATCCATGGCACCTAACGGATGGTTGCTGACAAATGTGTATTTCCCTTCCGTTGATGGCAAGTTCTCCATGCCCTCAACAGTAACTTCATTATCCAAATACTCCATGCAGCCTTTAAGAAAGGGAACGCCATTTTTCCCAGCGTTCATCGTCAAACATTCGTTTATCTCATCCTGATGAACAATACGTTTCAGGTAAGAACGGACAAATCGTGGAATATATTTTGCTTTTTCCCCTAGTTTCCCGTCAAGTATTTTATCAAGATCAACTAAAAAAATTGAACCTTTTGTCATTTTTAAAAGAATTTATCGCAAAAATAACTCACTTTTTTCGATATTGACAACTTCTAAAAGGAAAAAGTTCAGAAAACAAAAAAAATAAATCATTTTTTCTATTTATAAGACAAAAATACTTCCTTTTCGTTCGTAAACAAAGTAGAAAACTATCTTCTTTTTTGCAACGCACTCCCTCCTTTCTAACTGCTCAAAAGTTTTTTATTCCTTATTAAAAAAAATTAGTTCAAATATTGTGGGGAATTGTGGGGAATTGTGTAACTTTACGACCAAATATTAAAAAGAACGAAAACATGCGATTTCTAGGTAATTCAGAAGCAAAATTGGACACAAAAGGAAGAGTCTTCCTTCCGTCTTCTTTCCGCAAGCAACTGCAAGGTTTTGCGGGAGATAGCCTGGTTTTGCGGAAAGATATCTTTCAGGATTGTCTGGTTATTTACCCAGAGACCGTATGGAACGAGCAACTACAAGACCTAAGAAGTCGTCTTAACCGTTGGAATGCCCGTCACCAAATGATTTTCAGACAGTTCGTATCGGATGTGGAGATCATTACGTTAGACAGCAATGGACGACTGCTTATTCCGAAAAGGTACTTAAAACTTGCCAACATTGCACAGGAAGTCCGTTTCATCGGGATGGACGATACCATTGAGATCTGGTCAAAAGAAGTTGCCGACCAACCTTTCATTGCTCCCGATGAATTTGGTAAAGAATTGGAAAGCATTGTCGAACGAGTAGACAAGGAGGGGTGATATGCAAGTAAACACGTTCTACCATACTCCTGTCTTGCTACACGAAAGCATTGAAGGATTGGGCATCAAAGAAGATGGAATCTATGTAGATGTAACCTTCGGTGGAGGGGGACATTCCAAAGAGATTCTTCGTCATCTCGGACAAAACGGACATTTATACAGCTTTGATCAAGATGCCGATGCCGAAAAGAACATCTTTCCCGACCCTCGGTTCACTTTCGTCAGAAGCAATTTCCGTTTTTTGAAAAACTTTTTGAAGTACTATAAAGTAGAACTAGTCGATGGCATCCTTGCTGATTTAGGCGTTTCTTCTCATCATTTTGACGAAGAGGAAAGAGGATTTTCTTTTCACGCCAACACGGCATTAGACATGCGCATGAACACGCGTGCCGGAAGAACTGCGGCAGACATTATCAACACCTACAGCGAAGAACAGCTGGCAGATGTCTTTTATTTGTACGGCGAATTGAAGAATAGCAGGAGGTTGGCCTCTGCAGTAGTAAAAGCACGGGCGAATCATCCAATTCAAACGATTCCGGAGTTTTTGGAAGTCATCAAGCCATTTTTCGGAAAAGAAAGAGAAAAGAAAGAACTGGCAAAAGTCTTTCAAGCACTAAGAATAGAAGTCAATGATGAAATGGAGGCCCTTAAAGAGATGCTTCGAGCAAGCATCGACATGCTCAAACCAGGAGGAAGACTCGCTGTTATCACCTACCATTCATTAGAAGACAGATTGGTAAAGAACATTATTAAGACAGGAAACTTCCAAGGAAAAGTTGAAAAGGATTTCTACGGGAACCTGCTTACTCCGTTCTCGTCAATTAACAATAAAGTCATTACAGCCAGCGAAGAGGAAATCACGGTGAATCCACGCTCAAGAAGTGCGAAATTAAGAATTGCAGAAAAGAAATGATGAAAGAGGATAAAAATAAGAAAAAGAAGAAAGAACAGGATAGTTCTGCAAAACATATGTCTTTCCGAAGTATTATCGGAGGCGACATTCTGGCTAATGACTTCTTGAGAAGGCAGACCAAGCTAATCATCCTGATTATGGTTCTGACCGTACTTTATATCGATAACAGATACAGTGCCCAACAGGAACTTATCGAAATCGACAAACTGAAAAAAGAGTTAATAGATATCAAATATGATGCACTTACCCGATCTTCTGAACTGATGGAAAAAAGCCGCCAGTCGCGTATCGAGGAATATGTGTCAAACGGAGGGAGTGATTTGCAAACGGCTACAAGCCGACCATTTTTAATAAAGAAATAGGAATGATTCCAGAAAAGAAAGACATAAAGAACCGATATTTGGTAATTATGCTACTTTTAGTCCTTCTCGGACTGTGCATTATTATCAAAGCAGGCGTTATTATGTTTGCTGAGCGACAATACTGGAACGATGTGGCCGACCGATTTGTCAAAGAAAATGTCAGCATACCAGCTCAACGTGGAAATATCATCTCCTCTGATGGGCAACTGGTTGCCAGCAGTTTGCCTGAATACCGTATCTATATGGATTTCCAAGCAGGAGGGAAACTAAAAGACTCACTTCTGATGAAAGTTTACCTGGACTCTATTTGTGAAGGATTGCACAAGATTTTCCCTGACAAAAGTAAAGCTTCTTTCAAACAGCTGATCAACCAGGGGCATCAGAAGATGGCGCGACACTTCTTGCTATACCCCAAACGAATCTCCTATATCCAATATAAGGATGTGAAACAACTTCCACTCTTCAACCAAGGGAAGAACAGAAGTGGATTGCACGATGAGGTATACAACCAACGGAAAAAGCCATTCGGTTCACTGGCTATGCGCACCCTTGGAGATATGTACTCTGACGTCGAACTAGGAGCAAAGAATGGGTTGGAATTAGCCTACGATTCCATACTGAAGGGCGTTCCGGGTATCACACACCGTCAAAAAGTAATGAATCAATACTTGAACTTGGTGGATATTCCTCCCGTTGATGGTTGCGACATCATCACGACCATCGATGTGGGTATGCAGGACATTGCTGAAAAAGCACTGATCGACGAGTTGAAACTAATTAACGGAACAGTTGGAGTCGCCATCGTCATGGAAGTAAAGACCGGCAACATCAAAGCCATCGCCAACATGACCAAATGTAGCGATGGTATCTACCGCGAACTACGCAACAACGCTGTTTCCGACTTGATGGAACCTGGCTCCACCTTTAAGACGGCATCGTTGATGGTGGCGTTGGAAGATGGCAAGATTACACCTGACGAGACCGTTGATACGGGGAATGGCGTATACAACATGCACGGAAGTTGGATGAAGGACCACAACTGGCATCGAGGCGGATATGGAGTGATCACTGCTACTCAAGCACTGATGTTCTCCTCCAATGTAGGCGTGTCAAAACTTATCGACAAGAATTATTATAACAATCCGGAAGAATTTGTACAAGGACTATACGATTTAGGGATTGCCACACCGCTAAATCTGGATATACCCGGATGGGGATCTCCACGTATTCGTATGCCGAACAAAAACAAAAGCAACTGGTCAAAGACGGCATTGGCATGGATGTCCATCGGATATGAGACACAGTTAGCACCCATCCAGACTTTGACGTTCTATAATGCCATCGCCAACAATGGAGTAATGGTGAAACCGAAGTTTGTAGAGGCTATCATCAAAGACGGTGAAGTCATTAAGGAGATCCCAACAGAGATCATCAAAGAATCTATTGCTTCACCAAAGACAATCCAACAAATACAATATATGCTGGAAGAGGAAGTGAACGGTCCTGGTGGAACAGGAAAGAAGGCTGGATCTACACAGTTCTTAGTATCCGGGAAAACAGGGACGGCACAGGTGTCGCAAGGAAAAGGTGGCTACCACAGCGTACGTAAATACCTGGTTAGTTTCTGCGGATATTTCCCATCCCGGGACCCCAAATACACGTGTATCGTTGCCATACAGAAGCCTGGACTTCCCGCATCCGGTGGTTTAATGTCGGGAGCCGTATTTCATGAGATTTCAGAACGTATCTATGCAAAACATATCTCACAGAACATTGAAGAAGCAAAAGATTCGACTTCAGTTCTGGTACCGGATGTAAAACATGGGAACGTAACGGATGCCAGATATGTACTGAATAAGATCAATATTCAGAGCAACCAGATTGTCGGAAAAGAATATGAAAACATTTCATGGGGAAAAGCGGACAGAGATTCTTCCTTCGTTCAATTCAAGGAAATGAGTATTGACAATAAACTGGTACCCAATGTTCATGGGATGGGAGCAAAAGATGCTGTATTCCTCTTGGAGAGCATGGGCCTAAGAGTACACATCAGTGGGATGGGCAAAGTTTCAAGCCAAAGCATACCGCAAGGAGGTCATTTTAGTAAAGGACAATCGATACATTTAACATTAAAATAGAGAATATGAGACTCGAGGAACTGATCAAACATATAACCATAGATAAGATCATAGGAGATCCCAACGTGGAGGTCACAGGCATCCATATCGATTCCAGACAAATTCAAAAAGGATTTGCCTTTGTTGCCATTAACGGGACCCAAACAAATGGACATGTATATATACCCAAGGCCATTGAGAAAGGAGCCAACACGATTTTCTGCGAGGAGATGCCGGAAGAGATTCTTCCAAACGTAACCTATGTAAAAGTTACAGATACAGGAGGTGTCGTTGGTCCACTCGCCACTCACTTCTATGGAGACCCAACAAGCAAGATCGACTTGGTGGGAGTGACCGGTACAAACGGGAAGACAACTATCGCCACCTTATTATATAATATATTCCGTCAGTTCGGATACAAAGTCGGACTACTCTCTACGGTTTGCAACTATATCGACGGAGAGGCAATACCGACAGACCATACCACACCCGACCCCATAACTCTAAACCAATTGTTAGGCAGAATGGCCGATGAAGGGTGCAAGTATGTGTTTATGGAAGTTAGTTCACATGCGGTAGCACAAAAGCGTATTGGCGGTCTCAAATTTGTCGGAGGTATCTTCACGAACCTTACCAGAGACCATCTGGATTATCACAAGACATTCGAGAACTACCTTAAGGCAAAGAAAACATTCTTCGATACGCTTCCATCCACGGCTTTTGCTTTGACTAACAAAGATGACAAGAATGGACTCGTCATGACGCAAAACACCAAGGCAAAAGTGTATACCTATTCCATAAAAAGTATGGGAAACTTCAAAGGAAAAGTTTTGGAAGAAGGCTTTGAAGGAATGTTATTAGACTTCAACGGAAAAGAAGTAAACGTCCAATTCATCGGAAGATTTAACGCTTCCAACCTGTTAGCGGTATATGGTGCAGCCTGTCTTTTAGGGAAGAAACCGGAAGATGTGCTAATCCAACTTAGTACGCTCCATCCCGTTGCCGGCCGACTTGACCCTTGCCGTTCACCTAAAGGATATTCAGCGTTAGTCGACTACGCCCACACCCCTGATGCACTCATCAACGTCCTTGATACCATCCAAGAAGTTCTTCAGAAGAAAGGTAAAATCATTACGGTGGTAGGAGCCGGTGGAAATCGAGATCACGGGAAACGTCCGATGATGGCACAAGAAGCGGTAAGACGAAGCGATAAAGTGATTATCACATCCGATAATCCACGCTTTGAAGACCCACAAACCATCATCAATGACATGCTTGCGGGGTTGACAAACAAGGATATGAACAAAGTTATCAGTATTATCGATCGCAAAGAAGCCATTCGAACTGCTTGTATGCTGGCTCAACCCAATGACGTAATCCTTGTAGCAGGAAAAGGACATGAGAATTACCAGGAGATAAAAGGGGTCAAACATCATTTTGACGACAAAGAAATCCTGGAAGAAATATTTAGAAACGAAAAATAAGGAGAACCATGCTATATTACCTGTTTGATTATCTAGAGCAGTTTAACTTCCCAGGTGCCAGAATGTTCGGATATGTTTCTTTCCGATCAATGATGGCCATTATCCTTTCATTGGTTATCTCAGCAATCTTTGGGGAATACTTTATAAACCTCCTCAAACGAAAACAGATATCCGAAACCCAACGCGATGCCACTATCGATCCGTTCAATGTGGGGAAAGTAGGTGTCCCTACCATGGGAGGCATCATTATTATCGTTGCCATTCTTATTCCATGCCTCCTCTTAGGAAAACTCCACAACATCTATATGATATTGATGTTGATTACCACTATTTGGTTAGGAAGTCTTGGGTTCATGGACGATTATATCAAGGTATTCCGGAAAGATAAAGAAGGATTGCATGGTAAATTCAAGATTATTGGCCAAGTTGGTTTAGGATTGATTGTAGGATTGACCTTATACCTCAGTCCCAATGTGGTTATCCGCGAAAACGTAGAAGTGCAGAAGGCCGGAGAGATTGTGGACGTCATACACAAATCGCAAGACGAGAAATCAACCAAAACAACGATCCCGTTCTTCAAGAACAACAACCTCGACTATGCCGACATCGTAGGATTTATGGGGGAACATGCCAAGAAGGCAGGATGGATACTATTTGTCTTGATTACAATATTCGTTGTAACAGCCGTATCCAACGGAGCAAACCTGAATGATGGAATGGACGGAATGGCAGCTGGAAACTCAGCGATCATAGGAGTAACGCTTGGTATATTGGCCTATGTATCCAGCCATATTGAATATGCTGGATACCTGAACATTATGTACATACCAGGAAGTGAAGAACTTGTAATCTTTATTTGTGCATTCATCGGTGCCCTCATTGGATTCTTATGGTATAATGCTTTCCCCGCACAGATCTTTATGGGCGACACCGGGAGCTTAACCATTGGAGGAATCATTGCAGTATTTGCCATCATCATACATAAAGAATTACTTATTCCGATTCTTTGTGGCATATTCTTGGTAGAGAATTTATCAGTCATTCTTCAAGTTCGATACTTTAAGAAAGGGAAGAAGAAAGGGGTGCGCCAACGTATTTTCAAACGTACGCCTATTCACGATCATTTCAGAACGACAATGGCTCAGTTGGATCCAAACTGTACATACTTGTTCACTAAACCGACATCCGTCTTCCATGAATCAAAAATTACCGTTCGCTTCTGGATTATTTCCATTTTGCTTGCGGTCATTACAATCATAACATTGAAAATTAGATAAAAGGAGATTATCATGACGAAAAGAATTGTCATATTAGGAGCTGGAGAAAGTGGGACCGGAGCAGCCATTCTTGCAAAAAAGAAAGGCTTCGACACTTTTGTCTCCGACTCCTCACATATTCAAGACAAATATAAGGAAATGCTGGATAAGCGAAACATCCCTTGGGAAGAAGGGCACCACACAGAAGAACTGATCCTGAACGCCGACGAAATAGTAAAAAGTCCAGGTATTCCCAATAATGCTCCACTCATACTCAAACTGAAAGAGAAAGGAACACCCATCATTTCTGAGATTGAGTTTGCGGGGCGATATACACATGCTAAAATGATTTGTATCACAGGTAGTAATGGAAAAACCACAACAACCTCATTGATATATCATATCTTCAAGAAAGCAGGATTGAATGTTGGATTAGCAGGAAACATTGGCAAGAGCCTGGCATACCAGGTGGCTGAAGAGAACTATGACTACTATATCATCGAACTCAGTAGTTTCCAATTAGACAACATGTACGATTTTCGTGCAAACATTGCCGTCTTGATGAACATCACTCCTGATCACCTCGACCGTTATGATTATAAGATGCAGAACTACATTGACGCTAAATTCCGCATCATACAGAACCAGACGGACGACGATGCTTTCATCTTCTGGATGGATGATCCTGTTATTCAACAGGAACTGTCAAAGTATCGTGTGCACGGGCGCTACTATCCATTCGCAGAGCATCGCGAAGACGGAGCAGCTGCCTATATTGATCAAGATAAGATTGTGTTCTCTGAACCTATCGCTTTTAACATGGAACAAGAGGAACTGGCTTTGACAGGGACTCATAACATGTACAATTCAATGGCGGCCGGTATTTCAGCGAACCTTGCAGGTATCAAGAAAGAATGTATTCGCGAAGCACTTCAGGATTTCCAAGGTGTTCCACACAGACTTGAAAAAGTATGCCGAGTTCGAGGAGTAGAGTATATCAACGACTCGAAAGCAACCAATGTCAATTCGTGCTGGTATGCCTTGCAAAGCATGAAGACAAAAACCATCCTGATCCTTGGCGGAAAGGACAAGGGGAACGATTACAACGAGATTGCTGATTTAGTTCGAGAAAAATGTAGCGGACTAATCTATATGGGACTTCACAACGAGAAGTTACACCAGTTCTTCGATCCGTTTGGATTACCGATTGCTGACGTTCAGAGTATGAAGGATGCCGTTCAGGCAGCATACGGCATGGCTAAAAAAGGCGAGACCGTATTGTTAAGTCCATGCTGTGCAAGCTTCGACCTGTTCAAAAGCTATGAAGACAGAGGAGACCAATTTAAAGAATGTGTTAGAAATTTATAATACGGAAATATGGGATTAGTAAAAGACTTATTCAAAGGAGACCGAGTCATCTGGATCATATTCTTATTCCTATGCCTCATCTCTATCATTGAGGTCTTTAGTGCAGGTAGTACCCTAACCTATAAGAGTGGAGATCATTGGGCACCAATCAGGCAACATAGCATATTCCTGATTGTGGGCTTCTTCATTGTTGTCTTGGTGCATAACATCCCCTCAAAATGGTTCAGGGCATTGCCTTTCATCCTGCTTCCACTATCTATTATACTTTTGTTGTTTGTAATGGCGATGGGATTTATTCATCCCGAGTACAAAACAAACGATGCAGCACGTTGGTTGAATATTGCGGGAATACAGTTCCAGCCTTCCGAGATAGCTAAGATGGCTATCATCATCATCACTGCGTTTATTTTGTCACGGACGCAAGAGGAAAAAAGTGCAAATCCGAAAGCATTCAAATATATTATGTGGTGCCTGGGAATTGTGTTCATCCTGATTGCCCCCGAAAATGGTTCAACGGCAGCATTACTCTTTGGCGTGGTATTCCTCATGATGATTATCGGAAGGGTACCATGGAACCAACTCATCAAGTTAGGCACAATCATTGCAGCCGTCATAATATTCTTTGTTGCATTTCTTAAGATCACACCGGATGCAACCTTGGACAACATTCCATTAGGACACCGATTCGTAACCTGGAAACACAGGATATTCACAGACCGAAGTAAGGAATCAATACCGGCCGCCAAGTTCGACATTGACCGTGATGCACAGAAAGCACATGCTCATATTGCTATCGCATCCAGTAACATCGTTGGGAAGATGCCAGGCAACAGTGTGCAGCGCGATTTCTTACCTCAAGCATTCTCCGACTTTATCTTTGCTATTATTATCGAAGAGTTAGGATTGCTGGGTGGCGGTTTTGTTGTCATCTTATATATATGGCTGTTGATTCGAGCGGGACGAATAGCCAATAAATGTGAAAAGACTTTCCCTGCCTTCCTTGTGATGGGCATTACCCTTCTCCTCGTTTCGCAAGCTATGCTGAATATGATGGTGGCAGTCGACCTCTTCCCTATCACAGGACAACCGTTACCACTGATAAGTAAAGGAGGAACGTCAACCTTAATAAACTGTGCCTACATCGGTATGATACTTTCGGTGAGCAGAGAGGTCAACGAACGAGAAGCAGCCTTGGCTGAAGAAGAGAAGTTGAACGCCCAAAAAGAAAAAGCTAAAGATTTGCTGAACATGGCAATGAATATGGCACAAGAGGAAACTGAGGAAGATGAACAAACTCAGGAAATAGAAGATTCAGATTATGAAGAAGAACAATAAATAAAACAGAATAGGCGTATGAAAAAGAACTTAAGAATCATTATCAGTGGTGGAGGAACAGGTGGACATATCTTCCCCGCAGTCTCTATTGCTAATGCAATCAAGGAGTTACGCCCTGATACAGAAATCCTATTTGTCGGTGCAGAAGGCAGGATGGAAATGCAACGCATTCCAGCAGCAGGCTATCGGATCATCGGACTTCCTATCGCCGGATTCGACCGGACTCACATACTCAACAACATTTCTGTTTTATACAAACTGGCAAAGAGCCAGATGAAAGCACGCCAAATAATCAAGGATTTTAAACCTGACATAGCTGTGGGAGTTGGAGGTTATGCCAGCGGACCGACCCTGAAGATGGCAGGCATGATGGGAATTCCCACGGTCTTGCAAGAACAGAACTCGTACGCGGGTGTCACCAATAAACTTTTGGCAAAACAAGCCGAGAAGATCTGTGTAGCTTATGAGGGCATGGAACGATTCTTTGACAAAGAGAAAATCATCCTGACTGGTAACCCCGTACGGCAAAGCCTGATCAACGAAGCAAAAGACCACAAAGAAGCGATCCGCTCTTTCCACTTAGACGAGAACAAGAAGACAATCTTGGTCGTCGGTGGCAGCCTGGGAGCACGAACCATTAATAATTGTATGATGCACCATCTGGATGTTATTAAAGATTCGGACATTCAGTTTATATGGCAAACAGGAAAGATCTACATTGACGAAGCTCGCGCCGCCGTAAAGCAAGCAGGTGAACCGACGAACCTGGTTACGACTGACTTTATCAGTGATATGGCCTCAGCCTATAGTGCAGCCGACTTGGTGATAAGCCGCGCAGGTGCTGGTTCTATCTCCGAGTTCTGCTTACTCGGCAAACCGGTCATCCTCGTACCTTCTCCCAATGTAGCCGAGGACCATCAAACAAAAAATGCATTGGCCTTGGTTGAAAAGGAGGCTGCCCTTTACATCAAAGATGCAGAAGCGGAAGAACAACTGATCGACAAAGCAATCGAAACCGTAAAAGATGACGAGTTATTAAGCAAACTTAGTGAGAATATCAAGAAGATGGCCTTTAGGGATTCTGCTACAAACATCGCAAAGGAAGTTATCCGGATCGCTGAAAGCCACATGAAAGAATAAGATAATGAACATACATACCATAAAATCAGTATATTTCATAGGAGCAGGAGGTATCGGGATGAGTGCCTTGGTCCGCTTCTTCCTATCCAAGGGAAAGGACGTTTCGGGCTACGACCGTACACCTACAGAGTTGACAGAGCGGTTGAACCAAGAAGGAGCTTCCATACACTATGAGGATAACGTAAAACTTATTCCTCAGAACTTCATGGATAAGGAAACAACCTTAATCGTCTATACACCTGCTGTTCCAGACAGCCATACTGAACTTACCTTTTTCCGCGAACACGGATTCAACATCATGAAACGTTCACAAGTCCTTGGCATGCTTACTAAGACAGGAAAAGGCTTATGTGTGGCAGGAACACATGGTAAGACCACCACATCAACGATGGCAGCACACCTGCTACACCAATCGCACGTAGGATGTAATGCGTTCTTAGGAGGTATTTCCAAGAATTATGATACCAACTTGCTGCTTTCCGACACCAGTGATTATATTGTTATCGAAGCCGATGAGTTCGACCGCTCCTTCCATTGGCTCACTCCTTATGCTTCGGTCATCACGGCTACAGATGCCGATCATCTGGATATTTACGGAACAAAAGAAGCTTACTTGGAAAGTTTTCAGCATTATACCACGCTTATACAACCTGGTGGCGCATTAATCTTACATGAAGGGTTGGAACTTCAACCAAAGCTACAGGAAGGAGTCAGACAATACACATATAGTAAAGACTCTGGTGATTTCCACGCTGCTAACATCCGCATTGGAGGTGGCGAAATCTTTTTCGACCTTGTGTCTCCTTTTGGCAATATTCAGGATATTCAACTGGGGGTTCCCGTTTTGATAAATATAGAGAACGGAATTGCCGCAATGGCACTAGCCCAATTGAGCGGTGCTAATGCCGAAGAGATCAAACACGGAATGGCTTCGTTCAAAGGAGTGGATAGGAGATTCGATTTTAAGATCAAGAACGACCGCATCGCTTTTTTGAGCGATTACGCACATCACCCGGAAGAGATTAGACAGAGCATCTTGTCATTACGGGCCTTATATCCCGACAAGAAACTAACGGCAATCTTCCAACCACACCTGTATAGTCGGACAGCCGATTTCTACAAAGAGTTTGCCGATAGTCTTTCACTACTGGACGAAGTAATTCTGACCGAGATCTATCCAGCCAGAGAAAAGCCGATTCCTGGGGTTACAAGTAAATTGATATACGACAACCTTCGCCCGGGAATAGAGAAATCTATCTGCCGAAAGGAAGATCTGCTTAGCCTATTACCCCAAAAGTCCCTGGAAGTACTAATTGTTTTAGGAGCCGGTGACCTGAACGACTACGTACCACAAATTACTGATATACTAAATAATAGATGAGAAAAGTAAAGATCATATTCATTGTACTACTGTTACTCGTACTTGCCGTTTATATTGTAGTAGCAAGCACCTTCTTGAACCACAGATCGGATGAAGCGGTTTGTGAGGCTGTCGACTTGGTCGTAACAGATAGTGTCGATTATGGATTTATCAGTAATAAAGATATATTGAACCTCTTGAAAAGCCAAAAGATTTCTCCCGTTGGACTTAAGATGAATGAGATTAATACCAGTGAGATGGAAGAGATTATCAGCAAGCAACCTTTCGTGGAAAGAGTGGATTGCTATAAGACTCCCGGAGATAAGATTGGAATAAAAATCAAACAACGCGTTCCACTTTTGCGCGTAATGGCCAACAATGGAGAGAACTACTATATAGATCAAAAGGGAGAAACAATGCCTGTACCTATTGGTACCACGGCATACGTACCCATCATTACAGGCAATGTCTCAAAAGATTTTGCCAAGAAGGAATTGTACGAATTTGGACTTTTCCTGAGAGACCATTCACTGTGGAATGCACAAATAGAACAGGTAAATGTGACGGCTCAAAGGGAAATTGAGCTGATTCCACGTGTAGGCGAGCAAGTCATCTTCTTAGGAAAGCCGGAGAACTATAAAGAAAAACTGGACCGCCTCAAGATCTTCTACGAAAAAGGTCTCAACAAAGTGGGATGGAACAAATACAGTAGAATCAGTTTAGAATTTGACAATCAGATTATTTGCACTAAAAGATAAAGATTAGATATGGCAGCAGCAACAGATTTTAATTTTATTGCAGCAATAGAGCTGGGATCAAGCAAGATCACAGGTATTGCAGGGAAGAAGCTTCTCGACGGAAGCATTCAAGTTCTGGCATTGGCAAGCGACAGCTCCGACCAATGTATACGAAACGGAGTTATCTTTAACCTCGATCGTACTGCGCAGAGCCTGACTTCGATTATCAATAGACTGGAATCGACATTAAAGGCTACAATTGGGAAAGTATATGTTGGCGTAAGCGGACAATCCTTACGGACAATCCTGCATACCCAGACAGAACATTTTAATGAAGAAACTAAAATCACCCAGGAACTTGTCGATTACCTTATGGACAGGAATAGAGAGGTACCAATGGTCGATCAGGAAATCCTTGAAGTTGCTCCACAAGAATATAAAGTAGGGAACAACTTACTGATTGATCCCGTAGGTATCTTGACCGACAGAATAGAAGGAAGATTCCTAAACATCATCGCCAAGACCAACGTCAAGCAAAACATTGAAAAGTGCTTCAAGCAAGCCAACATAGAAATAGCAGAGCCTATCATCGCTCCATTGGCTTTGGCCGAAAACGTGCTGTCAAGTACCGAACGCCGCTCCGGTTGCGTTTTAGTCGACTTTGGTGCTGACACGACGACCATCGCCGTTTACAATAAAAACATCCTTCGACATCTGGCTGTCATTCCTCTTGGAGGCAATAACATCACAAAGGATATCTGCAGCCAACAAATAGAAGAAGAAGACGCCGAGGCATTGAAGGTCCGCTATGGTGACGCCTGGGCTGATGTAATAAGCAATGAGGATGGACAAGAAAACTACAGCATTGGTGGAAGAGGTAACATTGAGGCATCACTACTGAACAAGATTGTTGAGGCCAGAACCAATGAAATTCTTGCAAATGTATGGAACCAGGTTATTCTGTCAGGATACAACGACAAGTTGTTGGCTGGAGCAATCCTTACCGGTGGCGGATCAAATCTGAAAAACATCGACGTAGCATTTACAAATATCACGCATATCGAAAAGGTACGTATCGCAAGAGAGATCCTACCGAACGTGAAGGGTAATGTTGACATCAACAAAGACGGAACAAAAAATACGATCCTTTCTATCCTGATGAGCGGAAAAGAGAATTGCTGTACTCCGAAACAAAAAGAAAAAGAAAAGCCACAAGACGTAATTACCGGACCAGACAGTCTGTTTACTCCTGATGGTGAGAGTGCTGAAGAAGAAAATAAGCGTAAGGTCATCGAACTCAAAGAAAAGAAGCAAAAGGAAGAGGAAGAAAAGAAGCTGAGAGAAGAATACCAGCAGACCGTCAATGAAATCAAACAACTCATTGAAGAGAAAGATCATAAGAGAGCAAAATCCAAGTTGGAAGAAATAAAGCAACTGGGACTTAAAGATAAAGAAGATGAGATGGAAACATTGGAAAGAACAATCAAAGATCTAAAGAAGAAAAACAGGTTTTTTGGCAACTTCTTCAACAAGATCGAACAAATTCTGGATGAGGATAAATAACTGAACCTCTACATCAAGTCTCATTAACCATTAAAAACAGAAAAATATGATAGAGCAAAATCCATTTGACTTCACTTTCCCCCAAGATGACCCAGCAGGGAATGAACAAGAAGAAAACAATATCCAACAGGAAGGTGGTCTGCCATTCGAATTCAAGCAAGATAAGCCAAGCATCATCAAGGTGATTGGTGTTGGCGGTGGCGGCGGTAACGCGGCTAGCCACATGTACAAGGAAGGAATACACGATGTAACATTCGTTTTGTGTAATACAGATAATCAGGCGCTGCAAGAATCACCTATTCCGATTAAGATTCAGCTAGGACACGAGGGCCTGGGAGCCGGAAACCGTCCTGAAAAAGCACGTGAGGCAACAAACGAAAGCATCGATGATGTAAAGAATATGCTGAACGATGGCTGTAAGATGGTGTTCATCACGGCCGGTATGGGTGGAGGTACTGGTACAGGTGCCGCACCAATCATCGCCAAGACGGCCAAAGACATGGGTATCTTGACAGTCGGTATCGTTACCATACCATTCCTCTTTGAGGGGCCGAGAAAAATTGACCAGGCACTGGACGGTGTCGAGGAGATGAGCAAACACGTTGACGCCTTGTTAGTAATCAACAACGAAAGACTTCGTGATATTTATGCCGACCTGACCGTCATGACGGCCTTCGGGAAAGCTGATGATACACTCTCCATCGCGGCAAAAAGTATCGCTGAGATCATTACAGTCAGAGGAAAAATCAACCTTGACTTCAACGACGTCAAGACAGTACTGAAAGATGGTGGCGTTGCCATCATGAGTACAGGCTACGGAGAAGGAGAAAACCGCGTGAGTCAGGCTATTAATGACGCTTTACATTCGCCTCTGCTGAACAACAACGATATCTTTAACTCAAAGAAGATTCTGTTCAACATCTCATCAAGCACACGCAATGAGCTGATGATGGAGGAAATGAACGAGATTCACAACTTCATGACGAAATTCGGACGTGACGTGGAAACCAAATGGGGTATCTATATTGACGAAAGCCTCGATCAACGCGTTAAATTTACCGTTCTGGCAACCGGATTCGGCATCAAGGATGTACCAGGAATGGAGAATGTCATCAACAAACGTACCATCGAGGAGATCAAGAAACAGGAAGAAGAAGAAGAGAAAGAAGAAATAAAGGATATCAGACGTAGTCAATACTATGGTTCCGATATAACCAATTCGGGTAATAAGCGGGCACGCTACAACACCTATATCTTCGACATGGACGACTTGACCAACGATGATATCATCAGCATGGTAGAAGATTCACCTACCTATCAACGTACGCGGGCTACTCTCACCAACATCGAAAGTACCAAGACGAAAAGTGAAGTGGACAGTAATGTGCCACAAGACTTCCCAGAAGGTGAGAATACTGATCAAACAACCATTGTATTTTAATGAAAGGAGAAAGATATGGATCTATTTGAACAAGTCAGCAATGACATTAAAGAAGCCATGAAGGCAAAAGACAAGGTCAGACTGGAGGCACTTCGTAACATCAAGAAAGTATTCCTTGAAGCAAAGACTGCTCCCGGAGCCAACGACACATTGGCTGACGCTGATGCCTTGAAAATCATCATGAAACTGGTAAAACAGGGAAAAGAATCAGGCGAACTCTACAAGCAAAGCGGAAGAGATGACTTGGCTGATGCCGAGTTTGCTCAAGTAGCTGTCTTCGAACAATACTTACCAAAGATGATGAATGATGAGGAACTGGAAGCAGCTCTTAAGGAGATTATCGCTGAAGTGGGTGCCACCTCAATGAAAGAAATGGGTAAGGTCATGGGCATCGCCTCAAAAAAATTAGCGAGGAAAGCCGAAGGAAAGGCGATTTCCGAGAAAGTAAGAGCATTACTTGCTTAATATAATCTGCCGCCATAGCAAATCATCCGATTGACTTCCTGAAGAAGTAACATCCCTTAGGAAAACATTCGGATGATTCTTTTTATTACTCTTCAAAGACGAGGAACTAGGTTTATCACATAGGTGATAAGCCTTTCTCACACTCGTGATAAACTTTTATCACCTTGGTGAAAAACTTTTGTCACCCAGGTGACAAACCTAAACCATCTAAGAAAACAGACTAATTATCGTGAGATCAATCAAATATAGCTTTCAAAACATCCAAAGACTTTAGGACCGGGAAATCTGGCAGGTGCAAGCGATAATAATCATTGATTAAAGTCAGGCAACGATCACGCTGATTCCGGTTCATCCTGACTATGTGCATGGTCTCATAATTCATTCGCATCAGCAGAGGCACACGGGCAGATTCCTCTGCACTAAGGAAAGACGCATGAGTCGGTAAGGTGGAAGAGAACTGCGCATTCAGCATATCAAAATAAGAACCTTTCCTGTAATGAGCCAGGTTCGGATATAATCCCAAGAAACGAGATAAGCGCATCAAGAAGACCAAATGAAAGTTAGAAAAATTGGTCTGGCAAGTATCCAGCCATAGGATGGAATGTTCGAGGTAAGCGAACAACGGTTCGTTCCCCTCCTCCTCCTTTAAGGCACGATAAAGAAATTCAGAGAGGAAAAGAGCCATGGCCGACTTATAAGGGTCGTATGGAATGGACCGGAAAGGGATCCATATCTTTGCATTTCGAATGGGATAGATGGACGATTTTGCCCGAAAATCAGCTTCTATCTCAACAAACGAGAGGGGTTGGAAAAGAACAGACTTAACATTCGACTTACGTGAACGAGATACACGGATCAAGAAAGAAGCCCTTCCCGACAACTTGGTATACACGTCGACAATATTCATCGAATCATTGTATTTAATACAGCGTAGAACAATTCCAACCGTTTTTTGGAGCATATACAAATGTACGGAAAAAACGACAAAAAAAGAGTTTTATCAAAAAAAATCTGTTGTTTGTTTTGGAGATTAAAAAAGAGTTCCTACCTTTGCATCCGCATTTGAAGGAAAATTCCTTTTTATGGGTAGGACAAGATGTCCGGTAAAAGCCTGATGGCCTCTTCGTCTATCGGTTAGGACGCAAGATTTTCATTCTTGAAAGGGGGGTTCGATTCCCCCAGAGGCTACAATTAAAATAAAAAAAACAAGTAAATTTAAAGATTAGTCGAGATGGCAAATCACAAATCATCACTGAAAAGAATCAGACAAACAGAGAAGAGAAGACTGCACAATCGTTACTATGCAGTTACAATGCGTCATTTTTTGAAGAAAGTACGCAATACTACAGATAAGGAAGAAGCTCTTAAGATGTATCCTACATTGCAGAAAATGTTGGACAAGTTGGCAAAGCGCAACATCATCCATAAGAACAAAGCTGCTAATCTGAAGTCAAGCGTTTGCGCTTATATCAATAAGCTCTAAGCAGCCTAACTTTACAAGGAAATTACTGGAATTTATTCAGATATTGGTCGGATATTCTATATTCGGCCTTTTTGTTTTAACAGGTTTTTCGGCCTATCGGAAAGCCTGTTTTAATGTTTCAAAGACAGGTTGGATTTTTTATCTTTCACACTCATTATTTCACGTTTTTTTAGAACGAAAAAGATGGCAAATTCATTGTTTTTTCGTATCTTTGAAACCTAATAAAAAGTAAGTATTTTAACATGACTGAAGAAGAAAAAATCTTGGCTGAATCCAACTACTCAGCGAGTAACATTCAAGTCTTGGAAGGACTTGAAGCCGTCCGCAAACGTCCCGCCATGTACATCGGCGACATCAGCGAAAACGGTTTACATCATCTTGTTTATGAGGTTGTAGACAACGCAATAGATGAGGCATTAGCCGGCTATTGTGATCATATAGATGTAATCATCAACGAAGACAACTCCATTACCGTCGAGGATAACGGACGCGGTATCCCTGTAGACTATCACCCGAAGGAGAAAAAGTCAGCGCTTGAAGTCGTAATGACCGTCCTTCATGCTGGAGGAAAGTTCGACAAAGGCTCATATAAAGTTTCAGGTGGTCTTCACGGTGTAGGTGTGTCCTGTGTAAACGCATTGTCCTCGCACATGACTACAAACGTCTACCGAAACGGAGAGATTTATCAACAGGAATATGCCTATGGTAAGGCTCTATACCCTGTAAAAGTAATTGGTGAATGTGGAAGCAAGACTGGAACGAAGCAGTCTTTCTGGCCCGATAACACCATCTTTACGGTAACAGAATATAGTTTTGATACACTACAAATCCGTTTACGCGAACTTTCATACTTGAACAAAGGCATTACCATTACACTGACCGATGAGCGTCAGAAAGATGAAAATGGCAACCCGCGCTTCGAGAAGTTCTATTCAGATGAAGGACTGAAAGAGTTCGTACGCTTCTTGGACAGAAACAATACACCTCTCATCAACGATGTGATTTATCTGAATACGGAAAAGAACGGAACTCCTGTCGAATGTGCATTAATGTATAACACTGGTTTCCGTGAGAATCTACACTCATACGTGAACGACATCCACACACGCGAAGGTGGTACACACGAAGCCGGTTTCCGCTCTGCCCTGACGCGCGTATTGAGCAAATATGCGGAAGATTCAAAAGCGCTGGAAAAGGCAAAGGTGAAGATTGAAGGTGAAGATTTCCGTGAAGGTCTGATCGCCGTAATCTCCGTAAAGGTGGGAGAACCTCAGTTTGAAGGACAGACAAAGATGAAGCTGGGAAACAGTGAAGTCAGAGGAGCTGTTGACCAAGCTGTTACCGAAGCATTGACATACTATCTGGAAGAACACCCGAAAGAAGCCAAACTGATTGTAGATAAAGTCATCTTAGCTGCAACGGCTCGTATTGCTGCCCGCAAGGCTCGTGAGACTGTTCAACGCAAGAACCCGATGGGTGGTGGCGGACTTCCTGGAAAATTGGCCGATTGCTCAAGTAAGAACCCGGAAGAATGTGAGTTGTTCCTCGTCGAGGGAGATTCTGCAGGTGGTTCTGCAAAGCAAGGGCGAAGTCGTACCACACAAGCAATCCTGCCGCTGAGAGGAAAGATCCTAAATGTGGAGAAAGCCATGTGGCACAAGGCATTCGAAAGTGACGAAGTAAACAACATCATTACCGCCTTGGGCGTTCGTTTCGGTGTAGACGGAGAAGAGAATAGCAAGAAAGCCAACATTGACAAGCTTCGCTACAATAAGGTGATCATCATGACCGATGCCGATGTCGATGGATCACACATCGACACACTGATCATGACTTTATTCTATCGCTATATGCCCGAACTTATCGAACAAGGACACCTCTACATTGCCAACCCTCCTTTGTACAAGTGTACAAAAGGTAAGATCAGCGAGTATTGCTACACTGACGAGGAAAGAAATGAGTTCATCCGGAAGTACGGAAATGGTGAGGAGACTGGTATTCATACACAACGCTACAAAGGTTTGGGTGAAATGAATCCAGGTCAGTTGTGGGAGACCACCATGGATCCAACAAAACGAATCCTGAAACAAGTAACCATCAACGAGGCACAAGATGTGGATGCAACCTTCTCCATCCTAATGGGCGATGATGTTGAACCTCGTAGAGAATTTATTGAGAGGAATGCAACGTATGCAAATATTGATGCATAATTAATTATATATTTAAATCCGACCTCACGCCTTACAAGAGGTAGTCCCGAACGAATGTTCGGGACTTTTTTTATTTATATTCTCTTGTCCAACATCCAAAGAAAAAGCATTGGTTATCGCAACTTGAGATATAGGGAAAATTCCGATGAAATGGAACTTTTTTACCTATTTCTACACTTGAACAGGATACAACAAACCCAGAAAATAATTTATATTTTTCTCCTAATTCATAGGAAAATAAATAGAAAGAGTTAAATTTACAAGAGAAACAAATAAAGGAACTATATGAAAATTACATTTCAAATCGACTATCACACCATTTGGGGAGAAGAGATTGGTGTGATTATCAATGGAACTGAAAGCGTAATGCTGAACACAAGGGATGGAAAACTTTGGGAAGGATATTACGTATCTAAAGAACCAACCCCCAACGGGATCCTCTCTTATAAATATGCCGTGTATAAAAACGGTGTGGTAACCCGACTGGAGAACGGCAATACTCCGCACTTCCTACCTCAGTCCGAGGACAACGACTTGAGATTCCTTGTAAAAGATAGTTGGAGAGACCTATTCGATCCTCTTTACAGTGCAGCCTTCAGCGGTCAATTCAAGACACTGAAACAGATCAAAGCCGCTGAATACGATCCAACTGGAAGTATCACCCTGCGGGCGATTTGTCCTTGCTTACGCAACAAAGGTCGGGTGCTCGGTATCAGCGGTAAAGGAAAAGTATTCGGGAACTGGGACACATCATCCCCTCTACTGATGGAGGAAGTACTTCCTAACGAATGGGCCATTACCCTGAAGTCGGACGATTTAGAACTCCCGATGGAATACAAGTTTGTAGCCTGCGATGCACAAACTAAAGAGATCAAGGAGTGGGAACTTCATGACAATCGAATGATCTACCGTTATCAGATACATCCCGAAGAGATCATCGTTCCTAAAGAAGTAGAAGTACAGTTCAACATCGAGAAGACAAGGATTGCAGGAACCGCTATTCCCGTATTCTCGCTTCGAAGTGAAGGCAGCTTTGGAGTAGGCGATTTCGGTGATTTGAAGAAACTTGTCGACTGGGCCGTTCTTACTCACCAAAGAGCGATACAAATCCTGCCCATCAATGATACAACCATAACTCATACCTGGACAGACTCTTATCCTTATAACAGTATGTCCATCTATGCTTTCCACCCAATGTACATCGACTTGAGGCAACTACATCCACTCAAAGACCAGGCTCTTCAACAGTCTTTTGAAAAGAAACAAAAAGAGTTGAATGCCTTACCACAAGTCGACTATGAGGCAGTCAATAACGAAAAGCACGCCTATCTAAGAGCATTATATGCACAAAGTGGACGATATACACTTAATTCAAAAGGGTTTAAGGCTTTCTTTGAAGCGAATGCTCACTGGCTACAACCTTATGCGGCATTCTCATACCTAAGAGATCAGTTTGGCACACCAGATTTCAACCAATGGCCTCAGTATAGCACGTATAAAAAAGACGAAATAGAAGCACTGTGTGATAAGAAAAGCCCTATATATAAGGAAATCGCCTACTACTATTACATACAATATCTTTTACACATCCAACTTCTTGAAGCAAGCAACTATGCAAAGGAAAAAGGGGTAATCTTAAAGGGCGATATTCCTATTGGAATCAGCAGGAATAGTGTTGAAGCCTGGGTTGAACCATATTATTTCAACATGAACGGACAGGCAGGTGCACCACCCGACGCTTTCTCGACCAATGGTCAAAACTGGGGATTGCCGACATATAATTGGGATGTCATGGAAAAAGACCATTATCAATGGTGGCAAAGACGTTTCCGTAAGATGGCAGAATACTTCTCCGCCTATCGAATTGACCACATCCTAGGATTCTTCCGTATCTGGGAGATACCCTATCACTCCGTCCACGGCCTGTTAGGACAATTTGTTCCATCAAAGCCGATGAGTATAGCTGAAATTGAATACTATGGATTGCCTTTCCAACGTGATTTCATGACTAAACCATTCATCAATGATCACATGCTGGATGAAATATTTGGAGAAGACGCCAACTTTGTAAGACAAGTTTTCGTACAACATGAACATCATGATATCTATTCAATGAGACCAGAGTTCGATACACAACGTAAGGTTGAAACATATTTCAAGGGAAAAGACAGCGAAAAGGATATTCAATTAAAAGAAGGTTTATACTCCTTGATTAGCAATGTCTTGTTTGTGCCCGACCGTAGTGAGAAAGATATGTATCACCCCCGCATTGCCGCACAGGACGACTACCTCTTCAAACAGTTGACTTGGAAGGAACAAGAGGCATTTATCCGATTGTATAATGACTACTATTATAAACGTCACAACCAGTTCTGGTACGAACAAGCCATGAAGAAACTTCCGATCCTCACACAATGTACCTCAATGTTAGTGTGTGGTGAAGACCTTGGCATGGTTCCTGAATGTGTACCCTGGGTTATGAACGAACTTCAAATCTTAAGTTTGGAGATTCAACGCATGCCAAAGAACCCACAGCATGAGTTTGGTCACGTATGGGAATACCCTTATCACTCTGTCTGCACGATATCAACTCACGACATGTCAACGTTACGTGGATGGTGGGAAGAGGATTACGAACAGACATGTCACTTCTATAAGCACGTGATGGGACGATGGGACGAAGCGCCTAAGGAGGCAACTTCTGCTATCTGTGAAGAAATCGTCCGCCGCCATCTGGAGTGCCCGTCTATGCTCTGCATTCTTTCGTTCCAAGACTGGACTTCCATTGACTCAGGTCTAAGAAATGATGATGTTGAAGCCGAACGTATCAACATACCTGCAATTCCACGTCATTACTGGAGATATCGCATGCATCTTACATTAGAAGAGTTGATGAAAAACAACGAATTCAACGAGAAAATAAAACAAATGATTGATCAAAATGGAAGAAATTAAAGCAGTATGAAACAAATACCTGACAAGAGTTTCTGGCAATTATGGAACCTCAGCTTCGGATTCTTTGGTGTACAAATCGCCTATGCACTTCAGAGTGCAAACATCAGTCGAATCTTCTCCACTCTTGGAGCTGATCCCCATAACTTGAGTTATTTCTGGATCCTACCGCCACTGGCCGGAATCATCGTCCAACCAATTATTGGTGTGCTTAGCGATCGTACCTGGACACGCTTCGGACGACGTATACCCTACCTGTTTATTGGAGCACTAATCGCAGTTGCCGTGATGTGTCTGCTCCCGAATGCTGGAAGTTTCGGTATGACGGTAGGTGCGGCCATGGTCTTCGGGCTGATCTCGCTCATGTTCCTTGACACATCCATCAACATGGCGATGCAGCCTTTTAAGATGATGGTAGGGGATATGGTCAACGAGAAGCAAAAAGGTCTAGCCTATTCCATCCAGAGTTTCCTTTGCAATGCAGGAAGTCTGGTGGGCTATCTCTTCCCTTTCATCTTCGCTTACTTGGGAATCAAGAATACAGCAGCCAAAGGTGTTATCCCTGATTCTGTTATCTACTCTTTTTACATCGGAGCACTCATCCTCATCCTTTGTGTCATTTACACATCGATGAAAGTCAAGGAGTACCCACCTGCAGAATATGCTGAGTATCATGGTATAAAAGAAGAAGACAAAAAAGAAAAGACCAATATCTTCAAGCTGTTGGCAAAAGCTCCGAAAGCTTTTTGGACGGTTGGACTTGTTCAGTTCTTCTGTTGGGCTGCTTTCATGTTCATGTGGACCTACACGAATGGAAGTATTGCCCTAAATGTCTTCGACGCTCCGACCGTCGAGACTGTTGTCAAGGGAGTTCAGCGAGTAATTATTGACACACAATCCAACCAATATCAGGATGCAGCAAACTGGGTCGGTATTCTCTTTGCGGTACAGGCCATCGGCTCCGTACTATGGGCTGTCATGATTCCACTATTCAAGAATCGCAAATTGATTTATGCACTAAGCCTCGTCTTAGGAGGAATCGGATTCATCTCCATCTTCTTCATCCATGACAAATACATCTTGTTCCTTTCCTTCTTACTCATCGGATGTGCTTGGGCCGCCATGCTTGCTTTGCCTTTCACCATTCTGACGAATGCGTTGACAGGAGGTCACATGGGTACCTATTTAGGTCTGTTCAACGGAACGATTTGTATTCCACAAATTGTGGCAGCGGCCCTGGGAGGCAGCATCCTTGCCCTCTTCACGAAGCCAGGCTTTGTTTCGCCTGAAGTAAACATGCTCGTACTGGCAGGTGTTCTGCTCATTATTGGTGCTGCTTGTGTAGGCGTTATCAAAGAAAAAGCATAAATAACATCAGAAAGAAAGCAGGGAATAAGGGTTATCCTTATTCCCTGCTTCTTATTTATAAATTCTTCAAGTTCTCCTCAAAAGTTTCCGGATGAATGGCCTTGTTTCGTATTCGACTCCTATAATTATAAATTGTAGCCAATGAATAGTTCAGGAAGTGTGCAATGCTATTACTATCCGAGATACCCAAACGGATCAAGGCAAACACGCGTAGCTCGGTTGTCAATAATTCATTCGACTTTGGAACAATCTGATATGCTGGTTGCAACAATGCATTAAAGGAAGTGATGAAATCCGGGAACAACTCCAAGAAAGATTTATCGAACTCTTGATAGAACGCTTTTCTCTCATCGTGAATAAACTGTTCCGACTTGATCGCTTTATACAGTTCCTCCACATGTGACGACATAGCCAACCGGGCCAACGAACGGCGATAGGCTTCCAGTTTATCAAGATAAGAAACACAACGGTCTAAGTATCGGCCAATATACATCTCTTTGATCTTCCCTGTTTCAGCCAGTTCTTTATTCACCAACTGCAACTGTTTGTTAATGCGCCTCAAATCTCTTCGTGTCGTATTAATTTTCTTGTTCCATCGATACAAATAGAAAACGGCAATAATAAGAAATATAGATAGTACACTAACGCAAGTCAATAGGATCTGAGAGAATCTCAAATTCTTGCGTTCCTTTTCCTTATACGCCTTATCGATGATCGGGAAGAACTGAGCGACTTCGAAAGATCTTAAACGAGCATTACAATTGACCGCATCCTCCATCGAACAGTTCAGGTATTTATAAGCACGATCCAAGTCGCCTTCTCCGTACATCAGATAAGCCAGTTTCTGCAAAGAAGCATATTCACGTGTCGCATTCTGTAAGTCGGATATGGCTGTCATAGCCAAACAAAAGATTTGCTTTTTTATTTCATGCAACACTTCATACGTCTCGGCCAACGTATAATAAATATAGGCTTTTTGCTGACTCATGGGTTGTCGATCCAGCAATTTGTTTAACGCTTTCAACGCCTCATCAGGCTGTCCATCCATCAATATTTTCTCTGCACGGACAATTTCGGCATCCATGTTCCGATCCATCGATTGCAAGATAGAATCCCGATATGCCTGTGTCTTTAACATGAAATCTTTTTTCTCCTGCGAATTTGGTGTATAATCAGCAACCCAACCATAGTAAGCCCTGAACGTACTATAATAATAACGAAGCATATCTTCCGACAGTTGGCTTTGGTCGATCTCATCCAACAAGGTGAACGCTTCACCATAAAGCCCCATCACACCATAAACCTCCGCCCTATTCATCTTTATCTCCGACTCCCGACGAACTTTTTCAGATGGAGATAAATAATTCCATTTTCGTTCCATATAAGCCAAAGCCGAATCGGCCTGATAATGTAGGTATTGAACGAATAAGTTATTGCAAAGCTGAGATCGCACACTATCATTTACCGTAGCATAAAGGCGTCGTTTCATCTTACTCAATTCGCGTTCTTTCTGCTGTTGAAAAATAGCCTTCTGCGATATGACCTTATCCAGCTCTCTCAACACTTTTGCCTCATCCATCTCTTGACAAAATGCAATCGATGGAAAAATAAAGCCTAAAAAGGCACACCCCAAATAGAATAAATGTTTACTCATAGATTAGAATTTCGATCATCTACAAAGATACAAAAGTTTTTAATCATTCAAAAAATCAGTGTATAAATTCCTATTTTATACTTATATTTTTATTCAGCAAGCGACGATTTATTTATCTTATCTTCAATATTTTATAATTATAAAACATTTATATTTTAATTCTAATCCTTACAAGTTAGGACACGGACCCATAATTTTGTATCGTGGAAAGGTAAACTATTTAAAAAACAATTTATATTACCATGAAAAACATATTCGTTTTAGTTATGGCCCTTTTTATCGGAATAGCGGATGCAGTAGCAGCCAATAGTATTCACAAAGTTGCCCCAACATTTTGGTGGGCAGGGATGAAAAATCCAGAACTGCAAGTGCTCCTATATGGAGATAACATTTCGAAGAGCGAAGTGAACCTCACTGCTCAAGATATCACCATACAAGAAGTCGTAACTTTTGATAATCCCAATTACCTTATTATATATATGGATATTGCCGAGGCAAAACCTCAGCAATTCAATATCGTTCTGAAGAATGGGAAGAAGGAAACGATTGTTCCATATGAGCTGAAACAACGTGATGCAAACTCCTCTCAAATTCAAGGTTTCGATGCCAGCGATGTGCTTTACTTAATCATGCCCGACCGTTTCTCAAACGGAACCCCTGACAACGACGTCATTCCTGGTATGCAAACAACTTCCATCGACCGAAAAGAACCTTTTGCCCGTCATGGTGGCGACATCAAAGGCATTGAAAATCATTTAGATTATCTTTCCGACTTGGGCATCACCGCCATCTGGCTCAACCCAACACAAGAAAACGATTCACGTGGAGGTTCCTATCACGGATATGCCATTACTGACTACTATCAAGTTGACCGACGTTTGGGAAGCAATGAAGAGTTCAAAAACTTCGTCGAGAACACGCACAAAAAAGGAATGAAAGTTGTTATGGATATGATTTTTAATCATTGCGGCAGTGATAATTATCTATTCAAGGACAAACCATCCAACGATTGGTTCCATTATAAATCAAACTATGTCCAAACATCCTATCGAACCGGTGCTGTTCAAGACATCCACGCCTCTAACATTGATTATCAATTGGCCGTGGATGGTTGGTTCACTCGCAGCATGCCCGATTTGAATCACAACAATCGGCATGTAGCCACCTACCTCATACAGAATAGTATTTGGTGGATTGAATATGCGCACATCAATGGCATTCGTCAAGACACCCATCCATATGCTGATTTCGATATGATGTCCAGATGGTGTAAAGCCGTTCTGACAGAATACCCACATTTCAACATCGTTGGTGAAACTTGGGTGAACAGCAATGTTCAGATTGCTTTCTGGCAAAAAGACAGTAAGCTGGCTGCTCCACGAAACTCATACCTACCAACGGTCATGGATTTTCCTTTGATGTATGCCATGAACCAAGCTTTCGATGAGAACACGAACGATGGTGATGGAGGTCTGTTCAAACTTTATGAGTATCTTGCACAAGACATAGTCTATCAGGACCCGATGAAATTGCTCATCTTCCTTGATAATCACGATACCTCCCGTTTCTGCTCCAACGAAGAGAAGGCTAAGGACCTCAATCGGTTCAAGCAAGCCGTTACCTTCCTGCTTACCACAAGAGGAATCCCTCAGATTTATTACGGGACGGAGATCTTGATGGTTGCTGATAAGGCCAACGGTGATGGGCTGCTCAGATGCGACTTCCCAGGAGGATGGCCCGGCGACTCATCCAATCAATTCCAAGCATCTGACCGTACAGATCACCAGAACGAGGCATTCAATTTCCTGAGAAAACTGCTTCAATGGAGAAAGCACAACGAAGTGATTGCCAAAGGAAGCTTAAAACACTTTGCTCCGAACAAGGGTATCTATGTTTACGAACGAAAACTTGGTCAGAAATCTGTCCTGGTATTTCTCAACGGAAGAGATCAGCGTCAAGAACTCCCACTCGATCACTACAAGGAGGTTCTTTCAAAGTCAAAGGGACATGACATCCTCCTCGACAAAGATATTATGTTAGATCATTCCATCCAGATGGAGCCCAGAGGAATTCGAATCATCGAAATGAATTGAAAAACAAACGAACATAAAGGTGTAAATAGTATAAACTTAACTTTAAATTCAGAGACATGAGAAAAAAGAACGTTATGCTCAAAATCCTATTGACAATGGTAATAGGATTGTGCTTGTCCGTTAACGCCTTTGCTCAGCAAATCAACGTTAAAGGACTTGTTAAAGACACGTTTGGCGAGCCGGTCATCGGAGCCAATGTCTTAATTAAAGGCACTGTGACGGGAACGATTACCGACTTGGATGGTAATTTCCAGTTGTCAGGTGTAAACGAAGGAGATATCCTGGTAATCTCATTTATAGGATATCAGACACAAGAATTACCAGCCACAGCCAATATGACTGTGATTCTCAAGGAAGATACCGACTTACTTGAGGAAGTGGTGGTAATCGGTTACGGTTCCGTCAAGAAAAACGACTTGACTGGTTCTGTTACAGCCATCAAGGCTGAAGAGATCAACCGTGGTGCCATCACCTCTCCCGACCAGATGTTGCAAGGAAAAGTTCCGGGTTTGTTGGTAACTCCTCCTTCTGGTGACCCGACAGGTAGTGCAACCATCCGTATCCGTGGTGCTGCTTCCCTGTATGCGAACAACGACCCGTTGATTGTCATCGATGGTATTCCTGTTACTGGTGAAGGTGGTGCCGGCATGGCCAATCCATTGGCTACGGTTAACCCGAATGATATCGAATCATACACCGTTTTGAAGGATGCATCTGCAACAGCTATCTACGGTTCACGAGCATCAAATGGTGTCATCATCATTCAGACCAAGAAAGGAACAGGCGACAAGGTGAGTGTCAGCTACAATTCCAGCTATAGCTTGAAACAAAACTCCAGTACATTGGAAGTAATGAATGCGCAGGAATACCGTAACTTCATTACCAACGCCTATGGCCCAGACAGCACACAGGGTGCCGGCATCATGGCTTTGATGGGTAATGCTGATACCAACTGGCAAGACCTGATTTACCGTACGGCTTTCTCAACCGACCAGAATGTCAGTGTTTTTGGGAACAAATTTGGTCTTCCTTTCCGCGTAAGCGTAGGTTACAACTACAACGAAGCATCACTTAAGGTAGGTGACAACCAACGCGCGAACATGTCGATCAGTTTGACTCCGAAATTCTTCCAGGATCATCTTTCAGTGAACTTGAACGCAAAAGGTATTTACAACAAGGCGAATTATCCTAACCAAGGAGCAGTTGGAAGTGCTATCACGTTCAACCCGACCTTGCCGGTTTACTTCACCAATGCAAACGGTGATATCGACTATACCCGCACAAATGGTTACTGGAACTGGCTTGCTGTTGATGGTTCCGCAAACCGTAACGCAGGTATCAACCCATTATCACAACTATACGATCCCAATAACCAGAACAGTTCTTGGCGTTCAATGGGTAATGCACAGTTGGACTATAAGATTCACGGTTTCGAAGACTTACGCTTGAACTTGAACTTAGGTTATGACTTCTCCCGGACAACAGGTTATACTTATAATACATTGGGGTCTATCCTCGCCCTACGTAACGGTACAGAAGACTATTATAAAGATTATGCCAACCAGAACTCCAACACTTTGTTAGAGTTTTATGCAAACTACAACAAAGAATTTGGTATTCATCACTTGGATGTGATGGGTGGTTATTCTTGGCAGCACAACTATGTGAAATATAACGAGATCAATTATTTCAACACTGAGAAGCATGATGAGATCTATGAACAGAAGCCTACTGACCGTCGTGAATATTATTTGCTGTCGTTCTATGGACGTGTAAACTACTCTATCGCTTCGAAGTATTTGTTCACGTTCTCACTGCGTGATGATGCTTCTTCCCGTTTCTCTAAGGACAACCGCTGGGGGCTCTTCCCATCTGCTGCCTTCGCTTGGAACATTGCTGAAGAGAACTTCATCAAGGAAAACCCATTCTTCTCGAGTTTGAAACTTCGTTTAGGTTGGGGACAAACCGGTCAGCAAGATATTGGTATGGACCGTTGCTACGCATACCAGGCTAAGTACACTGAGTCTTCTGCTCAAACCATGCGTATCCCTTGGGGTGGCAGTTATATCTACACCTTGGCTCCAAATGCTTATAACCCAAATATCAAGTGGGAAACAACCGAGACTTGGAACGTTGGTTTAGACTTTGGTATCTTCGGTGGACGTATCAATGGTAATGTGGATGCTTATCTCCGTAAGACATACGACCTGTTGAACGATGTAACCACTCCGATGGGTAATAACTTCTCGAACACCGTTATCTCGAATGTGGGTGACATGAAGAACATGGGTCTTGAGTTCAACCTGAACTTTATTCCTATTGAGAAGAACGATATGAGATGGACCATCAACCTGAATGGTACTTGGCAGAAAACTGAAATCACCAAGTTGACGACAATGACAACCGACGACTACATCGGTGTACAAGTGGGTTCGAACATGGGTGGTACCGGTGGTTATACTTCACTTTACCGTGTAGGATATACTCCATACACCTACTATCTCTATCAGCAGGCTTACGATGAGAACGGAAAGGCTATCGAAAATGTATTGATCGACCGTGATGGTGACGGTGTTATCACTGAGCAAGACCGTTATGTGACCGGTAAGAGCATCCTTCCGAAATTCTTCTATGGCTTGAGCTCACAGTTCACCTATAAGAAATGGGACTTCGGTTTCAATGCACACGGTTCATTTGGCGGTTATGCCTTGAATAGAGTAGCAATGAGTAACTCTTCTTCTTACTCTGATGCTTGGACAAAGGGGTACATCGACAACCTTTCTACTTATGTCTACAAGACAGGTTGGACAGAATTGTATAGCGATCATCAGAAATACTCTGATATGTTCCTGGAGAATGCTTCATTCTTCCGCATGGACGATATCAACGTAGGTTACACATTCGATAAGTTTGCACACTGGAAAGGTAAGATCCGCGTAGGTGCATCTGTACAGAATGTATTTACGATTACGAATTACAGTGGTTTGGATCCTGAGTTGACGGCTGCCGATGGTGTCGACAACAACTTGATTCCTCGTCCACGCTTATATACTGTTCGTCTGAATATTAACTTCTAAAATGAGGATGTGCAATATGAAAAAGTTTATATATAGTCTGGCAATCGCAGCAGCTTTTATGACAAGCTCATGTATCAATGATTTGGATACGTTGCCATTAAACGAAACAGATAAAACCGCTGAAACTTCATATCAAACACTCAGCGGACTTGAGGAAGGACTGGCTTATGTATATGGTTCATTCTGTCTGGTAAGCCAAAACACACCGGGCTCATCCGACCTTGCCATGGATGATGCCGGTCAAAGTGAATTGATGCGTCAGTATGTGATGCTGAACGAGATGTCGGTTGATGCATTAAAATGTATCTGGGGTGATAGTTATATTGTCGACCTTCAGAACAACTCTTGGTCATCTACTCCAAACTCATCAACCATTGCCGTTTACACACGTGGTATGATGGCCATCACCCGTGCCAACGAATTCCTGATTCAAAGCAAGGACAAAGATTTCCAAGGTGTAGCACAACTGCGTGCAGAAGCTCGTTTCCTACGTGCCTTGGCTTATTACTTCATGATGGATCTGTTTGGCAATCCTCCTTTCGCTCTGGAAGAGAATATCAACGGTGAATTACCAGGACAGATTGGTAGAGCCAACCTCTTCAACTGGATTGAGAACGAACTGAAATCGATCATCAACGGAACCGACGGTGAACAATTAGCCGACAAAGGTGCTGTTGACTATCCTCGTGCCGACAAGGGTGCTGCTACAGCATTGCTGGCAAGAATGTACTTGAATGCAGAGGTCTATACAGGAACTGCACGCTGGCAAGATGCACGTGACGCTGCCAAGGCCGTCATCGACATGGGCTATCGCTTGTGCTCTAACTACGAGGACTTGTTCTTACAGGACAACGGAGAGAATGAAGATGCAAGAAACGAAATGATCTATGCTGTTGCCTACGACCGCGATAATACGCAAAGCTGGGGTGGTACTACACATTTCGTAAGTGCCACATTAAGCGATGCAGCTGCTGTTGATATTGCTGCTAACTTAGGATTCCCTGCCGGCTCACTGATCGCACGCGAACGTTGGAACGGTTACCACGTCCCAAGTATTTATGTAGAACGGAACTTTGAGCTTACCGGCGTAGATTGGAATGCAAAGAGCGGTTTTGGCTACGATCGTGAACATAGTGACAAGCGTGCGATGTTATACAATATCGGTGGTACAGAGGCTTATGATAAGGCCGATGTCAACACTGGATGGAGATGTTGGAAATGGACAAGCCGCGATTCAAAGGGCAACTTATATTCAAGTGGCGAATATTCATTGTTCTCATCTGCCGACTTCGCCATCTTCCGTCTGGCTGAGATGTACCTGATTTATGCAGAGGCACAAGCACGTATGGATGGTGGAACAACGACCGATGCAACAGCTATCAACTACGTGAAGGCATTGCGCGACCGTGCCGGCTTGGAAACTCCGTCATACATCGACCTCGATTTCATCTTGAAGGAACGTGGCGCAGAGTTGATGTGGGAAGGTCACCGTCGTACCGACTTAATCCGTTACGGATACTTTAACTCTTCAAAGTTCCCTTGGCCTTACAAGGGTGGTGTACCCGATGGCAAGACTTCTCTCCCATCGTTCAGAACGATTTATCCGTTGCTTCAGAGTGATTTGAATGAAAATCCGAATCTCGTACAAAATGAAGGTTATTAATTACGAACGCTTAATTCTAAGAGATATGAAATATATTAAATACATCATGTTACTGGCAACAATCGGATTTTTTGCTGCATGTGATTCGGACATCGAAAACGTGCAGATCAACAATCCTTCTGGCTTTGTTGCTCCGGTCATTGGACAATGTAACAATGTCATTGTAAATGCTGATAACTCGAATGCTGAATCAGTTGTTTTCAACTGGTCGGCTGCCGACTTTGGACAACCGGTTCAGATATTGTATTCACTCTATCTGACCGATGGTACTACTGACGCATATATCGGTAATTCCTCATCAACTTCTTTAGCAGTTAGTAAAGGCGATTTGAACGGTGCTATCTTAAACGAGATGGGTTATCCTGCCAACTCGTCGGTGGCTGTTTCCGCTTACGTTGTTGCAAAAATTGCAGATACGGATATGTTCGACAGCGTGAAGTCGAATACTTCCAATACGTTCACCGTGGAGACATTCGCTCAGGCAAAGAAATGGTTGTTCCTGTGCGGTGAGGCTACGAACGGATGGGATATCGGCAATGCTTCCATCTTCTACGAGACAGCCGGTGGATCAAACATCTACTCATTCATGGCCGACTTCAACCAAGGTACAGCTGCCGGAAACGAACGTTCATACTTCAAGATTACAGCTGAACAGAACTGGTCGGCTGCTAACTGGGGATATAACTTCCTGACTCCGTCATGGACTTGTCCTGAGCAGAGCGATTCAAACCTCTCACTCGACCTTTCTGAAGGAAACATCTTCATGTTGACCATCAACACTTCAGTGATGACCATCGACCATAAGGCTATCGGTAATATGATTGGCTTGGTTGGTAGCTTCAATAGTTGGGGCGAATCAGCTGATGATGCACCTTTCATATGGGACTATACGACAAATACGTGGAAGACCGAACCTGTATCTCTGGATGCCGGTGCTGAAATTAAGATTCGTGTCGATCAGAAATGGGATACCAACTGGGGTATGACAGGTACTATAAGTTCTGAAGTAAGTGGTGGTTATGAATTGGAGAAGGGTGCTGGCAACATCGTCGTGTCTGAAGCTGGTTCATACGTTGTCGTATTCCATGCAAACCGTACTCCTTATGTTTTGGAATTGGTTAAACAATAACGTTTCACTCCTTAAATCAAAGAGATATGACAAAGTATTTAAAATATATGTTTGTAGCAGCTATTCTTATGATGGCTGCTACGGGATGCCAAGAAGATCCTGAAGATGCGTTTTCAAGCGCTCCGAAAGCTCCCGAACTGGTTAGCAATGGATCTATCTTGATGACTCAGAACACGATGTCTGAGATTGTTAAGTTCGCATGGAGTGCAGCTCGGTTTACGACAAACAATTCATACACATTGTATGCTCAGTACGAGAATGGTGCACCTGTAGCCATCGGTACGACTGAAGAATTGTTCCTGAACATCGACAAGGCTCAACTGAACAATGCGATCAAGAGCCTGAGTGGTGCTCCACAGAATGCTTCGTTCAATGTCGACTTCTTCGTGGTTTCAACAGGAAATGACGGTGAGCTGGCATCAAACAAGCAGAGTGTTTCCGTCTATTCCTATGGTGATGCTGTATCTGCTGTTGTCACAGCGAGCCAATCTGAATTAGTTTTCACCGTTGAAGAAGAGGCGCAGAATCTGAACCTTTTGGAATGGGAGGCTGCCCGCTTGAAATATAACGAGGCTGTCCTTTATAATATCTTCATGCAGTATGGCGAGAATGACCCCGTACAAATTGCAAAGGATGTGACCAATACCAGTTATGGTATGACCATCGAAAAGTGGAACGACGCAGTCCTTTCAACAGGTGCTCCAGAAGAACAGGCTTCCGACGTGAAGATATTCGTGACAGCATACTCCGAGACTTATCCAAATGGTGTACCTTCAGCACCAGTAAGTGTAAAAGTTACTACTTATAATACGACTTATCCGGACGCCATGTACCTGCCGGGTAGCTATCAGGGCTGGAAACCTGAGGAAGCAAAATCAATTCCTCTGAGCCCATGGGCAAAGGGTTACTACGAGGCTTTCTTCAACTTTGGAGAAGATGATGGAAATAACATTGAGTTCAAGTTCTCACCTGTTCCTGCATGGGAGAATGACTTTGGTTTCGAAGGCGTAACCGTGTCAACTGAAAAGGGCTTTGCTGTTGTCTCTAGTAATGTGGTTGGTTCTTCCAACGTTGTAGTTCCTTCTGGACTATACCGTATCGCCTTGAACAGGAAGATGAACACGTTGAACATGCTTCAGATTAAGACGGTCGGTATGATTGGTGACGCTACTGTTGGTGGCTGGAGTGAAGAGACCAAGATGGAATTCGATCCTGCAACCATGAAGTATACGGTCGTAACCAACTTGTTCAATGGTAAGGGGTATAAATTCCGTATCAACGATGATTGGGACTATTCGATTGGTAATGATGGTACCTTCTCGGGCGGCGACTTCACCTTCGACAAGGAAGATGGTGAATACAAAGTCGTTCTGGATGTCAGCAAGCACCCATACGAAGTTAAGATTCTGAGCACTTCATTCCCTGAAAGATTGTATCTGCCAGGTCAATATCAAGTTTGGGAGCCTGCGACTGCACCTACATTGGAAAGTGATGGTGAAGGACATTACGAAGGCGGCGTTGACCTGACTACAGGTACGGGCACTTCATCATGGAAGTTCTCACCGAAACCTGCTTGGGGCGAAGACTTCGCCGGTAGTATCGAGCTGGATGAGAACGGAAATGGTACCGGCACATACGGTGGAGGTGGAAACATCGACGTACCTGATGGTTATTATTACATCTCTGTCGACATGAATGAAGGCACTTTCACCATGCAGAAGATTAACGAAGTTGGTATCATCGGTGGTTTCGACGGTAACTTCTGGTCAAGCGATGTAGCTAAACTGACGTTCGACAAGGAAAAGAACGTTTGGGTAGCCAAGGATGTACAGATCAATGCCGGCGTAGAATTCAAGATCCGCATGAACAACGGATGGGACTTCAACCGCGGTGTTGCTGGCGAAAGCTCTGCAGTAGTGACAACCGGAGCAAAAGCTCCTGTTTACCAAAATGGTCAGAACATGATGGTAGAACAGGATGGTGTATATACCATTACATTGGATATGTCGACTAATCCGAATACGATTTTGATTGAAAAGTAAAACATATCTTACAAATTAAGGCTAGTCCTGGCTAGGACTAGCCTTATTCTAAATCACTCGTATCATGAAAAGAAAACTGTTTTACTTCCTTTATCTAACACTGGCCATTACCCTGATGACGGGTTGTGGAGGGAAAGATGATCCAATTACTCCGACACCAACTCCCACGCCCACTCCCACACCAGAGCCTACACCCGAACCCACCCCAACAATCTCCTATACAGATGGATATAACTTCGTGGTAGATGGCAAAAAGGTGAACGCTCCGGATGCGGATAAGGCGGTAACCATCGTATATAAGGCTCCGACTGGATCATCGCTGTATGGTCAAAGTGGAGATATGTACTTATATTCCGGCGTCGGCCCAAAGTGGGAAGGCACACCTTCCAGCTGGACAGACAACAACAGTAAATATAAGATGAGTGCAGTCAGCGGACAGTCGAACACTTGGAGCATCAACCTCACGACTACACTTCGTAGTTTCTATGGGATGACTGCAGATAAATCCATTCAATTGTTGAACCTGATTGTACGAACATCCGACGGCAAGAAGCAAACAGGCGACTATGCAACCTTGGTGTCTGACGCTAAGAACGACTTCACCATCAAAGAAGTGACAAAGCAAAGTGCCCCATTGTCGGGCGACGATATGGAAGGGATTCATGTGCAATCAAGCACATCCGCTACGCTTATCTTGTACGACCAAGATACAAAGGGTAATCATAAGGATCACGCCTACGTGATTGGTAATTTCAACAAATGGCAACTGAAAGATGCCTATCAGATGAACTATGATGAAACGAACCATTGCTGGTGGATTACATTAAGTGGCCTTCCTGCCGGCAAGACCGCCTTCCAATATTTCATGTTCAGTTCTACCGATGGTGGCAGTTACCTGTGTGACCCCTATTGTGAGGAAATACTCGAAAACGGCGTCGATGGGAACTTCCCGTCCGAAGCTTCGGGTCAATACGTATCGGTCTTAAACACCCAACCAGAGAACTATACATGGAAGGTGAATAACTTTAAGGTTCAACATCCGAAAGACTTAGTCATCTATGAAATGCTCCTGCGCGATTTCACCGGCACGCACAATCTGGCCGGTGCGAAAGAGAAGCTGCCTTATCTGAAAGCCTTGGGAGTCAACGCTATCGAGTTGATGCCGATACAAGAGTTCGGAGGTTCCAGCAGTTGGGGGTACGATACCAGTTTCTATTTTGCCCTCGACCAATCGTATGGTACACTAAAAGAGTATAAGGAGTTTATCGATGCGTGTCATGAGAACGGTTTTGCCGTAATCATGGACGTGGTCTACAATCATACGAACGGTAACAGTCCGTTTGCTAAGATGTACTGGGACGTGAACAACAACCGCCCTTCTGCCAATAACCCTTGGCTCAACGAGGAAGCACCGCACAAGGCTTTCGTCTTTGGCATCGACTTCAACCATGAATCGAAACTGACCCGTGCGTTCGTAAAGCGGAACATCAAATACCTCATCGAGAATTACCATATCGATGGGTTCCGTTTCGACTTTACCAAAGGATTCACGCAGAAGAAAACAACGACCGACGGTGCCTTGTCGGAATACGATGCCAACCGCGTGGAAGTCTTGAAGGACTATGTAGCAACCGCCAAAGCTGCCAAGCCGGATGCCATCCTGATCATGGAACACTTTGTTACAAACGAGGAACCTACTTTGGCTGAAGAAGGTGTGTTGTTCTGGAAGAACATGAACAATGCTTATTGCCAGACTGCCATGGGGTATCAACAGGAAAGTGGGTTCACCAACCTGATCCAACAGCCGTATTATGTGGGATATATGGAAAGTCATGACGAAGAACGTATGGCGTATAAGCAGGATCAATGGGGTGTTGCCAGTATCAAGGGTAACCTTGAGAACAGTATGAAGCAGTTGGCAGCCAACACATCGCTGTTCCTCACCGTTCCAGGACCGAAAATGATTTGGGAATTTGGAGAATTGGGCTATGACTACAGCATCAACAGCAACGAAAAAGGTGAAGTCAGCGACGACTATCGTACCGCACCGAACCCAATTCATTGGGAATACTATGATAATGCAAGCCGAAAAGGATTGTACGATGTGTACTCAAAGTTGATGACGATCCGAAACGCGAACCCTGAACTATTTGAAGGAAATGCAACCTTGGATTGGAAAGTTACGGCAAACGACTGGAACCATGGAAGATATCTCTACCTAAAATCAACAACCGGCAAACAACTGGTTGTCTTGGCCAACTTCTTGAGCGACGAGATTAATATGTCTTTCCCGGCTGCTTCAGGAAACTGGAAGGATGCGATTACAGGAAAGACGGTCAGCATCAAAAGTGACAAAAAAGTAGAGATCCCAGCTCATCAATTCTACGTATACACTCAATTTTAGGACTCACCCTGAGTTATAAAGTTAATAGTTCGAGCCGGTTGATTCAAGCAATTGAACAATCGGCTTCGTTTTTTGTAGAGACACAAGCTTACAAAGAAAAAATCGATGATAAACTCTGCGTTTGTGAAGGTAATACCTTCACACTTATACAATTATTAACATTTAAAAGATTGATACATAGCACTTTCACTTTTGTGAAGGTGTGAAGGATTGTTTTGCTTTTTGTTAGTAGTTAGCATTATCGTCATCGTTCCCGTTGATTCCCTGTCCCCTGTCCCTGTGGATTTGCAATCCACAGGGTGATTAACTGCGGGTCTGCGACCCGAGCGGATAGAATATCCGCAAATTATTGACTCGGGGATTACAAATCCCCGAGAACATTGTAGCATATACGATAATGTAAACTAATCCATACACTTATTCCTTTGTTCCTGTGGATCATTTTGTCCCTGTGGATTTGCAATCCACAGGGCGACTAACTGCGGGTCTGCGACCCGCGCGGATAGAATATCCGCAAATTATTGACTCGGGGATTACAAATCCCCGAGGACAAACAGATTTCCAACAACACGTAGGACTTGATCCTTTCAGTGCCTATTTTCATTCAGCGAATAAATTATTTCATTTATCGAGTTTTTCACCCTTATTCATCGAGATTTATCGTTCATAGATTGAGTTTTTTTCTGAATACTCGGAGTCTTTTGATTACCCGCACACCCCATTTTGTAGATTTTCAGCCTTGTGAACCTTCATGGTTCACATTTTCAAAAAATCATTCATTACAAATAGTTGTAAATAAGCGAATTACAAAATCGGTGAATGTGAAGGATGCTTTTCAACTTTAGTGCATGGATATATTTTATCTGAACACTCTGATCGCTTATTAAGATATTTTAACAAAAAAACACAAAAAATAAAGCAAGTAATTTTCACTAACTTGCAAACCAAAGTACTATGCGACAAATCAATAAAACACATCATACCATGAAAACATTTAAACATTTACTGCTTCTATGTGCTCTTGTGGCACTGGCAGCGTGCTCTGAAGATGCGCTTGCACCACAAAACGAGGAAATCCCTGCCACTGGTAATGGCTCAGTCGACTTAATCAGCATGGTCGTTCCCGATATTGAAATAGACGATGCGACGACCCGTTCGAAACTTATTGATGACGGGACGGAATTGAAGTTCGTCTGGCAAGAGAATGATGCGATCGGTGTCGTTCCGTTGAGTGGT
>CACZBX010000010.1 GCA_902779535.1 uncultured Bacteroidales bacterium
ATTGAAAATGGGTGTGGTACGGATGCACCTGGTAGTTACATTGCATGGCTCTGCCAACAAACACCTGTTTATGCAATGGAGATGCCTGGTAAGCGATACGATATTGGAAATTTAGCCAGCTATGATACTGTTCAAAAAGAATATATAGGAATAATTAAATAATTAGGAACATGAAGATACTTGTTACTGGAGCTGCTGGATTCATTGGGAGCAAACTCTCATGGCTTTTAGCAAAACGTGGAGACACAGTAATTGGAATTGATAACATCAATACTTATTACGATCCCAATCTAAAATATGCCAGATTGAAAGAAAATGGTTTTGACTTACCGTTGGACGGTTTACGCAGCAAAACTATTCCAGAAACAGGTAACGATGGTTCTGTGGTTGAATATCCAGAGATTCCATGGGGTAACTCATTTCAAAGCAACAAATTGCCTAATCTTTACTTTATTCGGATGGATATTGCCGATCGGGAAGCATTACCTCATCTTTTTGAGAATGAGAAGTTTGATAAAGTAATGAATCTTGCTGCTCAAGCTGGCGTACGTTATTCCATCAAGAATCCTTTTGCTTATATTGAAAGCAACATTGTTGGTTTTATGAACATTCTTGAATGTTGCCGTTACAATAAAATCAAACATCTTGTATATGCAAGTTCCAGTTCGGTCTACGGAATGAATACCAAAGTGCCTTTTAGCGAAGACGACGAAGTAATTTCCCCTGTAAGCATCTACGCAGCAACAAAGAAAAGCAATGAACTGATGGCACATTCGTATGGGAAACTATATGGCATCCCATCAACAGGCCTCCGTTTCTTTACCGTATATGGACCTTGGGGACGACCAGATATGGCTCCAATGCTATTCGCTACAGCCATCAGCCATGGGAAACCCATTAACGTTTTCAATAATGGAGACTTGATTCGTGACTTCACCTATATCGATGATATTGTCAATGGAACGATTCAAGTTATAGACAAAACACCTAAAGCATCACAATGTCCTAACAATGTCCCAGTTAAAGTCTATAACATTGGATGTAGCCATCCTGTCAAATTAATGGACTTCATCCGTGAAATTGAACAAGCTTTAGGTACAATGGCTAAAAAGAATTTCCTACCAATGCAACAAGGAGATGTTTATCAAACAAATGCGGACACCACCAAATTAGAACAGGAGGTAGGCTACCAACCAAAAGTTCAGATTCATGAAGGAGTTTCTCGTTTTATTGAGTGGTATAAAGGCTATTTCAAAATATAATTAGGTCCATTTAAAAGGATGTTGCTCCTTAAACACTGATTTCTATAATTATAACAATCGAAGTTTTGTTTCCATGCAAAAATTGTTGTATTTTTGCAAAGCAATTTATGTTCTTTCTTTTAGTAATCAAAGACTAAGAGAAACTTAGTAATAGCCTATATATAATTAGATTAATAAATATAAATAATATGATTAATGTAAATCAATTTATAGCAGAACATGTAACCGGTAGGAACAAATCTATGTTCTTAAAAGACATAGAAAATAACAAGGAACAATTAAAGA
Source organism: uncultured Bacteroidales bacterium (assembly GCA_902779535.1). Lineage (GTDB taxonomy): Bacteria > Bacteroidota > Bacteroidia > Bacteroidales > Bacteroidaceae > Phocaeicola. The sequence goes on from CACZBX010000010.1 coordinate 1,548, forward strand.
AAGAAATAGAAAATAGAAGTGTTCTTGTTATTGGTGGAGGTGGTAGTATCGGTTCCTCTTTTATCAAGGCTATATTACCCTTCAAGCCAAGTAAACTTGTTGTTGTTGATATTAGTGAAAACAATCTAACAGAATTAACAAGAGACATTCGTTCTACATATGGATTATTCGTTCCAGAAGAATATAAAACATATCCTTTAAATTATGCAGATCCCATCTTTGAGAAAATATTCAGAAATGAAAATGGATTTGATATAGTCGCTAATTTTTCTGCTCATAAACATGTAAGAAGTGAAAAGGATCAGTATAGCGTAGAAGCACTTATTGAGAATAATGATATACACGCTAAGAAACTAATGGAACTTCTTTGTGAATACAAACCTAAGCACTTCTTCTGCGTATCAACTGACAAAGCAGCTAATCCTGTTAACATAATGGGATGTAGCAAAAAAGTTATGGAGGAAATGATTATGTCTTATTCCAAAGACTTCCCGATTTCGACAGCTCGATTTGCAAATGTTGCATTCTCAAACGGCTCCCTTCTCGCAGGTTTCATTGATAGGATTATGAAGAAGCAACCTCTTTCTTCTCCTAACGATGTTAAAAGATACTTTGTATCTCCAGAAGAGAGTGGACAGATTTGTATGCTAGCTTGTATGTTAGGGAAAAGTGGAGAAATCTTTTTCCCAAAACTTGGAGAGGAGCAGATGATTACTTTTTCATCTATTTGCGACAAGTTTCTAACAACGCTTGGCTATAAGATTAAATATTGTAAATCTGAAGAGGAAGCAAAAGAATTTGCTGCACACATGGAAGAGGATTCAGATACATATCCTGTATATTATTTTACATCTGACACAACAGGAGAAAAGAGTTTTGAAGAATTCTATATTAAAGGAGAAAAAATTAACATGGACAGGTTCCAGGCTTTAGGTGTCATCGAGGAATATCCATGTAGAGAGAAAAGCGAAATAGATCACTTCTACAAGAAGTTGATGAACTTATTTGCCAATAGTAATTTCCAGAAAGCAGAAATTGTTGCATTATTAAAAGAGTTTATTCCTAATTTTGAGCATATCGAAAAAGGAAAAAATCTAGATCAAAAAATGTAATCATATCAGAGCCATGTACTTATTTTTAAAAAGGTTTTTCGATTTCACTTTAGCTTTAATTGCTATTATTTGTTTATCATGGTTATTGATCCCTATCATTATTATTTTGCTATTGACTGGGGAACATTTAGTTTTTTACCTCCAAGAAAGAATAGGACAAGGAGGGAATACGTTTAAAGTGTGGAAATTTGTAACTATGGTTAAAGATAGTCCCAATATTGGTACAGGGACAATTACTACCAGAAATGATCCAAGAGTCCTACCCTTTGGTAAGTTTTTACGTAAAACTAAACTGAATGAGTTGCCACAACTCATCAACATTCTAATTGGCAATATGTCAATCATTGGACCTCGGCCATTGGTACAAAAAGGTATAGATGCTTATTCACAAGAGGCCAAAGAATGTGTATTTAAGATGAAGCCTGGATTATCTGGAATTGGAAGTGTAATCTTTAGAGATGAAGAATATTTTATTTCTAAGGCAAAAGATCCACAAAAATTCGCTTATGAAGTTGTCCAACCTCACAAAGGGAATTTGGAAGTATGGTATTATAATCACAGATCCTTATGGGTTGATTTCCTAATAATATTTTTAACTTGCTGGGTTATTATTTTTCCCAAAAGTGACTTAGTACACAAAGTTTTCCCTTCTTTGCCAAATAAAGATTTTGACGCTGAGGTTGAAAAATTTAATGAACAGTTTAAATAAAAGACAAATATATATTTGCATTTATTAAACGATATAGCTTTGAAACGATTTTCTTTCATATTGATTACATTTTTCTTGTTGAGCATTTCCAAGTCAACTGCTCAATACACTACAGGTGTTACAGGACTGCTCCATATGCCTAGTGCCGAGATGCAGGAAGACGGAACATTCATGATTGGTGGGAACTTTATGAATAAAAAGAATCTGCCAAACAAATATCGATGGTATTATAATTCCTATAATTACTACATAAACATTACGTTCCTAGATCGAATTGAGATATCATACATCTGTACGTTAGTAAAAGGAATACCTAATACAAAGTATTGGCCTGAACAAACATGGGATAAGTTCGTTAATCAGGACCGTCACTTTGCAGCTCGACTACAAGTGTTGAAAGAAAAAGAGTTATGGAAATATATGCCAAGCATTGTGTTAGGTGTAAACGATCCGACCACAGGTACTGGTGGAGGAGACTATACAAAAATGAATGTTAAAGGCACAGGAAATGGATACTTTAATCGCTGGTATGTAGCAATGACGAAACATTTCGACACACCATACGGTGAACTGGGAGTACATGCTGCTTACTTGTATAACAGACGCACCGATTATCACTTGAATGGACCGGCCGTTGGTGTTAATTTCCGGCCGACTATTCATCCAGAGTTAAATATCATCGCCGAATATGACGCCAAGACCATTAACGTGGGAGCCATATACTCCCTCTGGCACGACCATTTCAACATTACACTTGAAATGCAAGAAGGGAAGTATTTCAGTGGAGGATTTGTTTATAAAGTCAATCTGTTAGGTGGGAACCGCTGGAGCTCTTGGAAATAAAGTCATGAATAAATCTGTCAACGAAACTTTCTTTTCTCTGTTGAGATCTGGCCTTTGGAACAGTGTTTTTGATGTTCCTGCTGAAGTAGATTGGAAAGAAGTTTTTAAGATTGCCAAAAAGCAAACCCTAACAGGCATTATTGCCGACTCTTTCTTCAAGCAAGGCCTTTCACTTGGTGAGGAAAAAGACATGAAACTTCTCTCTACGTTGACAAGAATCAAGAGGAAAAATCTTCAATTAAACAAAGAATTAATCGACTTTACATCCTTTTTGGAGGAACACCATATTAAATATGCAGTGGTCAAAGGTCAGGTGGTAGGTTCATTTTATCCTAATCCCTCGCTGCGTCAGGCTGGAGACATTGACTTCTTTTGTGTAAAGGATGATTATGACAGACTGCTCTCATTACTTGAAGAATTCTATCATATCAATACAAAGAAAAGTACAACCATCCATATTGAATTCAAACTAAACGATATTCAATTTGAGATGCATTCCAATCTAATGGAGTTCGCTTGTAAAGCACATCAGACATATTGGAATCAACGTTTAGATGAAGAAATGGAACATCCTGCACACGTTATCATTAACGATAATCGAGTTGCAACGCTCCCTCCAACCATAAATGTACTGTATGTCTTCTGCCACTTGTTCCATCATCTGATTACCAGTGGAATAGGTATACGACAGTTGAACGACCTCGCCATACTGATGGACAAACTTCACGATGAAATAGACTTTTCTCAGTTAAAGATCGACCTTATGAACTTAGGTTTATGGAAGATGTTCAAAGCAGTAGGCTATATCCTGGTTCATTGCATCGGGTTACAACCTGAAAAACTAGGATTTGATTTGGACGAAAAAGATTGCCGATGGGGAGAAAAGATTCTTCAGAATATATTTGACATGGAGAATTTCGGTCATACGGAACGAAAAGTTCAAAAGAAAGGATTACTTCACAGCTTGGAGACAGGATGGATTGCAACGAAACAAGGCTGTAAATTTGTACCATTAGCGCCCAAGGAGATTCTAAGTACGATTCCTATGATGACACGATGGTTTCTTCATAAATTGTGATAATATGGAAATTTCAAAAACATATTGGTTCGTTTTTTACCGTGACATGCTCCTCATTGAGAAAGAAAAGGATGCCTGTCACGTTCCTTTTAGCGAGAATCCTCCAACAGTCGTTCCGGCTGGTTCGAAGATTCATACGATTGGTTCGTGGAATGAACATGAGTGTAAGACGTACGCACTCCTCTCTCCTATTGAAGGGAATGCTATTCCAAATTGTTTCATGGAGGGATTGAGGAGTTCATTCAACATGCTACCATTCGAAGAATATCATTGGGCAGGGAAAGCATCACAGATTCTTAACTGGGATGCAAATACAAAGTTTTGTCCGCGCTGCGGCGAACTGACCTATCAGATATCCCCTATCGGAAAGAAATGTCCCATTTGTCGACAAGAATTCTATCCCATCATTTCACCTGCCATCATCGTACGCATTACAAGAGGTGATGACGAAGTATTGTTAGTACACGCACGCAATTTCAAGAGGGATTTCTTTGGATTAGTAGCAGGATTTGTCGAAGCCGGTGAAAGCCTGGAAGAATGTGTTTACCGTGAAGTGATGGAAGAAACACAGTTAAAGATCAAGAACCTGAAGTATTTCGGCAGTCAGACATGGCCTTATCCAAGCGGAATCATGATTGGTTATACGGCAGAATACGAGAGTGGTGAGTTGAAGTTGCAAGATGAAGAGTTAAGTAAGGGAGGATGGTTCAAGCGAGATGCACTCCCGCCCATCCCGGAAAAGCTTAGCTTAGCCCGAAAGTTGATTGATGATTGGTTAGAGAATTAAATAAATAAAAGTAGAGAGGAGGTGATAATCACCTCCTCTCTACTTTTATTGTATATCTTAGAATGTCGTATACAAGATTTGCATCTTTAACTTATTCTTTCCACCGACCAAGCGCACGCTACTTAAATCAAGATTGTTCTGTACCTGAATAATCTGTGCTTCTTGCTGTCGAGAACTACCATAATAATAATACGCATACATTGAAGAATAACCAGAATTACTCTGCTGTTCCCGAGTAACGGATATCGGAATCAGCACCACCTTGTTCCAATCAGGATGGTTTGCGACCCAATTTGGATCTGTTTTTTCCCCTTCCACTTTTTCATTGATACAACGCTGAATAAGTTGTGCAATATTGTTGAATGAGTACGTATTGTTTTTGCTGTCAAAAGCAGTATAATATGAAGTTATGTTATCATATAGACTATTCTGTTCAAAGAACGAGTATGTCTCTGATTTCCGAAGCAGCAACAAACTTGTTGGTATGTTCATCGGATATTTCTTGTCGCTGGTTTCATTATAGCTAGTGAAAGACAATACGGCTGCATTCAATGAATCACGCTGATGTGCTTCATAGATTTCCTCGATAGGCAAAGTTACTTCCGTGATAATACCTGCCGGTGATTTAATGTATGTACATGAGTTATCCGCAGCCAACTCCTTCAAACGATCAGAGTTGCTGAATCGATTCGACTGGATAACCTCCTTCGTTGCACTGAAACTGGCATAGCGTGTCGCAATAGAATCTTTCTTACCGGAACTACTTTCCAATGCCACCTCTATCTGAAGATCCAAAGACAAGCCTGAGATGTAAAGGATAGCTCCATCACCGTGTGTACAATGTACGTATACACCACGAAGCACGTTCTGGATAAAAGCCTCAGAATCCTTAAAGTAATCCTTATTCTCTAAGAACTTATTGTACAAATACTCGCCCAAAGATAATGGGAGGTTCACTTTTTGCTCATAGATACGAGTCGTTCCATTCGTGTAAACGGTATCAACCGACATACCTGTAGCTGCAAATGCTTTGCTTCCAATTGGCTCAGCATTCTGATCATAGTAGTCTTCAGGATTTATACTCGTATAGTAAGTCAGTCGGTCTCCCTCTGGAATTACTTTATCCAAAGTGTCCACCTGCACACGCATACTTGCTGTGGAGTCTCCGAAGAAAGTTTCATAATTGATTGTCAAGTCCAACTGAGAAATACCAATTGTATTATCTGGGAAAACAAAACCATCCGTACAGTTAAACTGAGCAATAAAATCGGACGAGAACTCTCCAAACTCAGGGTCGGTAAACCGACCAAGATATGATGTATTAGAACGAGCGAACACCGAATCTGCCAATATTGAGCGAGTCGTTACCTCATACGAGGCGATTCCTGCAGGGATTGAATCATTCCCTGCAATGGTTGTCCGTCCAATATCTGGAGTTGAGTCGTCACAACTAAAAAAGATCAGAGCCAATAAAGCAGCACATATATACTTTGCCTTCATTGAAATCATTTTTTCATTCCTGGGCATCGCCCATTATTTGTTCACAAAAATTTTCAAATGCTTCCACGAACTTATCCTCGGGCTGATATTCCAAGACCGGTTTACCGATTTCCTTGGCATACGAAAGAATACTTTCATCCACAGCCTCGCTATTTTGTATGATTCCGTCAGAGTATGAAACGGAATACTTGTATAAGTCCATAAATGTTTCCGGTGCTTTGACAATACTTTGCAACTCTTTTTTCGTGATTCCCCGCATGATCACCTTATCCAAAGCATTAGGAGTCAGTGGTGTACGAAGAGAGTCGCCAAAGAAAGAATAGACAATCTTGCAATTACGGAATACCGGTTCTTCCGCATATACCTTCTTTACATATAAAGGAACAAACGCACTCATCCAACCTTGACAATGGATCACATCGGGTGCCCAACGAAGTTTCTTCATTGTTTCGAGCACACCACGAGCATAAAAGATTGCACGTTCCTCATTATCTTCATAGTCGACGCCATCCTTATCAACGGCCATCAAACGATGCTGGAAATAATCATCATTATCAATGAAATAGACTTGAATACGAGCAGGCTGAATGGAAGCAACCTTTATAATCAATGGATGGTCTGTATCATCAATAATTATATTCATTCCGGATAGACGGATTACCTCATGCAATTGGTTTCTCCGCTCATTGACGATGCCCCATTTTGGCATAAAAGTCCTAATTTCCCGACCATTCTCCAATACGGCTTGAGGTAGGTGACGTCCCACCTTTGCCATCTCAGATTCAGGAACATAAGGAGTAATCTCTTGTGTAATAAATAAAACTTTTTTTGCCTTCATCTTTTTGGTATAAATTAGCATACAAAGGTACAAAAAAATATGCAGAAAATGGTTTATTGAACCAAATAAATGCTAATGAAGTGTTAAGATATAGGTTTTATTAATGAAAATAAGAAGTTTTAAGACCTGCCGGACCCATAAACACATTAAAAAGAACAGTGCAGATATTAAGTTTTTCACCTTTGTGATAAACTTTTTTCACCCTTGTGATAAGCCTTTTTCACCTTGGTGATAAACTTTTGTCACCTTGGTGAAAAGCCGAATTTACGAGGTTTTCCCCATATAACCCAGGAATTATGTATTCCATATTGGGGCAAATAACAAAAAGGGCACCCCGAAGGATGCCCTTTCAATCATATCAAATAGCATATCAAATATTCAAAGATGCACGTACGGCAGCAATTTTCTTGTCTGCGGCGGCATTGGCTGCTGCATAGGCTTCAGCCGACTCCAGTTTACCTTTTACTTCGATGTAGAACTTAATCTTCGGTTCCGTACCGCTCGGACGGACAGATATCTTAGTTCCATCTTCTGTGAACCACTGCAGTACATTCGAGGTCTCAGGCATCTCCAATGAACTTTCAACTCCATGATTTACCATCTTCAGGGTCTTATAATCCTTGGTAACCACCACCTTCGACCCACCGATTTCCTGAGGAGGATTGTTGCGGAAATTTGTCATCATGGCCAAGATTTCCTCAGCGCCGGTCTTTCCCGGCTTAACAACATTGACAGTGTATTCCTTTGAGAAGCCATATTCCTTATAAATATCCATCAGGACATCGAAGAGCGTCTTGCCATTATCCTTTGCCCAAGCACAAATCTCGGCCAGAAGTGAGCAAGCTGACACAGCATCTTTGTCGCGAACGAAATCCTGTGCCATGAAACCATAGCTTTCCTCGCCACCGCCAATATATTGTTTCACGCCTTCCGACAATCGTACTTCGCGAGCGATCCATTTGAAGCCGGTATAGCAGTCTCTCATCTCGATACCATACTTATCTGCAATCTGGCGAATCACTTCGGTCGTCACAATGGTCTTTACAATAAACTCATTGCCTTTCATCTTACCAAGTTTGATACGGTTGGTGATGATGTAATACAAGAAAATCAAGCAAGTTTGATTTCCATTGATCAAAACCCACTCACCTTCTTTGTTCTTGCAAGCCATTCCTACACGGTCGGCATCCGGATCTGAAGCCATAACAATGTCGGCATCAATGCGTTTAGCCAAGTTGATGGCTAAGGTCAGAGCCTCAGCATTTTCCGGATTCGGGCTTACCACTGTTGGGAAGTCACCGCTCTTTACCATTTGTTCAGGGACACAGTGAACATTCTCGAAGCCCCAGAGTTTCAACGATTGTGGAATCAACATCATACCGGTTCCATGCAGAGGAGTATAGACAATGCTCAAATCCTTCTGGCGTTTGATTGCTTCCGGATCAATGCAAATACTCTTCACCTTTTCCAGATAAACCTTATCAACATCTTCACCAATAATAGTAATCAGGTCTTTGTTGCCCTTAAACTTGATGTCTTCCACCTTCATCTTTGACACTTCGTCGATGATACCTTTATCATGCGGTGCAAGAATCTGCGCACCGTCCTCCCAATAAGCCTTATAGCCGTTGTATTCGCGAGGATTATGGCTTGCAGTAATATTAACACCTGCCTGGCAACCAAGGTAACGGATAGCAAACGACATCTCTGGTGTTGGGCGCATGTCGTCAAACAGATAGACCTTGATGCCATTTGCAGTGAAAATATCAGCCGATTTTTCGGCAAACAGGCGACTGTTGTTACGGCAGTCATATCCAATAGCCACACTAATCTGGTCGCGGTCCTTGAAGTTTCTCAGCAGATAGTTTGCAAAACCTTGTGTTGCAGCACCAACCGTATAGATATTCATACGATTAGAGCCCGCTCCCATGATACCACGCAAGCCACCTGTACCAAATTCCAGGTCACGATAGAACGCTTCTATCAGATTTGTCTTATCTTCATCCTCGAGCATCCGACGAACTTCAGCCTGTGTCTGTTTATCATAAGCAGGAGACAACCACTCCTGTGCCTTTGCCGTTACTTGTTGAATCAATTCATTGTTTGTTTCCATATTCTTTCTTTTATTTATTATTTTTTGATTTCCTTTACTTTGAAGCGGTCGCCCGTCTCTTGAATCAGTTTACGCTTAAATGGTTCGGGATATCCCGGCCTTGTCAATGGAGCAGAGCTACCTTCCTCAGGTTTTACCAGCGAACCGTCAGGATTGGTTTTCTTCACCGCACCATCATTGTATTTAACAATCAGGTATTTTGCCAAGTCGTTCCATTCTTTCATCATCGTTTGTGCCATCATGTTAGTATAGTTGGTCAGGAACTCCTTTGCAGCTGCCTGATCTTTCTCATACATTGCCTTGGCTGTTGCTTCGATACCCGGCTGCTGACTGAAAAATGAGTTTTCCAGCTTGCTCTGCACTCGACGTAGATCGTGAATCATCAAGTCGTAACGTGGGATAATCATATCTGCCACCCAGTTACAAACCCAGAATGCATTATCAAATGAGAATGTTACACAGTCAGCATTCTTATCTGTGTAGCAATCCGGCGCCTTTGTCGTACAACAATAAACCGGAGTATATGCAATCATGTTCGCATCATCGTTGCCAAACCAAAGAACTCCACCGATTGCATCCGGCAGATCTGCACGCATCTGCGCAACAAAGGTCCACGCCGGCTGCTGAGTAGAGATCGGACGCTCATTGAAGTATTCCTGATCATCGACCTTAAAGCTTAATGGAGAGAGACGATAAGGCATGTGGAACGGACCAGCAGCAATGTCTTGGGTAAAGTCCAGAGGTGTTCCTTCGTAGTGGTCGCGCATTGCTTCCTGGATATCCTGAACAGAGAGTTTTCTTTCGGCATGAATGTAGAGAGGCATCGTCTCGGAACTTTCTCCTTGTACATAAGGAAGGTATTTTGCACCAACCTCTTTATTGAAACGATTATAGAAACTCCACACCCGGGCATCGCAATAGCGAAGACCGCCCCAGTCGAGGGGGTTATATGCATCAGCAAAACTGAAATCCTTGTTCAACCCATCGAAATATCCTTTTTCACGAGCAAAAGAGATGACATCAGGTGAGTATAAACAATTATCTTTATCATTCATATTGAACTGATGAATACGACTTTGATTGGCATGAGCAGCAATACAATCATCAGGAATACGAACAGCCACCCATACAGCCCCTTTGTTGTCGGGTCCTTTTCCGATCATCTCAAGGATCCAGGCCTCGTCTGGATCGGCAATAGAGAAAGATTCACCACTACTATAATAGCCATATTCTTTCACTAAGTCAGTCATGATTTTAATGGCCTCTTTCGCACTACGCGAACGCTGAAGAGTTACATAGATTAAACTACCATAATCGATCAGGCCATTAGGATCTTGCAATTCAGGACGCCCTCCCCAGGTCGTCTCTCCTATTGTTACCTGAAACTCATTCATGTTTCCTATTACGTTATACGTCTGCGGTGCTTCTTTTATCTTCCCCAAGTACTTACCAGTATCCCACTCATAGATATCCCTCATCGCATCTTTATCGTGCATTGCTGCAGGAAAATGATACAATGTTCCAAAGTTACCATACGAATCGGCGGAATAAGAGACTATGACAGACCCATCCGTCGAAGCTGCTTTCCCTACGATAAAGTTGGTACACGCCAACACTGGAAAGGATGCGGCAAGCATCAAGACCAAACTTAAAATCAATCTGTTTTTCATATTCAACTATACTAATGATTATTCGTTATAATGTGTACGTTTCTTCTCTCTTATTCCCCGCGTAATCCTCCAACATAACCTTTAGTTCATGCCGCACTCCGCGCTTTACTCGCTCCGGATGCTTCATAGACAAAACAGCCGACTTCGCATTAAAGCCGAACAGTTCGAATTGTCCATCCAATTCAACCCGATAAGTCTTTAATCCTGTCCCGGAATCACCGATATTGAAACTGATATTACCGGATGTCCATTGTTTTTTATTACGCGGTGTTATCGTAGGAGGGATTGTATCAATGGCCACCGTATAGGTTCCAAATTCACGGATAGAGGTTTTCACCCAACCATTTTCATATTTACCGCCAGCCGAAGCAAGTTTTCCTTTCACAATCCGGGCAATATAATACTTCGTTGTGTCCTCATCAACCATATTTCTAACTCCTATCATCAGAGGACACCCCATGTTCAAAGCAATTGGGTGGTCATTCAATTCATACGTATGGCTGATGGCAGCAGAATCATTCCACACTTTTGGCCGTACTATCGCATCTTCGTATAAAGCACCCTTCGGAATCACAAGCTGCATACCGGGTTCCAGCAACAAATTCATACGGTCGTACGATAAATATTCACGTCCTTGTGTGTTTACCGGGGCTATTTCGCACGGTGTCCCATGAATGGTAAAGCGATAGGAAGTTTTGTTGCCATGCCCATCCTGCAAGATATAGGTAAACCGATAGTCTTTTTCTTCATCGATGGTAAGATAGCCATCCTCAACGGCTTCCAAGAAGCCCAGTTTATTACCCGGGAGACGATGAGACCGCATGACCCATCGATTATGAACCTGCTGTTCGTGATAGTCCGTCCAAGCATTGATCATCTGATTATCCAACGATGTATAGGCTGATACGGTACTTTGGAAGATTTTCACGGTATCCAAAAGCAGTGTTACGTACTTTACACCATAATTATTATGCGTCCCATCCATGTAATCATTCGCCGATATACCCAGGGCTATCTTTCCCCAAGCATTTACAGGCTTTTGCAATTCAGTCACAGGAACGGAATGTTTGTTGAAAGAGCCTTCTACAACTCCTTCTCCTTTTTGAGGATAAAAATAGATGGTTGTTGCTCGCGGAGGAGTCGTATCCAGAATCTTATTTTTGAAATACGGCATCGGATCAACCCGCTCACCGGTTTCCAAATTGTGTAGTTCCATGTGCAGATGAGGTCCGAACGAATAGCCCTCGTTCCCACTCCATGCAATGATATCTCCTTTCTTCACCGGGAATTGGTCAGCTTCAAAATGTAAATCGGCCAAGAAACGTTCGTTGGCATATTGATAATCGTCAACGGCTTTTGCTACCTTTGGAGAAAAACGCTGAATGTGTCCATATACAGAGATGAGTCCATTGGGATGAGTAACATAAACAGCCTGTCCAAAACCTCCGTACGACACTGTTGCCCGACTGATGTAACCATCTGCAATACTATGAATAGGTTTGCCCACTACTCCTTCGGTCTTAATATCCAAACCTCCATGAAGGTGTCCCGAACGTAGTTCACCGAAGCTTGCACTCAATTTCAAAGGGAAATCAAAGGGAGAACCGAAACGAATCGTTTGCTCTTGTGCCCCAAGCGAGACTGAAAGCAAACAACACATGACGACTAAGTATAACCGAGTTCTTAACCTCATTCGTATCGATTCTTTATAAAAGTAGGCAAATTTACGAATTTATTCCCGTAATCTGATGATTCTTCTTATAATTCTTCGCTCCGTATTCCTAAAGCACGAAGGATGGAGAAGCCGAGCATCTCCCATTTCACACCTTTATCCGCAGAAGAAGGATTCATAGAAAATAGAGTGATTGATTCTTTTCCTTCCACCTCATTCAATAAAGGGAGAACATTGTTGGAAATGAACGCATCGTCGGCTACAACAATCAGTCGTTTCACTTCTTGGGCATCAGCAACCAGACGAAGTGCATCGAGAAGATATTCGGGTTGGTGAGTCATTCCTGAAGAATGGTAAGTATTTAAAACGAACTCGCCCAGATTACTCTCAAAAGCAACGTTATTCAACTTCTGAGCAAGGTCGTTCGGAACGATATGTTTCAATATCGGTTGTTTTTCATCATAGATAAGTAGGGTCTGAATCTCACGTTTCTTCTCATCTTTATCAGACGGACGCAGACCTGCATCCAATGCCAGTGCCTCCAACATCAAAGAAAGATCCGCTGTTGTTAACGAACGATTGATCACCTTTGAGAAATATTGAATTAAATCCCCAGTAGTCTTATCTACATAAACAGCATCCATTACGATTACCGTTTCTTCAAATTGTATATTCATCTTGATTATCGCTTTTGTTGATTTTACAAAAATAATGATTTATACGATAATCGGCCGCTACCTTTAAGTTAAAACATCCAAAGAAGTTCTCATCAGAAAACAAGTATAAAAAAACTGTTCTTGAATGAATAGAATCAAGAACAGTTCCTTAACCGATATAACAAAATCACACAATCAAACGTGGTTCAATGGGTCATATTTCTTGAGATAACTTTTTGCCTTTATCTGACTTGTTGAAAAAGTCTTTGTATTTTTCTTTGAACCGGTTTGCTTGACTCTTTAACGAATCGACATTAATCTGGAACCCATCCCCATTCAAGCCGAAGATATCACCATCAAACCATATATTACCTTCCTTTGAGCCTTCAACGGAATTATCCCGTAAAGTAATAGAAACATTAACCATCGGATCGTCTCCCTCACGATTTGAGATGGAAAGGACATAAACCCCCTTTTTCTTTTCATTTTTAAAAATCAGCGTGTAAGAAACATTCCCTGACCTTTTTGTTCTCGACTCTGATGATGCATTCTCAGCATCTTTATCGAAGGCCTCCTCCAATTTTCGAGCGAAGTTTCCATCCTTGCTGATGAATGACAATGACTTCACCTGAGAGTATATTTGTTTTTTATCATTCCGCTTTACGACCGTAGTCACATCCACACCTTTTTTCTCCAAATCCTTTACGACCTGATCAATGTGTTGTTGTGCCAAAGCTGGTGCTACATTACAAACGATCAAACACAGCAATACGTATAAAAATAGTCTTCTTTTCATATTTAGTTGTCTTTTATAAGTTAAATAATTGGTAAATCTTCACTTTGTTCGGTTTGACCATTTTCCATTTCATCAATATATTTATCTACATCGAAATGGTCTATCACCTCAATTTCCATCTCTTGCTGAGCGGCAAGCTTGTTCATCTTCCTTAATTCGGGCAATATTGACTTCAAGTCGGTGATTTTTTTCCCGCCACGAATAATATAACTACCTTCAAGAAACTCATATTTCTTCTGGAATGAGAAATGATATACAATCAAGCCCAAGCCGCAAACAAACACAACAGAAGCCGCAATCTTTAGTGATAACCGAATGATACGACCGACATTAGAGTGTTTCACACGAGGATCTCCCTGCATTCCACCGGCATACCACTGAAACATCTGACGATATTTTTCCAGATCCTTCGGAACGTTACCTTTCTCAAAAAAACGGTATAGTTCGGCTTCTTCCGCGTTGGTGGTCATTCCTTCCAAGAAACGATCGACCCATTCCCTTACATTCCACTCGTTTACTACCATTTTATACCTTATTTTATATAATAACTTAAAATCTTTTTTCTCGCTCTCGACAGGTTTACCCGAACTGCATTCTCTGTGGTTCCTGTCAACGTAGCAATTTCATGAACCTCCAACCCATCAATATGCTTCATCCGCAACGTAGCTTGCTGAACATCCGGCAATGAGTCTATCCATCGGAGCAATTGCTTTTCTTCTTCTTTCGATATCGTTTGACTCTCCGGTGTCGACTCATCCTCCAGGTCCTGAGGGAACATCTCACTCACGAATCGGCCCAACGACCGTCGGCGATTGAGTGCCAAATGTTTTGTCACTACCACTGCCAATGCTTCGACGGAACGATATTCCTCAAGACGGTCACGCATCGACCAAAGTTTCATCATTACATCTTGGGTAATGTCTTCACCATCATCTGGGTCATCCATATAATGGATAGCCTCTCGAAGGACACGTGGCCTGAGTTTTTGGACTAATATTTCGAATTCTTTTCGTTCCATCTTCTATGAGAGAGACACAAATATAAGTTTTTCATTACATCAAAAAACAACTTTTTCATCATATATTTTTTTGAAAAACACAAAAAGAAGCAATCATGTCCACTAATATGCCCTCCATACTTGACAAAATTTCCGTTTCCCACGCCAATTTGACGGAATGGTTCGTCCGGTTCCCTTTTCCAATACATACGGAACAGACTTTGCTCTATACTAGATGAAAACTTAGAAAACAATCATAAAATAATAAGAATATGAATTTTGATAACTTTACAATTAAATCGCAGGAAGCCATTCAAGAAGCCGTTAACCAAGTCAGCCGACGTGGTCAACAGTTGATTGAGCCGGTACATCTTTTAGCGGGAGTGTTGAAAGTTGGCGAGAATGTTACCAACTTCATTTTTCAAAAGTTGGGCATGAATGCGCAGCAAATCAAGCTCGTGCTCGACAAACAACTGGAATCTCTTCCGAAAGTTTCCGGAGGTGAGCCCTATCTGAGTCGGGAAAGCAACGAAGTGCTGCAGAAAGCGAACCAATTCGCAAACGAGTTAGGTGATCAATTCGTTTCCGTCGAATCTCTTATCTTGGCTTTGCTAACCGTCAACAGCACAGCCTCGAAAATATTAAAAGACGCTGGTATGACCGAGAAGGAACTTCGCTTGGCCATCCAAGAACTACGCCAAGGAAGTAAGGTCAATTCACAGTCGGCCGATGAGAATTATCAGGCACTAAGCAAGTACGCCATCAACCTAAACGAACAAGCTCGTGAAGGAAAGCTCGACCCTGTTATCGGACGAGACGATGAAATCAGAAGGATCTTACAGATCCTTAGTCGGCGTTCAAAGAACAACCCTATCCTTTTAGGTGCTCCTGGTACAGGAAAAACAGCTATTGTAGAAGGATTGGCTCATCGAATTATACGCGGTGACGTACCAGAGAACTTGAAAGATAAAAGAGTATTCTCCTTGGATATGGGCGCTTTGATTGCCGGAGCCAAATACAAAGGCGAGTTTGAGGAGCGACTGAAATCGGTCATCAACGAGGTGAAAGCGTCAGAGGGCAATATCGTATTGTTCATTGATGAAATTCACACGCTGGTTGGCGCAGGAAAGAGCGAAGGCGCGATGGATGCTGCGAATATTCTGAAACCGGCACTTGCCAGAGGTGAGATACGATGCATCGGTGCAACGACGTTGGAGGAATACCAAAAATATTTTGAGAAAGATAAGGCTTTGGAGCGTCGATTCCAGACAGTGATGGTCGATGAGCCAGATACCGAAAGCAGTATCTCCATCCTGCGTGGTTTGAAAGAGCGATATGAGAACCACCATAAAGTTCGAATCAAAGACGAAGCCATCATTGCAGCCGTTGAACTCAGCCATCGGTACATCACCGAAAGGTTCTTACCGGATAAAGCTATTGACTTGATGGATGAAGCGGCCGCTAAACTCCGCTTGGAACGCGATTCTGTACCAGAGGAATTGGATGAAATCACCAGAAGACTGAAACAACTGGAGATTGAACGCGAAGCCATCAAACGAGAGAAAGACGAAGCCAAGCTAGCAATCCTGAATAAAGAGATCTCAGAACTGCAAGAACAGGAAACCACTTTCAAGGCAAAGTGGCAAGCCGAAAAAGACCTGTTGAATAAGATTCAAGAGGATAAGAAACAGATGGAGCAACTGAAGTACGAAGCCGATCGTGCAGAACGTGAAGGCGACTACGGGAAAGTGGCAGAAATCCGTTATGGCAAACTTCAAAGTTTGGAGAACGATATCAAGCAAGTACAGGAAAAGCTGAAGAACGCTCAAGGAAGCAGCGCTATGGTGAAAGAAGAGGTTACGGCCGACGATATTGCTGAAGTCGTATCACGATGGACGGGCATCCCTGTGACGAAGATGATGCAGAGCGAGCGCGAGAAACTCCTCCACATGGAAGAGGAATTACACAAAAGAGTCATCGGACAGGACGAGGCTATCGCTGCAGTCAGCGATGCCGTCAGAAGAAGTCGTGCCGGACTTCAGGATCCGAACCGACCTATCGGAAGTTTTATCTTCCTGGGAACGACAGGTGTCGGTAAAACTGAATTGGCAAAGGCATTAGCCGATTATCTATTCGATGATGAGAAGATGATGACGCGTATCGACATGAGCGAATATCAAGAAAAGTTCAGCGTTTCGCGTTTGATCGGAGCGCCTCCTGGATACGTTGGATACGAAGAAGGTGGTCAACTGACCGAGGCAGTGCGCCATAAGCCCTATTCTGTTATCTTGTTCGATGAGATCGAGAAGGCACATCCTGATGTGTTCAACATCCTACTTCAGGTATTGGATGACGGTCGGTTGACTGATAGCAAGGGACGTACGGTCAACTTCAAGAATACGATTATTATCATGACCTCCAACTTAGGAAGCATGTATATCCAATCACAATTTGAGAAGATGAATGCACAGAATCGTGAAGAAATTATCGACGAGACCAAGAACGAGGTCATGAATATGTTGAAGAAAACGATCCGGCCTGAATTTTTGAATCGTATTGACGAGACAATCATGTTCTTACCATTGAACAAAGAACAGATTCAGGGCATCGTCAAGCTGCAGATAAAAGGCATCCAACGCATGCTGAAAGAGAATGCAGTGGATTTACAGCTGACCGATAGTGCGATTGACTTCCTGGCTCGCGTCGGATACGATCCGGAATTTGGTGCTCGACCGGTGAAACGTGCCGTTCAACGTTATCTGCTCAATGATTTGGCAAAGAAAATGTTGAGTAATGATGTCGATAAATCACAAACGATTTACGTAGAAGCAGGAGCTGACGGCCTAACCTTCAGAAACTGATAAAAAAACTCAATGTTTTGCTTCAAAAACTCGACAAATGAAGGCCAAAACTCGATAAACGAAGGTCAAAAACTCGATAAATGACATCGTACATCAAAAGAGGGTGAAAGAAACAACATTCTTTCACCCTCTTCTATCTATAAACACTTGTTTTGTCTTCGAGTTACTCCTTCTTAGCTTCCTCATCCTGTGCCTTAAACTCGGTCACACCATTCTTAATAAGGATATTATACCAAGAGATCAGCTTTCTTACATCTTCAGGATGTACGCGGTCGCGATCATAATTAGGAAGAACCTCAGCTAAGTAAGCATACAATTCATCGGATTTCATCTTCTTAGGATTCATTGCTACGGGCGCTCCGTTTTCTTTTGTCTTGATAGACTCGAAAATAGTGTAAAGAGGAACATCTTCCTCGTCCGTATACATTGCGATATCGCCCAAAGAAATAATACGCTCATGAGCATAGGCCGGCAAACGTTTCTTTGTCTCGTCCATTGCTTCGACAATTAGCATATTCTTTCCTGAAGAGATCAACTTATATAATCCTGGCTTACCTGATATTGATAAAACTGACTTTAACATATTCTTTTATTTTATAATTAACAGCGGCACAAAAGTACAACGACCGCCTGAATTGAACAAATTAATCATTCATTTTTTCGTTCCTCAAAGTCGTTACGACTTCTTCGATTTGTTTTCCTAAATCATGACGTTCATCATTATAGATGACAAAACGTGCTTTCTTTTTCTTCACCGAATCAGCGAGTTGTTGACGCATCCTCGAACGAATCTGTGAAGCCGTCGCGCCGTCACGGGCCATTGCTCTTTTTAAGCGTAACGATATGGGAGCATAGACCATGATAACATCATCCACGGTGTCCTCGAACTTTGCCTCATACAAGATTGCTGACTCAATAGCAACAATGGGATAACCTTTCTTTGATTGAGAATCGGCCCATTCGTAAAAATCCGAACGAACTTGAGGATGAACGATGCCATTGATCTGGTTGACATGCTCGGGCAACGAAAAAAGATAAGACGACAAAAGGGGCTTGTTCAACGAGCCATCGGCATGGTAAGCGTCTGGTCCCAACAATTTAATCAGTTCGCTTCTGATCACACCATTCGAAACCATTAAGCGTTTAGCCTCATCATCTGCGTTATAGACTGGAATTTGGTAACGCTCTGTCAGTATTTTCGAGACATACGACTTCCCGCTTCCTATCCCACCTGTAATAGCAACCTTTATCATTGGCGTCAATCTTCTTCAGTACGCTCCTGTTCCTCAATAATAAAATCGACTTCTTCAGGAGAGACTCTTGGGTGCTTGATAATCTTTGGAAAGGCTTTCAGATGAGGAGTACACTTTGATTTGTTCCCTCTAATCAACTCCTCGTATGAAACAGCAATAAAGAAGTCATCAGGATTTACCGTTCTAAAGTGGCTTAGTCCGACTTGGAACGTAACATTTACCTTCGAAGGGAAGGTACGTAACACTTTATTTGCCGGGAAATTAATGCCCCGGACAGGTACTTCCAGCGTTTTTTCTGAATAAACATCTGCCAACAACCTGATCTCGCTAAAGTCTGGAACAAACTTAACGCCCTTCTGCTTTTGCAAAAGAACTTTTTGAGTGGTCGTATCCTTCACCTGTTCGAGCACAACCGATGAGGTATAGGCCGCTGAAATCGTATCCAATATCTCAGATGGTGCGTAAACCATGACAGAATCAGGCTGGTATACCACATCTGCAATATAGTATCTTGGATCAACCGTTATCTTTCCCTTCAGGCGAACAGGTACTTTCTTTCCATCGCCCGTAGCGTAAATATAAGACAAGGTGTCGGGATAAATAGACACAAGTTCTGTCGACTGGCTAAGCACATTCTTGATCTTTTGTTTTAGAGCCGACTGGGATACCACGACCTGGTTGCCCTGATCCTCATATTCTTCGAAGTCGATAGGGATTGCCGACACCGAATTCACCCAATAATTCAATAAGACCATACCACGATCTTTCAGGCGAACTTTTATTTCCGGCGGCAGTTCTGAGGTCAAGACGGCGTTATCGGGGACATTTTTCAAATCCAACTTCATTGATATCTGTCCTTCGTAGTTATCGTTCAACACCTGAAAAAGCCAAAAAACTGAGGCGATAAAGACAAAAAACAAAAATATCAGAAATTCCTTACTTGTAGCACTGAGCAAGAAACTTCTGATATTTTTAATCAGAGAAGCAGAATAAGAACGTATGTCCTTCCGATTGAGCATCATATCATTGTTTACTCATTTGCTGTTCATTGGAAGAAGCCGCATTTGCATAAATAGAATTACGGTCAATCTTAATACGGACAGCGGATGCAATTTCCAAAATCACATAATTATCGTTCAACTCTTTGATTTTACCATAAATGCCACCTGCTGTTATCACCTCCTGTCCTACTTCCAGGTTTCTACGGAAGTTTTGAATCTCCTTTTGCTTCTTGTTCTGAGGACGGATCATGAAGAAATACATAATCGCAAAGATAGCCAGCATCATAATAAGGAACGACATATCCATTCCTCCTCCTGCTGCTTGTAACACAATAAACATTGTACTCATAACCATTTATTTTAATAAATTATACTTTACCTTTATTCTTTCAACAACTTCTTTTCTTCACGTAACTGTTTTACGATTCCATCGAGTGTACCATTGATAAAAGCCCCACTCTTCGGTGTACTATAAGCCTTCGCAATATCGACATATTCATTCAAAGACACATTCACCGGAATATTCGGGAAAGTAAGGATCTCGGTCAAAGCCAGTTGCATGATTAACGTATCAATTAAAGCAATACGCTTTAGTTCCCAGTTCTTCGTGCCACTGCTTATCAAACGTCTGTACTCATCTCCATTCAGGATTGCCCGACGGAAAAGCATGCTTGCAAACTCACGATCTTCCTCATCCCGATATTCTGCTAACAATGGCTGCTTGCTTCCGTTTTTCTCGTCAAAGAATTTAATGGTTTTCAGTACGAACGTGTCGACAATCTCTTTATCCCCATTCCAATAAAGGCTCTGGTCCTCCAACACATTGTCTAAAGACTCATTACCTAATATAAAATTCTTGTAGAGTTTTCGCCAAAGCTCACGATCTTCCGCATAAGAAGATGTTTCAGAAGCCATATATGCTTTATAAATATCAGATTTAAGAATCTGCTCAGATAATTCCTTAATAAATTCAGGTTCGTTATCCCATGTTTTCTTTTGGTTCTCTTTGAAATTCAATAATTGCTCGTTTACTTCCAACTGAGCGATAAAACGATTATCAATAAATTTCATGTTTGGATTCAGGTCATCCTCTGTGGGAGCTAATTTGCGCTTCGCTTTGCTGACTTTATTCCCTACATAATTCGTTACTTCAACCATAAGGAGCAACAGATAATTGTAAAGGTCAAAAGCTTTTGAGATACTGAAGAACAATTCCTTCTCTGCTGTTTCCAGATTCTTGCCACCATTTTGATAATACGCATATATAATCTGGATAATCTTAAGACGTATAAGAACTCTATTTATCATAATTCACATAAAACATTATTGTGAGAGTACAAAAGTACGCATTTTCCTTAATTAATTTCATATCCCAGGAGAATTTTTAAATAAAAAACTGAGAAAGATTAAAAAAACTTTTTTTAATCTAAGTTTATAGACTTTTTCTTTTGAACATTAAAAAAAAATATCCAACTTTGAACTCGTTTTAGAACTTAAGTGTTTAATTATGGAAGAAATTAAGAAAAGTACAACAGAAGCAGACAAAGAAATCGTTTTCTCAAAAACGGTCAAAGCGGGAAAACGAATCTACTATCTAGATGTTAAGAAGAACAGAAAAAACGAAATGTTTTTAGCAATTACAGAAAGCAAAAAAATTGTGCAGGCCAACGGAGAAGAAACCCAGGTTAACTTTGAAAAACATAAAATATTCCTCTACCAAGAAGACTTTGAAAAATTCGCTCACAGCCTACAAGAAGTGATGGATTACGTAGCAAAAGAACAAAGCGTTCCTGAATTTCACAACAAACAAGAACAAGATACAGAAGAAAAAACAGAAGAGATTGATATTGAAAAGATAGATATTAAATTCTAAATAACAGGAGGTTGATAAGAAATTATCAACCTTTTTCTTTGCACTATCAAATATATAATGTATTTTTGCACCGCTTTTCAAATCTACATGTACTTTCCAAGTACATTGTGCGATGGTGAATTAAGCATCAGATAACTTAATTTAGAGTAACACTTAAAAAGTAAAAGAAATGAAAACATTCGAATTAAAAGGTACATTAAGAAAAGACCTTGGCAAAAAAGCTACACGCGAAATGCGTAAGCAGAACTTAGTTCCTTGTGTAATCTACGGATCTGATAAAGATGAGAACGGCAATGTTACAGCTACTCACTTCCAGGTTACAGCTCCAAGTCTTCGCAAACTGATTTATACTCCTGACATCCACGTTGTTGCTCTTGACATTGACGGTCAGACTTGCAATGCAATCATGAAAGAAGTACAGTTCCACCCAGTACAGGAGCAAATCCTGCACATCGATTTCTTGAAGATCGACGAGGAGAAACCAATCGTAATGGAAGTTCCTGTTGTTTTGGAAGGTTTAGCTCCAGGTGTTCAAGCCGGTGGTAAATTGCATCAGCAAATGCGTAAGCTTAAATTAAAGGCTATCTATACAGCAATCCCAGAGCGTTTGGTTATCAACATTTCTACGTTGGGTTTGGGTAAGTCAATCAAGGTTGGCGACTTACATTATGAAGGTTTGGAAATGGTTAGTCCAAAACAAGCTGTCGTTTGTTCAGTTAAGACTACACGTGCCGCTATGGCTAACGCTACTGAAGCTGCTGAATAATCGTTTTATTCATCCTTTACAATGAAATATTTGATTGTTGGACTGGGTAACATTGGCGATGAGTACATTGGAACCCGTCACAATATAGGATTTCGCATGTTGGACGCCTTCGCAAAGGCGTCCAATTGTGTTTTTAACGACAAGCGATATGGGTTTGTCGGAGAGATGTCCTTGCGCGGGCGTCAACTTATTCTTCTCAAACCTTCTACCTATATGAATCTGAGCGGTCTGGCTGTCAGATACTGGATGAATAAAGAGAAGATCCCATTGGAAAACATTCTGGTTCTGGTTGATGACATCGCCCTCCCCTTTGGCACCCTTCGTCTAAAGCCCAAAGGAAGTGATGCCGGACATAATGGTTTAAAGAATATTGCTGACAATCTGTGTACACAGAACTATGCTCGTTTACGCTTTGGTATTGGAAACGACTTCCCTCGAGGCTGTCAAGTAGACTACGTATTGGGGCAATTCGATGAAGAGGATCTGAAGAAAATGGACGAACGCATTGAGAAAGCCTGCGAGATCATTAAGAGTTTTGTTCTCGCTGGCATCAATATCACAATGAATCAGTTCAACAACCAATAACCAACGACGATGAATGAGGCTAGAATAGATAAATGGATGTGGGCCACACGTATCTTCAAGACACGTACCATTGCAGCAGAAGCATGCAAGAAAGGTCGTATCTCGATGAATGGCGTACAGGTCAAACCTTCCCGAACAGTTAAACCTGGTGACGTGATACAGGTACGCAAACCACCTGTCACCTATTCCTTTAAGGTGTTGCAAGCCATTGAAAATCGTGTAGGAGCAAAACTCGTTCCTGAGATGATGGAAAATGTGACAACTCCTGATCAATACGAACTATTGGAAATGAACCGTATCAGTGGATTCGTCAATCGGGCAAGAGGAACCGGACGTCCTACCAAGAAAGATCGCCGAAAGTTGGACGAATTCAATACGCCGGAGTTCTTTCCCGAAGGAGATGGGTTCGATTTTGATTTCGATTTCGAAGAAGATGAATAGGGGACTGATCTTGAATCGACCAATCCCCTATTTCTTCATCTCTTTTCCTTTAGGATATATCACTAAAACACGACTTCCAGGCCATCGTACGCTGCTTTCAGCGGTGAGGGTAAGGAAGCATCCAATTCTTTCTGAGTGCCATGCAAGGTCCGTGCCATATGTGTAAGATAAACGGCCTGACCATCATGTGGTTGGTAACGTTTGGTTTGCGTCAGTACTTTGACCGTTCGTTCAACAAGGGCCACACTTGAATGAGTAAATAAGCGAAAGTCCACTTCATGCTCCATTCCCATTGTCGCTTCCATGATTAAAGCAGTAATCGGAGTTCCATTCCGATGTGCATCAATTCCCATTATGCGTGATGATACAGCAGGAATACCTCCTGTATCTGTCGCATAAAGCAAGCGGGTCTTTCCCTTTTCGACTAAATACAACAATGTTTGTTCCATAATAAAACTTGTCGCATGGTTGGCTGGAACCGGAGTAAACGTCAAGTTTCCCACCTCTATAGGTTGACCAATACATAGGGGAACGATCACTGGCATAGGAAGATTTAACTCCTTAGCCGCTTTCTGAAAGTCCTTACATGCTATATCATACCATGTCTGACTCAAATAAACTTTTTTGATTCCTAACTTTAATGCTGCTGCCGGCTGATAATGATCGTCATGTGAATGAGTATAGAAAATTACCTCTGGGTGACAATTTGGAGGAATCATATCAAAAGCAGTTTCGGTATAGTCTATCAGAACCTTTTGATCAATCAAAATACTCGACAAACGGCGTAGTTCTCCGCGTTCATCTCTTCCATTCCAGTCAGCAGCTCCTGTTCCTAAGAAGCGTACGGCCAGTCCTTCATCCTCTGTCTTTGATCCAAACATCGTTTCAGCGAATCCTTTTTGACTTACTGCCAGCATTGAAGAGGCTGCCATTCCCATAAAAGTTCGTCTTTTCATAGCACTTGTTACATATATACGATTCTTTTATTCAAATAACTCAGAAAACCATTCCTTGAACATGCCTTTTTTATACCCCATTGTCATAGAGAGGACCTTCCCTTGCGGAGATATCAACACATAAAAAGGAATTCCCTTAATACCATACTTCGCGTACAATCCAGACATACCTTTCAGTTCGTTCCAGTTGCTCCATATAATCTGATGTTCCTTCGTCGATGCTTCTGTCCAACGACGCTTTGTATCCAAACTCAAACTGACAATCTCTATTCGATCCTTATACTGCGAGTAAACTTCCGTCATTTCCGGAATAGACAGAATGCACGGGCCACATCCACTACTCCAGAAATCGAGTAAAATATACTTTCCACTAAACTCTGATAGATGGTGTGTTTCACCTTGCAAATCGTAAAAGTTCGCATCTGGTGCAATATCTCCGATTTGAACAGTCTGTGGAGGAAACAAAAAGGTCTTTATCTCTTGGCCCTTATCTGTTTGTTTCTGTTCTTTCGACAATCCTTTATACAAATTCACAAGTTCCGCCTTATAGGGGAAACCTTTATCATAAGTCAGAACATTGCATAATTGATGGAATTTGTCCATCCAGATATCCGAATACGGCATTTCCCGTAATAAAGCAATGTCATTTTTATGAATAGCATAGGATATGCTGTCGTTCTTTGCCTTTATCACCTTCCGTTCTTCAGATGATACTTTCATCATTTGAACAGTATTCTTCTGATATTCAATCCAAAGGTCTCTTGAAGCAAGAATAAACTTATTCACTAGCTGCTGTTGAGGTACATCACTCTCAACTTTCCATGTCATCGGATAAGTATCGTCTCCCGTTACTTTGATTGTGGCTCCGGGAGTAGCATAGATTGCGAGTCCCATCATCGGGAACTCCGGATCATATGCTAAGAGTGTGAGTTTGTCTGTTTTATCCTTTACCGTTCCTTTCAACAGGAAAGCCCCGTTCCGTATGGTATCTTTTGCAATAGTTACACCAACCTTACCATCTTCCCGAAAAAGGAAAATCGCCACTCCGTCTTTAACTCCAGTTACCTGTCCGTTAATTACAAAAGAATCTTGTGCCTGAACGAATGGCGTACAAGTCCAAAGGAGACAAATGCCTACTAATAGTTTTTTTAATAAACACATATTGTTGCTTTTCCTATTTTTTATTTCCCTATGAAGACACAAGACCCGGCTATTTATTACATCCTTTTTGCATTTTACTTATATATATAAATTATAGGAGAACATTTCAGATAAATATTCTCCTATAATAAACGAATAAGGAAAGACTATCTACCACCAGCGGGTAGGTTTTTCAACCAATAATTAGCCATACTCTTACGCAAGTGCAAGGTGGTTCCCTCACCTTCATAGATACCATGCGAGCGCATTGGATAAGAAAGTTGTGAGAATAGTTTGCCATACTTCACCAACTGGTTGACCAACATCTCACAATTTTGGTAATGAACGTTATCATCTCCCGTTCCATGAATCAACAACAAGTTACCTTTTAATCCCTCTGCATAGGATATTGGGGATCCTTTCCGGTATCCCTCAGGATTGTTTTGTGGAGTATTCATGTATCTCTCTTGGTAGATGGTATCATAAAGTCGTTGGTCGGCCACAAAGGCAATGGCAATACCCGTACTGAACACATCCGGATAACGGAACATACAGTTCAACGTTTGGCTACCACCACCACTCCATCCAGTAATTCCGATACGAGTCATATCGATGAACGAATATTTACGGCCCAGTTCCTGAATACCTCTTGCTTGATCTTCGCTTGCAAACGTACCCACTTCACCATAAATACATTTCCTCCATTCTCGTCCGCGAGGTACATTGGCTCCACGGTTATCAATGCTGACGACAATATATCCTTGATTTGCCATGTATTGGTTCCACGTATCACCTCCGCCCCATACATCCTGTACGGTAGAGCTTGCTGGTTCACCATATACCTCAATGATTACAGGGTATTTTTTTGTTGGATCAAAGTCCATTGGCTTAATCATCCACGCATCCAAGGTAAGATTACCCGATTTTGTCTTGACAAATTCTTTCGGACGCCAGCCTAAAGCCTTGTATTGTTCTTTCGCCTTGGCATTATCAGTGATTAAGCGAACGGACTTATGTCCAGGAAATGCGACCATATCAATGACCGGAGGTGTCTGTGCATTACTAAATGTATGTACTGCCCACTTACCGCTCGGTGACATGTTATAGTTATGCTGTCCCAATTGGTCAGCCGGACTAATCATTGTCACGTCTCCCTTGCCAAAAAGTTTGGCTTGATAGAGATAACGTTGGGTATAGTTCTCTGCTGTCGCAATGAAATAGACTAATCCCTTCTGCA
Source organism: uncultured Bacteroidales bacterium (assembly GCA_902779535.1). Taxonomy (GTDB): domain Bacteria; phylum Bacteroidota; class Bacteroidia; order Bacteroidales; family Bacteroidaceae; genus Phocaeicola. The sequence goes on from CACZBX010000010.1 coordinate 28,432, forward strand.
TATCCACGCCTACTTCATTGATGAAATCGAGGTTCCCCTTCGTGATAGGAATAATCTCCTTTCCATCTCGGCTAACGCGATAAAGATGACGCCAACCTGATCGTTCGCTTTCCCACGTGAAATACTTGTTTCCCTTCAGCCAACGCACCTTATCATTGGTTTCAACCCACGCCTTATCGGTCTCAGTAAGAATATTTGTTGGCTGAGTCTCTCCAATCTTAGCAATCCACACCTTATTGGTGTTTTGCGCACGATTCATTTGTTGAATAAACAGTTCGTTACTCTCTGGAATGAACTCCATACGTGGAATATAGTTATTTCGTGGGTCACCAGGGATGTTGATCCAAGTCGTTGCGCCACCTTGTGCCGGTACATAACCAACTTTCACTGCCGAATTAGTTGTTCCTGCTTTAGGATATGGGAAGTGAACAAAGGTAGGATAGATAGAATCAACATTGTTAATCATATCAAACCAGCCTGTTCCCTCGGTATCACTTTGCCAGTAAGCAATGTATTGTCCGTCAGGACTCCAACGAAAACCATCCCGACAAGCAAACTCCTCTTCATAGACCCAGTCGAAGGTTCCATTGACGATCACATCACTACCATCAGATGTCAATGCCGTAATCGTGCCGTCGGCGATACTCTCTACGTAGATATTATTTCCCGACACGTAAGCAACGCGCGTTGCATCCGGTGAGAACTTAGCAAACATCAAGGTTGCTTCCGGGAATTTCTTTCCCAATTGTTGCATCTTCCCGCTTGCCAGATCCAGTACCCAGTAATCACCCTTCGTATCATAGCGCCATACTCTTCGGGTATTGGTATAGATTAACGCCTTTGAGTTATCGTCACTGAATGTAAAACTTCTTACAGCTATCGGTTTCTTCGTATCAGGATTCACCAATAAATTGGCAGGAATCAGTACTTCTTTCGAATTATCCTTTGCCTTGTAAGCCATAATATCGAAACCTCCGTCGGCATTGCGTTCTATCTTGGAATAGTGCTCACCATCCTTCATCCAATTCACGTTGCCTCCTCCTTCCGTTCGGATAAGGCCACCCCGAACGGCTTCTTCCAGCGTAGGAACGTGCTGCGCACTTAATGAAAGTGTAAAGCCTAAGAGTCCTACGGCCAGCATCAAAACACTTTTCTTTTTCATCATCTTTATTTTTAGAGTTTAACTATTTGTTTTGTCCCATCATATTGAACCAGTTGTCCTTTGACATTCATGTCGAGAACTTGTGGTTTGTCTTTACTCACGGCAACTACATTGAATGTCCGTTCTTTCAGCATACCATTAAACTCGCCTTGACGGTCGCCGATGGTCAGCTCACCGTTCTGTTCATTATATTCGAAAGGTATTGTCGCATACGCACCTTTCTCGTAATTGTAGTTCACGCCTTCATCTTCATACAAGGTGAACTTACCGTTCTGTCCTTTATAAATAAATAAGGTAATAACATCGGCAGGCTTCTCGCTACTATATTGGACGGCCGGGCCGAACGGGATGATGGCTCCTTCACGAACCATCAAAGGCATTCTCTCATAAGGTGCCGCAACCGTTTGTTTACCATTCCCCAAATACTTTCCCGTATAGAGGTCGTACCATCCACATGTATTCGGTAAATAAACATCACGTGAGCGCGCGCCGTACGTATATACCGGACAAGCCATGATTGAAGGACCGAACATGAACTGGTCGCCTACATTGTTGACATTTGTATCGCTCATGAAGTCCATTACCAATGGGCGCATGACCGTATAGTCACTAAAGAATGTCATACCTGCTAACGAATAGATATAAGGCAACAAGCGATAACGCAGTTTCGTATAGTAAACAATTGACTGGTATGCAGGATGTTGATCCGGTGCAATGTTCCACGCTTCACGCCAAGGATACTCACCATGGCTGCGGAACAAAGGGCAGAAAGCACCGAACTGGAACCAACGAGCGTACATTTCTCGCCACTCCTTCAGGTCTTCGTTCTCTCGTCCACTCTTTTCAAACTCCCGTTGAGCGCGGATAAACCGTCCTTGTGAAGAGAAACCACCAATATCCATGGTCCACCATGGTATTCCTGCAACCGAGAAATTCAATCCGGCAGTAATCTGTGCTTTCATATTATCCCATGAGCAACCGATATCCCCACTCCATGTAGCCGTTGAATAACGTTGAAGGCCAGGGAATCCTGAGCGGGTCAGCAAGAAGACCCGTTGATCATTGTTTACACTTCGTTGTCCATCGTACACAGCCTCCGCATTCATCAAGGCATAGGCATTCAAATATTCTGTTGACGAGCCCAACGCATTGGGAGTTGTCAGTTCTTTCCAATAGTCGATGCTTATGTTACTTCCGAAATCAGGCTCGCTAGCGTCCATCCACCAGGCATCAATTCCTTTTGAGAACAGATGTTCGTTCATTTGATTCCAGAATAATTTCCGTGCATCGGCCGAATATGCATCATAGAATGAGCCGATATAGCCCGGCCCTACCCAATCTCGTATGCTATCTTCAACAGCCAGCATGTGCATCCAGCCATTTTTCTGGAATTCTTTGAAATGTTCTGTCGTTGCGTAGAACTTCGGCCATACGGAAATCATCAGATGTCCATTCATCGCGTGAATGGAATCAATCATTTGTTGTGGCTTCGGGTAGCGGATAGGATCAAACTCATGGCTACCCCATGTATCTTCTTTCCAGTAATACCAATCCTGTACGATATTATCGATAGGAATTTGTCTCTCGCGGAACTCCTTCAACGTATTAGTCACCTCATATTGAGTATGGTAATGCTGCCTACACTGCCAGAATCCCATCGCCCACTTCGGCATAATTGGCGACTTGCCCGTCAAGGTGCGATAACCGCTGATTACCTCATCCATATTCTCGCCTGCGATAAAGTAATAGTCGATTTGTGGATTCATCTCGCTCCACCACGACTGTTTTGTCTGCTCTTCTTGTGGTACCGCATCGTACGCACGGAAACTAAAGCTCGTTGCGTCACCATCCGGATTCCACTCGATACGAATTGGCACCCGTTTTTGTCCTTCCAAATGAGCCGTAAACTTATAGTTTGTCGAGTTCCATGCTTGACGGAAACGTTCTTCCAGCACCAACTCGTTGTTCAGATAAACCTTTGCATAACCTCCGGCATACAGATTAAAGAAATAGTCACCCGTAGTCGGTGGTTCTATTTCCCCTTCGTAAGTTACCAACACATGGCCTAAAGGATAGTTTTTCGGTAGGTTTATCATGGAGGTCAAATGGTCGTTACGATCCAGGTATTGGAAGTAAAGCGATTCTTCACGGCGAACCAACGGTTCTACTTTTGCACCTTCCTGCGGCATGTAACTTCCGGTCAAAGCACCTTCCTTGCCATCCTTATCATACAGTTTGAAGACCATGCCAATTTGCTTGTACTCTTCCGGATTCCCAAAACGTGACAGAGAATAACTATCCCAAAGGATACCATATCCCTTGTTCGAGATGATGAACGGAAGGGACACCTTGGAATTATATTGAAACAGTTCCTCATTCTTCCCTTTATAGTTAAACTCTCCCGCATGATGCTGACCCAATCCATAGAAAGCCTCATCTTCGGGTGACTCGAACACCTGTCGAATGCTGTATTCCTTTTTTCCTTCCACCTCGATCGGTGTAAATGTCTTACCGCCGCCCTTATTCTCTGCCAGCAATACCTTACCTTGAGAGTCAGTAAATACGACTTCACCAGTCAAAGTGTTGACGGTTGCATTTACCTTTGCGGTCGAAAGAGTCACAGCACCTTCCTTCTTCTTCACCGAGAACGGAGTCTGCTCCGTTGATTGAGGAACGATAATCAGACTTTTTCGGTCGGGAAATTGTTTTTCATTCGTTGCCGACACCCGAATCAACTGATCACCCATCACTTGTAACCGTACCTTTTGTACATCTGTCGGCTTTTGTGGGTTTAGGGTCACAATGATACCATCCGACAATTCCTTCACTCCTGTTTGGGTACACGCACACATTCCACATGCTACCAGTACCACCCAAATTGCATTTCTTATCTTCATGAATTCAACTGTTTGTTTTTCTGACTGGTAAATATACAAACTATTTCATTCCTACCAAAGAAGATTAGCATGAAGTCGAGAATATTTGTTTGCATCCTACGACCCTTCCATCCCTCTAAGCGACCCTTTAAACCTCGAAAAATCGGCGCTTTAGTTAAAAGTCCTTAAAATCCAAATATTTTATAGTACTATGTATTGCAAGGTACTAAGTCTTTTATATATCTTTGTCGTACCAAGATGTTGTTTAGGCCTAATCGTCTTGGTCAAACGTTTAAACAAACCATAGAAAAGATGAATACAGAGAATGCAAAATCACAAATGAGGAAAGGGATGCTTGAGTATTGCGTCATGCTCCTTTTACATCGAGAGGCTTCCTATGCTACCGATATCATTGCCCAGCTTAAAGAAGCGGAGTTGATTGTGGTTGAAGGAACGCTTTATCCGCTCCTATCACGTCTGAAAAAAGACGGACTGCTCACATACGAATGGAGAGAGTCGACACAAGGTCCTCCACGGAAGTATTATGCTCTGACCGCGGAAGGAAACGAAGCACTTCAGGACATGGATGGTGCGTGGAACGAACTGGTTCACACGGTCGACTTGCTCAAACAGAACAACTCAACAACAAATTTCTAACATTATTAAAAGAAAACGACAATGAAAAAGAATATAAATATCAATCTTTTCGGTACACTTTACTCCATCGATGAGGACGCATACGAACTACTGAAGAAATATCAAGACAATATGCGCAGTTACTACAGCCACAGAGAAGGTGGAGAGGAAATTGCCGACGATGTAGAGCATCGAGTAGCCGAGTTGTTCGCAGAATTGCGTAAACAAGGATTTGAGGCTATTACCATTGAACAAGTTGAGGAAATCATTCATCGGATCGGTGATCCGCAAGAGATGGAAGATGAAAGTGAACAAGAAGAGAAAGTTTTTTCTGAAACAAGCAGAGAGGCAATCGACAAACGTTTCTTTCGTGATCCTGAGGACAAGATGGTTGCCGGTATTATCTCAGGAGCCTGCCATTACTTTGGATTCAAAGACCCATTGCCGTGGCGAATCATCTTCTTCCTCTTATGTATCTTCACCTATGCAGGGTTTATCATCGCTTATCTGATCGTATGGGCACTCGTTCCCGAGGCAAGGACAGCTGAAGAACGCTTGAAGATGAAAGGGGAACCGGTCAACCCCAAAACGATAAACGAGGAAATCATGCGGGGAGTCAACAAAACAAAGGAGTTTGTACAGAATCCGCAAAACCAAGATAAAGCGAAAGGATGCCTTGGAACCATATTAAAGATCTGTCTCTTCTGTATCGGCGGTTTCTGTATCCTTCTCTTCGGTAGTCTTTTATGTGCGATATTGATTCCATTAGCTATTGTAGGCATTGTGATGATTGCAGGTGCAGGATCATTCTTCTCAACGGGTTCGATTTTTGACCAAGAAATGAGTCTGTGGCTGACAGCAACACCGCATTGGGTTATCTGGACCTTTGCCATCTCTACCATTATTGCATTAGCATTACCTATCTATGCCATTATCCGCAGCATGGTACGCAAAGCCAATACTCCACCGATGTCGACCAGTTCGCGCGTTTCGTTTATCCTCGTGTGGTTGTTATCATTAGCCATCGCTATTGCCTGCATGATTTATGGAGCCAAGATGTATGACAATGCCCATGAGAACTTCGAAAATCAGTATAAGCAATCTAAGATAGAGTTGATTGAGGGAGTAAAGGATGTCATAAAAGAAGCCAAAGATGCCATCGAGTATTCGATCGAACAACAGAAGTTAGAAGACAACCAGGTTATTGCCGGGAAGAACACTTCAACAGAATCAGTTCCTGCCCCGGCAGGCACTGATTCACTGCAAGTTCAGTAGATAATAACACATCTATTACACTTTACAACAAATAATGATAAAAAAAACTAATAAACACAAAAAAGCAAAGGACCTTGTAATAAGATAATTACTTTTGTGTCTCTTTTAAAAGACAATCTAAAAACGAACAAATGAATAGTATGAGACGCATCTTGAGCATATCATGCATCTTTTTCATGATATGCTCTTTCTCTGCCCTCGCGCAAAACACTTCTTTCTTGGTGAAAGCCGTTTTAGTCGACTCGCTCACGATGGAGACAGAACCGTATGCTACGGTCCGTATCATGAAATCATCCGACCTCCAAAACCCGGTCAAACTGGGTGTAACCGACGACAAAGGAAGGTTTGAGGGGAAACTCCCGGAATCCGGGAACTATGTTCTCACCATCACATCCATTGGTAAAAGACCGGTCATCCGAAATTTCGAGTTGACAAATTCAAAGCCTCAGGTCGATTTGGGCACTCTCTTCATGCAAGAAGCCACGGAGGAGCTGAAAGGGATCGAAGTGGTGGCACAAAAACCGTTGGTGAAGGCAGAGATCGACAAGATTACCTATAGCATCGAGGACGATCCAGACTCAAAGACCAACTCTACGCTTGAGATGCTCCGGAAAGTGCCGATGGTTACCGTCGATGGAGAAGATAATATTCAAGTAAACGGCTCCAGCAGTTTCAAAGTTTATGTAAACAATAAGCCGAACACGCTGATGAGCAATAACCCGAAAGAAGTTCTGAGAAGTTTGCCGGCCAACTCCATCAAGTCCATCGAAGTCATTACCGAGCCTGGAGCCAAATATGACGCAGAAGGTGTCGGCGGCATACTGAACATCGTTACGCAAGGAGCACGCATGCAAGGTTATACGGCCACAGTGGGTGCCAATGTGTCGAATATGGGAATCGGAGGCAATGTCTATGCAACGGTCCAATCGGGTAAATTTACCGTTACCGGCAACTACACATACAATAAAGACGACAGTCCAGCCAGCAAAAATGCTTCCGGCAGAGAAGACTTCACATCGACGGATATGCGATACCTTTCGACAAAAGGTGAAATGAACAGTGCAGGACATACTCAATTCGGATTTCTGGAGGGTAGTTACGAGATTGACACACTCAACCTGGTTACCTTCTCCATGAATTTGTTTAATGGAAGCTTCAAGACTCCTACGACCACGTTCACCGAAATGGCCAATGCATCTAATCAACGTATGTACAGTTTCAAATCGATCGGTAACGGGAAAATGGGCTTCGGCAATATCGGTGGAAACATTGACTATCAACACTCTTTCAAGAAGAAAGGTGAATTCCTGACACTCTCCTACAAGTTGGACAACTCACCGCAATCAACCGATAACGAGACCATCTATGACGAACTGTTCCAAGTACCATATACACTACAAAATCAATATTACGAAAGCGACTCTCATACCACTGAGCATACGGGACAGATCGACTATGTCAATCCGATCTCGGATAAGCACTATATCGATTTTGGTGGGAAATATATCTACCGAAGCAATGCAAGCGACAGTAAAATGTTCATCGAAGACGACAACAAGCAGCGCATACAGAACATTGATCAGAGCAGTGACTACAAACAGAACCGGAATATCCTTGCGTTGTATGGCGATTATCAACTGAAACTGAACAAATGGGGGTTCAAGGCCGGCCTTCGCTACGAACATTCTTTCATGAACGTGAAATACAACCTAATGCCAGAGAGAAACTTCAGCGCGAACTTCGATGATATCGTTCCGACAGTCAATGTCTCGTATATGTTAGGCATGACTTCGACTCTTCGGTTCAATTATAACATGCGAATCAACCGTCCGGGTATCTGGTACCTGGATCCTTTCCGCAATACCACCAATCCGACATCCATCAGTTATGGTAATCCAGACCTGGACACCGAGAAGGCACATACCTTAGGACTGACATACAGTAGTTTTTCTGCCAAGTTCAACATCAACTTAGGGCTCAATTACGGCTTTATCAACAACGGAATTGAAACTTATTCGTTTATGAACAACGGCGTGATGGAAACTACATACGGAAACGTAGGAAAGACTCAACGCTCAAGCATAAGTGCCTGGTTGAACTGGAATCCCGGCAATAAGACAAGGATTTCCATCAACGCAACAGAGTCGTATACCGACTATAAAAGTGTGGAGCTGAATGCCCATAAGAGCGGTTTTTCAACAAATATCTTCGTGAATGCACAACAGACCTTACCATGGGATTTGCGCCTCAGTCTCTTTGGCGGCGGAAGTTCAAAGGCAGTTACCCTCCAAGGCACTGGTGCATCATTCAAATTCTACGGAATTAGCCTCAGCAAAGCATTCCTGAAGGAGAAACGCCTTAACATTTCACTCAGTGCCAATAACTTCTTCCACAAATATCTGGACATTGACAGCGAAACCATTACGTCGACCTTCCGCTCGTGGACGAAGAACAGTTCTCCGCAACGGACTATCCGACTCAATATCAGTTGGCGATTCGGTAAGTTGAACGCATCGGTGAAACATACCAACCGAAGCATTACGAATGATGACGTGAAGGCTGGCGGAGAAAACCAGGGACAAGGTGCTACCACTCCGACAAACTAATGGTAACCGACGAATAAACCAACCGTCCCACCTTGGCAGATGAGTTCGTTCTAACGAACATTTCACTTTATCACCTACGTGATAAACCTTTTTCACCTGGGTGATAAACTTTTATCACATGAGTGACAAACTTTTGTCACCTAGGTGAAAAGCTTAATTCAAGGATTCACACATAAAATAAATCCCAACACTCGTCTGAGTGTTGGGATTTTCAGTTAGATGTGTTTATTCGATTGCTTAGAATAATTTCTCTGGATAAACGCCGGCGTCCATCAAGGCTTTCAGTTTAGCAACTACTTCCGGACGATCTTCCGGATATGTTACGCCAAACCACTTGCTGGTTGTATCCAACACTTCAACCGTAGCGGTACCATCGTTGATTACCTTATCCACCAACAGTGGGATAAAGAATTCGCTCTTCAGATTAGCCATGTTCTTAGGATCGCTCAGGAAGCCTTTGAAATAATCCATGCTATAATCGAAGTAATCAGGAGTGAAGCCCCAGAAATTCATGCTGACCGGAGTGTTTTCAGGAGTAGCTACCCAAACATCGTTCTCGTCAAGATACTTCACTTCGCCATCCATACGTTGGATTTTCGTGCGCTCTACGACAGAAGTCAATAAGTGTTGATCGTTTGTTCCGCAGATACCACGAGAAACCGTACCACTCTCGCTCAAAGTATTGCCTACACGGAAGCCGACCATGGCATATTTATTCTTTGAACCTTCAGGCAACTTGCTCAGGAACTCACCCATCACCTTGAAAGAATCCGGACCATAATAGTCGTCACAGTTGATCACTGCAAACGGTTCTTTGATCACGTCCTTACCCATCAAGACAGCGTGGTTCGTACCCCAAGGTTTCGTTCTGCCTTCAGGAACGGTAAATCCTTCAGGAATATCGTTCAATGATTGGAATACCAATTCACAAGGGATATGGCCTTCATACTTAGAAATAATCTTCTTACGGAAATCGTCTTCAAAATCTTTGCGGATAACGAATACTAACTTTCCAAATCCAGCATGAATAGCATCGTAGATGGAATAGTCCATAATGGTTTCACCGTTAGGACCCAGACCGTCCAATTGTTTTAAGCCACCATAACGGCTGCCCATACCTGCAGCCAAGAGAAATAGAGTAGGTTTCATAACATATTTATATTAAGTTGTTCAATTGTTTCCGCAAATTTACAAATTATTCGCTAACAACCTTGACAAAATTCAAAATATACCACGAATAAATCTGATTTTATCAGAATGGATATCCAATCGCCAGGTGTAGTCCAAGAGCATCTTTGAACCTTGGGATATTATAATACCCGCTCTTACCCGTATCGTACGGAGCATGAAGAGCCACACCTAAGTCGACACGTACTACCAGGAACTCCATGTCGTACCGTAAGCCGAAACCGGTCCCCAAAGCCAAGTTTTTTCCAAACTTCTTGAACGTGAACTTTCCACCAGGGCGAGATTCATCTTCGCGAAGCAACCAGATATTACCGGCATCGAGGAAGGCTGCACCATTCAACTTTCCGATGAGTGGGAAGCGATACTCCACGTTGGCTTCAAGTTTGATGTCGCCTGCCTCATCAATATACCCGAAACGGTTTGCTGCATCGGGATGATAAGATCCAGGGCCAAGCGAACGGATGGTAAAGGCACGGATACTGTTTGCTCCGCCTATATAGAACTGCTCGCTATAAGGAGCAAACAGTTGGTTACCATACGAGTAGATGATTCCTCCCATCAGTCGCGTAGCGATCTGATGCTTTCCATTCACGTTAAACAGGGCGCGCCATTCAGACGTAAGTTTGACGAACTGAGCAAACGAACTGTTCAAGAACTTCTTTTCTCTTTCCTTGAGCCCTTTGCCAAAGGCTGCATAAATCAGCGAAGTGATGTTTCCGGCCGAGGTGATGGATGTTTCCCACCAGTAACGGTGATTTAACTTATCACGGGAATTGTCGTATGTGAACGTATATCCCATCGCTGGGATGAACTGATTACTTAAACTGAGTGCCAAAGATTGGTTCACGTGAATGATGGAATCAAATTCTGCCGTAGTATGCTGGAGTGTATTGAACGTCAGACGGAAAGGAGTGACCGTATGTTTCCACTTACGACTGTTCTGGAAATCGTACGAGATGGTACCGCCGAACGAGAGCATCTGGAAGAAACGTGCACGATTTAACTGATTGGCATAGAGTTTAAACGTGGTATGCGATGGGAAACGGTACCGGTTTCCCCCTTCATTAGTCCACGGTAGGATCAAACCCGGATATTCCAAGGCCACGGATGCACCCAGTTCGTATGAATTCAAGCGATTTCTCTCTTCCTTATTCAGGCCGGAAGCATTCGTCTGCCATTCGTACGAGCCTTTGAGTTGGAAAGAAAGAGAAGCTGCCGAACGAAGGAAGTTTTTCTTTGTGACACTGAGCACAGCACCCGGACCTGCTTGGTCGGTACTCTTCATCGCTGCATTCAATTCAAGAGAAGCCTCATACGGCTGGTCGAACATGGCCATCACATCCACGTTCAACGTGTCACAAGTAGCAGTCGAATCCTTTGGCGTAAACGTAAACTCGGTCATTTTGAATATGCCCAATCGAGTTAACGCGTCCTGAGTGATCGTCTGCCGCATCTGGGAATACAGCCGGCCCTTTCGCAAATAATACCTATGTTGTATGACCGACGGACGGAGGCCTGGCTTCTCGCCCGTATACCTCACAGTAATATCCCCAATCTGGATGGAATCGTAGGTGACACGACGTGAAGGACGATTCGAATCAAACAGCGTAAAGGTCGTGTTCCCGATATAATACTGTTTTCTTGTTCGTTCAGGGAGACCATTCCGGTTCGTTATCTTCATTGCCACATATCCCGGGCGCTGAATGGTATCAGCAAAGAAAGTCACATATTCAGGGCGGTAATAGAAATATCCGTGGTTCCGAAACAGATTATACAGACGAGTGCGTTCACTTTCCAACTTCAAGACACTGAAATGATCGTTACGGCGAAGGAGCCTTTCATCATAGTGAGCAAGGATCAGGCTGTCGGCACGCTGAGGGAAGTTCACATACATCAACGTGTCAAGGTAATAAGGTTTTCCCATATCGACAAAGTACGAAGCCTTGGTCTTCCTCGGATTCTTCATCGTATCCACTTGGTGAGTTACCGTCCCGTTAAAGAAACCAAAGTCGTGTAGCAGGTTTGTGGCAATCTTCGCTCGTGTCTCAGGACGTACCGTCGACATGTACACCGGTGTCGTTCCTAACTTTCTGAAGATCCAGTTGCCCAAGCCTTTCTGATCCTGATATTTTTGGAATCCATTGAAGATCCACAAGCCGAAAGCGAACGGATGCCGGAGAGAACTGCTCCCCATTATTGAAGTGTTGGGAGGATAACTAAGGGCGGCTTCAACCTCTTCCATGGCTTGCAAGCCCACTTCCGACTTATCCTTATTCGTCACCTTTAAATCTTTGATACCGACATATAAGGTTTCATCAGCCGGAAGGTTCTTTGTTGAGGAACAACCCGTCAGAAACAAAAACGTCAATGTCAAAGATAGTATGACCCAATGATTAATTTTCTTCATCCTTTTTCTTTTTAAACAAGAATAGATCACTCAGCTTATCCAACTTACGATGAAGGACATAGCCGACACCTGTCTCGACAACCTCACCTTCGAGAACACTCTCATAGTTGCGGTCGTGGAACAGTCGAATGTACCTCGTACCAGAGTTATCCAAACGATATTCGATCGACACCTTATCAATGAACGATTCCGTTTGTGCAGCCGAGTTGCCTGTAGACACCGTTCCCCCGACAACGACACGCACCCGATTGTTCCAGAAACGTCGGGCGAACTGGAAATTATAATCGGTATGACGGCCTCGGTCATCATCAAGCGTCTCAACTCCCAAGTCGAAATCCATCGACTTGCCTACAATATCCGAGATCTGACTTTGCAGGAAGGTATTCAAGGCATTGTTCACGTTGTATGCACCGCTTGCTGTATTCGACTCCGACATATAAGTTCCTGTTACCAGCATGGTAACGGCCAGTCGGCTCTGCTGTTCATCACTCATTGCCGACAATTCATTTTGGATGGATGCATCCTCAGGTGCTGAAAGGACGAAAGCCAATCCTAGTTGCTCGAGTGTCTCCGTCAGTTTCACGCCCACATCAAAGCTGACCATCCGCTCGGCATGTCCGTCTGTACCGACACGAGCACGGACTCGTTCCAATGCCTGGATGTTCATCTTGGGGTTCATGACTGGCCCCGTCCACTCCAGGTAACTGCCATTCTGGATATTAAAGGTCTTAAGTGGGATCACCGGAATCTGATATTTCATTTCACCGCTCACAAACGAATAGCGTCCCGTCAAAGTCATATCGCCATGCTGATCGTACTTGAACGACAAATCGCCTCCTCCTTCCATCAACATATAGTTTGATCCATCCTCCGCAATATTGATACGAGCCTGCACGGCTTGGTCGATATGCATTTGTAAAAGCAAGTCCACACCCGTCATCGTCGTATTCCGGAAATCCTCCGTTTCAACGGATGTGGTATCATTGAAGTTCACGAATGTCACCATATCACCAAGACGGTCATTGACCATCAGAGGTGAATCCTTCATGACATAAGTGAAATCGGAATTCCCCAGGACATTCATATTTCCACGCACGGACAGTTCGCCAATCACTCCTCGCAAGAAAGCTGTGAAATCCACATAAATCTTTCCAAAGGCCGTGGCACGCTTGGTCTGCGGAGCGTTTATCAACTCGTAGTTCGTGGCTTTCATCCTCAGGTTTAACTTTGTCTCATCGATTTTACGCATATCTACCGTCCCGTTGACCGTTAAAGGTGACTTCCCTTTCGTATAAACATTGAAGACTTTTAAAGTCATCTGACTGTTTTCGATGGTTACCGGACGGTTATCCATAAAGAATCGTGCCGAGTAGTCGGGGAAGAACATGGCAACAGAGTCCATTGAGAGTTCGCCGTCTATCCTTGGGTTCGATGGATTACCTTTTAAAGATAACGTTCCAACCAGACCTCCCTCAAACTCTATCAAGTTATCGGGGATGAATGGATTGGCCACGAAGAGGGGGAACTTCGACAAATCGAGGTCGGCTGTGATAGAACTCTTATCATTATCCGCAGTTAGATAGGAACCACTGATATGAGCGATCTCATCTCCGTCTTTCGAAAGGAACCCGTTGATGAAATGGTCATTAGACAAGCCTGGCAGGTAAACACCATTGGCTTCCCAGTTACCCATCTTCGTTCCTTCATAGACAAAGTCGTTCATCTTCAAGGAAGCACTCCACAACGGCGTATGATCTTCGACAATATAGTGCAAATCCAAGTCGACAGCACCTGCCATATTCGGCATATATGGAATGATACGACGGAATTCGTTCAAGTTTATATGACTCAGTTCGAGTGTCATATCCTGCTGTGCCAGTGAATCTGCATGATTGGAATAGAACTGCAGCCCGGTGTTATCCTTATCAAACAACGACACTTCCGCATCGATACGTCCAGATTCCTTGATGAAGATATAATTGTCGGCATTCAACTCGAACGGGCGATAGACCAAAACCGGTTTATCCGGGTATAATTGGATGTTGATTCCTTCTTGCTGAAGTTCAGCCCTTGCACCCAGATAAGCCCCCACCTCATTCTTATCATTGAGGTATTGCACTTCCACGTTTCCATTGTTTCCAGAAAGGCGGCCTACGATGCTGGCGACAAATGCCTCTTGCCTTTTCTGCTTATTCGCTTTTATACCACTTTTCAGATGAATGCCTGTAGAATCCTGATTCAAGTTGAAAAAGGCGGAGTCCATCCGCAAGCTATCGAAGGTCAGTCCTCGAAGATAGCCTTTCGCACTTAGGCCATCCAACGAAGATGTGTTCATCTGAAGCGACAGATCTTTATAGCCAATGCCTTTAATCGCCAAGTAATTTTGAATCGGATTCTCACGGCCCGAAGTCATCTTGACATACATCGTCGGAAGAAAATCCTTCCAAACATCATGGCGGAGTTCACGTTGCTCCCACTGGCGAGTGATTTCTTTGGACAACAGATCATATGCCCGTGTCAAATCATCGACATTTCCTTGGGCAAGCAAGGATAAGTCCAGATCACCTGCTCTTAAGTATCCTTGCGTGTATTCACTGGAAGAAGCAATTCCACCATACAAATCTTTTGGGAACAAGGTTTTCTTTAGCGACCGTAACGTAGCATTTGTTACCGCCAAATCTAAAGAATAGTTCTTCTTCATGTCCGACTTTAAGTTTACCTTCACCGTTTGCGAGGTAATGATGGGATCGGCTGACAGATGAAGCCCGGCCCAATCCATCCGGTCGATGTTTAGTTTCAAGGAAGCTTCGACATCGTTGCGCATCAGATGTCCATCAAGTTGAGCGGTTGTCATCAACAGCGAATCATTCACCGTCAACACTCCGCTTAACTGATGCTCCCGTAACGATGCCTTCACGTCGGCATCCGACAAAGCATAATGTCCATACCGTGCATGATCGATCTTGCCGTCTAACTCCATGTACGTTCTTCGGGAATAGAAGTCGAGTCCTTCACCATGAAGGTTCACCGCCCCCGAAACTGTACACAACGAGTCCATGAGCATGAACTCATGCACAGACAGATGATGCAACTTGGCTTCAGCTGAATATCGTTGCGAGGCCATATCATACAGAGCATTCAACTGGGCAGTGTGAACGATTGGTATGTCACGTATAGTAAGGCTGTCTACTTGTACCGAATCCTGAATAGCCGGTTCCATCTCCCTATGAGCATTGAAAAAAGCGTTCACTCCTATCTGCGGACCGTTAAGTGCCACCTCTCCACCCATCGAACTATTCGGAGGTAACATGTAACCATCTGTAATTCGAGAAAGGAAACTCATGTCGTGCATATTCGACTGAAAGGAGATGTCCCCCATCCGGCGCACGCTGTCGGTCAGGTAATGCAGTGTCCCTTCCGCTTTCAAGTCGAATGCTGTGGGCAGATCAGCTCGCAAAGCTGTCAAACGAAGGTGATTCAGCGTACCATTGGCCCCTACACGAAGGCGGAATGGCTCCTTCGGATAGTTCTGAAATGCATTTCTTCGTTCTTTCGGCAAGTAAAGTAGGATGTCAGGCTTCCTGACATCAGCCATCAGGCGAACAGAGAGGTTCGCATCCTTGTTATCAAGGACATCCCAATCAATATGGGCTTGCATCTCCGCATACGAAGACCCCGTTTCCAATTTCATCTGAGGAATATGAAGTGTGACCGTATCGGTATGTAAATGTCCTTCCAATGATTTTATTTCCAACCCTGAACGTTCCTTCAGCGCCATCTGACGAACGATGGCATGCCATTTTTTCTCTTGATAAGAAAGAGAGTCTATTTGGAAGGACATGTTCTTGAATGCCAAGTGTGAGAGGTCAACACCATCCATACGGACTACCGTATCCGCCTGAGCCTGCATCCATAAAGAGTCTAAGAGCAAACGGTTTCTGCCAAGCGTGTCTAAAGAGGTTACGTGAGCTTCACGGTCATAACGCAAAGTACTGCTTTCCAATTTTGCCGACAAAGCACGATATAAGGAATGTCGCAAGTCCACATCCAAGTCGTTCACCTTCAGGGACGACAGATAGGCTTGCAGGGAGAGGCTATCCTGAGGCATGAGAAGCCGGACAAACGAACGGTTAATGGTTCCTTTCTTCAATTGGATGAGCCAAGGGGTCTCGGTAGACGTGGTATCTTCAGCCGTTGTATCATTCAGGCAAATCACGAATCGAGCCTCATCCAACGACAAGTCATCGGCCAGCACATACTCTTTGGGAATATCTACCGGATGACTGGATAAAGACAAAGTCTTAGCCCGCCCCACAACCTGAACGCCCGAAATTAAATCCTTCGAGTTCAGGTATGTATCATACAACGAAACACGATCGATCTCCAAGCGTTTCTTTAGAAGAGGCCACATCTGAAGATTTAACTCAAGCTGACGGGAATCCAACAAGGTGTCTTGCTCGTGCGTGACTACACGAACATCTTGAAGGACGACATCAATAGGGAATGACAGGGAGATACGACCAATCGACACATTCATACCGAACGTTTGGGAAGCATAAGCCGTTGCCTTTTTCACCGCAAACCGTTGGACTGGAGGGAAATAGATTAAAAAACATACAAGCAATAGCAAGATAAAAGGAAGAGCGATCAATCCGACTGCTATGCTTATGTATTTTTTTCTATTCATGAGTGTCATTCTTCAGGAACTTAATGCAAACTTAATGAATTTTGAATGAATAAGCCCTATCCTTCCTACTTTTTTTCGTATCTTTGACGCCAGAATCTTCTAAGTAAAAGACAATATGCCAAGAATCAATCAATTATTATTTATACTACTCACCATCTTAGCCTTTACGGCTTGCGGTGCAGGTTCTAAAAAACAAGCTAAAGATATGGAAAAGGACACCCGTACACTCATTCAATTCGAAACGACTGTCGGCAATTTCACCGTTGCGTTGTACGACGAAACGCCCCAACATCGTGATAATTTTATCAAGCTGGTAAAGGATGGCGTTTACGACAGCACGCTGTTTCATCGCGTCATCAAGAACTTCATGATTCAGGCAGGCGACCCTGATAGCAAAACAGCTTCTGACACTGCCATGCTTGGTGGTGGTGACGTAGGCTATACCGTCCCGGCCGAGTTCCTTCCTGAAAAATATTTCCACAAGAAAGGTGTTTTGGCTGCTGCACGACAAGGTGATGAGGTTAATCCTACAAAAGCATCTTCCGGCTGCCAGTTCTATATCGTCACCGGCAGAAAATTTACCCAAGATCAACTGCTGAACCTTGAGGGCAAAATGAATGAACAACGCGAGGAAGCCATCTTCGACGAATTGGCCCGCAAGCACATGAAAGAGATCTACAAATTGCGCCGGGCTAACGACAATGCCGGACTGATGCAACTGCAAGATTCTCTTGAAGCGCAGGCACATAAGATAATCAAAGAAGAAGGGTATTTCAAATTCACGCCCGAACAAGTACAAGCTTATACCACTGTTGGTGGAGCACCACATCTGGATGGGAACTACACCGTCTTTGGTGAAGTCATAAAAGGTATGGATACCATCGAAACCATCGAGATTGCCAAGACCAATAGAGCAGACCGTCCTCTTGAGAACATTCGCATCCTGAAAGCAACCGTCGTAGAATGATCAACGTAAACAGATACCTTCTCTCCAACGGACTGCGAGTAATTCATGAGGAGGACCGTACCACACAGATGGTGGCTCTGAACATTCTATATAATGTAGGAGCCCGTGACGAGCATCCCGATCATACTGGTTTTGCCCACCTTTTCGAACATCTAATGTTCGGTGGAAGTCTTTATATTCCTGATTACGACACTCCTATCCAGATTGCCGGAGGGGAGAATAATGCTTGGACCAATAATGACCTGACGAACTTCTACCTCACGCTTCCCAAACAAAACATCGAAACGGGCTTCTGGCTGGAGAGCGATCGGATGCTTTCGTTGAGCTTTAACCCCAACGGTCTGGATGTACAACGCCAAGTGGTGATAGAGGAATTCAAGCAACGATGCCTCAACCAACCTTATGGCGATGCCGGACATCTAATGCGGGCAATGGCATACAAGGTACATCCGTACCAATGGCCTACGATCGGTAAGAAAATCGATCACATTGCTCAAGCCACGATGTCCGAGGTAAAGGATTTCTTCTTCAGGTTCTACGCTCCCAACAATGCCATCCTTGTCGTCACGGGGAACATATCCTTCGACGAGACAAAGGCATTGGCCGAAAAATGGTTTGGCCCCATTGAGCGGAGAAACGTTCCGGAGCGACATCTTCCTCAGGAGCCTCAGCAAACAGAAGAGAGAAGACAGGCTGTCGAACGGGATGTACCGGCAGATACTCTATACATGGCTTTCCACAAATGTGACCGGAAGCACCCCGATTATTATGCATACGATGCTCTGAGTGATATCTTGAGCAATGGGAAATCCAGTCGCCTGGCTCAACACCTTGTCCGCGAACGCCGCATCTTCAATTCTGTGGACGCATACATCTCGGGAAGCATCGATGCAGGTCTCTTCACCATCTTCGGGAAACCGGCCAAAGGAATCTCGCTCGAGGAAGCTGAGAAAGCGGTATGGGAAGAGCTGGCAACTCTTCAAGAAGAGCAAATTACAGAGGCTGAATTAGAGAAAGTCAAGAACCGTTATGAGAGCAACCAGATCTTCAGCAATATGAACTATCTGACTGTTGCCACCAACCTGGCATACGCTGAACTGATAGGAAAGGCCGAAGATATCAACGTAGATGTGGCCAACTATCGGAAAGTATCTACACAACAACTACAACGAATTGCACAGACTACTTTCCAACACTCAAATTGCTCAACCTTATACTACAAATCCATCCAAAAAGCCTGAGCGCAATGCAACCAGCTCTGTTCAATACACATCACAAAGCATTACTGAATATTGGCATTCCCATTGTTATCGGACAAATCGGGATGATCATACTGGGCTTTGCCGATACGCTGATGATTGGCCATCACAGTACCAAGGAGTTGGCTGCCGCAAGTTTTGTCAACAATATCTTTAACTTGATTATCATTTTCTCGAACGGCTTTTCGTTTGGGCTGACTCCAATCGTAGGGAGTCTGTTCGGGAAAGGACAAACGAACGAGATCGGAAAGGCGCTGAAGAATAGTCTGTTTGCTAACACGATGATGGCAATTCTTCTTACCTTTCTCTTACTGATTCTATACTTCAACATCCACCGGCTAGGCCAACCCGAGGAATTACTCCCGTTGATTCGGCCTTACTTTATCATCCTGTTGATTTCTATTTTCTTTATTCTACTGTTCAACGCCTTTAAGCAATTTGCCGACGGCATCTTAGATACATCCATCTCCATGTGGATTCTGTTAAGCGGCAACATCCTCAACATTGTCGGGAACTACGTGCTCATCTACGGGAAAGCAGGACTTCCCGAAATGGGATTGACTGGCGCAGGTATCTCAACCCTCTGCTCACGAATCTATATGGTCATTGCCTTCATATTCGTCTTCCTTTTTCGAAAACAATACCAAATATACAGACATTGTTTCGTCAAGAGCAAGATAAACCGGGCCGACTTTCTAACACTCAACAAGTTGGGATGGCCACTTGCCTTGCAAGGTGGAATGGAGACCGCTTCGTTTTCATTGAGCGCTATTATGGTGGGATGGATTGGTACCATTGCGCTGGCCTCGCATCAAATCATGCTGACCATTGCCAATATTTGCTTCATGATGTATTACGGTATGGGGTCGGCCGTGGCTATTAGGGTAAGCAACTTCAAAGGCCAAAACGATATCCTGAATGTCAGACAGACAGCTAAAGCAGGTTTTCACCTCATGCTATGCATTGCCGTTCTGGGAGTTACACCCATCTTCTTACTCCGTTATCAAATCGGGACGTGGTTCAGTGGCGACCCTGATGTGACGGCAACCATCGCTTGGCTGATTATTCCATTCATCGCCTACCAGTTTGGTGACGGATTACAGATTAACTATGCCAATGCACTTCGAGGTATAGCAGATGTCAAGCCGATGATGTACATTGCTTTCATCGCTTACTTTATCATCTCTTTACCTGCCGGTTACTTCTTTGCCTTCGTCATGAACCTGGGTATCATCGGAGTGTGGATGGCCTTTCCTTTCGGGCTTACCTCTGCGGGTATCATGTACTATATTCGTTTCCGTTCCAAGACTAGGATACAATAAGAAGGCTTCATGATTGTTTATCATAAAGCCTTCCACCATATATTAGACCTCCTATAGAGTCAATCAATCATTGAATCCCTGCGAGATATCCCTCCACAAGTTGTCCTTGGGAACTGGCGCAACCGCATTGATCTGGATCTTCGAAACAGGATGGATAAAGCTGATTGAACGGGAATGCAGACAAATGCTTCCGTCTGGATTCGAACGAGGGAATCCATATTTCAAGTCTCCCTTTATCGGGCATCCCACCTTCGCCAACTGACAGCGTATCTGATGGTGACGACCTGTCATCAGGTTTATTTCGAGCAAGCTATAGTTCTGCGTATGTCCAATCAACTTATAATGCAAGGTTGCTTTCTTTGCTCCATGCTTTTCCTTATTATAGGCATACGACTTATTTTGCTTCTCATCTTTTACCAGATAATGAGTCAAATCTCCCTCAATTTCTTCAGGTGCATCCTTGACGATGGCCCAATAAGTCTTTTTCACCTCACCGTTTCGGAACATATCATTCAACCGCGCCAATGCTTTACTCGTCTTGGCAAAGACGACAAGTCCACTCACCGGACGGTCCAAGCGGTGCACAACGCCGAGGAAGACATTCCCCGGTTTCGCATACGTCTCCTTGATATATTGCTTTACGGTTTCCGACAGAGGTGTATCTCCTGTCTTATCACCTTGAACAATTTCCGAAGCCGTTTTGTTAACAATGATGATGTGGTTATCTTCGTATACGACAGTCATGATCCTTACATATTCATACCGCCATCAACCTGGATGACCTGCCCAGTTACGTATGAAGACAAGTCGGAAGCCAGGAACGTAGCTACATTTGCAATATCTTCGACAGTACCACCGCGACGCAATGGGATCTTGTTGATCCATTCCTTACGAATCTCATCCGGCAGAGCCTGAGTCATTGCGGTATCAATGAATCCCGGTGCAATGGCATTCGCACGAACACCACGTGAACCCATCTCCTGAGCAATTGATTTAGCCAATGCGATTAAGCCTGCTTTTGATGCGGCATAATTACATTGTCCGGCATTACCATGCACACCGACAACCGATGCCATATTGATGATACTTCCACCACGCTGTCTCATCATAATTGGAGTACAAGCATGAATGAAGTTGAAGGCCGATTTCAAATTCACTGCGATAACCGCATCCCACTGAGCTTCTGTCATACGCAACATCAAGCCATCTTTCGTAATACCAGCATTATTGACCAAGATATCGATGGAACCAAAATCGCTCTTCACCTGATTAACGACCTGTTCTGTTTCTGCAAAATTTGCTGCATTGGAAGCATAACCCTTTGCTTTCACACCTTTTGCTGCAATTTCCTCTTCGGTCTGCTTACCCAATTCGTCAATAACCAAATCAGTAAACGCAATGTTTGCACCTTCTTCAGCAAACTTCAAAGCAAGAGCTTTTCCAATACCACGAGCTGCTCCTGTAATTAAAGCAGTCTTTCCAGTTAATAAACCCATTTTTTTCTTTATTTAATAATTAATAATCATGTCTACTTTCTTCCCAAGGCACCGTATACAATCTTCTCAACGTATGCCCACGCATATTCATCCGGAATATCCTCTGCTATCTTGTCTCGGATATAGGGGACTTCAATTCCTTTTATACAATAATGGATGATGTCGGCCATGATCTCGACGTTGGCGACATCAAAGATTTTCTTTGCATTTCCTTCGGTCAGGATCTGCCGGAACAGGCGCTTCTCTTTCTCGTCAAAATTCTTCCTGACCGCAGCCACACGCCAGATGTTCCTGAAGAACGAAGCCCGCAGGGTACCATTACGGTAAACAATAAGTTTAATTGAATCCAGATGTGTTTTAATCAACTTCAGAATCTTCTCGTCAGGAGCAATATCTTTAGTCGCGACTTCTTCCATCGCATCGGATAGTTTCTCCAGTTCCGATTCTACCACCGCAGAATATAGTGCTTCCTTACTCTTGAAATAAGTATAAAGGGTACGTCTTCCCTTCTTGGAGGCCACAGCAACATCATTCATAGTCGTGCTGTCCACCCCATGCTTGGCGAACAACCGACGAGCTACGTCTATCAAATCATTTCTTGTCTTTGAAAGTGTCATAATGAATTAGATTGCACATTACCTATATATATGTGCAAAATTAATAGATTTATCTTTCCCACACAAACAAATATAGATAATAATATATAAAATGAAGGTGATTGATGTCTTTTTATAAAACTCTAATTATGAAGTTTTTCTTCTTATACGAGAAGGTTATCTCATGAATAATGAATAAAAAAAGCTCTTTTATTTTGTTTTTTCAAAAAACAGTTGTACCTTTGCAACCGAAATAAAAAAACACATCGCGGAGTGGAGCAGTTGGTAGCTCGTTGGGCTCATAACCCAAAGGTCGTAAGTTCGAGTCTTGCCTCCGCAACAACAAAGAGGTTTAAACATCTGTTTAAGCCTCTTTCCTTTTATACACCTGATCCATTCAAGTTCACTTATATATCAAGAAGATACATGGAATCTTCGACAGGTCGGGTAACTTACCTTTCCACTCCTTTATCGTCTTTGTCTTGATGTACTCTCCTTCGCATGTAATGTTTGCTGCAATACAAAGCCGAGTCTGAGGGCGGAGGATGCGCAACAATTCCTCCATCATCTTATTGTTCCGATAAGGAGTTTCAATAAACAGTTGCGTTTGGTTTTCCGAATATACTTTTTGTTCCAATACTTTTAACTTGCGTATCCGCTCCTCGGAATCGATGGGTAGGTATCCGTTAAAAGCGAAGCTTTGCCCATTGAAACCGGAAGCCATGACCGACAAGATAATGGACGATGGTCCTACCAACGGTATTACTGCCAGATTTTTCCGCTGTGCAATTGCTACAACATCTGCTCCCGGGTCGGCCACCGCAGGGCAACCTGCTTCTGAGATGACTCCCATAGGGAAACCTTTCTGCAAAGGGTCGAGATACGTTCCGATAAGATTCCGATCGGTATGTTGGTTCAACTCATAAAAGGTCAGGGAGTCGATATCAATAGTTGGTTCAACCTTCTTCAAGAATCTACGTGCCGACCGAATATTTTCGACGATGAAATGCTTGATTTGAACAATGATTTCCTTATTATACGAAGGCAGTACGCGTTCAATCGACGTATCGCCCAGTGTAACAGGGATCAAATATAATGCTACTTCCATGATTCAAGACTAAAGATTAGGGCTAATCCATTACAATTTTCCGATAATTGGTCAGGTCCATCAGCTCCTGGATCGATACTTCCTTATGTTCCCGCATGTATTCCTCAACAAGTTGGGCACCGATCCAGAGGCCTACTCCCTGTGGAGCATTCTCGTCCATAATAGTATAATAAGGTATCATCCCCATATAACTCCGAATAATCATCGGGTCGCTCATATCCAGGTGACGGTTATCCTGCATGAACTGCCATACTTTCAGTTTATTCTTCTGGCACCATTTCTTTTCCTCGGCATCATACCCCATCATATCCTCGATGCTGTCGTACTCCAAGGCCTTGGTCAGTAGCCAAGCGAATCGGCCACGATACAACATCACGTCAAGCAACGTCCTCCGCCGGTTGAGAGTCATCGGATATTCACTAATCAGATAAAATGTCAGGCAGTCGGGCACGATGCGATCGGGCGACATGTATTTGATTTGATAATCATAATAGAACCGCTTGTACAAAGCATAATCTTTCCCCATGTACTTGTCGAGACTGAATCCGACGAGCGAGTCACGTACCACCACCGATTGGTTCAACGCAGAGATCTGCGCATAGAACTGCGGGACGACCAGGTCGGGTAATTCTTTCTTCAAATAGGAAAGGCCCTTATCCAGATCTTTCTCTATCCAGCGGATGTCCCTGAATTTCTCCTCAACATCCAGCAGCAGATGCTGAATGGTCGTGTCGGAAAGGTAAACAAAAAGTTTTTCGTTAATCTGCGGATCGTTGACCCGTCCAATTCCCAGGACATCCTCGATCAAGAGTTTTGTGGCCTGAGGATATTCCGTGTTCATTTTTTGCAAGGCGGTCACACTGTTCGAAGTAGCATATTCGAATTGCAGATGATCATAGCGGGCAATCTCTACGCCATTTTGATCCAGCAGCATATCCAGTCTGTTCCACTTACAAGCCGTAAGGGAAAGACAACAAAGTATGCAATACACGAACTTCCGCATAATGATCGATCAAGGAAAAATCAGAAATGGTTTCTGCCACAAATTTAAGAAGAATAAATGATTTTAGGACGGTTCGCCCTTATGAAAATACAATTTCATCCATATTCTTCCGTTTCTTCTCCCGGCCGGGATCAATGGCATAGCCTATCGGGATGAGGACTGCCGGTTCAACCTCGGCATCCAACTGCAAGACCTCGCGGCATTTGTCAGCATCGAAATTGCAAATCCAGCACGTGCCCAAGCCCTGCTCGGTAGCTGCCAGACAAAGATGATCGACGGCAATGGCAATGTCAATATCGGCATGATCCTTATTATCATAGCGTTGGCGATGCCACGACTGACGGTGATCGACGCAAGCCACGATGATGCAGGGTGCCGTCTTCAACCATTCATTTGCATAACAAGAGGAAACAGCCTCCAACATCGTTGCTTCCTTGGCAATATAGAATTTCCATGGCTGATAGTTCACAGCCGAAGGAGCCATCCTCACACATTCCATTACATAGTCCAGTTTGTCTTGCTCTACCGGACGCGACACATCATATTTACGCACCGAATGACGAGCCTTAGCCAATGATAAAAAATCCATTTGATTGATGATTTTACAATTTGTACAAATGTAACAAAATTTCCCCAACAATCATGAGGACAAATATCGATTTATAAATAAAAACCTGAATTTTATTTCTTTAGTCATAAAAAAAAGGTTATATTTGCAATGTTTTGTTCCAGTTCCTTCTTTCCTGATGGAATGGATGAAAAGGGAATCGGGTGAAAATCCCGAACAGTCCCGCTGCTGTAAACTCCTTTAACAGGCTTTACAAATACTTGTGCCACTGCCTTGATTGAGAAAGGTGGGAAGGCTGGTAAAGTCGGAGTAAGTCAGAAGACCTGCAAAACGAATTTTTGCTTCACATCCTCGAGGAAAGGATAAGAAGAACAATTGAAAGTTATCCACACATATAAGACGATGTCGCTTATTATGTTTGGTATATTCTATTGGTTGAGTCTACCTCAGGATATGGAGCAGATAGATAACACAACAACAATTTTACTATCTGCCTTTAAAAATGGTGTGAATCGTTTCTTATTCGTACTATCGGACGCCAAGCCGGAACTATGGGATAAAAAACTTCACACCGTTTTTTACGTTTAATAAGTACAAAGATCCTTACAAACAAGCAAAAAAGAAATAAGTATTGAGCACGGTCGATAACCCTATTCACCACGGTGACTTTGCAAATCGACGCTGGTCGATTTTAAAACGACCACGGTCGATTGAAGAACTGACCGTAGAAGATGAGAAAAACGACCATCAACAAGCTTTGTAATTTTTCTCAACAAAACAAAAGGGCGTACCCACGAAAGTGGCACGCCCTCTCCTTTTATGGTAATCCTACCTAATTCTTTCCTTTGAGCGGTATTACGCTTTGCAAATAGAGATCAAAGATCAAGGTGGAGTAGCCCTTGATGGAGCCTCTGGTCCCGGAGCCATACCCCAAATCATAAGGGATATACACCATCCAACGATCACCCACCTGCATTTGCATCAAGCAAGTGGTCCAACCGGTCACAACTTCCGATACTGCGAACTTAGCGGGAGCAGCAGTTTCTATATTCAAGGCACCGGTATAGTTCTCATCAAACGTCACCACCGATCCATCGGCCAATGGTATCATCTGCCCACGATAATCCACCGCAACAGAATCAGTGAACAATGGAGTGTCTCCATCACCATTATCCATGATGCGACAGTAGACATAATCGTTCACATTAGGGCTCGCATTCAGAGGCGCAGTGAACTTATAGGTATGAAAAACCTTCCATTGCCCAGGTTCATTCCCTAAATTGGCATTGGCGACCTTGGCGATTGAATCGATAAAATGCTGATTACGGTCCTTCCAATTGGCATACAGATCGGCATCAGTGTCCGACTCGCCACATGACGTGATGCCAAAGGCCATCACGACGAGCCAAGAAGCCAGCAATCCATAAAACGTTTTTTTCATATCTTATTGCAATGTCTTCAACAAACTTGTAATACTAACCTTATCGGCAATGATACCGTTCAACGCATCTACCGAAACCCTGCTCTGCTCCATCGTATCGCGATTACGGAGAGTAACGGTATTGTCCTCCAGAGTCTGGTGGTCGATGGTCACACAATACGGGGTACCGATTGCATCCTGACGACGGTAGCGCTTACCGATACTGTCCTTTTCATCGTATTGGCAGTTGAAATGGAACTTCAGATCGTTCATGATCTCGCGTGCCTTCTCGGGCAGCCCATCCTTCTTGATAAGCGGGAGGACAGCCAATTTAACCGGTGCCAGTGCTGCAGGCAACTTCAGGACAACGCGTGTCTCACCGTTCTCCAGTGCCTCTTCCTTGTAGGAGCCACACAATACGCTGAGGAACATACGGTCCACACCGATAGATGTCTCGATAACGTACGGAGTATATGACTCGTTCAGTTCCGGATCGAAGTACTTGATGCTCTTCCCTGAATATTTCTCATGCTGTGAGAGGTCGAAGTTCGTACGGCTGTGGATACCTTCTACTTCCTTGAAGCCGAACGGCATGTTGAACTCGATATCCGTCGCTGCATTGGCATAGTGAGCCAACTTCTCATGATCGTGATAACGATACATTGCATCGCCGAAGCCCAATGCCTCATGCCACTTCAGACGAATCTCTTTCCACTTCTTGAACCATTCCAGCTCGGTGCCGGGGCGAACGAAGAACTGCATCTCCATCTGCTCGAACTCACGCATTCTGAAAATAAATTGACGAGCCACAATCTCATTACGGAAGGCCTTACCAATCTGAGCGATACCAAAAGGAATCTTCATACGACCGGTCTTCTGCACGTTCAGATAGTTGACAAAAATACCCTGAGCGGTTTCCGGACGAAGGTAAACTTTCATGGCGCCATCGGCTGTAGAACCCATTTCGGTGGCGAACATCAGGTTGAACTGACGAACATCCGTCCAATTTCTTGTTCCAGAGATCGGGCAAACGATGCCTTCATCCAGAATGATCTGGCGAAGTTCGTTCAGGTCGTTCGCATTCATGGCCTTGGAATAGCGTTCATGCAAGGCATCTCGCTTCTGCTGTTCTTCCAAGACTCTCGGACTTGTGGCACGATATTTTACTTCATCGAAAGCCTCGCCAAAACGCTTAGCGGCCTTGGCTACTTCCTTATTAATCTTCTCATCATATTTGGCAATCTGGTCCTCGATGAGCACATCAGCACGATAGCGTTTCTTGGAGTCCCGGTTGTCGATCAATGGGTCATTGAACGCATCGACATGTCCGGATGCCTTCCAGATGGTAGGATGCATGAAGATCGCAGAGTCGATACCTACGATATTCTCGTGCAACAATACCATACTTTGCCACCAGTATTGCTTAATATTGTTTTTCAGCTCCACACCGTTCTGCCCATAATCGTACACTGCACCTAAGCCGTCGTAGATCTCACTAGATGGGAAAACGAAACCATATTCTTTGCAATGTGAAACTAACTTTTTAAAAACATCTTCCTGTGCCATTTTCTTTATCTTTTAAATCTTCTATCTTACACAAGAGAACACCTTTTTTATGTCCCCTCAAAACGAAATAATGTGCAAATCTAATGTTTTTTTTCAATAAAAGTGCTATTTTTGCATACATATCATCTCAACATTAAGGAATTTAAATATTTATGAGCGACGAATTAAACGAAATCATCGATAACGGCATAGAGGAAAACTCAAACGACGAGAATAAGCATTCCGATTACAAGCCGGCCAATGAGTCCAAGGACGGAAGCGTGGTCCATCAACTGAGCGGAATGTATCGCAACTGGTTCCTCGACTATGCTTCGTATGTTATCCTCGAACGTGCTGTGCCTCATATCAATGATGGTTTTAAGCCTGTTCAACGGCGCATCTTGCACAGCATGAAAGAGATGGACGACGGCCGCTACAACAAGGTGGCCAACATCGTTGGACATACCATGCAATATCACCCTCACGGTGATGCGTCAATCGGTGATGCGTTGGTGCAGTTAGGACAAAAAGATTTACTGGTCGATTGCCAAGGAAACTGGGGTAATATCCTCACCGGCGACCGTGCTGCTGCTCCTCGTTACATCGAGGCTCGTCTCTCTAAATTCGCCCTTGATGTTGTCTTCAATCCTAAAACCACAGAATGGCAGTATTCATACGACGGAAGGAACAAAGAGCCGGTAACCCTACCGGTCAAATTCCCGCTCTTGCTGGCCCAGGGTGCCGAAGGTATTGCAGTCGGCCTCTCCTGCAAGATCCTCCCGCATAATTTCAATGAGATTTGTGACGCTGCCATCGCTTACTTGAAGAACGAAGATTTCGCCTTATATCCGGACTTCCCGACAGGCGGTTCCATCGATGTATCCAGGTATAATGATGGTGCACGAGGTGGTGTCGTAAAAGTTCGCGCTAAAATCAACAAACTCGACAACAAGACCTTGGTGATTACCGAACTGCCCTTCGGCAAGACAACATCCTCACCACCCGATCGGCCATCGTCCTCACTACCCGACTCCATCCTGAAAGCAGTCGAAAAAGGGAAGATCAAGGTAAAGAAAGTCGATGATAATACCGCTGCCAATGTTGAGATTCTCGTGCATCTGGCACCAGGAGCATCATCCGACAAGACAATTGACGCCCTTTATGCGTTCACCGACTGCGAGGTCAGCATTTCACCGAACTGCTGCGTCATCGACGACAAGAAGCCATGCTTCCTTTCCGTCAGCGATATCCTCCGTAAATCAGTCGACAATACCAAGGACCTGCTTCGCAAAGAGCTGGAGATAAGAAAAGGAGAGCTGCTGGAGTCATTGCATTTCGCTTCACTGGAAAAGATCTTCATCGAAGAACGTATATATAAAGGTGCACGATTTGAACAAGCTGCCAACATGGACGCTGCATGCGAATACATCGATGAACGGTTGACGCCATTCTATCCTCAGTTCATCCGTGAAGTGACGAAAGAGGATATCCTGAAACTCATGGACATCAAGATGGCACGAATCCTGAAATTCAACAAGGACAAAGCCGACGAATACATCGCCAGATGCAATGAGGAAATCAAGGAAATCGACAACAAACTGGCCCATCTGGTTGAACATACCATTGAATGGTACACCCGATTGAAAAACAAATACGGCAGTCAGTTCCCACGACGCACCGAAATCCGTAACTTCGACACCATCGAAGCAACGAAGGTTGTTGAAGCAAACGAGAAACTGTATATCAACCGCGAGGATGGTTTCATCGGTACGGCCTTGAAGAAGGATGAGTTCGTCGTCAACTGTTCCGACATGGACGATGTGGTCATCTTCTATCGTGACGGACGGTGCAAGATTGTGAAGGTGGCCGAAAAGTTATTCGTCGGAAAGGATATCCTGTATATCAACATCTTTGAGAAAAATGACAAACGGACCATCTACAACGTGGTGTACAGGGATGGAAAGAACGGCGCTTACTATATCAAACGCTTCAACCTGACATCCATGACTCGCGATAAAGAGTACGATATCACTCAAGGGAAACCGGGGTCAAGAATCGTTTACTTCACCGCCAACTTTAACGGTGAGGCTGAAATCATTAAGGTAACGTTAAAGCCTAATCCACACATCAAGAAGATTATCTTCGAGAAGGATTTCAGCGAGATCCTAATCAAAGGGCGACAGGCCATGGGAAACATCCTGACAAAGAGTGATGTTCATCGCATTACACTCAAGCAACATGGCGTATCAACCTTAGGAGGTAGAAAGGTATGGTTCGATTCGGACATTCTCCGATTGAACTATGACGAACATGGAAAGTACTTGGGCGAGTTCCAAAGCGAAGACTTGATTCTGGTCGTTCAAGAAGATGGTACGTTCTATACCACAAACTTCGACGTCAACAATCATTATGATCCGGGAATACGCGTCATCGAGAAGTTTAACCCGAATAAGATTTGGTCAGCCATCCTGTATGATGCCGACCAAAACAACTATCCTTACCTGAAACGCTTCCCGTTTGAAGAGTCATCGAAGAGACAAAGCTATTTGGGCGGGAACGAAAAGAGTAAACTGATCTTGCTGACCGATACTGTCTATCCTCGATTCGAAGTGAAATTCGGAGGCCGGGATGATTTCCGAGATCCTTTGATCATAGAAGCTGATGAATTCATTGGCGTAAAAAGTTTCAAGGCGAAAGGGAAACGTATCACAACCTTCACAGTTGATCAAGTCGTGGAATTGGAGCCGACACGCCAGCCAGAACCGGAAGAGGAGGTGGTGGAAGAAAAAACGATGCCTATCGTTGACCCTGATGAGGGGAAAAGCGAAGATGATATCAAGGATGAGATTACAGGACAATTGAAACTGTTTTAATCCATGAAAAGATATTTGTGGGTAATACTATCGTTATGGATGTCGGTATCATTTATACAGGCACAGACAGATGGTTTACCTACAAACAAGTTTCACGTGAGGTCTACCCTCTATGGTGTTGGATACACCAATATACTCGACACCTATCTTTCACCCGTTGAATATAAAGGGACGGAGATCCGGTTGTTGAGGGAAAACATGCGAATGACCCATTTGATGGATGGAAACGTATCATCCCAGTCCATGTTCCAATTGTACTTTTCATTAACGAAAAACCGAGCCAACACAGGCAATGAATGGGGAGGAATGGTGAACGGAACACAAGCATGGCATTATCAATGGAGATTTGGGAACCTGAAGTTGATGGCAGGACCGATGATTGACCTTAATCTGGGCTTTCTCTATAACACCCGGAATTCCAACAATCCGGCACAAGCCATCGCCAACTTAAATATTGACGCCTCCGGAATGGCAGTCTACCATTTCTCCATCAAGAACCATCCGATGATTGCACGTTACCAACTGAATATCCCCGTTGCCGGAGTCATGTTCTCACCCGATTACGGTCAGTCCTATTATGAAATTTTTGAGTTGGAACATAGCAACCACAATGTGCTGTTCACATCTCTGCATAACCGGCCTACCTTCCGTCAACTTCTTACATTGGATATTCCTGTTCGGAGCAGTTGCATTCGCATTGGTTATCTCTGCGACATTCAACAATCAAATGTGAACTATATCAAGAGTCATCAGTGGTCACATACACTGATGCTCGGATTCGTGAAAACCCTTTTCCCCGTGAAGGAAAAAGATCGAATGATTTCATCTTCACCTTATAATCCTTTCTGATATGTTAGCCACTATACGAAATTGGTTTATTCTTTTGATGACACTTTTGTTGAGTGCTTGCATCACGGAGGAATCATTCGAGAACACCCCGGAAGGAAACTTTGAGGCACTTTGGAAAATCATTGACGAACATTATTGTTTCCTTGATTATAAAAACCAGGAATACGGGCTCGACTGGAATCAGATCCATACGAGCTTTAAACAACGCATCACGGCAAATATGAATTCGAAGGAACTCTTTGACGTTCTTAGCGAGATGCTGAATGAACTTCGTGACGGTCATGTAAACCTCGTTTCCAAAGATCGTGTGTCACAATACCGAAGGTGGTATGATAGTTATCCGCGAAATTTCAGCGACAGCATTCAAAGCGTATATCTAGGGAAGGATTATTATACAGCATCCGGACTGAAATATTGTATTCTGGAAGACAACATTGCCTACATTTATTGTGGTAGTTTCGAATATAGCCTTGGAAGCGGTAATCTTGACCAGATACTCCAGGCATTAGCCCCCTGCAACGGACTGATCCTCGATGTACGGAATAATGGAGGAGGCGTGCTCACTACTGCCGACAAACTGGCAGGACGCTTCACCAACGAACGACTGCTTGTTGGCTACATCTCATATAAAGAAGGTCCCGAGCATCAGCATTTCTCCAAGCCACAACCGATCTATCTTGAACCATCTACCAGTAATGTGAGATGGCAAAAGAAAACGGTTGTTCTGACCAACCGAAGATCGTATAGTGCCACAAACGATTTTGTTAACAAGATGCGATACCTACCAAATGTTACGATTGTAGGAGATAAGACAGGAGGTGGATCCGGACTGCCATTTACGTCCGAATTACCCAATGGATGGTCCGTCCGATTCTCCGCCAGCCCAATATACGATGTTGACATGCAGCATTTGGAATTTGGCATCAATCCGGATGTAAAAGTGGATATAACTTCCGAAGATTATAATAGGAATGTGGATACAATAATAGAAACAGCTAGGGACATAATCCAATCAAGCTTATAATCGGCCACGAATAAAGTTCAAAATGTTTTTGCATATTTGAAAATAATCGATAACTTTGCAGTCGCATTTAGAAATGCGCCTGTGGCGTAACTGGCAGCCGCGCCAGACTTAGGATCTGGTGGAGTAATCCGTGTAGGTTCGAGTCCTATCAGGCGCACATCACAAACCGCTATTTAGTTGATTTCAATTAAGTAGCGGTTATTTGTTTTCTGCTTATAAGAGACGAATCTATAAAAAAAAGTTCCCTCAGGTCCTATGACCCGAGGGAACCAGACTGAAAACGGCAGCTACCTACTCTCCCACTTGCGCAGTACCATCGGCGCGGCGGGGCTTAACTGC
>CACZBX010000011.1 GCA_902779535.1 uncultured Bacteroidales bacterium
GTTGTACCACCAGCACGTTTGATAGCTCGGTTGATTGTACCCGGTCCGCAGTTATAGGCAGCCAATGTCAAGCTCCAGTCATTATAAATGTCGTATAAATCTTTCAGATAATGTACAGCAGCCCATGTGGCCTTGATTGGATCCAAGCGCTCATCGACCAGGCTGTTCGTTTTCAGTCCATACGCTTTCCCGGTTGCCAGCATGAATTGCCAAAGACCTGATGCACCACGACGTGAAACCGCTTTCGGGTCAAGAGCCGACTCGATGATGGGTAGATATTTCAGTTCCAATGGAAGGTCGTAAAGGTCTAATGCTTCTTCAAAGAGCGGGTTGTAGAAATTGGCAGCAGCCAACATAAAAGAGACTTTCTTTCGTAAGTTTGTGGCGTACAGGTCGATGAATTTACGGACGGCTTCGTTGAATGGCATCTCTATCACAGAAGGAATGCGTGATAGACGATCAATAATGACCTCATCGCTAACTATCGGGTTGGTGGATGTGAGTTCGCAGTCGGCATCCAGATTGATGAATGTCTTCGATTGCCAGTCCTGATAGTTTTTATCCATATCATTCTGCAAACTTTCCGGTACGTCAATCACTTCTTGCTTGCCCGTCTTCTCCGAGCGTACCGTAATGGTCGTATTTTGGGCCTGGAGTGTTTGAGCCGACAGGAAGATGACGAGTATTACGAACAATTGTCTCATGGTCTTTCTTTAAAAAGTAATGCTACAGTGGAGTCCTATGCTGTGTGAGGTTCTACTGCGGCCGTTATTAATAAGTGTAGGTTCTATCTTTAATCCCAAATCGTGTGAGATATCGAAGTTTGAAAGTTCGGCATCCACGTATGCATCGATGACCGATAGTGCATAAACACCTATGAATGCAAAGATACTTAAGTCGCGCTGCCGACGGAAAGTATCTTTCCTTTTCCTAAAACGTTCCTGATATTGTGATTCTTGTCCGGTGATGTCCATACCGGCAGGAAGGAAATTCTCGTAACTTTTCGTGTTTGGATCATCATCCATGATGTCTAAATAGGCTTGTTTGTAGTCTTTGTACATCCGGTTGTTCCAATTTAAGGCGTATGCACATCCCACAAATCCTCCATATACAATTGGAAGTTTCCAGTATTTGCGGTTGTAAATCTGACCGCCTCCCGGGAAGACGAGCGCATACCACGTCGCTTTTTGTGGATCGGGCATGAATACTTTCTTTGGAATCTTTGCTTGTGCTATGGAATCTTGTTGTTTGGCCAGTTGTGTTGTGTCGATCGGGCTGAACAACTCTGCAAGTGCTTGCTCGTTTTGTATAGAGATACTGTCGGCAACTCTTCGATTGTAGAGTGAATCACTGAGAATGCTGTCGTTGGGTAGAGCCTTCTTGATGATTAATGAATCCTTGACAGGAGTTCGCATACGCCGTTCCTTCGCCTTTTGTCCCCAGGCTGTCAAGTTGTTCATCAAAAAGAGTGATATGAACAAGAAGAAAACGGTCGGTATGATGTTTATTTGATTCTTCAAGGCTCTCTACTTCAGTGTGTCAAATATTTCCATTATGCGTTCCAACTCTTCCTCATTATTGAACGGGATGCTGATTTTACCTTTTCCCTTCGGGCTGCACGATAATTTTACCTTGGAACCAAAGAATGCGGAAAGTTGTTTTTGCAACATCAGGTATGTTTCGGCGGGTTGTACCTTTTTCTCTTTCCCTTCTTTAGACTTATTCCCTTTGGCAGTGGCCAGCGCCTTAACGATTTCCTCTACCTTGCGAACGGAATAGTTCTGTTCTTGGATGTCGTTGAACACTTTGATCTGCTGTTTGGGATCGTTTAACGCGAGTAATGCTCTGGCATGGCCCATATCGATGATGCGGTCTTTTAAGGCAACTTGAATCTGGGCTGGAAGTTTCAGAAGGCGTAGATAGTTTGCGATGGTCGTGCGATTCTTGCCGATTCGTTCACTTAACCGTTCTTGAGTCAGATTATATTGTTCCAGTAAGTGTTGGTATGCCAGCGCGATCTCGAGTGAGTTCAGATCTTCTCGTTGGATGTTTTCGATCAAAGCCATTTCCATCACGTTCTCATCATCGGCCGTCCGTATGTAAGCAGGGATGGTTTTCAATCCTGCCTTGATGGAAGCGCGGTAACGTCTTTCTCCTGCA
The DNA here is from genome assembly GCA_902779535.1 of uncultured Bacteroidales bacterium. Lineage (GTDB taxonomy): Bacteria > Bacteroidota > Bacteroidia > Bacteroidales > Bacteroidaceae > Phocaeicola. The sequence goes on from CACZBX010000011.1 coordinate 2,161, forward strand.
ATGATCTGATAAGCGTCTTCACTCATCTTTCGCAAAGTGATTGGCTGGATGATTCCAATCTCAGCGATGGAGTCGGCAAGTTCCTGCAGAGCAGTAGGGTCAAACTCACGACGCGGTTGGTTCGGGTTGACAGAGATCTTACTCAACTCAATCTCATTGATGGAAGATGAGCCCTCAGTCCTGACCTCATCGGTCGAGATAAGAGCATCCAAGCCTCTTCCCAAAGCAAATTTTTTCTTTACTGCCATATCATTACTTGCTGTTTCGTTCAATCAATTCCTTTGCCAAAGCTAAGTGATTCCTTGCTCCCGTCGAATCAGCATCATACAGAATGGCTGGGATACCATGACTTGGGGCTTCACTCAGTTTGACATTTCGTTGGATAATCGTGTTGAATACCAATTCCTGAAAGTGTCGCTTCACCTCATCGTAGATTTGGTTAGCCAGACGCAAACGGGAGTCGAACATCGTTAATAAAAAGCCCTCAATCTGGAGGGATGGATTCAACTTTGACTTTATAATCTTAATGGTATTCAGCAACTTGCTGATACCTTCCAACGCGAAATACTCACATTGCACTGGGATGATGACGGAGTTGGCAGCGGTCAGTGAGTTGATGGTTATCAATCCTAAAGAAGGAGAACAATCGATAAAGATATAATCGTACTCGTTCACCAAGGGAGCTATTGCGTTCTTCATGATTTTCTCTCGATTCTTAAGGTTTAGCATTTCAATCTCTGCACCAACAAGGTCGATGTGTGAAGGCACAATATCCAAACCATCTATATCCGTCGTATAGACAGCCTCATGAATATCAACCTGGTTGATAAGGCACTCGTAGATCGATGTCTCCACCTCTTTGATGTTGACGCCCAGTCCCGACGAAGCGTTGGCTTGAGGGTCCGCATCAATCACTAGCACTTTCTTTTCCAAAGTAGCCAATGATGCAGCCAGATTGATGGTGGTAGTGGTTTTCCCCACACCTCCCTTTTGGTTTGCTAAAGCAATAACTTTTCCCATAATCTCTCATTTATAGTTTCTGCAAAATAACGAAGATTTGTAGAAGTATCCTACCAAAACAACTTTCCTTTCGCCGAAACTGTTGATAACTTTAGGGTTTTGTTAATAACCGTAGGTGCAAAGATAACAAAAACCATTTAATTGGAATGCCTTTTTGTGTGGATGTTGGCTTTCATTAAGTTAATTTTCTTTTATTCAAACTGTTTGTACGGAAAGTGTCGTATCTTTGCAGTCGTAAAAAACCAATTATGAAGAAGGAAAAACCATTGCTGTTATTGTCGAATGACGATGGCTTCGATGCAAAAGGATTAAATGAATTGATCGATGCACTGAGAGGGTTAGGCGAGATCATCGTGATGGCTCCGGACGGTCCTCGTTCAGGCTTTTCAAATTGCTTTACCACTCAGGTGCCCGTTCATTATAAGTTGGTTCGCCAAGAACCAGATGTAAAAGTTTTTAGTTGTAGTGGAACACCAACCGACTGTGTTAAATTAGCTTTGCACAAACTTGCTCCCCGTAGGCCGGATATTGTGATTGGTGGTATCAATCATGGAGATAACTCTGCCATCAATGTTCATTACTCTGGAACGATGGGCGTTGTAAAGGAAGGATGTATGAAAGGTATTTCCTCGGTGGCCTTTTCGCTTTGTAATCACGATCTAGATGCAGACTTCAAACCGTTGTTACCCTATGTCAGGAGCATTACTGAAAAAGTTTTGAACAATGGACTTCCGAAAGGTATTTGCTTGAATATCAACTTTCCGAACGTGCCTGTGTTTAATGGGGTCAAGGTTTGTCGGCAAACGGATGGCGATTGGATAAAGGAATTTGTGCCATGTTCGCATCCCTCACGTGAGAATTATTTTTGGGTGACTGGAGAATATAAGAACTTCGAGCCGGATTCACCTGATACCGATCACTGGGCTTTGGATCATGGGTATGTAGCTATCACGCCTACAAAGATAGATGTGACAGCCTATGAGTTTATGGATGAATTGAATTCGTGGAATTTGTAAGATGAAGTATTATTTGATAGTCGGAGAGGCTTCAGGTGATCTGCATGCTTCGAACTTGATGAAAGCAATCCAAAAAGAAGACGAACATGCTTCGTTTCGTTTCTTTGGTGGCGACCTGATGAAGGCCGTCGGAGGAACATGTGTCAAACACTACAAGGAATTGGCTTATATGGGGTTCATTCCTGTGTTGATGCATCTTCGTACAATTTTTCGAAACATGGAGATCTGCGAAAAAGATATCGTAGACTGGAACGCAGATGTTGTTATCCTGGTTGATTATCCGGGCTTTAACCTGAAAGTTGCAAAATTCCTTAGAAAGCATACACATATTCCTGTCTTTTACTATATCTCACCTAAGATATGGGCATGGAAAGAGTATCGTATCAAGAATATCAAAAGAGATGTAGACGAACTGTTCTCTATTCTTCCTTTTGAAGTCCCTTTCTATCAGAAATATCAGTATCCTATCCATTATGTGGGTAATCCCTGCGTAGATGCTGTGGCTGCTTATCGGAATGGAGTGAAAGATTCTTTCAAAGCATTTGCAAAAGACAATGGACTGGAGGAGAAGAAACCTGTTCTGGCTCTGTTGCCAGGCAGTCGGAAACAGGAAATCAAGGATAATCTTGAGCTGATGCTTGAGGCTTCCGCTTCGTGTAAGGATGATTATCAAATTGTTCTGGGTGCTGCTCCAGGCATCGATCCGTCTATCTATCAGCCTTATCAGGAACGTCATCCGTGGTTGCACATGGTACACCGGCAAACATACCGCTTGTTGAGCCATGCTGAGGGAGCACTGGTGGTATCGGGCACCTCCACTCTGGAGACTTGTCTGTTCAGGGTACCACAAGTAGTGTGTTATTATACTCCACTTGGAAAAATTATCTCTTTTCTTAAAAAGAAAATACTTTCCGTACAGTATATATCATTAGTAAACCTAATTGCGGGACGCGAAGTTGTCAAGGAATTAGTGGCTGATCAGATGAAAGAGAATATCATTCGTTCTGAATTAAATGCCATCCTGTATGATGTGAAAAACCGCCAACGTATGCTGGCGGATTATAATGAGATTATCGATTCGCTTGGTGATGCGGGTGCTTCTCAGCATGCAGCAAAGAAGATGGTGGAATTATTAAAGTCCACGTACCATCAGCACCATTAAAAGATAGACCAAAACTGCAGGAACAGCCAACAGTGTACTATCAAATCGGTCGAGCATTCCTCCGTGACCTGGGAGTATGTTCCCGGAATCTTTTATACCCCAGTGACGTTTCATCAGAGATTCACACAGATCACCCCATGTCCCGAAGACTACAATGACGAGTGCAAACCCAATCCATTCCCATCTGTTCAGTATGGGATAGAAATGAGAGAGGATAATGGCTGCAATGACACAAAAGATGGCTCCGCCAAATGAACCTTCCCATGATTTTTTCGGTGAGATCCGTTCGAATAAACGGTGCTTTCCGAAGGTCACCCCGACGCAATAGGCACCGGTGTCGTTGATCCATGTGAAGATAAATAATGAAAGCGGAAGAATAAAACTGTAGGCAGGTATCCCACTGCTGTCTGGAAACATCCAAGCTATGATATTTAATAGCGCAAAAGGTAATGCTACATAGAACTGACTCATAAAACTGAACGCCCAGTTCCCCGCAGGATTTGTCTTTTTTGCATACAACTCAATTACCATTATCGCAATCAGGAAGCAAAGGTAAAAAGGTAGTATGGCCCATGACATCACTTGTTGATAATAGTAAAAGGTAAGAAACAAGACGCCTCCGGCTATTGTGCATAGCGGAGTATTGATATGGATGTCTTTTTCGTACTGGTTTACAAGGTTGCAGAATTCTCTTACACTCAGTAGAGTAATGATGAGGAACAAAATACCAAAGGGGATTTCTCCTCCAATGATTCCTCCGACCAAGATGATGACGAAGAGGATTCCTGTGACGGTACGAAGTATAAAATTATTGTTCATCTGCTTTTTCTGTTTGTTGGTCAGCATTCTTCTTTTGTTCTTCTTCGGCCATCAGCTCTTCTGAACGTGAGGTCCAAGGACGTTTCCCAAAGATATGCTCCACATCATCTGCCATGATTACTTCTCTTTCAATCAATACCTTGGCAAGCTCATTGTGTCCTTCCTTATGCTCGGACAGGATTGTCTTTGCCCGTGCGTATTGCTCGTTGATCATTTGCTTCACTTCGGAGTCAATGAGTTCGGCTGTCTTATCACTATATGGCTTTTGGAAGGAATAATCCTCTCCGCTATTATAGTAACAAAGGTTTGGCAGCTTATCGCTCATGCCTACATAGGCGATCATGCCGTAAGCCTGTTTGGTCACACGCTCCAAATCGTTCATGGCTCCGGTTGAGATATGACCGGTAAACAATTCTTCGGCAGCACGTCCACCCAAGAGGGCACACATTTCATCCAACATTTGTTCTTTTGTGGTGATCTGTCTTTCCTCTGGCAAGTACCACGCAGCGCCCAAAGCTCGTCCACGTGGAACGATGGTAACCTTTACCAATGGGTTCGCATGTTCCAGGAACCACGATAAAGTGGCGTGGCCAGCCTCATGAATGGCAATGGAACGTTTCTCATCGGCTGTCATCACCTTGGTCTTTTTCTCCAGACCACCTACGATACGGTCGATGGCATTATTGAAATCCTGCTTGCTAATAGCATTCTTACTATGGCGTGCAGCAATCAGTGCAGCTTCGTTACATACATTTGCAATATCAGCTCCGCTGAAGCCAGGAGTTTGTCGAGCCAACAGATCTACATCCACAGTCTCGTCCATCTTCAGTGGGCGCATGTGAACGCCAAAGATTTGTTTTCGTTCATTCAGATCGGGGAGGTCGACATGAATCTGTCGGTCGAATCGTCCTGCACGTAACAATGCTTTGTCCAACATATCAACGCGGTTGGTTGCAGCCAAGATGATTACGCCAGAGTTGGATTGGAATCCATCCATCTCTGTCAACAACTGATTCAATGTGTTCTCTCGTTCATCATTGCCTCCCATGTTCGGATTACGGCCTCTTGCTCGTCCCACGGCATCAATCTCATCAATAAAGATGATACATGGCGCTTTTTCTTTAGCCTGACGGAACAGGTCACGAACACGTGATGCTCCGACACCCACGAACATTTCGACGAAGTCAGAACCAGACATAGAAAAGAATGGGACGTTTGCTTCACCTGCAACAGCTTTGGCTAACAGGGTTTTACCTGTTCCAGGAGGGCCAACTAGCAAGGCTCCTTTGGGAATCTTTCCACCCAGTTCGGTGTATTTCTGTGGGTTCTTCAGGAACTCCACAATCTCTTGAACTTCCTGCTTCGCTTCGTCTTGACCTGCTACATCCTTGAATGTGATTCGGCTCTTCTCGTCTTGGTTTTCGTACATCTGGGCACGGCTCTTTCCTACGTTGAAAGGATTTGCTCCTCCCATGCCGCCACCTGAGCCACCGCTCATTCTGCGAACCATAAAGATGTACAGGCCAATCAAAAAGATAAAAGGAAGTGTGTTCCAAAGAATCAGGCTCCAGATATCGCTTTTCTTCTCATATTTGACGGATCCGTTAAAGTGACCTTCTTTCTGTGCTTCGGTCAGGAACGTGTCCAGTGCGTCCAGCGACCCAACTTCTACGTGAACAATCGGGCTTCTTCCTACGCGCTTTGCGTTTTCCTTGAATATCTTTTGGACAAATTCCGGTTTTACATACATATCGACGCTATAATCGTTGTATGCAACGATTTTGTCAGCGTAACCGTTCATCACCATCTCCTTAAATTCAGTATAGGTGACTTCCTTGCTCGCTCCACTTCCTGTCGGGTTGAAAAGCAAGATACCAATACTGATAAAGATAATCAGGTATAACCAATTGATATTGAACTTGGAAATATTTTTTTTAGGATTATTGTTTGTCGACATGTCGTTATGATTTAATCTAAATTAGGTATCTGAGTCAGTTTGGAGTCGGCCCAGAGGTGTTCAAGGTTATAGAAGTTACGTAATTCAGGAAGAAAGATGTGGACCAGGATGCTACCATAATCCATACCCACCCATTGAGCATTCCGCAAACCGTTTACAGTTGTCGGGCGATCCTTTGTCTTTTCGTAAACCATGTCGTAAACAGATTCGGTAATAGCGTCTACTTGTGTGGGTGAGTTTCCTTGACAGATTACAAAGTATTGGCAGATAGCTCCGTCAATACCTTTCAAGTCAGCAACCACAATATCTTTTCCTTTTTTTTCTTGTATTCCTTCAATGATGGATTGTAATAGTAACTCGGTTTCGTTCATTCTTAATGATTTATGTTTCATTTTCATACAAAGATACTCCCTTTTCTTTTATGGACAAAAATAAGCCTTGAAATCGTTCGTTTTTTGTTATTTTTTAGCAATGGGAAAGGGGATAAAAGAAAATAGAGTTCATTCGAACTCTATTTCAGTTGGAGTACCAGGATTCGAACCTGGAATGACAGGACCAGAATCTGTAGTGTTACCATTACACCATACTCCAATCAAGGTCATCACAAATACCCTTTGCGAAAGACGGTGCAAATATACTGCTTTTATAACAATTGCCAAATAAAAACGAACTTTTTTTGAAAAAATAAAGGCGGATGAATCATCCGCCCTGTTTTTATTCGTTTTCTGAGTTGTTCTCGTCGAGATGTTGTATTTTCATCAGCACCGCTTCAGCTTCGGCTTTCAGTTTTTCTACTTTCTTCTTCATCTCATCAACGAGGCCGTTGCCTTTCTTCGATGATGCGCTAAGGAATCCGAGGTTGTTCTCGTATGTCTGAATCTCATTGCGCATATTCTCATACAACTTAGTCAACTTGTCTTTCTCTTTTCCGCCCGAGACTTTGCCGCTAGAGCGGGTTTCACCGGAATAGCGACGGCTGGAACTTCCGAACTTTGGATACAAGCTATCCACAATGTTGTGATATTGCTTATAAATCTTATCCTTTTCACGGAAAGGCACGTGACCAATCTCGTTCCATTTCTTCATCAGGCTTTGGAATTTCTCTTCTGCGTCGAATGAGTGGTCGTCTTCTGCCTCCAGTTCATTCAGCTGTTGGATAATATCTTTCTTTGCCTTTAAGTTCTCAACCTCCGAACTATGTTGAGAGAATGTTGCTTTGTTCCGTTGGTCAAAGAAATAGTCGCAGGCAGCAATGAAGCGTTTCCAGAGTACATCGGCGTGCTTCTTTGAAATCGGTCCGATTTCTTTCCACTGTTTTTGCAGTTTGGTCATTGCTTCTGCTGTCTTCTTCCAATCTGTGCTATCCTTTAAAGCCTCGGCTTTTTCGGTAAGTTCGCGTTTCTTCTCCAGATTGCTGTTCATGTCTTCTTTCATCTTCTTGAAGAATTCAGCTTTCTTCTTAAAGAATTCATCGCAAGCGGTGCGGAAACGTTCGAAGATCTTCACATTCATCTTCCGTGGTGCATAGCCGATTGTTTTCCATTTTGCTTGAAGTGCCAGCACTTCTTGTGTCTTGTTGTTCCAATCACGGAAATTAGTACATTTATCAAGTTCCAATCCTTCTACTATTTCACAGATCACCGTCTTGGCATCCAGATTGGTCTGCTCTTGTTCTTTCAACTGCTCGAAGTGTTGTTGATGACGGCGGTTAACCGCAGTGGAGGCAGCCTTAAAGCGAGTCCAAATCTGTTCGCGAAGATCTTTCACGATAGGACCGGTCTCACGAAACTCCTGATGTAATTTCTGTAATTGATGGAAAGCGGATATTACATCGGGTTCGTTAGCTAATTTCTCGGCAGCTTCGCAGAGTCGGGTCTTGATTTCCAGATTCTTCTTGAAATCGTATTCCCGGAATTCGTTGTTCAGCTTAATCAAGTCGTAGAACTTCTCCGTATAGAGTTGGTAGTTCCTCCAGAGTTCATTGGCTTTGTTGGCAGGGATATGCTTGATTTCTTTCCATTCCTGCTGAAGCTTCTTAAACTCGCTGTACGACTTGTTGGCATCGTCTTGGCTTTCGGTGAGAGCCTTGATGCGTTCGATGATGGCAATTTTACGAGCAAGGTTTTTTTCCAATTCTTTTTCCTCTTGAGCTGCAATGCTGCTTCTCTTCTCTTTGATAGATGCCATGATGGATTTGAATTGTTCCTCGTATTCGTCTACTGGAGGAACAAATTCTCCTTCTTCTCCCTTTTCTTCAAAGGCTTTCTTTGCAGCTTCAATGCCAGCCTTGTGCAGTTTATAGAAGTTGACTTTCAAAAGATCCAGCTCTGCTTTGTCAGCATTGCCACCATTGGCGTCGATTTCTTTCAGGCGCTCGATGATTTCGTCCTTTGTCTCCTTAGTTTCGGGTTTGGTCAATACTTCAGACTCATCAACTGTTTCCTCTGCGGCTTCAGTTGGTGCTTCAACTTCTGTAACAGGCTCTTCTGCTACAGGAATTTCTTCTTTCATCACATCGGATGGGTTCTCCAAAGGAGATTGTTCTACTGTTGTCTCAGGAGTATTATCAACTGGAACTTCAGTTAAAGGGCGATTGGTTTCGTTTGCTTCCATCATTCTTCTTTTAATTTGTTAATCTACTATCTTGAGAGAGATTAAAATACAAATTAAGAGAATTAAATCATAACTTCATAAAAAAAAGTGATTTTTTTTTGAAATCTTTGTTATTATTTATATGAAGTTTTCTTCGTTATGACAGGAGTAGGGTAATACCTCCGTAGAGCAACATGCCAATGATATCGTTTGTAATCTGAATGAACGGTCCGGTTGCTAAAGCAGGGTCGATTTTCAACTTCTCCAATGTCATCGGGACTAAGGTGCCGAATAGACTAGCAAACATGACAACGGCAAACAAACTGATCGACACCGAGTAAGAAACGGTTTCATGTGGGCCGAAGCGTACGAAGTTGTAAATATATACAATCATCGAGATGATGCTGGCATTGATTAATGCTACGACTGATTCCTTTAGTAGTTGTTTCCAGGTCTCGTTTGCGTTTAACGAGTTGTTGGCCAGACCTTGCACGACAATGGCGGAAGATTGTGTTCCCACGTTTCCTCCCGTACCACCAATCAACGGAATATAGAGTGCCATCTCGGGGTGAGCGGCAAATGTGCTGTCAAAATTTCCTAAGATCATGGAGTTTGCAATTCCACCAAGCATACCGATCATCAACCATGGTAAGCGGGCCTTGGTTTGTTGGAATACATTATCATCGGTTTCAACATCCTGAGACAAACCGGAAGCCAACTGGTAATCACGGTTACCACGTTCGCGAACTTCGTCCATGACATCATCGACGGTGATTCGACCCACCAGTCGCCCGATACTGTCGACAACGGGTATGGCAACAAGATTATATTTCTCGATCAACTGAACGACCTCGTCGATAGGGGTGTCTTCCTTGACGGAGATCGGCTCTTTCTTCATTACATGTTTTACTTTCGAGACGGAAGGGCTGGTAATCACTTTCTTCAGAGGGAACACACCTTGTAAGCGTTCGTCATCGTCAACGACATAAACGTAGTAGATCTCGTCCATCTCTTCTGCTTGTTGCCGCATCTCACGCAGACATTCGGGCATACTCCAGTTCTCGTTCACCACGACCATTTCGGTTCCCATCAAACCACCGGCGGTGTCCTCATCGTACTTCAACAAGTCGACAATATCACCTGCCTGATCGACGTCATCGATCTGTTTTAAGACTTCCTGCTGCTTCTCATCATCCATGTTACGGATGATTTCAACAGCATCGTCGGAGTCCATATTGTCGACGAACCGTTTGGCGATGACTTCGGAAGGAATCATATTCAGGAACTCGTTACGGGCATCCTCGTCCATCTCGACGAGAACGTCGGCTGCTTTCTCGTTGTCGAGCAACAGATAGATATAACGAGCTTCTTCTGCGTCCAACTCATTACATAATTCGGCAATGTCGGCAGGATGCAGATGATCCAATATCTCTTTTAGCTGGTCGGCTTCCTTGTTCTCGATCAGTTGTTGTATTCTTTCGATTTCTTCCTCCTTCATGGTTCGACAGTTTTGATGGTTTTTACTCTTTCCTTTCTACCGGATACTCTTTGAGTGCGGCCTCAACCCGATTCGTCAGGTCGATAAACTCGTGTACCGAGAGTTGTTCGGGGCGAAGGTTGAAAATTGGATCATTGCTGAAAGGATGATCTTTTGGCAATATTGTTTGTATGCTGTTCCTCATCTGTTTACGTCGTTGATTAAATGTAGCCTTGACGATTTGTTTGAACAGTTTCTCGTTGCATCCCAACTCTTTTTTATCGTTCCGAGTCATTCGGATAACAGCACTTTTTACCTTTGGCGGCGGGTTAAATACATGTTCGTCGACAGTAAACAAATATTCTACGTCATACCATGCTTGAATCAGGATACTTAGGATGCCATTCGACTTGTGCCCGGGTGTGGCAGCAATGCGTTCGGCAACTTCTTTCTGAATCATCCCGGTGCAGCAAGGGATAAGGTCCTTGTATTCTAGCATCTTGAAGAATATCTGGCTGGAGATATTATATGGATAGTTCCCTGTGAGGACAAAGGGTTTACCATCAAAGATCTCGTTTAAATCCATCTTCAGGAAGTCATTTGCTATGATCTTGTCTTCAATTTCAGGGAAATGCTCTTGTAGGAATTCGACAGACTCCATGTCCAGTTCCACCACTTTGAGGTTTCTTTTCTTGGGAATAAGGAATTGAGTCAGAACGCCCATGCCAGGACCTACTTCCAGTATCGGCAGTTGGGGACATGCATCGACGGTGTCGGCTATACGTTGAGCAATCTGAAGGTCTTTCAAGAAGTGCTGTCCCAGCGATTTCTTCGGTCTTACTAATGGCATTACGTTAATTTTTGCAATTAAACAATCCAGATATCTGCTTAAGATATTATCTTTGCAAAGATAAAGAAAATAGATTGATTTAGTGGCTTTTTTTAAGCAAATATTCAAGCGAAGCGTGCAAATTATCCTTCCGCTATTATTGGGAGGCCTGATTCTTTGGTGGGTTTATAAGGATTTTGAATTCTCCAAGATAGGGTATGTATTGTCGGATGTAATGGATTGGAAATGGATGATTCTTTCCTTGTTCTTTGGAGTATTGGGCCATGTTATTCGGGGAGTCCGTTGGAAATTAACGCTCGAACCCATTGGTGAACATCCTAAAACCAGTCATTGCATCTATGCCGTTTTCTTTTCGTACGCAGCCAACCTTGTCATTCCACGTATTGGCGAAGTGTCACGTTGCGGAGTCTTGCATAAATATGACGGAACCTCTTTCAGCAAGTCGCTGGGAACAGTCGTTTCCGAACGACTTATCGATACACTCTGTGTCTTGTTAATAACAGGATTTACCCTTTTGGCACAGAGGGATGTGCTACTCAGCTTCTTTGATCAGACTGGAACGAAAGTGCCCGATGTGAGATCGTTGCTTCTCTCGGGCGATTTTTATATCATCCTGATCTGTTTTCTGGCTATTCTTGTCCTACTTTATTTCCTTATTCGTCATCTTAGTATCTTTAGCAAGGTGAAAAGTGTGTTGAAGAATATCTGGGAAGGCATCCTCTCCCTGAAGAAAGTTCAGCATCTGTGGTTGTTTGTCGTCTATACCATAGGTATCTGGCTGTGCTATTTCTTGGAATTCTACATCGCTGCCTTTTGTTTCCCATTCTCCGAACACCTAAGCATAATGGCTGCTTTGTTATTGTTCGTCGTTGGCTCCATAGCGGTCGTCGTACCCACCCCCAACGGTGCAGGGCCATGGCATTTTGCCATTATCACGATGATGGTCTTACTTGGGATCGGCAAGGAAGATGCCGGAATTTTTGCATTAATTGTGCATGGAATACAAACCTTTTTACTAATTTTGTTGGGTATATATGCCATGGTGGCATTGTCATTGAAAAATACTAATCTTAAAAATAATACGTTATGAGTACAATTCTTAATCTTGCTCCACAGAATGTATGGAAGCATTTTCATGAATTAACACAAGTTCCTCGTCCTTCCGGACATCTGGAAAAGATTCAACAATTCTTACTTGACTTTGGAAAGCAGATCGGTGTTGAGACTTTTAAAGATGAAATAGGAAATATTATTTATAAGAAACCGGCTTCTCCAGGTATGGAAGACAAGAAGACGGTTATCCTTCAGGCTCACATGGACATGGTTCCACAGAAGAACAAAGATAAAGTACATGATTTCGTAAATGATCCGATCAAGACACGTATTGAAGGTGACTGGGTTTATGCCGACGGAACAACACTGGGTTCAGATGATGGAATGGGTGTCGCTGCTATCATGGCGGTGATGGAAGATAAGAATTTGAAGCATGGTCCTTTGCAGGCTTTGATTACGGCAGACGAGGAGACAGGTATGTATGGTGCTTTCGGACTGAAACCGGGTACTGTTGACGGTGATATCTTGTTGAATCTTGACTCAGAGACAGAAGGTCAGCTATATATCGGATGTGCAGGTGGTGTAGATGTCACTTGTACGATGGAATATAAGGAGGTGCCCGTTACAGAAGGGAAAGCTGCTGTCAAGGTTGTTGTAAAAGGTCCTCGTGGCGGACATTCCGGCTTGGAGATTAGTGAAGGCCGTGCCAATACAAATAAGTTGATGGCTCGTTTGGTTACGGAATTGGCAGAGCATGACGGCGCATGCCTGGTTTGTTGGGAAGGTGGCAACATGCGAAATTCTATCCCTCGTGAAGCTGATGTCGTCTTGACGGTTGACAAAGCTTGTGTTTCCGACGTGAAAGAAAGAGCAAAAGCCTATGAGAAGATCTTTAATGACGAATTCAACGAGGTAGATAGCGAAATTCATGTATTGGTCGAAGATGTGGACTTGCCTGCAAAGGAAGTTCCTCAAGAGATTTCCGACAATATCGTAAATGCACTGTTGGCTTGTCAGAATGGAGTCATGCGTTTTATTCCGTCGGTTCGAGATACTGTTGAGACTTCTTCGAATCTGGCTATCGTCAAAGTGAAGGAGGGAAAGGTTGAGGTGAATATCTTAACTCGCAGTTCACGCGACAGCATGAAAGAGTACATGGCTAAGAGTATTGCAGCTGTATTCCGTATGGCAGGTATGAAAGTTGAGTTCTCGGGTGCTTATAGTGGTTGGGCTCCTGATGTGAACAGCCCGATCCTGAAGGCAATGACGGAAGCATACAAAGCACAGTTCGGCAAGGAAGCATCGGTAAAGGTTGTTCATGCTGGTCTGGAATGTGGCGTTATCGGTGCAGTCGTTCCGGGATTGGATATGATTTCCTTTGGACCGACGTTGGAGTCACCGCACACACCGAACGAACGTTGTCATATCCCAAGTGTACAACGCTTCTACGACTTCTTGGTCGCTACATTGGAGAACACTCCTTCGAAATAAAATATCCCCTATATCAGACAAAGCCGTACCCAGAAGGTGCGGCTTTGTTGTTTGATGAAACCACCCGTTTTCAAAACTCAGTTTTTTGCCTCAAAAACTCGACAAGAGCCCCTCAAAAACTCGATAAATGGAACAGAAAACTCGAGGTTCAATTTAATACTCTCCCTCTTAAACCCGAGATGTCCTGTTTTTATGTTCTTCTCCTTATGAAAGATGAGAAAAACTTTATACATTTGTATATCATAAAAAACAAATACCATGAAAAAGAAAGCATTGTTCCTGTTGTCTGTCATGATCATCCTTTCATGCAACTTGTCGGCCCAGCAAAATGATAGCAACACCCCATTACATTTATTGAAACCTGCTTACCGGAATGGCTATGGCGTGCCAACCGTGTCGGATGTTATCGCGAAGATAGATCAGGTTTTTCATTATGTCGAGGCGAATACCCCGGCACGGTTGGTTGATGGGAAGCCTGAGGTTGGAGCGTTTCGCCTAACCAGTTATGAATGGGGCGTAACCTATTCGGCATTACTGGCTGCTTATGGGGCTACAGGGGATGCAACGTATCGCGACTATGTGGTCAGTCGGATGCAGTTTTTTATCGATCATTCCGAACATTATCGGCAGGTTACCGACCCACGAGCATTGGATGATGCGGGAGCCGTTTGTGCAGCTATGTGCAAGGCATTGGTCATGAACCCGAAACTGAACTTCAGGAAACAGATTGACCACTATATGGACTATATTCTGCATAAGGAGTATCGCCTTGACGATGGTACCTTTGCTCGGAAACGGCCGATGTACAATTCGGTCTGGCTCGATGATATGTTCATGGGCATATCACCGATAGCTCGTTATGCAATGGTTGATAAGACACACGCCCATGATTATTTCACAGAAATAGTCAATCAAATTTCAGGATTCAAGAAGCGGATGTGGGTGCCAGAGAAGAAACTTTTCCGACACGGATGGGTGGAGAGCATGCAACCGCATCCAGCCTTTCATTGGGGAAGAGCAAACGGTTGGGCAATCTTAACTTTGTGTGAGGTGCTCGATGTGCTTCCAGCGGACTTCCATGGTAGGGAAGAGGTACTTCAACTGCTTCGTGAACATATTGAGGGTCTCACAGTCTTGCAGGGAGGTGACGGTTTCTGGCACCAACTTCTCGACCGGAGCGACTCATATTTAGAAACCTCGGCAACGGCTATTTATACGTATTGCATTGCTCATGCGATCAACAAAGGCTGGATCGACGCAAAGGCTTTCGGTCCTGCTGCTATCCTGGGGTGGCATGCCGTCAGCTCAAAGATCAATCACGAAGGACAGGTGGAAGGCGTTTGTGTCGGTACTGGGATGGGATTCGATCCTGCATTCTACTATTATCGTCCGGTAAATGTCTTCGCTGCCCACGGCTATGGTCCCGTTATCTGGGCTGGAGCAGAGATCATCCAACTGTTGAAGACTCAACATCCTCGCATGAACGATAGTGCCGTCCTGTTTTATGATGAGGAACCACGGTCGAAAGATGCCATCTTCTCGGTTGAGAAATAGGAATCTTTATTATCTACTTCTTTGGCGCGAAAGGACGATTGGGGTCCCTGATATCCCAAATTGTTAACTGATTGTTTGGTGCAACGACCTCAAACTTGTAAATAGTTGAGGGGACGTCGTGCAGGTCGACGGTGAATTGTTTGTTGCCGGCCCTCGTCGTACCTACATGCTGCCATGTGTCTTTCCCTCCTTCCTTAAAGAGGTTGGTTGGAGTCATGTAGATATCAACCATCGTTTCACTATCATCTGCCTGCCATGACAGGATGGCCTTGTCCTCGTAGTTGTAGATGTTGAGGTCGTAGATGTCACGTTTCCCGTAAAAGCTGGTACCGTCCATTTCGAAGCTCACATCTTTAGGAAGCTTGAACCCCATAAAGCGACAGATGGTTGGATTGATGTCGACGTGCGACAGGGATGCCGGGGTAAACTGCTTGTTTACTTGCTTGAGGTTTGTAGCCATCCAGATGGTTCGCTCCCGATCAGATTGTCCTCCGTGTGAGTATCCCATTATGTCGCGCCCATGGTCGGTGGTGACAATTACCAGCCATTCCTCGTTAAAGTGCTGTTCGCGATACTGTACAGCGTCCCATATCTTACCAATCAAGGCGTCCTCTTTAAGGACATATTCATCCGAATAGGTACTGTTCCCATACAGATGATAGGCATCATCGGTATACCATAGATAAGCCCAACTGAGGTCGGGTGCATCTTGTCGTACACAATCAGCTGCTTTGTGACACACTAATGAATCGATGGCGTAGATGTGAAGGTCGTCTTTTTGTTTTGGGAATTGCAATGTATCAAGTTCGTACCCATCATATACATAATCAATCTTCAGGTTGTTGGTCTCAGGCCGTCCTTCGCCCAACAAGATGGTACGGTTATCGGTCCAACTGGAGAAGATGGCTGTCTTATAAGGGCGTTCTTGCTCTTTTGCAATGCGGAAGATGGTCCAATAGTTATAGTTTGCCTCAATATTTCCATTGCCCCGCACATTGTGTTTGTTCATCCATGTTCCAGTAAGGATACTGGTATAACCGATTGCCGAGACTGTCGGCGTTTGGCTATATGTGCTCACTTTCCCGCCACAATATGCGCGACCATAATGGCCGGCTTTCGCAATATCGAAGATACAAGGAGGTTGAAGGCGTTCCATGTTATCAGCAGCAATCCCGTCAACAATAATAAAGATGGCCTTGCGGACCTTAGTCTCGT
The DNA here is from genome assembly GCA_902779535.1 of uncultured Bacteroidales bacterium. Taxonomy (GTDB): domain Bacteria; phylum Bacteroidota; class Bacteroidia; order Bacteroidales; family Bacteroidaceae; genus Phocaeicola. Next base: position 18,367 of record CACZBX010000011.1, read on the forward strand.
TTTTTTTGCTGCAACCAACGCATAATAGCGATAATAAACATATAATGGATAATTGTCTCATCTTCTTAGATTTTATTTCCTTACAACAAATATACAGGTATTTTATTAGAAGGTAAAGGCTTGGACGAAAATTCTTTTCTCTTTGTGGACAAAAGATATTGTTTTGTTGTTTTTTGCTGAAAAATGTTTATATTTGTCATGAAATTTAATCATTTGTCTATGAAAATCCTATTATTTAATTTGCTGACTCTGTTGCTTCCTTCCATTGGCTCATGGGAGATAACCTACGATTCGTTGGGCATTACGGATCTGGTTTCGAAGCAAGACACCTATGGTGCCGACCTTTTAGGGGAGGGACGATTAGGTGATGTGATGGTGACTTATAAGGTGAAAGAAGGTTTGTGGCAGACATTGCCCCGCGGAAACCGACAACTAAGTGTCGCAAACGATGTCCTTACTTATACTGATCGTGGTATGGGGGATGCGATGGTGGTGACTCAAACATTTTGTCAGAAAGATAAAACACTTCATTGGAGCATTGTCTTGGAGAATCGTTCTTCTTTTCCAGTCGAGATCGGAGACTTGGCAGTTACAATCCCTTGGAAAGGGAATACGGGCGAAGAACCCAAAGAGATCTTTGAACGGTCGTTTATCAAACATGCTTTTATCAGTGGAGATGCCTCGTTCTTCTATTTTACTCGCTTCAGTGGAGAAGCTCCTTATATCATGTTACTTCCTGATGTGGGAACTCCTTTAGAGTATTATGCAAACAACCGTCGGCAATATATGGCTTATATTCGTTCGGCAAAAAGTGGGAAACAGGAGACGCGTGGTACATGGCGGCAACCTCATACGGGAGATACACTTCACCCGGGTGAGAAAAGACAATACGGTTTCTCATATATTGCTGCAAGAACATACCCGGAAATGCGACAACTGATTTATGAAAGTGGCTCCATCGATACGAAGATCGTACCGGGAATGACCATACCTCGTGGGCAAAAAGCGGTATTCGCCCTTCGATCAAAATGTTCTATTGACTCAGTATTATCAGAATTTCCTGAATCGACCCTCCTAAAGGTGAAATCAAGGAAGGGGGATACCACACTCTATGAGGTGGAATTTTCAAAGTTAGGTGAAAATAAGTTGACCATTTGGTTTGATGGTGGACGGAAAACGTATCTGGAATTCTTCTGCTCACTGACTCCCAAGGAACTGATGTCCAAACGCAGTGCTTTCCTGACCCAGCACCAACAGTTCCGAAATACCGGTCGCTGGTATGATGGCTTATATGGAGTGTATGATATGGTTACAGGACAACTTCGTGGGCCCGACAATCCGGATTACTTTGATGAACGGCTGACGTATTTCCTTGCCAGCGATGACCCTATCCTGGGGAAGGCTCCTTTCATTGCATCAAAGAATGCGGTATGGCCTGATGCCAAAGAGATAGAGTCGTTGGAATATCATTTAAAACACTTCGTTTGGGGAGGACTGCAGCGGACCGATCAGGAGAAACCGCTCGAATATGGGGTCTATGGTACTCCAAACTGGTACATCAACCGTCATCAGGACTTACGTCTGACGCAGACAGAGTATAAAACAAATACTACACGTACTTGGCGTACATACGATTATCCACATGTAGTCATGTTATGGTGGGAGATGTATAAGATAGCACGTGACTATCCGGAAATGACACACTATGCGCCTGCTTCCGAACTTCTGGACAGAGCCTATCATACTGCACGAGTTTTCTTTAAATATCCGAAGGAACTGCTCGGCGAATATTACGAACCATTCAAATGGGGTGACTATAACGAGTTGCTAATACCGGAGATTATCGACGAATTGGAAAAGGTCGGGAAGCAAGATGAGGCTGCCGTTCTGCGAAAAGAGTGGGAGCGAAAGTTCCATTACTTTGTGTATGAGGATAGGTATCCGTATCGTTCGGAATATGCAGCCGACCGTACGGCCTTTGAATCGACATACGCTCTGGCTCGTTATGGGATGCGGAACGATATTGACCCAAAAGCAACCCGCGACTTCATGGAACGACAGCACTATGCGAATCTGGCTTGTCGTGGGACATTGGAGAACCAGTGGTTTATGTTGGGAAGCGATTTCTTTGGCTCTTCCGATTGGAGCCTGATGAGTTATATGGCACGTATGGGTGGATGGTCTGTGCTGGATTATGGATTGCGCTATGCTGATGATCCATACGATTGGATCCGTTTAGGTTATTCCAGTTATCTGGATCCGTTTGGCTTGGTGAACGCGGGTGATGCAGCCTCGAATTACGGGTATTGGTATCCGGGAAAAGAGAAAGATGGCGCTATGGGACAAGCATTTACTCCGATGAAGTTTGGTTCTGCCTGGATTGGAACGCAGGAATCGCGAGGACCATGGCGATATTGTGGAGAAGGTGATTTGGGAATGTGTGCCATCACACGTACGGCAGCCACAATCTTAGCGCAAGATCCACTCTTTGGGTGGACTCTCTATGGAGGTAATTTACAGGATGATTCCAAATCCTTCCGCTTTATCCCCGAAGATGGAGTACAACGTTGCTTGTATCTGATTTCGGATAAACAACGCATCGGGCTTTCCATCAATCGCGGGCATTGGTCTGAAACGGTTCCTGTATCTATTTCAAAGAATCTACATGTCGTTCAGGCTACAGTACAGACTGGAGGCAAGTCGGTTGAATTGATTTTTGAGCGTCTCAAGGGGAAAGGTTCACCAACCGTTCGTGCCAATGGCACTCGTCTGCAACCAACAATCGATAAGTATGGTCGATATGTTTATCAATTGCCATCAAACGAGGAAGTAAAGGTGGAGATAAGGATATAATAAAATAAAGTTCGCAAATTTTGCGAACTTTATTTTATTTATATGGACTGATTCCTTAGTTATGCTTTCTTTAATTCCTCTGGCAAGACAGGCATGGCGCCTTGTTGGGTGCAGACAAATGCAGAAACCTTGACGGCCAATTCATGAGCCTGAGTAATGGGAAGGCCATTCAAGATGGCTGCGCAGAAAGATCCGGTGAAGGAGTCACCAGCACCTACCGTATCGGCCACCTCAACCTTTGGCGTTGGTTGGAAAGATGTAATGTGTTCAGTGATAATATAACTGCCATCAACACCGCAGGTCAGAATTAGCATCTTCAGCTGATACTCCGCGAGAAGTTCCCGACAGATAACCTCAAAATCGGTCGATTCGATGTCAAACATCTTGGCAACGACAAGTAATTCCTCGTCGTTGATTTTCAATACGTTGCACTTGCGGAAGGAGTTCTTGAGAATCTCTTTCGTAAAGAATTGTTGGCGAAGATTGATGTCAAATATCTTCAGTTGTCCATCGTCCTCTGGCATGGCATCCAGAAAACGGTTAATCGTTTCTCTCGATACTGCATGGCGTTGTGCCAATGAACCGAAGCATACGGCACGGCATTGCTTTGCCATAGCGTCCAACTGGTCGGTATAAGGGATGTTATCCCATGCCACATCCGTCTTGATCTCGTATTGTGGAATACCTTTCTCGTCCAAGGTTACCTGTACGGTACCTGTAGGATAGTCCAAGCGTTCGATATAGTATTGCAATCCTTTTGCATCCAAGGCTTCGATGATCTCATCACCTAATCGGTCATGACCAATAGCACTGACAGCCAAGCCTTTTAATCCAAATTGTGAGGCATGATATGCAAAGTTAGCAGGCGCACCACCCAACTTCTTCCCTTCAGGGAGCACATCCCACAAGGCCTCACCTAATCCAATAACCAAATAGTCTTTCATATTTATTTATTAATTTTCGTCGTATAGTAAAAGAGGTAAATCACACCGATCGTCATCACGAGGACTGCACCAATCTGTCCGATCGCATCACTCGCAAAGCCCATTAGCAAAGGGAAGATGGTACCACCGAACAACCCCATGATCATCAGACCGGAAACTTCGTTCTTTTTCTCTGGCAAAGAAAGCAGTGCCTGTGAGAATACAACCGAGAAGATGTTAGAGTTGCCTAGACCAACCAGGGCAATAGCGGTGTATAACACAAATTTGCTCGTCCCGAAGAACATCCCGAGCATGGATAATGCCATCAGGACAACACTGAAGAAGAAGAACTTCTTATGATTCAATTTGGCGAGGGCATATGAACCGGTAAAGCATCCGATTGTACGGAAGATAAAGTAGAGCGTCGTAGCAAAGGCTGCATCGTTTAAAGTCATGCCTACTCGCTCCATCAATAGTTTCGGAGCTGTTGTATTAGTACCAACATCGATGCCCACATGACACATGATTCCAAGGAATGAGAAAAGAATAATTGGTTTCCCTAGCAGTTTGAAGCATTCGACGAAGGTGGAAGCTTTCCCTGTGATCTCTTCTTCCTTGATTGATGTGAGTGATAGGCAGATGGATGCGAAGATGCCTACAATCATATAGATGGGGAAAAGCACTCTCCAACTTAATCCGAAAGCAGGAATGGAAGCTTGCGCTCCCCAAGCGGCAATTAATGGAGCCATGAAGGAAGCGATAGCCTTGACAAATTGGCCGAATGTCAATGTACTAGCCAGCCTGTCTCCTGAAATAATGTTCGAAATAAGTGGATTCAGAGATGTTTGCATCAAGGCATTCCCAATTCCTAATAAGGAAAAAGAAATAAGCATTATGAAATAGGTTTCTCCGAAGATAGGAATCAACAAAGATAGTACGGTAATCAATAAACTAAGTAAAACTGTATTCTTCCTGCCGATCTTGTTCATGAGCATGCCCGTTGGAACGGAGAAGATCAGGAACCAAAAGAATACCAAGGAAGGAAATATGTTGGCAGATGAATTCGAAAGATTCAAATCTTCCTTCACATAATTAGAAGCGATTCCTACCAGATCCACAAAGCCCATTGCAAAGAAGCAGAGCATTACGGGAATCAACTTGAGCATTTTATTATCTTTCATAAGACCTTAAATATTAAGTGGATATACTTGAATGTTCATTTTGCTGGATGTCGTACTGGTGATGGACAATCGGTTATATGGCTTTGTCGGGAACACCAGATTGGTCATGGCTGTACGACCATTGTTCAAGAAAGCTTCAATGCTGCAGCGATCGACGAGGATTCGGAGTTCGAAGTCCTTGCCTGGGAAAGTCGGTGCGGTGGTAACGATCGGGAAATCCTTACTGAAATTCACCTCTCCACTTTCGTTACGGTTCATCGAGAATGTCTTTTTATCAGCGTCATACGTCATCAATACCTTCTCGCCTAAATCATTTGAAAGACATATCTGGGTAGTTTGCAAAAGAGATTCTGCAGAAAGAACGATCTCGTATGTCGGAGACTCTTTCTTGAACTTATAGGTATATGCTTTCTTCCCAACTGTGGCTCGTTTATCTATCCAAGGCTTTCCCCGTAGCGACAGTAGTTCAGGTGACGGACTGCTGCAGAGGTAATATTCATCACGATCTTGGAACAAGCTTAGGTCGCGAGGTACGGAGTTGGCACTACGGAACTGTTGGGTAGGTACGATGTTTGCGTACTGCCAGTTGCTCATCCAAGCCAAAGCAATGATCCGGTTGTCGGGTGCATTACTCCAGGTGACAGTCGCATAATGGTCCTTTCCATAGTCCATCCATTTGGTTATTTCAGGCTTTGAATCACAAATAAAACGGTGTCCGTCAAAATGACCGACAAAGTATTGTGTAGCTGAACCTCCAAAAGGGAATCCAGGGTTGATGTTCAACAATAAGACGTCCTTCATCTCGTTGCTCCCTTGTACCTTCACTTTTACAAGGTCGGGGCACTCCCATACGCCATCATGATTACCATAGCCTAAGCCAAAACTACTTTCGTATGTCCAATCTTTCAGGTTCTTCGATGTGAAGAAACGTACTTCCTGTCCAGAAGCGATAATCACCTTCCATTCGTTTGTCTGTTCGTCGAAGAATAGTTTGGGGTCACGGAAATCCGGAATATCTGCTGTGATAACGGGGTTCTTCTCGTAAATCTTGAAGGTTCGTCCATTATCGGTACTATAGGCCAGGCTCTGAGTTTGGCTCGTTCCCGCTGAAGTGTACATGGCGATGATGGCATCTTTCCCAAACCCGGCGACGTTGTTCTTATCTACGATCGCACTACCACTGAATACTGCTCCCAACTCATTGGCATAGATGGCGGGGTCGAGGTGTGTCCAGTGAACCAAGTCTTTTGTAACGGCATGGCCCCACGTCATGTTTCCCCACATACTCCCATACGGGTTGTATTGATAGAAGAGGTGATATTCGCCATCTTTGTAAACCATTCCGTTCGGGTCGTTCATCCATCCGTATGCCGGAGTGAAATGATAGTCCGGACGGAACTTCTCTCGATTGGTCGTGTCGAAAGAGTCATTGCATTTTATTTCTTTCCAACATACATTGTCAGCGATATTCCGTTTGGTTTCTCGGCCGGCATGTTGGGTCAGGTCGAAAAGAACTTGATGTCCTTTGTAAGGAGAAAGGTTGAATGGAACGTAATAGTCTACCTTCTCAACAGCCAATCGGGCTTGGATCGTTTGTTCCAGACGTGTGTCGACTAAAACCTTGATGTGGGCTTCCGGTGCAGACTCCTGAATAGGTAAAAGAATGTATTTCTTCTCGGAAGAAATGCGGATCATGGAATGCGAGTCGGATAAGTGATTGACTTTGAAATCTTGGCCATACACCTCTGAAAAGAATAAGCAGGAGAGTATGAGTAAAAGGGAACGTAGGTTTCTCATGGTATTTCGATTTGATTACTGACAAATATAATAGTTTCCTATGAGAAACACGACAAAAAATGATTCAAATAACAAAATACTTTGACCGATTTTTATGAATGTGTCTCCTATAAAAAGCAATTATTTCTTTGCCAACGTGTTTTTTCTCTTTACCTTTGCTATGAAGAAGATTTAGATTAGTGATATGGAAGTGGATGTTATAACAAAGAAGATAGTTGATTATTTCAAGACTCAACCTGTCTTGAAAGCATGGCTGTTTGGATCATTCGCTCGAGGGGAGGCTAGCCCTGAAAGTGATGTTGATATCCTTTTTGTGCCTGATTACTCAGGGAAACCATTTACCTTATTTACTCATGGAAATATGTATGTGGAATTAAAAGAATTGTTGGGGAGGGAAGTCGATTTAGTCGTAGATGGTTCTCTTCGGCCTTATGCTTTGGAAAATGTTGAACGAGAAAAAAAACTAATCTATGAGAGAAAAAGCGAGGGATAAAGGACGTCTTGAGGATATTGTTTATTATTCAAACAATGTTATACAGTTGATAAAGGCGTTTCTTATGAAAGGCTAATGACGGATATGCGAACATATTATGCAGTAATGAAGAACATTGAAATTGTAGGAGAAGCCGCATATATGTTGTCAACTGAATTTAAGAATGAACATCCAGATACTCCTTGGACAGTAATTGAAGGGATGAGACATATCTTGGTTCACGATTATGCCAATGTTGTTCCCAGAATATTATGGGGAACAGCAACAGAGAATATACCAGAACTATTAGCTCAAGTTGAACAATATCTTATGGAAACAGATTGGGAAGAATGGATATAATGATGTCTATCTGTTGACATTAAAAATAAGATGGGAGAGGAACAAATCGTTCTTCTCCCATCTTATTTCTTTCAAACTAACGGATTATTTTCCGTGAACTTCGTCAGAAACAGTTAATTTCTTGCGACCTTTTGCGCGACGGCTTGCCAAAACACGACGGCCGTTAGCTGTAGCCATTCTCTCACGGAATCCGTGTTTGTTTTTTCTCTTTCTGTTAGAGGGTTGGAATGTTCTTTTCATTGCTTTATCTTTTTATTGTTTTATATTTCACGTCATAACGGGCTGCAAAATTACGGACTTTTTTGGAATAAACAAAGATTTCTTGTAAATTTACGTCGTTCTTTTTGCGTTTTTTATTGAAATCCATTACTTTTGTGTCGGAAAAGAATCAGTAATAATTAAATAAGAATAAGTATGATTAATGCTCAAGACATTAAAATTGGAACAGCGATCCGCATGGACGGGAAGTTGTATTTCTGTATTGACTTCCTGCATGTAAAACCAGGTAAAGGAAACACTTTCATGCGTACGAAGCTGAAAGATGTGGTGGATGGCTATGTGTTGGAACGTCGTTTCAATATCGGTGAGAAGTTGGAGGATGTACGCGTTGAGCGTCGCCCTTATCAGTTCCTTTACAAGGATGGAGATGACTATATCTTCATGAACCAAGAAACTTACGATCAGGTGCCTATCTCGGGTAAGATTATCAATGGTGTGAACTTCCTACTTGAAGGTATGGTGGTTGATGTTGTATCGGATGCTTCTACCGAGACTATCTTGTTTGCCGATCTGCCTATTAAAGTTCAACAGAAAGTGACTTACACGGAACCGGGATTGAAGGGTGATACTGCTACGAACACATTGAAACCTGCTACAGTAGAGTGTGGCGCTGAGGTTCGTGTTCCTTTGTTCATCAATGAAGGTGAGACCATCGAAATTGATACACGTGATGGTTCTTATGTTGGCCGCGTGAAATAATTACTCTTTAAATAAGATTAAGGTGGAACTTTTTGCAAGTTCCACCTTTTTTTGTTCCTTTGCCTCAAAGCAAACTAAATTATGAAGTATTCTTTCGTTATTCCTGTATTTAACCGGCCGGATGAGGTGGATGAACTGCTCGAGAGTTTGACTCATCAAACGTTTCGTGACTTTGAAGTGGTCATCGTCGAAGATGGATCGTCCGTTCCTTGCAAGGAGGTCGTGGAGAAGTATTCCAATTCTTTGACCTTAAAATATTTTGAGAAACAGAATTCCGGCCCGGGGCAGACACGTAATTATGGAGCAGAAAGGGCAGAGGGAGAGTATCTGCTTATCCTTGATTCCGACTGCATTGTCCCCCCTACTTACTTGGAAGCGATAGAAACGGAATTGAAGGAAAATCCAGCCGATGCATTTGGCGGACCAGACCGTGCACACAGCTCGTTTACCGAGGTACAGAAGGCCATAAACTATGCCATGACCTCGTTCTTTACGACAGGTGGTATTCGGGGCGGAAAGAAAAAGTTGGATAAGTTCTACCCACGAAGCTTCAATATGGGGATTCATGCGGAAGTATATCGGACTTTAGGTGGCTTCTCGAAGATGCGTTTCGGTGAGGACATCGACTTCAGTATTCGTATCTTCAAAGGTGGCTATCGGTGCAGGTTATTTCCTGAAGCTTGGGTTTGGCATAAGCGCCGTACAGACTTCCGCAAATTCTTCAAGCAGGTACACAACTCAGGCATTGCACGCATCAACTTATATAAGAAATATCCAGAATCCCTCAAATTGGTACATTTGTTGCCTGCTGTTTTTACGATAGGGCTTATCGTATTATTACTTGGCTCTCTCTGGTATGTAGGGTGTTTGGTGCCAATCTTGTTGTTTATCCTTTTGATTCTTGTGGATGCAAGCGTCCGTAACCAAAGCATTCGCATCGGATGCCTTTCTGTGGTGGCCTCGTTTATACAGTTCATAGGCTACGGAAGTGGTTTCATCTCTGCGTGGTGGCGACGATGTGTGAAAGGAAAAGATGAATACGCGGCATTTGAAAAAACATTTTATCAATAAATTATAGACAATGACTGACAAACTAACTATTCGGGAATGGGCGGAGGAAGATCGCCCGCGTGAGAAAATGATGACACATGGTGCATCTGCACTATCTAATGCTGAGTTGTTGGCTATTCTTATAGGAACAGGTAACGGTGATGAATCAGCGGTCGAATTAATGCGCCGGGTCTTGGGTGACTTCCATAATAACCTGAACGAAATGGGGAAATGCTCTATTGAAGAACTCTGTAAATATAAAGGGATCGGTCAGGCTAAGGCTATTACCATTCTTGCTGCAGCCGAATTGGGTAAACGACGGAAAGAGGAATTGACTGAACGGATGTTGATCAAGACATCAAAAGATGTGTATGACTGCTTTTACCCACTGATGTGCGACCTTGCGGTGGAAGAATGTTGGATATTACTTTTGAACCAAGCCTCAATGGTTATTGACAAGACACATATCAGTCGAGGAGGGCTGGCAGCTACGGCTGTCGATGTGCGGTGCATCCTTCGTGAGGCTTTGTTAAAACGAGCCGTATCCATTGTCCTTTGTCACAACCATCCATCGGGGAATATACGCCCAAGTACGGAAGATGATCGGTTGACGGAACAGTTGCGCAGATCGTCTGAGATTATGAATGTAAGATTGATCGATCACATTATTGTGACGGATGGGAATTATTATAGCTATGCGGATGAAGGAAGATTGTAGAAAATGATTATATTTGTAACATCATAAAAAACTAGGAGTATGGATGAAAAATTACGTTTGGAACTGGAAGAGAAGATTGTGCGGATGCTCAAGACGGTTTACGATCCTGAAATCCCTGTAAATGTGTACGATTTGGGCTTGATATACCGTATCGAGGTAAATGAAGACTTGTCGGTTGAAATCGATATGACGATGACAGCCCCCAACTGTCCGGCGGCCGACTTCATCGTTGAGGATGTCCGTCAGAAAGTGGACTCGATTGAAGGTATTAAGCAAACAGATATCAATTTGGTCTTTGAACCGGAGTGGAATAAGGATATGATGAGTGAGGAGGCCAAACTCGATTTAGGCTTTATTTGATATGAAGAATGTATACTTCCTTTCTGATGCACACTTGGGGTCGCGTGCTATAGCCCATGGGCGGAACCAAGAGCGTAGATTGGTTCATTTTCTGGATAGCATCAAGCATACGGCATCGGCCGTATACATGCTCGGTGATATGTTCGACTTTTGGTTCGAATACAAGATGAATGTCCCTAAGGGGTTTACCCGTTTCTTGGGCAAAATTTCAGAGTTGACAGATATGGGGGTGGAAGTTCACTTCTTTACAGGAAATCATGATATCTGGTGCTTCGATTATCTGCAAAAAGAATGTGGTGTCATCTTGCATACGACTTCCTTGACGTGCGAGATTGATGGCAAGGAATTCTTTTTGGCTCATGGTGACGGACTGGGTGACAAAGATCGTAATTTTAAAGTGCTTCATTGGATCTTTCATAACCGAACCCTTATCAAACTGTTCTCCATGATACATCCGCGCTGGGGAATTGACTTCGGCTTGACATGGGCGAAGCATAGTCGCCTGAAGCGAGAGAATGGGGCTGAACCGCCATTTCAGGGAGAGGAAAACGAGCCATTGGTTCGATTCTCAAAAGAATACCTGATTGATCATCCAAACATCAACTATTTTATATATGGTCATCGCCATATTATGCTCGACTTGATGTTGACGGATGCTTCACGCATGTTGATTTTAGGTGATTGGATCAGAAGTTTCTCGTATGCTGTCTTTGATGGCGAAAATCTTTTCCTTGAACAATATGTAGAAGGGGAAACGAAGTTTGAATAATTGGTTGGAAATCAGAATATCCGGATGAAAATAAACAGGATGGGCGTGTCAGTCGACACGCCCATCCTATATTTAACGATACGAATCAGAGTTGTTTCAAGATATCCATGGTGTCTGTTGCAATCATCAGTTCCTCATCAGTTGGAATGACAACAACTTTCACCTTAGAATCCGAAGTCGAAACTACGGCCTCGCGCAATGTGCTACGCCAGATAGTCCGGTTGAACTCCTTGTCGATCTTAACACCTAAGAACTCAAGTCCTTCGCAGGAGAATTCGCGAGAGTTCCATTGGTTCTCACCGACACCACCGGCAAAGACGATGATATCAACGCCACCCATAGCGGCAGCGTATGCACCGATATATTTGCGGATGCGGTAGAAGTACATCTTTTCAGCCAATACACATTGTTGGTTTCCTGCAGCAATAGCATCTTCTATCTCACGCATATCTGAAGATACACCACTAACGCCAAGCATACCTGATTTCTTATTCAGCAGATTTGAGATACCTTGCGTGTCCAATCCTTCCTTATCCATGATATAGGTGATAGCACCTGGATCGATATCACCACTACGGGTACCCATGATACAACCTTCGAGCGGAGTCAGACCCATGGAGGTGTCGATACATTTCCCATCTTTAACGGCTGCGATGGAAGCACCATTACCAATGTGGCAGGTGATAATCTTTGTTCCTTCAGGTTTGATGCCCAGATATTCGCATACGCGCTTCGATACATAACGGTGAGATGTTCCGTGGAAACCATAACGGCGGATGCCATATTTCTTATATAGTTCATAAGGAATAGCATACAGGTATGCATAGTCGGGCATGGTCTGATGGAATGCTGTGTCGAATACGCCTACTTGAGGAACATTCGGCATGGTCTTGCTGATAGCAGCGACGCCTTTCAGGTTGGCTGGGTTGTGCAAAGGAGCGAGGTCGTTGCAAGATTCGATGACTTCCAACATCTTTTGATCCAACAACACCGACTTGTTGAAGTGCTCGCCACCATGAACAATGCGATGACCAACAGCGTCAATCTCATTCAATGACTTGATGGCTCCATGAACAGGATGTACCAAGTTCTCAAGAATGAATTCCACACCTGCAGTGTGCTCAGGCATTTCTTTTTCCAACAATACTTTTTCACCATTAGGCAATTTCAACTCGAGGAATGATCCCGGCAAACCAAGTTTCTCGACACCACCCTTTGCAATGACCTTGTTCGAATCCATGTCGAACAGTTTATACTTAATGGATGAACTTCCGCAGTTTAATACTAATATTTTCATGCTTGTTCTTTTTTAGGTTAATTATTGATTTGCTTTTGCAGCAATAGCTTGATTAGCCGTGATGGCAATCATCTTATAGACATCTTCTGTAGAACAACCACGTGACAGATCGTTTACAGGACGGGCGATACCTTGCAGGATTGGGCCTACTGCGATGGCATGACCCAAGCGTTCAACCAACTTATAGGCAATATTTCCGACTTCCAGACAAGGTACAATCAGTACGTTAGCCTTACCTGCTACTGGTGAGCCCGGAGCTTTGGATGCACCTACTCGTGGAACGAGCGCAGCGTCAGCCTGCAATTCACCATCAACTAACAGGTTCGGGTTCATCTCTTTTGCGATAGCCAAAGCCTCGACAACCTTGTCGACAACTTCATGCTTTGCAGATCCCTTCGTTGAAAAACTCAACATGGCTACTCTTGGCTCGATACCAGCCACTGCCTTTGCTGTTTGTGCCGTACATACTGCAATCTGTGCCAACTGGTTGGCATCCGGCATCGGAGTAACAGCCACGTCACCGATAACGACTACGCCATCCTCGCCATATTCCTTTGCTTCTGTCACCAGGATCATGCCGCCGGAGACACAGGTGATGCCTGGAGCAGTCTTGATAATTTGCAAAGCAGGGCGAAGAACATCGCCGGTCGTATTGCGTGCACCTGCCAACTGACCGTCAGCTTCACCCATCTTGATGATCATACAACCAAGGTAAAGTGGATCTAACATCTTTTGGCGTGCTTCTTCAATAGTCATCCCTTTTTTCTTGCGAAGCTCGCACAAAGCCTGTGCATATTCTTCTTTCTTCGGATTGGTTTCCGGGTCGAGGATAGTAGCCTTGTTGATATGCTGTAATCCCCAATCGCTTGCCAACTTCTGAATCTCGGCAGTATTTCCAATAATCGTCAAGTCGGCAATATCTTCAGCCAGGATGCGGTCGGCTGCTTTCAAGGTACGCTCCTCGGTACCTTCAGGAAGAACGATGCGCTGTTTGTTAGCCTTTGCACGTTCTACAAGTTGAGTAAATAAATCCATGATACTATCTGTTTATTATTATTTTTTCTAGGTTTCCGCAAAATTAGTCAATATTTATCATAATCAGACTAATCCGGCACTTTTTTTGTACATTACTCCAAGGATGTAATCATACGTTCCAATTCTTCCGCGGTGAGGTGCAAGTAGAACTTGCCTTTATAGGCAATGGAGATGCCGCCTGTTTCCTCCGAAACGATGATAGCCATGGCGTCGGTCTCTTGTGAGATGCCCATGGCTGCTCGGTGGCGTAATCCCAGTTCTTTGGGTATGTCCATATCGTGTGATACGGGTAAGATACATCCGGCAGCAATGATACGGTTGTTGCGGATGATCATTGCACCATCGTGTAATGGACTGTTCTTGAAGAAGATATTTTCTATAAGCCGTTGGCTGACATTCGCATTGATTTCCTCACCGGTCTGGATGATGTCATTCAGTGGCATCGTTTTTTCCAGAACCATTAGAGCTCCGACTTTTCCTTTGCTCATACTCATACATGCCATCACGATTGGCAAGATGTCGGCATGGTCGATCTTGTCTTTCTTATTGTGTGAGAAATACTTGACTATACTTCCAATCCGATTGTGTGAGCCTAACTGAACGAGGAACTTCCGGATATCATCCTGAAAGAGGATGATTAAGGCAATGGCTCCTACGCTGATAAGCTTGTCTAATATTGCACCCATCAGGCGCATCTCAAGAACTTGTGAGACGACGACCCAAAACGCAATCAGCACCAACACGCCTGTGAAGATGTTGATGGACCCTGAGTCTTTCATCAACCGATAGGTCTGGTACAAGATATATGCTACCAGCAATATGTCAATCAAGTCTTTAATGCCAAAATCAAAAAACATATCTATCTCTTTAACTTTTCAACAATGCTTATCACTTCTTTTGCTTCTCTCACATCGTGAACCCTGAGGATATCCGCTCCCTTCATAAGAGCCACGGTATTCAAGGCCGTTGTTCCATTGAGGGCTGTTTCTGGTGCTCCACCGAGGACTTTGTATATCATTGACTTACGTGAGACGCCAACCAGGAGAGGTACCTCGAAGAGTTGGAAATCCTCCAGATGTTCCAGCATCAGATAATTGTCGTCTACCGTCTTCCCGAAACCAAAGCCAGGGTCAATGATTATGTCGTTCACGCCCAAATCACGGAGTTGAGCCATCTTTTTTGAAAAGTAATAAAGCACTTCTTTCATCAGATGTTCGTAAGTGGGCGACACCTGCATATCTTGCGGTGTTCCTTTCATGTGCATCAGTATGTATGGAACCTGCAATTCAGCAATTGTTGCAAACATCTGCTTGTCCATCTCACCGCCTGAAATGTCGTTGATGATGGCAACGTCATATTCTTCCACACACATTTTAGCCACGTCCGAACGAAAAGTGTCAACCGACAAAACGGCGTCTTCTGCTTCCCTACGGACGATATCCAAAGCCCAACGTAACCGACTTATCTCTTCGTCCGGCGTGATATGTTCGGCGAAAGGACGGGATGAATAAGCTCCGATATCAATGATGTCGCCTCCTTCGTCAAGGATTTGATGTACACGATGGGCTACTTCATCGGCCGACTGGCTACGACTATCTGCGTAGAAAGAGTCGGGGGTCACGTTAAGAATACCCATGACTCTCGGTCGATCGAAATCCATCAGTTGTCCATTGATATTGATGAGTTTATTCATGTGAATACATTGGGTTTATAAAACTAAGCAAAAATACGATTTTAATTGATTTTTCTTTTTATTTCCTCAGTATTTTTTGCCGATTACTGTATATTTGTGTTGATTTTGTGAGAAAAGAAAACGGAAAATGGAGATACAAACAATATATCAATATTTTGAAGAATGCGGAGTCGTAACGACCGATTCCCGCCAATGTCCGGAAGGTTCGATGTTCTTTGCATTGAAAGGTGCCTCCTTCAATGGAAATGCCTTTGCTGAGGCTGCTCTGGAGAAAGGATGCAAATATGCAGTTGTTGATGAAGAGCAGTACGTAAAGGGCAACCCTCGTATCATCTTGGTAGATGATGTCTTGACCACTTTACAGCAGTTGGCGAATTTTCATCGTCGCAGATTAGGCATTCCTATTATTGGTATTACCGGGACGAATGGCAAGACAACGACCAAAGAACTGATTGCTGCTGTGTTGCGAAAGAAATATCAAGTTTTGGCAACTGAAGGAAATCTGAATAATCATATTGGTGTACCATTGACTTTATTGAAACTGTCTGGTTCGCATGAGATGGCGGTTGTGGAAATGGGAGCAAGCCATCCAGGTGATATCAAGGAATTGGTTGACATTGCTGAGCCCGACTATGGTATGATCACGAATGTGGGAATGGCACATCTGGAAGGCTTCGGCTCGTTTGAAGGCGTGGTAAAGACGAAGTGCGAGTTATATGATTTTTTACGTGAGCATGGTAAGCATATCATCTTTATGGATCAGGGAAATGAGCATCTGAAAGCTCATTCAAATGGCTTGACAGTTGTTCCGTATGGGACAGAAGCTGAAGGACTTTTTGTTAAAGGAACATTGGGCCCTTGCGAGCCGTTCCTCACTTTCAAGTGGATGAATGAAGGGGAAGAATATCATGTGAAGACCCATCTGATAGGATCTTATAACCTGAAGAATGCCTTGGCCGCAATCGCGATTGGCCGGTATTTTGATGTTCCTTCAACAGCTATTTGTGAAGCGATAGAGGAATATGTACCTCATAACAACCGTTCCCAATTGACGGAGACTGAACACAATCATCTGGTGGTGGATGCCTATAATGCCAATCCTACCAGTATGAGGGCAGCGTTGGATAATTTCCGTATCATGAATGTTCCTCACAAGATGGTTATTCTGGGCGATATGCGGGAACTGGGTACCAGCAGCACCGAGGCTCATCAAAATGTTGTTGATTATTTGTCGGCTTGTGGTTTCGAACGTATCATCTTAGTCGGAGAGGAATTTGGAAAAGTAAACAATGGATATGAACATTATCCTGATGTCAATGCCTTGAAAGAAGTGATTCAGCAACATCTTCCGCAAGATATGTACATCCTCATCAAAGGCTCGAACAGCATGAAACTGGCTCAACTACAAGAAATACTATAAAGAAGAGGGCATCTCATTGGGATGCCCTCTTTTCTATTAATTATTTCCTATAAACTATGGTTCCGGTAGCCTGATTGGTTGGTAATACCAATACTTCGGCAATCTGCATATAGTCGGGAACGGAAGCTGTCCAATAAACCACTTCGGCAATATCGTCGCCATTGAGGGGATGAATGCCTTGATAGACCTTGTCGGCGACTGCTTTGTCTCCACGGTAGCGTGTTACCGAGAAATTTGTCTCAACCAACCCTGGCTTGATGTTGGTGACGCGTAGAGGTGTGTCAACCAAATCAATTCGTAAACCATCTGAAAGCATCTTTACAGCAGCTTTTGTGGCACAATAAACGCTTCCTCCGGGATAAGTATAGTCTCCGGCAATGGAACCGATATTGATGATGTGTCCGCGTCCTCTTTCCACCATACCAGGAACGACCAATCGTGTCATCGCTAACAATCCTTTGATGTTCGTATCAAGCATGATTTCCCATTCGTCCAAATTACCTTCCCATTCTTTATCCACGCCAAATACCAGTCCGGCATTATTGACGAGCACATCAATCTGTTTGAACGATTCAGGTAATTGGCCCAAAGCAGTTTGTGCTGCTTGTCGGTCACGTACATCGAAGAGGGCGGTATGTACCTCGGCATGATATGCTGTTGTCAATTCTTGTTTAATAGCATCCAGCTTATCTTGTTTTCTACCATTCAAGATTATCTTATATCCGTTCTGTGCAAACTTTCGGGCACAGCCAAGTCCGATACCAGAGGTGGCTCCTGTAATTAAAACTGTTTTCTTTTCCATAATCTTTTGATTGAGTCATGTATTATGACAAATATACGTAAAACATCTGCTACGAAACATATAAAAAAGTTAGAAAACAGCCTTTTTTGTTTAATTTAACGGTTTAAAAAGCCGTATTATGGTATATCTTTTGTTTCTTTATAAAAAATAGCGAACTAAGATGAAACGTGTTTTATTTTTTATTGTAGTTATGTCGAGTTTATTTAGTTTACACAGTAATGCTCAGACCTATCAGTCACTATGGAAGAGTGTAGAAGAATATGAGAAGAAAGACTTACCCAAGTCGGCTTTGAGCTTGGTCCAGAAAATATATGATAAGGCTGAGAAAGAACAACAAGTTCCTCAGATGATGAAGGCTTTCCTTACCGGTATGGGCTATCGTCATCGGATTTCCCGTGACAGCCTAAAGGTGGATAAGGAGAGATTGTTGGAATGGGCGGATACAACCGCCGATAAGGCTGACCAGGCTGTACTTTATTCTATCTGGGCTGACATGGCGATGGGGGATGATGTGAAGTTGGCCTTTGACAAGTTGATGCTTTCGGTTGCAGATGTAAAATCATTAAAGAAGATTTCCGCGTCAGATTACGACCCTCTGGTGGGATCGGGTCCTACCAGTATAGATTATTTCAATAATAATTTGTATGAGTTTTTGGCTCGGAGAGCCATTTCTATCTTAGAAGAACATCGTTGGGATGCTTCCCGAGTGGGGAACCAGACCGAATTCTTGCCGAAGAATATCCATGACTTTGAGTCCTTGTTGAAGGCAAAGATAGAGCCAGCTAGCGACTGTGATGTCAATGCGGCTGTCGTGCAAACTTATCAGGCGATGTTGGAAACGTACGATAATGGGAAAGAGCGTTCGGCATGGTTGCTGACGGCCTTGGACTTCCTTAAATATCTTCGTGGAACATTCCCTTCCTTTATGGATGAGGGGCAACGGATTGCTCTTTATAAAAAATGGATAGCAAATTATCCTTCCGAAAAGGCCTTACCGGATGTTTATCTGGCTTATTGTAATGAGTCCACATTGCAGAATGAACAGCCAAAGGAGCGTTTGGAACTTGCCCGAGAAGCGATGAGAAAGTTTCCTAACTATGAAAATATCAATGCGTTTAAGAACATACAAGGTATGATTCTCGCACCGTCGCTCAACTTGTCGGTACCGGCTTCGTATCCGCAATCAGTTACGGATGTGAATATCTCATACCAAAATGTGACGGGCGTGAAATTATCTATATATAAGGTTCGGGTACCTGTCCATTCATCAGTCCTGTTCGAGCAGGCCGAGACGGTATTGGCTAGTCATGCAACATTATATCGTGAAGAGCACTTCGACCTGGAGCCTACATCCGACTATAAAGAGAAATCAACAGTCGTTCATCTTCAGTCACCAGAGTGTGGACTCTATTATATCAGGGCGGTTCCGGATGGAATGGCGATAAAGAATAGCTATGGGGCTTATTTGCACGTTACTTCCATGAGAGTTCTTTATCGTGCATTGCCGGATAATCGTCAGGAATTAGTCGTGGTGGATTCGGAATCAGGTCATCCTGTAAAGGATGCCTCAGTAGTGGTATATTCGTTGAACAAAAAGGTATATACGCAAAAAGAGAAAATAAAAGTAAACGAACAAGGAACCGTCGTGCTACAGGGAGGGAACCGAAACCTCTATGTACATGCAGTGAAGGCAGGAGATGAGTGGATGGACATCGAACATCTTTGGACTTCTGTATATCAAAAACAGGAGGAAGCAAAACGTTCCTATAATATCAAATTATTTACAGATCGTTCCATTTATCGGCCTGGACAAATCGTCTATGTGTCAGGTTTCTTGAATGATCAGTTCAAAGATGATCTTCAGGTGCTGCCTAATCAAAAGATAGAGTTGACCTTGATTGATAGTAATTGGAAGGATGTAGAAAAACGGGAAGTAAAAACCAATGAGTTTGGTAGTTTTAGCGACCAGTTCACCCTTCCTTCAGGAGGACTCAACGGACATTTCATGATACGGGCACGGATGACTGATCGTGCTGCTGTAAATAGTCAGACAACTATCCGCATGGAGGAGTATAAACGGCCTACCTTTGAGGTAACCTTTGATGAAATAAAGGAGCAATACCAACAAGGTGATTCCGTTTCGTTGGTAGGCCATGCAAAGACCTTTGCCGGAGTTCCTGTCCAACAGGCTAATGTTCATTATCGGATAGAACGTCGTGATTGGTGGTTCTTCTCTAATGCTGCAACTTGGGATGGAGATGTGACGACCGATGATGAAGGAAACTTTACGATTCCGGTAAAACTGTTGGTCGAGGATGGTGTTCCATTCTATCGTCGTTACTATTCTTTCCGTGTTACGGCAGAGGTAACTTCGATGGGCGGGGAGACACAGACGGGTACGACATCAGTACCGTTGGGAACAACCTCGCTGATATTACAGATTGGCTGCCTGCCTTCGAATAGAGAGGTCATCAAAGAAAATAAGAATCAGATCTCTTTTGGGGCGTACAACCTATCCCATGAGCCCATGCAGGTGAAGGTTCACTATGAACTGTTCAAACTTGAAAAGCGTACTCAGGAAGAGCTGGATGCTTTGTCTGCAGAAGAAAAAGCAGAAGGCTATCTATATAAAGAGGTAGAAAGGTTGGATGAAGGTGAAAAGGAAGCCAATGCCTTGTGGACTTGGGAGAAACTATTTGAACAGCCTTCAGGCAGATATCGGATAAAAATTGATGCAGAGGATGCTCAAGGGCGTGTATGCAAGGCATTGGAGGACATACTACTCTTGTCATTGAATGATAAGAAACTACCTGAATACAAGATGGATTGGTGGTATCAGACAGGAAATGAGTTCGATAGTTCCAATCCTCCAGCCCTGTATATTGGTAGTAGTGAAGAGAACGTGTATCTGCTGTATGATATATTCTCTGGGAATCAGCGGGTTGAGTCACGCCGGATGATGATTTCAAATGAGATCATTAAGATCTCTTATCCATACAAGCCTGAATATGGTGATGGTATCCAGGTTTCATGGGCTTTTGTTAAGAAAGGGGAGTTAGTCAGCAGGAATACAGAGTTTATCCGTCCACGGCCAGACAAAAAACTGACCATGAGATGGAAAGTGTTCCGTGATAAATTAATTCCCGGACAACAGGAAGAATGGAGGATGAGTATTGTTGGTACTGATGGAAAGCCGGCCAAAGCAGAAATGTTGGCACTGATGTACGATGCCTCGTTGAATAAACTGTATGGTCATTCCATTGATTGGAGTCCGTATTTTGAACGATTTATTCCTCGTTCAATATGGCAGATAAAGAATGTGCAGGGAGCATCCAGTCATGCTTCAGTTCCATATCACTATCTGGATGAGACGTCGAAACTTTATTCAGAGTTGATGATTCCTTTTACCAGATTCTATGGTCGTATCGGGATGTTGGGTACAAAAGGCGTGGTGTATGATATGGCAGCCCCTGTCGCAATGAACGCTTCCATGAAAAGAATGAGTAGAATGGACGACGGCATTGTCATGATGGCTGCCGAAGCACAGGAAGAGAAGGCAATGGTTAGCAACCAGGTTACAGATGAGGAAAGTATTCAAGAGGAACAATCCCAGGAGACAGCGGTAACAATACGTGAAAACTTCAATGAGACAGCTTTCTTCTATCCACAGTTGCGTACGGATGAAAAAGGCGAGGTGAGCATTGCTTTTACCTTACCTGAGAGCCTGACACAGTGGAACTTCAAGGCGTTCGCCCATACGCAGTCGATGGACTATGGCGTATTGAATGAAACGGTGACGGCTAGTAAGGATTTTATGCTTCAGCCGAATATGCCTCGCTTCGTTCGTATCGGTGACGATGCTCATATCACTGCGCAAGTGATGAACCAATCTGAGAGAATGATCAATGGTACCGTCCGTATGGAACTCTTGGATCCGGCAACCAACAAGGTTATCCATAAAGAGAGTGTACCTTTCCAAGTGGATGCAGAAAAGACAGCTTCAGTAGATTTCCATTTCGCGGTTACTGAACAGTATCCGATGTTGATTGTTCGGCTGGTGGCTGATGGAGGCGCTTTCAGTGATGGTGAACAACATTATTTGCCTGTTCTTTCAAATCGTCAATGGATCACAGAAACCATTCCTTTCTATATCAATGGGAAGGGAGAGAAAGCATATTCGTTGGAATCTATATTTAATAAGCATAGCCAAACGGCCACAGGTAAGAAGATGGCAGTCGAACTAACGGCAAATCCTGCATGGTATGCAGTACAGGCATTGCCTGCCCTCAGTAATCCGGAGAACGAAAGTGTGATCTCATGGGCAGTTTCCTATTATGCAAATACGTTAGCTCAACATATATCAGATACGCATCCTAGGTTGAGGCAAGTGTTTGAACAATGGAAAGCGGAAGGGAAGGACAAGGAATTGCTGATTAGTCAGTTAGAGAAAAACCAAGACCTGAAGAATCTTTTGTTGCAAGAGACCCCATGGGTGCTGGAAGCTGAGTCGGAGGCTGCCCAGAGGCAACGTGTCTCAACTTTGTTCGATCTCAACGAGATGAGAAATAAGTTAGCAGTTGCCGAGAAAAAACTATTGGAATTGCAAAAAAGTGACGGCGGATGGAGCTGGTTCGAGGGTATGAAGAGTAATCGGTACATCACCACCTCGGTGATGGAGATGTTATCCCGTTTGCAGATGCTTACAGGTAGGGCCTTTATCGGCGAGGTTAGTCAGATGGTCAGCCGTGCAATGGATTACTTGCAGAGTGAGGCACGTGAAGAATACGAACGGATGAGGGATTTTGAAAAGAAGAATCCGAAGAGCGATCTCTGTCCTTCCGAGAACACGTTGGATTTCTTGTATATCTGGGCGCTGACCCATCGAGATGCAGATCCTGGCAAGCAGACGGGTGAGTTCAAGACTATGACGGACTACTTCCTCGACAAGGTTGCTAAACATCCGCATGCCCTTACTATCTATGGGAAAGCCAGAAGTTCGGTTATCTTATCCGACTTCGGGCGGAAAGAGAAAGCACAGGAATTCTTCCAGTCATTGATGGAATATACTGTTTATACGGATGAGATGGGGCGCTATTATGACTCTCCAAGTGCTTATTATTCCTGGTGTTCCTACTTGATTCCGACCGAGGTCGCCGCTATCGAGGCCGTAAACCGTTTGACAAAGGATCAGCAGATCATTGATGAGATGCAACGATGGCTCTTGAAACAAAAGCAAACGCAAGTATGGGATACACCGATTGCATCGGTCAATGCCGTGTATTCCTTGTTGAATACGGGCGTAAATGATTTATTGGCAAACGAAGGTGGCGTTCTGGTGAAAGTAGGCAAGACCTTGGTTCAACCATCCCGGAACGATGCTCTGGGTTATGTTAAGCAAACGATCCCAGACAAGGATATGGGTGCAAGGGAACTCACAATACAGAAGGATACCGACGGTATCATGTGGGGTGCTGTGTATGCTCAGTACTTCGAGGATATGGATAAGGTGGAGGCGGATGGAAAGAATCTAACCATTCAAAAGGAATTGTTGAAAGATGGGCAAGTGGTGAATGAAACGACGCCGTTACAGGTTGGGGATAAGTTGACTGTCCGGCTGAAAGTGCAATCGGATCGTGACATCGATTTTGTACAGATCAAAGATGAACGGGCTGCTTGTATGGAACCGATCGATGTGCTTTCCGGATATCGTTGGAAAGGTGGCTTGGGAATGTACCAAAGCACGAAAGATGCATCCACCCTCTTCTTCGTGGATGTGTTCAGAAAAGGTGAGTACGTCATCGAATATCAGGTATATATAAATAGAAAAGGTGTGTACGGTGCGGGAGCTGCAACCATTCAGTCAGCCTATGCTCCTGAATTTAGTGGAAGAAGTGGTGGACAAGTGATCACTGTGTTATAACGTAAACGATAACGAGAACGATAACCCAAACGTTAGTTATCGTTCTCGTTTTATGTTTACGTTAACATTAGTATGTATGTACGCTCATTCCTTGTGCGGATGGCAAGTAATTGATTCCCCACCAGCACATCTGCAATAAGATGAATGAAAAGATTGAGACAGCGAAAAGGACGTCTGTATCTTTAACTCTTTGGCGGAGGTGTAGGTAAAGCAGATAGCTGAACCATGTTGCCAAAGCCCAAGTCTCCTTTGGATCCCATGACCAGTAATCACCCCATGCCTGCTTAGCCCATAATGCTCCCATGACCATCCCTAACGTCAGGAAAGCCCATCCAATCCGGATAAGGTTGTCGCAAAGGCTCAGCTCTTGTGGTGTGATGACATGCTTTTTCGGTCGGAACCAGAGATAAAGCACAAAGACAGCATTGGCTCCCAATAGGGCATATGCCATCATATAGACAATCACATGAGGGACAAACCATGCACTTTGTAGAGCCGGCATGATCGCACGATCATGTATCTCAGGCTTGAAAATGTTCACACCAATGAAAACAACTGCCATCAATATGCTGAAAGCCAACAACCACTGATATTTAAACCGTGCATATAGCAAAATACCTATGATTGAGAGGAACAGCGAATACCAAAGTCGGGTTTCTCCCATCGTACGCATAGGAGGGCGGCCTAATGAAATCCACATGCTGATGATGAAGACCAAGAAAATGGCTGTACCGATAGAAGAAAGGATGACGGCTGTTCGCTCTTGCTTGCCTTTGAAAGCAAAGAAGATACCACTAATCCAAAAGATTATTGATAGCAATGAAATAATAGGTAATTGATCCCAACTCATTTCTGATTCTCCTTTCTCCGCCTACCAGCGGTAAAAAACATCAGTACACCTGCCAATAAGAGTAGCCATAAGGCTACTTGTACAATGCTGTACCATGCATCATGTACACATTCGAAGATGCTGATGGTACTATATTTCCCTCGTTCAGTATCGTAGCTGTATTGATATATTTGCCAATAGCCTATTTGTGCAGGGGTGTTCACCTCAATGGCAAGATCCCTCTCGTTGCCTTTCTTATCGACTAGATGAACATCCGATTGATAGTGCTTAGGAATGGATGGCGACATGCTCACCATCTCAGTCGGCGTCAGTTGTAACCGTTCAGGCTCGAAGATGAAACTACCACTGGTAATCCATCCTTGGCTTGTCGCTTTTGTCAACCGATTGGTTGCGGTTACGAAAGCAGCGGGTGCTGATCCTACATGGCTCATTGCCCTATATCCCACACTGTCGGGCATAGCATTAGCCAGGAATTGGTCAACGGTGATGTCCCAATTGCCGAATGTCTTTGATTGTCCGGCTTGTTCAATGGAAAGGAATTGCTTGGAAGCATTCCGATCTTGCATATTGATTAAGCGTAAGCGAGGAGGATACTCTTCGATCTCAAACTTTTTCAGGGTAATCTCGAACGGTATATCATAAGCCTCACCGGTATCTTCTACCACTCCAGTGCTGGTTGGCTTATTCAGTGATGCAGTTAATTCGATGAATTTCTTGTCTGCACTCCCAAAGATGCCTGCTGTCAGGATGACGAAAACACATAGATGCGAGAGGACAGAGACCCATTTCTTCTGTTTGATGTGTGCAAAGTCATTGATCACACCTAACCCTAAAGTTGAGGTAAAATAAAGTAGCAGCAGATTAAAGCCCCACGATGAGGTCATGCGGGTAAAGCCAATCTTACTGAGGAATCCGGTCGCTTCGCTATTTTGTGCAATGGAACCGAAGAAGATGGTGATGAGAACCATTGACGCCAACGCACTGACACATGCATAGTGATCGTATAACTTTCTCAAAGCAGGATATTTGTCGGAAAGATAATAGATCAGATACAATAGGTATGCATAGAAAAGTGCGGCAATCACACTCCAGGGGTAATGCAGAAATGCATTATTCAAGTCCCCTATACAAAGCTGAAGCGCTGTGCCTGCTAAGAAAATGCAGGCACAGCGCATAAAAGCTTTCTTATAACCCCACGAAGTAGCCATAATGAATCTTATGCTTGCTCCCACTGAGCTCTTAACAGCTCAACAGCAGCAGGTACAGTCACATTACGGTCACCCTTCGTGCCACACTCGAAGCATACGTACTTGTCGTACTTCATTTCCTTCAAAGCACGGAATCCGTCAATGTAGTTATCCAAATCACCGTCTTCACCCGGCATGATACGACGACCACGGCTTGCCATGTGTACGTGTTGCAGATATTTCGGACCAGCTGACCAGAATGCTCCGTAATCAGATGTCTCCTCTTGCATGTGCCAGAAGTCACCCATCACTTTTACACCCTCGCTCTTTGCATCGCGAGCAATAGCGGCGCCATCAGCAACCAAACGCATGTAGAAGCATTCTTTTCTGTTCAGAGGTTCCAAGATAACGGTCGTACCACACTTTAAGGCATATTCACCTAATTCATGAAGTTGTTCGCAAAGATATTCGCGAGTCTCCATGGTGTGAGGCAAGCAAGGTTTCTGTCCATTGAAAGCAGGAACCATGATAACACCGACAGAGCCTAATTCACCGGCAGCGGCAACGATTTCACGCATTGTGGTGTCGAACAATTCTTTTACCTTCGGGTCTTCTGCCAAGATAAAGCCTTGGAAACCGGCACAGATAGCAGAAACCTTGATGTTTCTGTTCTTCAATGCGTCTTGAATCTCCTTAACGCGGTTGGCCAAGTTACGTCCGTTTGGCTCGAAACCAACGATGCCCAACTTCTCCATGAAGTCCAGCTTCTCGTTGAGGCTTTCACCCGGAGCAATCCCTTCTTGGAAGGAGAGGTTCAGAGGAACATTGTTTTTCTCTTCCTTTTTAGCTGCACAGGAAGTCAAGCTAAAAGGAGCAGATGTAGCTGCTAAGGCAGCCATACCTGCAAACGAACGTTGAAAAAATTGTTTTCTATTCATAATGCAATCATTTTACTATTTCTGTTGTCTCTGTTGTCTCTGCTGTAACTTTTCAGCTTCAGATATACCTGGAACCATAACGGTGTACTTCGACATATCCATCTTACCAAGTTCAAGTTTTTCTGGCATATAATCCAACTCTGCAGCACTGATTTCATCCCAAGTAACAGTCTTACCTGAATAAGCAGCCTCACGGCCCATTACACCGGCAAGAGTAGAGATACCTGTAGCCTCTGCTTCGTCGTGAGCCTCACCCTTACGGATGTGGTTTACCCAATCTACATGCTCCAGAACGTATGGGTTCTGTTGTTTGAACTGAGCCTTTGCTGCTTCCTCGTCAAACTTCCAGATTACGTTGCCTGCCAAGTCCTTGATCTCGTGAGTAGCACTATTCCAAGAACCCTTTGTACCTTGGATGAACTCGCTTACGTTATTGCTACAGCCATCGATCTGGCGGCACATACTGTGCAGGTGGATACCATTTTCAAACTCGAAGTCTACGCTGAAGTTATCGTATTGGTCACCTGTGATACGGCGTTGACGGCTACCAAATGCAGTTGCCTTAACAGGTTTCAAGCCACTCATCCACAAGAAGATATCGATGTTGTGAACGTGCTGTTCAACGATGTGGTCACCCGAAAGCCATTTCCAGTTTACCCAGTCGCGGATCATCCATTCCATATCGCTCCATCCTGGTTGACGGTTGCGATACCAAAGCATACCTTGGTTCCAGTATACGTTACCACCGGTGATTTCACCGATATAACCTTCTTGGATCTTCTGGAATGCCTCAACGTATGGACGTTGGTGGTGGCGTTGAACACCGGTAACAACGCTTAAGTTCTTAGCCTTTGCCTGCTTAGCAGTTGCCATGATCGTACGGTAACCCTTTGAGTCAACAGCAATAGGTTTTTCCAGGAAAGAGTGAACACCCTTTTCGGTTGCATATTGGAAATGATAAGGACGGAATACAGGAGGAGTTGTCAGGATAACCATGTCGATACCTGAGTCGATAACCTTCTTGTATGCGTCGAAGCCTACGAAGCAGTTCTCTGCAGGAACATTCTGGTTGTGCTTCTCTGCCAACATCTTGCGGACATTCTCCAAGCGGTCAGCAAATACATCACCCAAAGCAACAACAGTAATGCCGTCGGCTGCTTCCAGCAAGTTAACGATAGCACCTGAACCACGGCCACCGCAACCTACCATACCTACTTTCAGAGGCTTGCCTTCGATAGCTTTGTCAGGAAGTTCTGGAACATAATACTCTCCTGGTTGTTTCAACGGAGTGTAAACCGGACCTTTATCTTTTCCAGTACAAGATGAAAGGATGGAAGATGAACCAATCATACCCGTTGCGCCAAGCATTGCTGAGTATGAGAAAAAGTCTCTTCTACTAATTTTTTTCTTTCCCATGATGTTTGATTTTAAAGGTTTGTATAATAACTTATTTTGCACTTATTCCTTCTGGAACTTCACATACGACACGGAAACCGATACCCTTGATGTCGGAGTACCACCAGATACTCTTCGGGTTCTGTGGGTCTGTCCTCAACCAGTTGTCGTTTTCGGTATGTCCACGTGCTGCACAACGCAACTTGGATGCATCATCCAGATAGTTTCCACCACGAACCACGAATTCTGTTCCTTCTTGGTTGATTGGGTCGACAGCACCTTCCTTGAATCCTTCGTAGGCATTCTCTTTGTACTTGTCGGCACAGTATTCCATCACATTACCCAGCATGTTCTTCAATCCAAATGGATTAGCCTTTACGCGTGCCGGCTCTTGTGTCTTGTCCATACTGTTGTTCGCATAGATGATATAGCCATTGATTGATGTGGTATCAATACCGAAGATCTTCTTCATGAGTCCTTCGTTGGTATATTTCTTTGGACTACCTTCGAAGAAGTAAGGAGTGGATGTACCACCACGAGCAGCATATTCCCACTCAGCCTCTGTCGGCAGACGGTATTTTCGTCCTGTCTTCAGGGACAACCACTGACAGAAGGTTTCGGCAGCATAATGTGTCATGGTAATAGCCGGACGCGTTCCCATTCCCCATCCTTGGTCGGGGAATCCGAATGGAGGTGTCGGACCAGATACCGCATCGACATCTTCACGGGAATTGTTGGCGAAGACCACTTCCGGAGCCGTACGACCTTCCGACATGGTCTCGTTATAGAATGCCCAGTATTGATCCCAAGTCACTTCCAGTTCACCCATGAAGAACGGTGAGATGGTAACCTTTCGTTGTGGAGATTCGTCTGCCTGCCTGAACGGTTCGTCCTCCGGACTACCAAGGGTGAACGTACCACCCGGAATGGCAACCATGCTGATGGCAGCAGATGTGCCCGGAACGGTTTCCGTAAAGTTTACGAACTCTGTAACGACTGCAGCTGAATCATATCTTACGCCACTACCTGTATTGACCATGCCTTCCATCTTCCCGTGCTTGTAGTTCGGGTTGAAGTGGCCGGCATCCAGGTGACAACTGATACATTGCAAGTTCAGTTTCTTTTCATTTTCTTCGTAATACAGGTGAGCCTTGACACCTTCATCGGTGATACCCGTAGGGAAGAGGTTTGTGTGGCAGGATTTACATGATTCGTTATAAACAATCTTCTGAGCATATTCCAGTTCACCTTTTCGTTCCCAGTTGATCTTGTCTTTATCTTTGGTCATATACGACCAGATATCCTTTATGCCCATCTTTGCCTTGGCAGTAAAATGTGCGAATGTTCCCTTTGGTGGAAGATGGCACGCTGCACAATCGGTCATCACGCCGCTCTTGTTATTGCTGTAATGAACAGATTGTTTCCATGCGGCATCTGCTTTTTCATGGAAGTGACAAGCCATACACGACTCGTTGGTTGATGTTTCTTCCCACATCCAATCAAATGCAATCATTAATGCTATACCAAGGACCAAGCCTCCTAGACCAATCAGTAAAAACTTCTTTTTACTACCTTTCGACATAATTGAAATTGTTTATAACATAATACGCACCTTAATAAAAAGGTGATTCCTTCAAAGCGTCAAATTTACAAAATCTATCCTAAAAGTCAAACCTTATGCACGTTTTTTTATGCAAAAAGGAACTATTTGGTCAGAATTTGTTATTTCTCTACCCATTTGTGCCATTTCTGATCTTTATCGTAGCCGGCTCGAACCATCGTCTCGATGAATTGCATACCTCTGACGCCGTCTTCAACAGTTGGAAAATCAAGCATTTCCTCAGTTGGCGTTTCGTTGCTT
Source organism: uncultured Bacteroidales bacterium (assembly GCA_902779535.1). Classification (GTDB taxonomy): domain Bacteria; phylum Bacteroidota; class Bacteroidia; order Bacteroidales; family Bacteroidaceae; genus Phocaeicola. The sequence goes on from CACZBX010000011.1 coordinate 48,226, forward strand.
GCTTTTGCTCGGACGGTGAGTGCGAAGTTGCGGTAGATATTTGCAAACGCTTCGATGAATCCTTCCGGGTGTCCTCCTGGAATACGTGTGTTCCACTTCGTGAAATCGGTCAGTGAAGCATATCCATTACCCATTCTGACATACTCTGCTGGACGGTCAATCCATTTTACCCAAAGTGTGTTCGGCTCCATTTGTCGCCATTCCATTCCGGCTTTCTCGCCATACACGCGCAAACGGATATTGTTCTCTTCGCCGGTGGCAATCTGAGTGGCCTGAAGCAAACCGGTAAATCCTTGATCGTAGCGCATGAAAGCACAGGCGTCATCATCCAGTGGACGTCCGTCAGCGACGTGCAACAAATCGGCACACACTTCTATTACCTTTGCTCCGGTTACGTACTCTGTCAGGTGCCAAGCATGAGTACCGATATCACCGATACATCCACCCTTACCAGCCGCCTTCGGATCGTTTCTCCAAACGGCATTGTTGCCTCCCTTCAATTCAATACGTTGGGTAAGCCATCCTTGAGAATATTCCACAAAGACGCGACGAACCTTTCCGATATCACCTCTGGCAATACGTTTCTTCATTTCCTTGATAGCAGGATAAGCGCTATAGACATGGGTTAACGCCAGAGTTAATCCTGTTTCCTTTACTTTGTCGCGTAGGAGCAGAGCCTCTTCGAGCGAGTAGGTCATAGGTTTGTCGATAACCACGTTGAATCCGGCATCCAATGCTTTAAGAGCGGGCTCGCAGTGGAACTTGTTTGGTGTGACAATCGTCACAAAATCGATGCGTTTGTCGGCAGGCATAGCAGCTTCTTTCTCAAGCATTTCCTGCCAAGTAAAGTAAATACGATCGTCTGGAACAAAATACTCTCGCCCTGAGCTTAGGGATATCTCAGGTTTAATACTAAAGCATCCGCATACTAAATCAATTCCGTTTTCCATTAAAGCGGCACGACGATGGATGGCACCAATGAAGGCATCACTTCCGCCACCGATCATACCCATTCTGAGTTTTCTGTTTTTCATGGTTCATTGTTTAAAATTGCCGCTATGAAGTTAATAGTTTTTCTTGAAAAAACGATGTTTTTGTGAAAAAAAAAGTGTTTTTTTATGTGATAAAATAAATGTATTCTTTTAAAGTCACAATTTAAGTGCAAAAATACAGTATGAGTCATCACATAGGAGGGATTTTATTCAAAAGGAAAAAGCAGAATTAAAAAAACTGAATGGGATTTATTTAAGACGATGAAAAGTGAGAAAATGTATGAGGAGATATATGTAAAGAAGAGGAATGACGTTATCTAAAATTGAGATAAAAGTATATACATAACGAAAACAAATGGAGCGATTCTTCCTTTATTTATATTACAAAAAGAGAGCACGTTCTTTGGAGCGTGCTCTCTTTTTTATAGGTTATGAATTAATGTCCTGGATTCTGAACGATAATTCCATCTGTACGATTTATTTCGTTCACATTGATTGGAGCAAAATACATTTTATTATCCCATTTACGATTTTCACGATAAGACAGGTCGCTTACCACATAATGGTAGTCCCATATGTCTTCATTGTGTACGTAAGGAGCAGATGCAGTTTTGCCCGGTTTCAAGGTTGCCCACACACTCATACCCGTAACAGGTTTGTTCTGAGTAACATTTGCAATCATCCAACGACGAACATCGAAGTAACGAGAATCTTCGTATGCTAATTCTGAGCGACGTTCACGGCGGAGTAAGTCACGCATGTCTGCCTGGTTTTTCGATTGTCCACGGACAGCCAATGTTGCTTCTGTGTCTGGCATGTTGATACGAGCACGCAACGGATCGATAAACGTAATAGCTTCGTCTAATTGACCTAATTCGATGCAAGCTTCTGCAGCAATCAAGTACATCTCACTTAAGCGAATGTATGGATATGGAGTAACTTGTGCGGAGTTAGCAGCGTCAACAGTTGTATCAATCAATTTCTTCTCATAGTAAGAAGTGAAGGAGCCGTTCCAGTCCTCGATCGGGCCCTTACGAGTATCGCAACCATATGTTCCGTTTCCACTCCACAGTTTAGTTGGGTTACCTGTTGCATCCGGATAGTATACAGCTTCTACAGCTTTACCTCCTGATGACAATTCGTATACACCACATTGTAAGTTGCCCAGTGGAGTAGGATCTAGTGCATAACCGTCGGCAGCACGTTTACGTCCCCAGACACTACCATCAAAACCTAAGTCGGCGTAGAATCGTGGTTCACGACCCAAATATGGGTTGCTATCCATTCTTTCGCCTACGGTTGTCATGGCATCACTAACAGAACCATCGGCCATTTCGAATGACATAACGAAGTCGTTGGTCGGAGTGGTACCAGACCAGTTGTGGTAACCGTTAGGACCGTGTTGCAAACCAATCCAGTTCGTTACACGAGTCAAGTCGAATTGGCGGGCAAAAATAGTTTCAGAATTATTAGAAATAGCAATCCGATGATATAAGTCTGCTATTTCCTCCACACTGCCGGCACGACAATCTAACAATGAGTATTTACCGCTGTTGATAACCTCCTTAGCAGCGGCTAATGCTTTTTGATACAATTGAGAACGGTCACCGTCGTATTGGTTACATTTCAAAGTGTTGATGGTGCGGTCGGCGTACAATTCGCTGGCTACATGTAAATACATACGTGCTTCCAATGCTTTGGCTGCCCATTTGTTTGCACGGCCTGCTTCCATTGATGCTGGCAATAGGTTGAATGCTTTCTCGCAATCTTCAATAATGAAATCCAGCACTTCACCTACGCTATTACGCGGGACTTTTACGGCCTCTGCATCATCCAAACCGAAAACGTCTTTTACGATAGGTACACCACCGAATCCACGGAGCAAATTAGAGTAAATATAAGCACGTAAGAAACGGGTTTCTCCTTCCATTACGCTTGGACTTGCGCTGCCGTTATCAGGTACGTCATTAATGTTAGCTAAAACTAAGTTGGCGTAATAAATGCCTGTGAATGCATGATCCCAACGGAAAGGACAGTTGGATTGACTGTACCATTGCAAGTTACCTCCTGATACGGTCGATTCGTTAACAGCAATCTGGCCGTAGTTGTGGGTAAAGTAAGCATCATCGGTTAAACCGGTAGTCGTATGCTCGCGAGCTCCATCCTTTGCGTAGTAATAAATACTATTAACAAGAGATTGGGTCAAACCGGCATCCTCAAAGACTGCCTCTTGGTCATATTGGTCATGAGGCTTAACATCCATAAAGTCTGAACTACAAGAAACAAGGTTCATTGCACCACAAACACAGGCTGTCATTAATATATATTTGAATTTATTCTTCATATTCGTAAAATTTTAGAAGTTAGCTGTTAAACCTACACTATAGTACTGTCTCTGTGGATAATAGTCGAAGCTGGCAGCAGTATTTTCTGGGTCGCCCGGTACTCCACAGATCGTAAAGATGTTCTGTCCGTTGATGAAGAAACGCAACTTCGATACGCCTATCTTGCTGATACCCCTAGGTAAGGTATAACCAATTTCTACGTTCTTTAAACGAATGTAGTCGTTGTTACGCAAGAACATCGTGTTAGCGTTGTTAATCCAGTATTGATTCTCACGCTCATATGTACGTGGATGCTCTGATTGCCAATTATCCTTCGTCCAACGCTGGTCGTAGTATTCTTTCAAGAAATTACCTACGGTACCAGACCATGTTTGAATGTAAGTTTCAGCGCACATTGCACCTTGGAACATTGCCATCAAATCAAAGTTCTTGTAATTCAGGCCTACGGTGAAACCAGCTACAAAGCGTGGAGTCTGGTTCTTGTCAGAACGGATGCGGTCTTTCCAGTCGATTTTGCCATCATTGTTTATATCTACGAACTTCACGTCACCTAACTGTGCACCAGCCCAATGAGGATAATTGTCTAATTCCTCTTGAGTGTTGAATACACCATCGGCTTTGTAGTACAAACCACCACCGTCTCTTAACGCAGCGTATGTACCGCTGGTTGGTATTGGGTGACCAGTTGCGCGTTGCCATTCAGGTACATCATCGCTATTGATTTCATCCCAGAATGTCACCTTGTTGCGAGCATATGACATATTTAAAGAGAGATTGTAGCCTACTTCGCCAACTTTGTCTTGCCAGTCAATTAAAGCATCGAAACCTGTGTTCTGCATCTTACCTAAGTTTTCACGAGGAAGTGTGAAACCGGCAATCTGTGGGAATGAAGCGGCACGGGTGATCAACATATCTGTACGTTTGTGGAGGAACCAGTCGCCTTCAATGCTCAAACGATTGTCAAAGAACTTCATTTCCAAACCGACATCGTAAGTTGTACCACGCTCCCAGGTGATGCTTGGGTTTGGTGTACGTGACGGATATAAACGTTGTGACTCTTTCGTACCGAAGATCCAACCTGTGCCTTGGAAAGCAAATGTGTTCAGGTATTGGATACTTTGGTCAATAACGCTATCAGCATCTGTTAAGATATCGTTACCTGTCTGTGAAACAGAAGCACGTACCTTCAAATAATCCATCCATTTAACTTTCTCCTTGAACCAAGGCTCTTCAGATACACGCCATGCAGCCATGATACCTGGGAAGAATCCGTAGCGATTCTCGGATGGGAAACGGTATGAACCATCATAACGCCAAACGAACTCAAACAGATAACGCTCTAAGTAGTTGTAAGAAACACGACCGAAGTAATTACGACGGGTTTCTGTGTAAGAGTTACCTGCAGTAGTCATACCGGTTACACTACCCAAATCCAAATCGGTCAATGCTGTTGATGGGAAGTAACGACGATAAGCCTGCAAATAATCTCTATCTTTGCTCTGACCTTCGATACCGGCCATGATACCTACTGTATGACGACCAAATGTGCGATCCCAACTCAGTACACCATTGAGCAGCCAATCAGTGAAGTCATTATCTGTACGGGTTAAACGTGGGTCAGAAATCCAAGCTTTATAAGGAGTCAAACCTGATGAGTCTTCAGTTACACCGTCCCAAGAATACAATACTACTGGTTGGTTCCAGTTCTTTCCGTTATAGAAACGTTTATCGTAAGAAGCTGTTCCAGTGAACTTCAATCCTTTTACCCAAGGAATATCGATGGTCAATTTTACATTGTTCTGGATATAGTAATTCTTTTGGTGATTCCATCCGGCAGCATCTGATGCTGTTGCTACTGGGTTATCACCATACTCGATATCCGGACCTACTTCACCAGTTGGCCAATATGCTGGCAATGTCGGTTTACTACGGCGAATAGCAGAGAAGATTGAACTTGCGGACTTAGCAGGATACTGAGTATATTGATAACGAGCGGTTGTACCGTATGATAAACTGATATACTCGCTCAACTTAAAGTCTAAGTTCGCACGTACTCCGTATTGGTCATAGCGGTTTGCTGAGTGCTTATAAATACCATCTTCACCGTTTGTACCAAAGTTTACATAATACTTCATCTTGTTTGTACCACCATTGATACTTAAATCAGCACGGTAAATCGGAGAGAAGTTTTTGATAACTGCTTTGTACCAATTGGTATTTGGGTGTCCCCATGGGTCGTTACCATTTCTATAGAGAGCCAGCTCCTCATCTGAATAAGCACCTGGCTGAATTTCGTTAATCATGGTAGCGTATTCGTAAGCATCACACATTTCAGGCAACAAAGTTGGTTTAGAGAAACCGTAGCTTCCAGTGAACTGTACATTTGTTTTTCCTTCTTTACCCTTCTTTGTAGTGATCAAGATTACACCGTTTGCAGCACGGGAACCGTAGATAGAAGCGGCAGCGTCTTTCAACACAGATATACTCTCGATATCATTAGGATCGATACGGTTCATACCACCGGCACGGTCAGCGATACCATCGACTACGATCAACGGGTCTTTGCTACCTAATGTGTTGTTACCACGGATACGGATGGTAGTTGCACCACCGCCCGGCTCGTCAGAACGCTGGAAGCCGATAACACCTGGCAAACGACCTAACATACCGTTAGACAAGTTCGTAGTTGGGGATGCTGTCAGTTTCTCACCAGTTACACTGGCTACGGCACCTGTTACGGTCACTTTCTTTTGAGTACCATAACCAACGACTACGACTTCTTCGATTTGCTCTGATTCTTCTTGCATTGTAACGTTGATTTTTACCTGGTTGCCGACTGCAATTTCTTGAGTCTTATATCCAATGTAAGAGAAAACAAGAGTAGAATTGGCTGGTACCGACAAAGAGTAATTACCATCAACATCTGTAATGATACCGGTAGTAGTACCCTTTACGACTACGTTAACGCCAATGAGAGGCGCTCCGGACTGGTCAACAACAGTACCGGAAACAGTCTTCTGTTGCGCGATTGCAAATGTCGTGCACAGAATAAATGACAATAGAGTCAATGCTCTACAAAAACCATTGTTCATTGTACTTTTTAGATTAGATAAGGTTAATATTTCCTATTGTTCAGTTCTCCTGAAAATAGGATTTTACTAAATTTTTAGGGAAAGTCTGTGTGGATAGTTTTTCCTTTTGTAACAGACTAATGTTCGATTAACTTGTTGTGTTCTTCATAGGCAATAATTATTAGTGGAACATTAAATTTAATTATATTAATTATTTATTAAAGTTATTAATACAAAGATACAGACTATTTTTATAAAAACCAAAAAAATGGAATAAAATCTTAAATTATTTTTAGAATAATCTGATATTGTTATATCTCACCTATATTTTTTTTGTATTAATTAATATTCTTCGTTATTATTTCGGTTATGATACAATCTCTATGTGTGATATGAAAGAAGAAAGTAAGTGAAACGGGGGAAAAGAGTCGTGAATAGCCTTTTTATAGCTTGAAAGTAAATTCTTAAGATTTCAACATGTCAAAGAACGCTGTTTGTTCATGAACTTGTTACTGCACAGATATGATATCGAAAAGTGGTAATGTCCGATTTTGGTCGTTCATGGTCGTAACAGTCAACAAATGGTCAAAAAGTGTCAGAAAGTGCAAAATTCGAACGGGAACAATCACAACATTTGCCTCTGTGGATTGTTTTGTTCCTGTGGGTTTCCGAATCTACAAGGTGAATAACTGCGGGTCTGCGACCCGCGCGGATAGCATATCCGCAATGATTACCTCGGGGATTGCAAATCCCCGAGGGCGAAGTGATTTCCCATGATTTTTTCCGTTAATATTCTTCCGGCCTTTAGGCTTGTCCCTGTGGATTTCCGAATCCACAGGGTGATAACTGCGGGTCTGCGACCCGCGCGGATGACATATCCGCTAGTTACTTGCCTCGGGGATTGCAAATCCCCGAGAACAAGCTAAGTAAACATTGCAAATCCCCGAGGACAAGCTAAGCAAACAATGCAAATCCCCGAGAACATTGTTTCGATAACGAGAACGATAACGGGGAACGGGAACTGTTTTTTGACCATTTGTCGTATAATACGATCATTTATCGAGTTTCTGCCTTCATTTATCGAATCTTTTTGCTCAAAGGCTGAGTGTTTTGCTCCAAAAACTCGGTTTTTGCGGGGTGCCCCGATGCCCTAAAATGCTCTTTTAGAATTTTTAAAAAACACGCGTGCGCGTTTTATTCGTCATTTTATTTTATTTTTTAATATATAATATATAAATATTTATTTATAAATATTTTTAATAAGGTGAATTTAGCAAGAAAACCGCTGAAAATTTAACTAACCTGTTAACTAGTTTACGAACTAAAATAGTTCTTCGCTTGGCTAGTTTCCTGAAAATCAATATAATGTGAATGCTCTCTATTTAACTGATCTGTAAACTGTTTACTAACTGTTTTTATAATAAGTTATAAAGTGTTGTAAGAGAATAAGATATAAAGGCGCACGAATCATAATAAAACTTAATTTACTATTCGTTGACACAGCTGAGAACGGATTTGAAAGGCATAGTAAATCAATGGGACGAAAAAAGTTGTTGGTTTATGTCGACTTACTGCTTGTTGTTTATTGTCAGGAATCACCTGGTTTGTTCTCTAATTTGCCGTCGTGGATTTAAGAATGTAAGCATCAAAATATCGTCAATGAAATGTGTTGAAAATTGTGGTATAATTGACTCAAAAGTTGGATATATGAAAACTATTTTGTAAATTTGAAAAATAAAAGAATAGAGATTGTTACAAGAATACAAACTAAAAATGAGTGCGATATGAAAAAATGGACCTTGATTTTCGCGGTGGTGTTTACTTCGGTCTTATCGTCGTGTGGGGTGTATGAAGATGCGGGAATGAGTTATTCCCGTGCCAGGTCGGAGGCTTTGTACCTGTCGGATAAGATGGCTTACGAGTTGAACTTGACGATGGATCAGTATAATGCAATTTACGAGATCAACTTGGATTATCTGTTGAGCTTAGGTAATCATGCTGATTTCTTCGGCGATTACTGGCAGCGCCGGAACTACGACTTGCAGTATGTGCTGACAGTCGCTCAGTATCAGCGTTTCCTTGCTTTGGACTATTTCTACCGTCCTGTTCATCGCGTTTCCAACTCGATTACGTTGGTGGTGTACAATCGTTATCCACGGAACAGGTACTACCGGAATGCTCCGACGGTTTACAGTACGTACAAGGGCGCTCATAAGCAGTATCATCATAGCCCGTATCAAGGACGGTCTTATATGAATACACCGGGAAACCAACCGCCTCAGATGCCGAATACGAGGACACAGACCGTACCGAGCAAGTCGAAGAGCGAAGCGGTAAGAGGTGGACGCGAGCAACAGAAGAACGACACGCGTAAGGCACAGAGCGCAAGTACCCGCCGTACTCAGTCGAACTACAATCAGCAGACTCGTAGTACGAACCAGCAGCAGACGACAACTACCAGAAGCAATACCGACTCACAGCAAGGCTCGGCCAGTAGAAGGCGTTAAATCTGATTGAATGTTTGCGAGTGTAGGATAATTTTGTACCTTTGCTCTCACATTCAAAAAGAGGTTGTTCATGAAGCAGATATTCTATTGGGTACTTTTTAGTTGGTGTGTCGTCGTTATGGGACACGCACAGCCTGTGGCAAAGTTTGATGCCCAGGATAAGAATATCGGAATGTTGCTGTGGAAACAACCTGCTACGGTACATTATCAGTTGACTAACACGGGAAATCAGCCTCTCGTCATCGAGAGGGTGGTTCCTTCGTGTGCCTGTAGCGAGGCTAAGTGGACAAGTGGACCGATTGCTCCTCATAAGTCGGGAGAGGTGAGTGTGGTGTATGATGCTAAATTGTTGGGCCATTTCTATAAGGACGTTGCCGTATATACCAATGCCTCGGATAAGCCCATCTATCTCGCCTTTCGTGGAGAAGTGGCCACGGAAATGCTTGAGGATGTTTCCAAGTATCCTTTCCAGATTGGTTCGCTCCGTCTGAATCGTGCTTCGATAGAGTTCGATGATGTTCATCGAGGTGAGAAACCTACCATTGAACTAAAGGTGATGAATGGTACCGGCAAGACGTATGAACCGGCACTAATGCACTTGCCTCCGTATCTTTCGGCAGAGATCTCCCCTGAGAAAGTGGGGAAGAACATGGTGGGGACCATGGTGCTGACCTTGGATAGCGAGAAACTGCCAAAGTTGGGCGTGACTACGGCTTCTGTCTATCTGTCGCGTTTCCCGGGAGATGTCGTTGGCTCAGAAAACGAGATTCCTGTGTCGGTGATCAACCTTCCTGATTTCTCACATCAAACGGCTGCAGAACGACTAAATCCGGCAAAGATCCAGATTGCTGAAGATGTGCTGCACGTAGAGGGAATCCGTGAGACAGAAATACGGAAGTTGACGGTTGAGATTCGGAATGTAGGTAAATCGGACCTGAAGATATTAGACTTACAGGTGCTTAACGGTGCACTTGGAGCAGACCTGAAGAAACGAGTGTTGGCCCCGAACAAGAAGACAAAACTCAAGATCACCGTTGATGGCTCACACTTGAAAGATGTGAAGAATACACCTCGGGTACTGATCATCTCGAATGATCCGGAGAGCCCGAAGAAAGTCATAAGAGTGAATATAAGATAACGAAATAACTATGGAACACCCTGAGAATGATGAACAGTACAAAGGCCTGAAAGTGAATGATGGAGTTATTCAGCCATCCATCATCAATCCCTATATGAAACATCGGAAAGTTCGTCGTGAACTGTCTGTCAATGATTATGTGGAAGGAATCCTGAAAGGTGATATCACCGTACTGAGTCGTGCTGTTACCTTGGTGGAGAGCGTACGTGCCGAGCATCAGGCTATTGCACAAGAGGTCATCGAAAAATGTCTGCCTTATTCCGGCAATTCTGTTCGCATCGGAATCAGTGGCGTGCCGGGAGCAGGTAAGAGTACGTCCATCGATGTCTTCGGTCTGCACGTGCTGGAGAAAGGTGGGAAACTGGCTGTGCTGGCCATCGACCCAAGTAGTGAACGGTCGCACGGAAGTATCCTCGGCGACAAGACCCGCATGGAGCACTTGTCGGTTCATCCGAATGCCTTCATCCGTCCTAGTCCATCTGCAGGCTCGTTGGGTGGCGTGGCTCGTAAGACTCGGGAGACCATCATCCTTTGTGAGGCTGGTGGATTCGACAAAATCTTCGTCGAAACCGTGGGGGTCGGACAGAGCGAGACGGCTTGTCATAGCATGGTCGATTTCTTCCTGTTGATCCAGTTGGCCGGAACGGGTGATGAACTGCAGGGCATCAAGCGTGGAATCATGGAGATGGCTGATGGAATCGTCATCAACAAGGCTGATGGGAACAATATCGAAAAGGCACAGTTGGCGGCTACCCACTTCCGGAATGCGCTTCACTATTTCCCAATGCCAGATTCGGGGTGGACACCGAAGGTGCTGACATATTCCGGCTTCTATGGGCTGGGTATCAAGGAGATCTGGGATATGATCGACCAGTATTTCGTGTTTGTGAAAAACAATGGGTACTTCGATTACCGTCGAAACGAGCAGGCAAAGTACTGGATGTACGAGAGTATCAATGAACATCTGAAGAATAACTTCTACCAGAACGAGGTGATCAGTACGATGTTGGAACAGGCTGAACAGGATGTACAGATGGGTAAGCGAACATCGTTCATCGCTGCAAAATGCTTGTTGGACAAATATTTTGATTTGCTAAAGAAATAAGAATCTAATTCTGTAGTAATTTATAAATGGGCCGGCCATGTGTCGGCCCATTTGTTTATAGAATGTCCCTGTGGATATTTTGTCCCTGTGGATTTCGAATCCACAGGGGGATTAACAGCGGGTCTGCGACCCGCGCGGATAACATATCCGCATTTACAGTCTCGGGGATTACAAATCCCCGAGGACATCGTAGTGATAACGGGAACGATAACGACACTCGTCCCTGTGGATTTGCAATCCACAGGGTGGTTAATTGCGGGTCTGCGACCCGCTGCGGAGTCTTGTTCATTTCTTCTTTGCACGAGCAAAGAAGAAACCGAACCAAAGAAGAAATCTCATGCCAATGAGTGCAGAATCAAGCTTGCTTGAATTCTGCCGAATGCAGCTGAGATTCATGTAA